>CAJWBE010000023.1 GCA_913020045.1 uncultured Oleiphilus sp.
TGGATAAAGCTCCAGTCGAGAATGTTAAAGCCAACGTAAACAGCAATGCCTGCCAACACCGCCATGGGGATTGGTTCGGTTAATCCGCCGGCGACGAGCACGACTAGCGCGAGAACGGCAGCGCGAATCATGCCTGATACGGGTGATCGAGCGCCTACTTGAATATTTGTTACGGTGCCCATCGTTGCACCCGCACCGGGCAGTGCGCCAAACAAGCCGGAAATCATATTGGCTAAACCCTGACCTCTTAACTCTTTGTCCGAGTCGTGTTCTTTCCGCGTTAATGAGTCGCCAATAACGGCGGTGAGTAGAGTGTCAATACAACCAAGAGTGCCAAGTACCAGAGCATCAATGACCATTGTGGTGAACATTTCTGCGTTAATATAGGGCATCACTAGCGACGGCAGCCCTGCTTGTATTTCGCCAATACGGCGAATGCTGTCGCTATCAAAGAAGGCGATCGAGATCAGCGTAACAGCCACTAAGGCGACAAGTTGTGCGGGCATGAATTTCTGAAACTTTTTAGGGAGTAAGAACAGAATCCCAAGCGTGAGGAGTCCCAAGAAAAACTCATCAAATTTTATATTGGAAAGCGTATTGGGAAGCTCTAAAAGCGTCCCAGTTACGCCTCCAGCAGGCGCTGCATGGCCGAGTAGGGGAGACAGTTGCAAGAGAATGAGAATCACCCCAATTCCAGACATAAAGCCAGAAATGACGCTATAGGGCATGAGAGTGATGTATTTGCCTAGCTTTAACGTTCCTAACAGTATTTGAAACGCGCCTGCCATCATCACCACCGTAAACGACATGGCCATGCCAGACTCAGGGTACTTCGCCATAATGCTCGTCAGGACGGCGGTCATAATCACCGTCATGGGGCCGGTTGGTTCAGATATAAGCGTGCTAGAGCCGCCAAAGAAGGCTGCGAAAAAACCAACTAAAATTGCGCCCCAAAGTCCTGCTTCCGCACCTGCGCCGGAAGCAACGCCGAATGCCAATGCTAAAGGCAGAGAGATGACTGCGGTGGTGACGCCGCCAAATACATCACCCTTTAGGTTTATATCTTCAAAACGAGAACCAAACAAAATTCAACTCCTTAACAACTTTATGGCTAGAGACCGCAGTCCGAACTCATTCGATGCAAGAGGATACGAAGATTCAAGGCCTTTATCAAAGGTTGTTAAGTACTGATGCTATATAAGCGCTTGTTGCAAATGGAATTTTAAAATTTTGGAAAAGAATGATGCGGCTATTGGCATAGGATTAAGGCGACGAGATGAGCGAGGGGCCTTAGGCTTGCTGATATCTAACGGCTTATATTAGAGCGGCAACCGTACGCATCTATTTCGCAGGCGTGTTAAGGCTAAAACAGATGTAATGATAAGCGTACAAAGATGGAGAGCAAAACGGGGCAGAAGCCGACAAGCTTCCTGCCCCACAATCAGTTAAGGGCATATATTCTCTATCCCGCTTGAAGCGTTACGGTTGGCGTGACGACGATCGCGTCGGATAAGCACTCACCAATACTTTGACCAAACGTAATATTACTGACGTTGCCAAGGCGAGTCGGCGCCGATATGTGCTGGTCAGGCTGGATGACAGGTATTTTCGTTTGGAGCACAAACTGATCGAGGCTGTCGATTTCTCCGCCAAGTGCTGAAGATACATCGGTAGTGACGGTCATTGTTTTGGGTGTTGAACCCTTTTTTCGGAGAATATTGAGTGCTTCAACAGCGCGTTGAATATTCGTAGCAACGAGATTCGCACCTTCTGTATTTGTATCGGGTAACACCGCAATAAAGTGTGTTTCGTCAATTCGGCCAATAAAGTCCAGGGGGCGATTTAGCGTATTTTCAGCTGCAGCAGCAATCATCGATACACAGCTTTGTGCAGCTTCGTAGCCAAAGGCTTCTTCATACGACGCTAGCGTGTCAATAGCAACGCTAACCAGAGATAGGTGTTGGCCGTATCGTACGCTTTGGTCAATCATTTTTTCAGTGTACTCGAGTGCAGCGGCTCGGTTTGGCAACTGAGTTAAAGGATCAGTCGTGACTTGCTTCTTGAGTAAGGCATTCTGGTGATACATCGCAGTCATTTTTTTGTGCAAACTCGATAGCAATTTTACTTTAGAGCGGATTTCAATTTCACTGGCGGTGTCCAGAATGTAGTCATCAATGCCTAGATTCAATGCTTCATTTACCGTGTTGTCTTCTCCGTCTTTTATGATCCCGATAACTGGCGTCCACTTTTCAGTGTCGCTGCCTTTAACTTTTTTCAGATAAGCCACAGATGCTTCGCTATACGTAGACAAGTCAATTAACACGAGCTGTGGAGGCTTGTTCGAGTTGGCATATTTATGCGCGCCATCGATAGACTTTGCAACGGATACTACTAGCTGTTCGCGATGTAGGTAGTTGGATAGCTGCTTTGCTGCTTCAGTGTTGCTGTGAATGATTAGCGCCTGCATGTTGTCACCTTTTTGGTAAAAGACTTTGATCTAGCTGAGCTAGGTTCTAAGTGTTTGCTTAAGTTGGGACAAAGATACCGAGCTGAGCGCTAAGTGGGTATTGACCATATGGCCAACAAACGGCCTAGCCCGTTTGGTCAATACAACGAGGCCGTTTGCTCTTTTACTATGGCGCCTTCAATTGAGGAGCGACCATGACAGATCTTGCTAGCAGTATTGTGAATAATGCGATCGACGTAACTTGCGTTGACGTTGCAATTATTGGTGCTGGGCCCGCTGGTTTAAGCGCTGCGATTCAAGCGAAGAAACGCCAGTTGAGCCATGTTGTGCTCGAAGCCAGCCCAGGCGTCGCCCACACAATACATTCTTTTGCGGAGGGTAAGTGGGTAATGGATGAGCCCATCAAGCTACCTCAGCGCAGCGGCTTGTCTTTTTCAGCCGACACCAAAGAGGGGCTTATACAAAGCTGGCAGGATCAGGCTAAGCAGTACCAAGTTGATATTCGATTCAATCAGCGCGTTGCGGCAATCACCAAGGCAGGTAGAGGCGACGATCTAAACGAAAGCCAGTTTGTTATCCAAAGTACCTCAGGCAACGAATACTATGTGAAAAAAATTGTGCTCGCGTTTGGCGTTCAAGGCAAACCTGTCGCGCTTCCGTCCTTAGTCGACCCGATGAGGGTTGCTGACTACCAGATTCCGCAGGATGCAAGTTGGCACAAAAAAAGAATCTTGATCGTCGGTGCAGGTGATTCCGCTGTAGAAGAAGCCTTACTGCTGTCAAAAACCAACCGTGTTGTGCTATTGAATCGCCGTAGCCACTTCGAGCGCTGTAAAGCCGCCAATCAGGCGGCAATTAAAAAAGCGATTCTAGAAAAAAAGGTCCAATGCATTTCCAATGGCGAGTTAGTTTCGCTCAGTAAGAGTGATGTGGGTTCAACGGTGGCTAGGTTCAAAGACGCAAGCTCAAAAAAGCGAGTCGAAGTTGATCAGGTATTAGTGCGGATCGGTACACAGTCGCCGATGGCTGTTTTTAAATCACTAGGGCTAGATCTTGTAGAAGAAGTCGCAGGCCGGCTTCTTTTAAACGAGTTTGGCGAAACATCAGAGCAAGGAATTTACGCTATTGGTGCCTTGTCTGGACAGTCTCTGATTAAACAAGGGATGAATCAGGGCATGATCTGCATTGAGCATTTGAGCGGCTATTCGGTTATGCCGACCGAGTTGATGCTGTTGCAAGAAAAGTTAAACCAGAACGACATCAAAAACTCAGCCCGAGAAGTAATGGCATGGGTTCATGCAACAAGTTTGTTTAAGCACTTGTCAGAAAGCGCTGTTAGAGAAACATTGATGAGTGCTGAGGTCTTAGTGTTTGAAAAACCCGAAACCCTCATAAACAACGGGCAATATAACGAAGAGCTATTTTTGGTCCTTGCGGGTGCGTTAGATATTCATACACAAAACGATGACAACTTTGTGATTGATCGCGGTGAGAGCTTTGGTGAGATTACTTTGCTGAGCAAGCAGGCCAGTAAGTTTTCAGTGGTCGCTCGTAAAGGCTCAGTCATTCTAAAGTTTCCCCAGTCGGCTATCTTCAAGCTGTTGAAAGCGAATCAAGCGTTTAAAAATTCACTCCTAAAGCTTTACCTAAAGCGCTCATTGAAATGGTTGATGCGCTCTACCATCCCCTCGCACCTACTAGATTTGTTTTTGAAGCAATCGGAGCTTGTTGAGCTCTTAAAAGGTCAAAAGATCGATGCCGATGGTGAGCTTATCTATCTGCTGGTGAGCGGCTCTGTGTCGGTCGGGCAGGGTGAGGATTATCTGTTTAAACAGGGCGGAGGGCAGATCGGTTTTAAAGAGGCGCTTGAACACAAGCCGCTTCCTGCGTTTGAAGTTAATCAAGACTCAACGATTGCTTGGGCGCTGCCGGTTAGTTTAATTGCTGGATTTCATAACCTGAACCCAGAGTTAGTTAGCCAGCGAATCAATGCAGACCTTGAACTAGTCTCCCATCCGGTGCCACATCAAATTGGTACCGTGGACCCCGCTAAGTTCGATTTTTTTGCGAATGAAGACTTAGGAAATGCAGGTAACGTTCTCGTGATAGATCGTGAGAAGTGTGTGGGGTGTGATGCGTGTGAAACGGCCTGTGCTAGCACACACGACGGCGTATCGAGGCTTGACCGTAAAGCAGGCGTTTTGGTTGATAACCTATTGGTAGCGAGTGCTTGTCGCCATTGTAAAACACCATCGTGTCTGACGGACTGCCCAGCAGACGCGATCGAACGGAAATCAACGGGCGAAGTCGTTATTAATGACCAATGCATTGGGTGCGGAAACTGTGCTGAAAGTTGCGTTTATAACGTCATTAGCATGACCACGGAAGCTTCATCTCAATGGCTAAACAAGTGGATACCAAGTATTGGGAGCAAAGCAGATAAACCGTCAAAGGCGGTTAAGTGTGATTTGTGTGTAAACCAAAAAAATGGCCCAGCTTGCGTTCAAGCTTGCCCAACGGGCGCGGCCCAGCGTATTAACCCTGCGAAACTTATTCACGCAGTGAACCTTTAAGAGTCTAAACGGAGAAACTTATGTTTTCATTATCAGGCCCGTTGATTGGGCGATATATTGCCTTGGTCGCTGCAATACTTATTGTTCCTTATCTGGTGATGCAGCCGATCTTTGGGCATGCCGGTGATACTTCACTTGGTTTGTTTTTTGGTATCGTTGCTGGCCTTCTCGTTTTGCAGTTGATGTTTTTGGGGATCAAGAAAAGTTACTTTGTTGGCCGTTTTGGAAGTCATCAGCAGTGGGTAGCGATGCACAATTACACAGGCGCAGCATTGTTGCTGATTGCGCTAATGCACGCTGGCTTTAAAGTGAACATGAACTTTCATGGCTTGAGTATGATGCTGATGTTCGTCCTTGTTGCGTCCGGTTTGGTCGGCGTTGTTGCGTATCGTTTCTTTCCGTCGCTGATTATTAAACTCCGGCCGTGGTTTGATCATGATGAAATCATCCAACACCTGAAGTCACAGGATTCGACGTTGTTAGCACGTTCATCAAAATCGAGTATTAAGATTAATCACGTAGTCTGGAACTTAGTGCAAGACACAGACTATCGAAGTATCAAAGATCCATTCAATTCAAGTTTCATGAAAGGCTTGATGATGTTTAAGGATGAGCATAAGCAAATGTTGCGGCTGGAAACCGAAATCAATGACAGTGATAGCACCTTAGCCGCCGCAAATTCATCAGATACAGATGAGATGAGACGACTGCTAAAGATGAGGGACGCAACGTGCCGTCGGCTTTTGGCTGCCAGTTTGTTGCAGTACTTAATGGGTGGATGGCGCAAACTTCATCGCGCGATATCGAGTATTTTCGTTGTGTTATTGGTGGTGCATGTTGTGGTTAGTTTTCAGTACTGAACTTAGTCAGGTTAGCCATCACTAGCGACTGTTGTCAGCCGCGATGATTAGGCGTTTACGTCCCGCTAGTTTGGTCGTTGAACTAGCGCCGTTGAGACCACACTAAATTGCCAAAATAGCTTGTTAGCTTCGGATCCTAGATTACACTTGGTGAGTAATAGGGATTCAAAAAGAGATTGAATTTTTGGCGGACAATACACATTTCTGCATCGCGGTTTTTGACAAAGACTTGGGCGAACAGGTCTATCGGAATGAGATCGACGCTGATGAGATTAGCATCGGCAGTAGTGCTGACTGCGACGTAAGGCTAAAAGGCGTTGCGCGCATGAGCCTTTCGAGGCTCTCTGTGTCAGAAATAGCCTTGAGTATTGGGGGCAAAACCAAACAGCTAAGCGTACCGGGCACGCAGTCACTTAGAGGCGGTTGGACTCTTTTCGTTGAACTTGGCCGTAATGAGTCTGAGCTAAATGTTCGTTTTGAAGGCTCGCTTCAATCTTCTCCGTCAAATGTTGCGGCTGCTCCCTCTAAGAGGCCGGTATTGTCTAAACGCTTAGCCTGGTCAATGCTTTTATGTTTTATCATTTCAATTCCTTTTTGGGTGCCGGATTTTAGTGTTGTTCCTGAAAACAGTCCTTCAACTAAGAATCTTTCGTCTCAAGGCTCCGTTTTAGCTCGATCCCATTCAGAGCTTTCTTTATCCGGCTTGTTAGAAGGAACACTAAGCCCCGGGCCGCTTCATCGTGCGCATGCAAATGCGACGGCCGAATGTAAAGATTGTCACCAAGATCAGTTCAGCGCTATTCAGATTGAGCCATGTTTGGCTTGCCATACGATGAAGCGGCATTTAACCGAGGCCCAGACCGGTACACATCCATTGTGCGTTACCTGTCATAAAGAGCATGAAGACCCTTCCATCCTGATCGTGAAAGATGAGCGTCTATGCTTGCAGTGTCACGCTGAGCACGACACCTTAAAAGGGGTATTAGCTAAAGGGGTTGCCGTCGACTTAGACGTGATCACTGGATTTCCGCAAACGCACCCCGATTTCGACTTAGCCAAGCAAAGTGACAACGCAGCAAGCAGGCTAAGTTTTTCGCATAAAACTCATTTGTTAAATGACGACGTCAAATTAGCCAATAACGACCAGCTACTTGGGTGTGTGGATTGCCATAAACCCGACGAACGAGGCGACGGTTTTGTTCCGGTGACCATGACAGAGCAATGCAGTCAGTGTCATTTAAAACCTGAAACATCGCTAAATGGAAGCGCAGATAAACTTGCCCATATTGAACATGGCGATATGGTGTCACTGTTCACCCATTTCCAAGACGAAAACAAAGATTTGGCATTACACAAGCTTGAAGCGTTCGCTAAACAACAGTGTGAGACTTGCCATGCCTTGCCCGCTGGCACATTTGACTCAACTCAGCAGCTATATGATTGGCAAGAACAGCAGTCTTTTAGTCGACCTATTTTTGAGAAAGTACGCTTTTCACATAAAAAGCACGAGGGAAACTTGGAATGTATGGACTGCCACAAGAGTGCGCAAGAGTCGGAGTTTTCGGCTGACAACCTATTACCAGAAATCGAGGCCTGTGGTACTTGCCATCAAAGCGAGCCTGAACACGATAAAGTGATCGAAACGCGCTGCGCTGATTGTCATTATTTTCATACGATTGATTGGGATTAGGTGTAAGCGAGTGATGCAGGCGAACAGCCTGCATCATCGGGAAGTTCAATTACTCTAGCTAGCTTACCTTGGCGCTCTTGTCTCAAGAACCTATTCGTGTTGCCACTTAGAGTCCGTACAAGAGGGCGCGGCCCCCACGCAATTTCTGTTAGAACTGCTAGCTAGCCTGCTTCAATTGCTTGCGTATCATGAGTGCATAAATACTCGGCGTAAACCAAAGGGAGAGAATAATAGAGAATCCCACGCCGCCAGCTATAACGACCGCCAGCGGCGGCCAGAACTGTCCACCAACAAACAAGATGAGCGGAATAAAGCCTGCTATGGTCGTTAATGTGGTGCTCATAATATGGCGTGTGCTCGATAAGGTGACATCGACGATCGCCTGATGGTCTCCCGCTTTGGCTTTTTCGTCAGCTTGAATGCCCGCCAAAACAACAATTGAGCCGTTGATGGCAACACCGATTAATCCAGTGACGCCCAACAAGGGGTTAAAGCCTAGCGCGTAGCCACTAATCCATAACGACAACAAACCAAAGCCCGCTGACAAAACGGCCACTAAGCCAATAATGCCGGCCAGCTTGCCACTTTTGAATGCCAGTACCAGCGAGGTAACCATTAACAAGATAAGGACGGGGAGGTGGGCTGCTAGCGACGCGTTAGCATTGCCACTTTCTTCGGCGTCACCACCTACTTCCCAGCGATAGCCTTCGGGTAGTTGCCAATTCTTTTCTTCAATCACTTTGATGACCTGATTGGTTAAATCAAGTGGCGTGATATCTGATGCAATATACGCTTGAACGATATTAACTCGCTCACCATTTTGGCGGGTAATTGACGTGCTGTCGGGTTCGATAATGAAATTACCAAACGCGCTGGCTGGGGCCCATTCTCCAGATGGCAATACAATCGGGAAGGTGCGCAGATCTTCGAGCTCGTCCCGTTCAGAATTGGCATACTTTATACGCACCGGCAGCTCAACGATATCTTCCAAAATGCTGCCTGCTTCAAGCCCTTCATAGGCATTACTAAACTGGCTGGCGACATCACTTAAGCGCAAGCCTACTTGATTAAGTGCGCTTTCATCTGCATCGAACCATACTTTCGCCAAACCGGGGGAAACACTCGCACGCACATGCAATGTGCCTGTTTGCTCGGCAATAAAGGCTCGCATTTCTTCGCCTAAGCGCCGCAATGTATTGGTTTCGGGTCCAAACAAGCGAAACTCAATGGGTGACTCGACCGGTGGGCCTTGTGCAAATGCTTTCGCGACAATTTGAAGGTTAGGGAAGGCTCTATCTAACTCGTCTTGTAGGCGGTCTATCATCGTTGAAGAGTCTTCGGAGTCTCGTACCGACACGACAACTTCTGCATAGAAAGGCGAGTTGCTGTTATTCATAATTTGGTTGTAATAGAACGATGGAATACTATCGCCGACAGACCAGACTGTTTGGGTGACTTCTTCTTTTTCGAGTATGAGCTGATCGATTTTTTCGACCCATACGGACGCAACCGGAACCGTGACATTGTTAGGCGACCAAACGCGAATTTCGAACATGTCTCGGTCTGCCGCTGGGAAAAATACTTTGGGTAAGGTTCCAACGACCATGACACCGGTAATACTGATTAGGGCGGCAGTGACAATCGCGATAAAAGGCCGCTTCAAGCTTTTCAGCAAAAACTGACTAAAACGAGCAGAGTAGGCGGGGCCTTGAATGCCGACTTTCCACCATTGCTGCTGAACCGTTCCCGCTTTTCTGCCTGATTCCAACCACGCGCTGAGTGCGGGAATAATTGTCATTGAAATCGCAAACGATGAGATCAGCGCTAAAATCACGCTCACTGATATAGATCCGATGAAATCACCCGCGCCACCGTTGAGTAACAATATCGGCATAAAGGCGAGAATTGTCGTTAGCGTTGAGGCGAGTAGTGGAGCGAACAGGTGCTTCACTGACTCTTCAATGGCTTGAACGGGACGTTTGCCATATTCAATGCGTGTTCTTACTTCGTCGGTCATCACGATGGCGTTATCGATTAGCAAACCAATGGCGATGATCATCCCGAAAATCGACATCTGTTGAATTTGCATGTCGAGAACTTGCAGTGCAAACAGTACACAAGCCGCGGAGAGAGGGAGTGAGGTCGCAACAATAATCCCCGAACGCCAGCCCATAAAAAACAGTACCACCAATAAGACTGCGGTTACGCCGGCCAATAGGTTAGCGCCGAGTGTCGCAAGACGGCCTTCCGTGTAATTCGCTTGTTCAAAAGCGATATTGAATTTCACTAAATGGCCAGTTTCTTCTTCAACCTTGGCGAGCTCTTGTTTGATTAGTTCGGTCCACGGCCTAATCTGGCTTTTAACCTGAATTCTGGCCGCGACCAAAATGACTTGTTCGCCATTGAAGTAGGTCATTACCTCTTCAGGCTCAATATGCGATTTGGATACCGTGGCGATGTCACTTAAACGCGTGTCGGCGGTATTGCTTCGAATCGGTAGCGTACGGATACGTTCCAGCGAATTAAATTCGCCACGTACTTCAACCGGCGATGAGGCGTCGGGTCGCAGTAAGCGTCCGGCGACTTGTTTGCTATCTGATGCGTCTACCAGTTGAGCGAGTTGGCCGATCGTCATGCCCATATCCGCCAGTTCTTCAGGCGACACTTCAACCAGAATCTCTTCGATTGGTTCGCCATGAATGCTGACATACTCAGTACCAGAGACGGCTTCCAGCCGGTCTTTTAATGACTCCGCTACGCGGTTCATTAAGCTAAGTTGTGGTTCGCCTTCACCATTCCAGCTAAGCGCTGTAATGAGAGTGTAGGCTGATGCGATGCTTTCTTCTTCGTTGATGGAGGGCGCTTTTGCACCGTCGGGAAGGTTCGCTGTCACTTCTTTTACTCTGTCCCGAATGCGAGCGATTATCTGTCGGTTGTTCACGCGAGTAATGTTGTCTTGCAGCTCGATCGCGACAATAGAAACGTTTGCTCGCGAAGTGGAGTCGACTGTTTTAATCTCAGAAATACTCGCGATGCTGGATTCGACTAGTTCAGTAACTGACGATTCAACCAAGCGAGCTGACGCGCCTGGGAATTCAGTAATCACAGAGATATTACGTTGGGTAATGCGGGGGTCTTCTATTTTTGGCAAAGAACTCCACGCCGAGAATCCTGCGGCGACAATGACGATAAGGGTCATCATGAGCAGGTGTAGGTTTCTATAATAGGCCGATGACCAATGAAAAGCTTTTGGTGTTTTCTCAGGTTGCTGGTTCATCAAGATCACTCCGTCGCAGCACTAGCGGCACTTGCAGTAATCAAGCGAACATTTTGACCGGCGACGACGCGGTAGGTAGAAGAGCTGACAACATAGGGAAGAGTCTCCTTAGTGACGCCCCCTTTGACTTGAGCGTACTCGCCTTGAATTTGAATTACCTCCACAATGGTTCTTTCGATCACGGCAGATAAGTCACTTTCACTGGCGGGCTTTGCCAAATACACGGACCATAAACCCCGGCCATATTCCGACAAGGTGCTTAAGGGTAACCAAATACCCTGATCGAGGCTTGGCTTGCTTTGCAAGACTACGTGCACGAGCTCGCCAGAAATAAGTGGAGAGCGTTGTTTCGGCGCCGCTGAACCGTCTTTACTCATGCTTAATGCGTCCAAGTCCTGCGGCAAAAGGTAAATTTCAGACACTCGTGATGTGGACAAGGCGAGATTGATACGGGCGACCGACGCTTTGAACATCTGTTTGTTGTGTTCAACTGACAAGATGTCTCCGACCTGAAGCTGCCTTGCTTCTTTTAACGGCAAGCCAACTCTAATTTCAGTTTTGCCAATTTCCTCTAACAGCAAAGCAGTTGCCCCGGGGTTAGTTGCTCGGCCTTCGTCGGTTAGGCGGTCGATAACAACGCCATCAAAGGGCGCTACTAGTTTTGATTTTCTAAGCTCCACGTCAACACTGGCTTGTTGCGCAAGTACTAGCTCATATTCCGCATCGGCAGAGTCTTTCTTTTGTAATGCTTCATCTAAGGCTTGCTCGGAAATATTTCGCGATGCCTTTAAACGTTCGGCCCGCAAAAGAGAAGACTTAGCGAGCTTTTTGGCGGCATTCGCTCGCGTAATTCCGGCTTTCAATTCCCGTTGTTTTGCGATAAGGCGGTCGGTATCTAGCGTGGCCAGTATGTCGCCTTTTTTAAATGTATCACCTTCGCTTTTCAGCACGGCGGTAATCACGCCAGAGATATCAAAACCAACTTCGGCTCGCTGACCGGCCTCGATTCGACCGACATAACGATCGCCACTCGTAAATACTGACACCGCTTGGTTGCCAATCGTTTCGACTAATAGCGGTTGAATTTTGGTGGAGTACGCTGCTTCTTCAGATTGGCTAAATCGACTAAACCCTAAGGCACAAATCAGCACGACAATAAAGCAAAGAACCATAACCACAGGAGAGTGCAATAGATTGTCTTTGGTTTTCATACAGATTCCTTTGAGTCACGTATTCTGAAACGTGATTGCGTGATTAGATGGTTGCTGTTTATCAGCGCACACAATGACGGGTAAATCGCGTCGTCTACAGCGCTTTTTGTCCTTGTTTCGAGTGATTCTGAACCCAAAGTTTGGTTTCATAGTCGAGACAATTGGATGGATAATGATCTATTGTTACCTATAAAGCAACAATGTTTTTTGCTTGATCCGCCACCAATATTGCGTAAATCATAAGCCCTTCAGCGCAAAGGGACCGTGCTAGCAAAGTGCTTCGACGCCTCAAGGCTCGTAGTGTCATTGCCTCGTTTTTGACTAGTTCCAATGGCCTAGTCCGTTGTAAACCACGCTAACCACACCGTAAAGTCCTTCTAACTTAAATGGGTGAAGCAAGCGCTTCGCTTTCCGATAAAACGGTTTATCTTGCCCCATCAAGGGTATTACTAGGAGTGAACGAAAGTGCATACGTGCAATGGTGATTTAGTCTGGAATGTAGGCTCACGTCGATATAACGAAAATATTGTCAGGTTTTTGCGACGGTTTGAAAATACGATCTGCTTGTTCTCCGGTTCTGTAAATCAGCTTTACTCGAATTACGAGATACACCCAGTTAAATCAGCGCCTAATCGCTTGGTCGCCTTACCCAATCAATATTCATATCACGATACTTTCTTTAATGTCCGCCCGGATGCGGTCAGGCCGACCGGCTTATTTATCGTGCCAGATGAAGCGGCAAACGAGGAGGGCACCAAGGGGTTGCGACTTGTCTACCGCTCCAAGAAAACCAAGAAGTTTAAATCTCTTCCGCTTGATAAAGGAATGAGCCAGGTAAAGAAGCTTTACGAAAAAGAGGGAAACTTTCTGCCCGTTATCGTTAATAGGGATTTAAGGTTCCGTAAGAACAACCACCCCATTATGCACCTGCATCGCCTGGATACAAACGCGCTATCGGGTGTCTCACGTTTTCAGGCGCGTGATATCGAAACCACTATCGAAGACAAGTTAGACAGCTTAACTCGTCTTGCGGCTAACTAAAGAGGCAATGTCTATGAACCTATCAAGGAACAAAGCGGCCTCCTATGAGAGTTGGCCAAATGACTCATTGTCGCTGAATTATCAAATGCAATATGACCTCGCAAGCGGCAAGCCTTTTGCGGCCGAAGCGCTGCTGAGAGAGAACGGCCGCCGTGGCAACAAAGCACCCGCTGAGCTTATCGCTAAAGCGGAACAGGATGGCACAATCAGTTTGATCACCTTGTGGGTTGTGGAGCAAGTGCTTCGCGACTTTTCTGCACTGAGGCGTCGATATGGCATAGAGCGCGTTGCGGTTAACGTCTCTGCTGTCGACATGTCGACAGCAGGCTTTGTGACGCAAGTTGAGAAAAGGTTAAAACAATCAAGCCTAAACGGAAGCTGCCTTGAACTGGAAATTACTGAGAATCTCCCGCTCGTAAACCTGCGACAGGTTTTAGACAACATTGGCGAAGCTCGTGCTCTAGGAATGCGAGTCGTGTTAGACGACTTTGGTAAAGGGTTCACGTCTATGTCTGCATTAACTCAGCTTCCTGTTGATGGCATAAAACTAGACAAAATGTTTTGCTTGAATTTGATGCAGCCTAAGTATTACGCCATTGCGGAAAGCTTAGTATCGCTATGCGAAAAACTGGATATATCCGTTTTGATTGAAGGCATTGAAGACCGTATTGCACGTGATAGCGCCTTATCACTAGGCTGTGGCCTTGGCCAAGGCTACTACCTCCATAACCCGGAAAGCAAAGCCGATTTGACTCGAATAAACGCTAAAGAGAAAGGTCTCATCATCCCATTATTCAAACGGAAAAATAAGCGGGCCTAAGCCCTTAGCCATTGGTTAGCAGTATGGCTTAGGCCATCAGGCCGATACCGAATTTGTTCGGTTTTCCCTATCATTTCTCACATACAGATTAGTGAGCAACGACAAGACATCGCAGAGGCCAGAGAGATGAATGCATCAAAAAAACTATACGTGGTACCAACGTTGGAGAACGATGAAAGCCGACGCTACGTTAAAGAGTACGTCGTACTGCAAAACAAGCTGCAGCTTGCTGAAAAGAAGTGCCGCCAAGTGCATGGTGCCTATAAAAAATATTCAGAACTGCTGCTTAAGCGCACTGAGCAGGTAGATGCTTACAAAACTGAGTTATGTGATAGGTCCATTGCCCTGAACAAAATGACTAAGCAATTGAGCGAAAAAAATGAGTCTTATGAACGGTTGTATAAAGCATTCGTCGAACTCCAAAACAAACAAACCCTACTTCAACAGAATAGCAAAATCATTGAGTTTGTAGATGCCCTTGTTGCTCGATTTGAGTGTTTCAAAGCAAAAATTTCAGCAAGCCGTGGTATGCGAATGTCTCTTTTCATGAGTGCATTAAAAATGGTTTTTTCAAAATGGAAGCAGGGTGCCGATTCGGGTGTTGAAAAGGTATTCCCAGTTAATAAGTGGCTCCCAACAACAAAAGCGATGCCTGCATTTAAGGGTATGTACCGTGTGTCAGATGGTCAGCACTCCGCCTTGTCATACTTCAATAGCGCATCTCATGAGTTTGCGAACCAAGGGTTTCATATCAAGTACTGGCAGCTTATCGGCTAGGTTAGAATTTTCTTTTTAACTGAGTTAGCTTCGCAGGATCGCCAATGGATCGCCCGCAACGACAGGTCGTTGTTGGTGTCAGTGAAGTTCCTATCGTAAAGCCCTGTAAATACGAATGATCTTTCCTATACTCTGACCTAGCCAAACAATTAACGTCAATGTTTAACGAGCGCTACTGTATCCTGCCTAAGGTCTTTGTATGAATAAAACAGAAGCACTAAACGATTTTCTTAACTCTCTTCAACAAGTTGCCTTACCTGAAAACTCTCCTGAAAGGGTGCTTGAAAAAATATTAGAACTTACCTTGGGTTATTGCGGTTGGGATTTGGCGGCGATCACAAAACTAGATAAATATCATAAAGTGGCACAAATTATTGCGTATCGCGATGAGCAAGGGGCTCAGTCGTCTTGGTCCTACGATATTCTCGGGACTCCGTGTTTTGCGGTTGTTGAGTCAATGAATGTGGTGACGTATGAAGATGTACAATCGCAATTTGCAGACGAAATTCCGCTGACAGATCTTGGCGTTAAAGTTTACCAAGGGATTATGTATTTTATCGCAGGACAGCCTGTTGGACACATTTTTTTAATGTCCAAGTCCGCGAAGACCAAACAAGAACTGGAGGAGGCTACATCGGTTATTCGCATCCTGAGCTTGATGGTCGGCGCATATGTCGATTTGGTTGAGAAGGGAGAGCAAGTAAGACACTTCCAAGCGAAGGCCGAAACAGATCAGATGACAGGTTTACGAAATCGACATGCGTTCGATGAAGATATATCACGCGTCACCACTCTATATGCAGACAGTATTTTGGCAGACGCTTTGCTTATCTTGATTGATATAGACGGACTTAAACAGACTAATGACACGCAAGGGCATATTGCGGGCGATGAGCTAATTCAAGCCGTTGCAAGGATTATCAAAACGGGTTCGAGACAGGAGGACTCAGTATATAGGCTAGGTGGTGACGAATTCGCCGTATTGATCATCGGAAACTCAAAAAAGGTTAACGACCATATTCAGTTAAAAATAGCGGATTGGCGGGCGGCTATTAGTGCCGAGGTAAGTCAACAAGCAGGTATTAGTTATGGTGCGACGTTGCTTTCATCATGCATGGTCTCTGAAAACGACCAGCAAGTGTTTATACAATCTTGGTTCCGTATGACGGATGATTTGCTGTACCAAGATAAACTACAGAAAACAAAACGATTATCAACGCCATAAATTGGCAGGTTGATATTGTTAAGCGTTAAAAGAGACGAAATACAGACAAAGTTAGTCACTAGGTTAGTTGTTCTTTTTTACGGCTAACGTGGAGTCTTTGCCTGTTGCCATCTCTTTTTGCACTTAGGTGGGTTTTTCTTCTCGGGTCAGGGTGTCCATGAATTTTGAAAATCGCCTACTCCTGGTTTCAGGTTTCTTTGCACTACTTAATCCATAGGCGATCACATAACGACTCGATTTAGTGAGCGTTTCATAAAACTTCTTAGCATTCGGGTTAGTCTCTAGCGCGCTTAGAAAATCCGCGGGCACTTCCATTTCGCTCGCTGTATAAGCCTTTTCCCACCTGCCGTCTGCCTTGGCCGCACGAACATGCACCAGACCCGGCTCTTGAATCCTGCCGGCGGTTATCAAGCGCTCTACGTGTTCTTTGTTTCTTTTTGACCAGTTACTTTTCGGTTTTCTTGGCGTAATTCGCTGGAGATAGGCTTGGTCATCGACTGACTTTTTGATGCCGTCGATCCAGCCCCAGCAAAGTATTTCAACGACCACATCGTCCCACGTTACACTCATAATATTCGTGTTCTTCTTGAATATTTTTACCCAAAGTTCGGTTTCGGTGGCGTGGTTATCCTGTAGCCACCGGCCGAGATCTTCTGACGATGTAAAACTCATGATTCTTGCGGGATCTGCTTGAGGCATAACTATCTATTCTATCTAGGGAATCAACGGGGACAGGTTTTTTCTAGTGTACTAGCGCTTATTACTTATAAACGCATTCCAAACCCCGACGGGTGTCCAAATTTTTTCGAGATCGCTTTTTATGGAGTGTTCAGGTTCGTCAAGTACAACAGAGCGGTATCGATAGATAAAGGCGGATACGCGCATGTTGGCTGCGCAATGCACCCATACTTTCTGGTCGCGCCTAGGCGTAAGCGCATCGCAAAATTTGCCGAAGTCGTTAGACGTAGGGTTCTTAAAATCGACTGGAATATGTATGTATTTCAGACCGAGTTCATTGAGTAACTCGCGCTCAGTGCGTAGCGAGTTTTCCAGAACACTTACGGGAGCCAAATTAATGATGGTTTTGTAGCCAGCCATCTTGATGGCATTAAACTGTGCTTCAGTTGGCTGTCCAGACGTAGCGATATTCTCGGTGATCGGGTGGTAGTTATAGATACCTTCAATCGAGTCCCCGCTAAATTTAAGCGGTGTGTATTTTTCAATTGAGGCACCGATAAACCCGATGACTGTTTTTATGGTGTTTAACATACGTATTCCAGTTGAAACCTAAAGAAAATAGTACTTGCCTTATTTATATATCGTCAAACTCAGGCAAACTGTTTGGCTCTGCGCTACGTAAAAAGTCTAATCGATTAGACATAACTTTCGTTACCATTTTTATGGAATATTTCATCCATTGTGAAGCAATCATTGGGATCAGAATATGAATAATAAGATGCTACATAAATTTTTAAGTTACTTCAGACTTGTCGACGGCGTTGAGTAAATTTGGATATATATCATTAGGCGGGCCCACGAGTAGTTTGCCGCAGCGTTATCCTACAGACGAAAATCAAAAAGCCCTCGTTTTGATGCGAGGGCTTTGCTTATTAAATAGGCTGTTTAAGGCATTCTCATCTAGCGATCTAGCCGGTACAAAAATGAATCTGCTTTGATGACGCTGGCAGCCAGCTCGCGGATGTCGCCATTTTCTATAAAGTGTTCACTTAAGGCTTCTTGATCTGGCTTCATTTGGCTGTCTGGTTCGTGGCCATTTGCGTATTGCAGGTAACTTTCTACAAAGCACTCTCTGACTTCGGTCATGCCGGCCAACGTTTGAGAGAGGTCTCGTGCATCAGCATAGAGTGCGAGGGTTGATAGGCCCGTGTTGTCCCTTAGAATGCCGGCCATATCTAGCGGCAGATTTACACTTGGGTTGTTGTATGCAGGCTCGGTCGTGCGATAACGGCCTTCTTGGTCGTACGCTTCTAGTGCTGAACCGGGCTCATTCATTAGACGGTGACACTGCCAGCATTGACCTTCGCTGGCGTCTGGGCCAGTAATGACATCCCAGCGTTCGCGCGTTGTATAGTCGTAAGCCGGCATGCTAATCGTATCTGGGTCAATTCCAGACGGCACGCCCATGGTATGACACATCATGTTTTCGCGTATCATCTTACCGCGCTTAACGAGTGATGTTGCTGCAAAATCTGAGTTTGCTACATGAAGAATTCCTTGGTGCAAGATTCCACCACGCTCAGTTTCGCTGTCTACTTTGACGAAGTTCGCGTTGCCTGAATGGGGCATGCCGTAGTGCTGTCCCAGTACGTTGTTGACAAAGGTATAGCCAGGGTTAAATAGCTCATCAATCGTCGAACTTCCTTGCTCTAGTAAATAGGCAACGGCTTGCTTTTGTTCTGTGCGCATTGCTGCGATAAGCGCGCTGCTCAACCCTGGCTTCTCTGCAACATCGTCATAGGTTTTGGTGTAGTAACGAACAAACTCACTAAAGTGGGACGCGAAGCGACTATCCGCCATCATTTGCTGAGCTTTGGCTTCGACTTGCGATTCGGAGCTTAGTTGCCCTAAGCGCGCGGCCGTCAGCAAGCTACTATCTGGTGTGGTGCCAAAAAGCTGGAACGATAGGGCACTAGCCACTTCAAAATCATTCAATTGATATGCTTGCGCATCGTTATTCCATTCACCAATTTCGAGGCGATAGAGGAAGTAGGGCGACATGAGCAAGCTGGCCAGCATATCGCGGCTGCCATGTGAACTGTTGAACGTTTGAAAACTACTAATTTCTTCGGCATTCGGTGTGCGACGCAAGATCTTTTCAAGGGCTGTCGAGATCTGATTGTTTGCACAGGCCGCGCTATTACAGCCAATATTAGCCAGATTTGCAGTCTCTGAAACTTTTTCAGCAAGGCGCATGAACTCGAGCGCTTCTTCGTTTAGCACAAGGCCAAGCTCTGCTTGTGTCGGGTATTTAAACTCGTCATTGAAGTGTGGCTTGGGCAAGTCTTCATCTGATAGAAAAACGCCAGTTAGGTCGAATACTGCATTGCGATATTCATAGGGGGTTAACAAGCGTATGGTGCGAACGCCTCGACCTTCTGACCCAACAATTTCCTGTTCTTTGGTGTAGCCCCACACAGATGTCCACACGAAGTCAGCCGCTTCTTCTTTGCAGTTATCGTCGCAGTTGCCGGCAGGCATGGTTAATACTTTGTCGAGCATTTGGCTGTACTGCTTGTCGGCCCAGCCTAGCTTGATAAAGTCACCTAACAAGTCACCACCGATACCGGTTGCCGAATGACAGGCTGCACATTTTGCTTCAAATACGATGCGCTGGTCTAAATCTGCAGGCATCGCAATCGTTGCTATTTGGCTAGCGTTTGAGTTACCAGCGCTGTTTGCAGCTCGCACGCGGTAACGATACTCGCCACCGGCACTGACATTTTGGTCTTCGTATTGACGTTGATTGGCGGCTAAGTTCGCAACGGTTGACCAAGCAGAGTCATCTTCAGAGCGTTCAACCAGATAGCTTTCGACTTGCCCACTGGCGGTGTTCCACGCGACGAGTAATGCTTCTAGGTCGCGAGTGACGTCGATATTGCTTGGTGCTGATGGCACTGCTACCTGTTCAACTAGGTCTAATGTATTACTGGTAATGGCGAGCGAATCACCGGCTGCATTAAAAGCCTGCACGCGATAGGTATAGCTATGGCCGATTTCAACTTGTAGATCCTGATAGCTGACTTGGTCATTCGGCAAACTACTAAGCTCGCTCCATTGCGCGCTATCCTTTTTACGGAAAACTCTGAAGCCTGTTTCGACTCCTGAGTTGTCTGCCCAGCTCAAGCCGATACGGTCTTGTGAACCTGACGCGACAGCAATGACTGAAGAGGGTGCCGCTGGCGCAACGGGTTGGCTAACGTTGTTGGAGACAAAGTTGTCCAAAATATATTGCGCTAGCGTATTTGCGCAGTCACCAACACAAGAACCTGCGTCACCAAAGGGCATGGTGTCGGCTATCGTCGAGCTTAATGCAGCGAGTGTGTAGCCGGGGTCTGTCAATGCGGGAATACCACCGCTACCTTCTCCGCTTGCGCCATGGCATGCGGCACAATCGACTGCATAGTGGTCGCTGGCGCTATTTGATTCGCCATTTTCATTATTGTTCTCGTTCGACTCTTCGGTATTATCTAGTGAAATGCTAATGCTCACTTCGTTACTTGTTTCAGATGGGCGAGAGCTATTCACTGCTAAAATTCGAAAGCGATAATCACCGGATGCTTTTGGTACAAAGCTATATTCGTTTAACGTCGCTATGATACGAGGCTCGCTGCTCCAAAATCCCTCATCGACTCGACTTTGCAAGACATAGTGGGTTGTGTGTTCCTCGTCATGGCTCCACTCAAGCTCTATGCGTGTGTTATCCGCTAGGTAACGTGCTTCAAGTTCTGACGGCGCAGCTGGGTTAACGGGGAGGGCGTTGAACGCCTGTTCTTCTGCTCGCAATATTAAGTTTAGATAGACCGGCACGGTGTTACCAATGGCGGATAAGTTGGCAAGCTCGCGCAAATATTCGATTCCGCCGTCCATCGCAAAGTTAGCGGCATTAATCATGATTGGTTTGGCGGTCGTCACTTGGATTGCATTGTTTGGAAGTTTGATGGCGACTAGTTCGCTCTCCAATGTTTGATATGAACCGTGCAGTTGTAACTCACCAGAAAAGTCGACGGTCTGGAGATCACCCACTTGCATTTGGCTTAGCGACGACATGTCAGTTTGGGCAAGCAGTTCAAGTTCGGGCAATAGGTCCGTTTCGAACAGAAAGTTTCTTAGTCGCTCGTCGCGAATACTGATCGCGGTGTCAACACTGGCGAGCTCAATGTTGAAACGAACTTGTCCCTGATCATTAACACCACCTGAGACCGAGGTAAAACGCTGGACTTCGCCAACATGTTCTTTTTTGACGCTGACGAATTGAACTTGCGACGCGTCATTGTCGACTCTCCAAAGTGTTTGAGCGCCATTATTTTCGTTGTTGTTAGATTCTTCGTTCGAGTTTTCATCAGTGTTGCCATTGTTTTCCTGATTAGTTTCATCAGGGCCGCCATCAGTCGGCTCGCCACATTGCGTGTCTAGACTCCAAGCTTCTGTCCAATACAAACCAACGCCCGGTTCGTAAGCCCAATCCGATGTGCTTGCGCACCAGCCCGATACTTTACATCGATAAAGCCCGCCAGCATTGCTAACAAGATCATTTGTTTGATAAAGGGACCCTGAGTTAAAGCTGGAATAGCTACAATTGTTTGCGCTGGCATGGCTAGGTAAAAATGATAGCGCGACCATTGCCGCGACGAGGGCCGCGATTAATATAGAACTGTTAGTTGTCGCTGATTTGGTCGGGCAGTTTGAATGATTGGTATGCGTTGTCATGGCGAGTTACTCCTGCTCAGCGCGTTCGAAAACTAAGAAAAGGTCAACCGGCACGACTTGGCTGATTGATGTCAGTTTGGCGAGTGCTTTTAGTTCATCCAAACCGCCTGAAAAATTAAAGTCTAAGGCGTTAATAAGTATGGGTTGCTGGGTACGTACCAGTGTTTGCGTTTCGCTGATTCGCTTGACCGTCAGCGGCGCGTCGATAGTGACAGTTAATCCATGCAAGTTAAGGTTTACCTGATAGGCGTCCGTATGAACTTCCCCCAACTCAAGTGTTTGCAATGTATCTAGGTCAACCTGTGTGCTTACTTCGGCAAGCGGGTAGTCATTGGTCTCAAAAAATAAATCGCGCATCCTTTGATCGCGCAAGGCAATGCCGGTATCGACTGATTCAAGACCGATTTGCATCAGCGCCAAGCCATCACTATCTATGATCCCGTCCATTTCGCCAAAGGTATGGCTTTCGACGACATGTACCTTTTTTGTACTGACAAAGTTGATAAACGAGACGGCGGGTTTAAGTGTCCAAACGACAATAATTTCTTCTGGTTCGCTTGGCTCGATTGGCGTTATTTCAGGTTGCTCAACTTCCAGTGGGGGTGTCGTATTTTCAGCGTTACTTTCGTTAGATTCACTCTTGGCGGCGGAAGTTGCTTCTGGCGAAGCGCTAGAGCCACAGCCTGAAATAACAAGACTGCTTAGTAAGCAAGTGAGTAGGAATAATTGTTTGAACATAATGCGCCTCAAAAAATCGGATCAACTAGATTGAAGCGAATTTTAGAGTTAGTAGTGGGGGTTAAGATATTGACCGGATGGCCTAGGCCAATTGGTCGCTAGGCGTTAGGGCTTGGAAGTAATGGCCGATAAGGCAATGTCGGCAGGGCTTTACGTTCGTTCGTGCTGACTAGCGCGAGGACTTTGCAACAGCGATGGCTAGCAGCAAATTAATAAATTTCTCAGAACCTTTTAGGTTAACGTGGTTGCGTACTTCCGCAACTTGCTTAAGTAATTCTGGTTGACTTTGCGCGCGCTTCAGCACGCGTTCAGCTAGGTTGTTGTCCTCTAACCACTTCACAACTTCTTCAGGGTATTGTTCACGAAGTTGAGCTCTTAGGTCTCTTTTTATTTCATGCAATGGGTCAATATTAACAAGCGTATTATGCGCTTTTGACTGAGTGGTGCTCGGTGTATCTTTTTTTGAATATGAGTGGGCGATTTCCGCGAAACTCATGGTTAAAGCAATGGCTGAAATTAACAAGCTAGCGTATAGCTTGTTTGGTCTTAGTAACATTATCATTTGGTTTGTCGTCCTGGTGAAAACAACGCCTCTAAACGTTGGTAAATATATTTGGAATGGTTGAGGTGTCACCTGAGTAAGGAACACTTGTTCCTGAAGCTTGAGCGATTGTTGACCATATTCGCTGCATATCGACGGCCTTGCCTAGCTTCCAGTGGCTGCGATCGCCGTAGCTTTGGATGTCATAGAAACGTCCACTTCCGTTGCCGTTTTTCAGCAAGCCTGAAGCGCCGCCGATCAGCGTAACGGGGACATCTTGCATGTGCTCTGGTGCGCCGTCGGCCATTTCACTGGTGAATACGACGAGGGTGTGGTCGAGCAAGGAGTCACCAGGAACGTCTGGGTCTGGATAAGCCTCTAATTGGTCC
Organism: uncultured Oleiphilus sp.; assembly: GCA_913020045.1. Lineage (GTDB taxonomy): Bacteria > Pseudomonadota > Gammaproteobacteria > Pseudomonadales > Oleiphilaceae > PZPK01. The sequence continues at coordinate 23,058 of CAJWBE010000023.1, forward strand.
AAAAGATATTTAACCTGCTGGGTATACCATGCGCGTGAGTTTTTCCATTCGTCGACACTGCCATAGCGGTGAGCGCAGTCGTGTGGGTTACGAGAGGTTGAGACCGACTTTATGATGACTTGGTCTGCACTGCGCCCGATTTGCATAGTGGCAACGCGGGACGAGCCGCAACTGAGGGAGGAGCTAATGATCTTGGCATGTGCTTGAGTGACTTCAGTTCGGTATTCGGCTGAATTTGATACCAGTCCGTTGTAGGGCTGCGCCGAAGACGGATTACATTCGCCGGCACTGGGGACTGTCGTATTCAAGTCGGTCACGACCTGTTCGACCGAGTCTAAGTGTGTGTCGAGCTTTGCTCTTTCCGAGCCAGCCAAGCGAGCGCGCAAGGTTTGGATCTGACTATTAATCGGGTCGAACAAGTGTGTCTTGCTGGCGTTGGCGACTGCTCCGCCGCTGGGTTGATAGTTGCCATAGACCTGTTCGAACAGTTTGTAAGGATTCGTTTCAGGCAAAATCATGCTGTTATCCTGATACGAAATATTCCAGCTTGCGCCTACTGTTGCGTGGGGGCCGGAATAAAGCCGTTTGATACTGGCATTGGCGCCAGGCATGTGATTTCCAAGCAGAATATCAATTGACGTTTTTGAGCCAGCAGAATCTCTTAGTACATGCTTCCATGCGTTATGTCCGCCGGTGCCGCTTGCTAACAATGTTCCTTTCAGAAACAGCGCGCGATTTGCATGGCTACCCAGGTGCTGGGACATCTCGTTTAACTGGAAGTTCGTAGTGTCTGAGCCGTTTGCAGTTGGATACCATAATCCGTTGTTATACCCGCCATAGGCATCGACACCAAAGCCATCTGGAATGACGGCGAAAACAACCTTAAGTTTTGATTCGTTTGCGCCAAACGCGAGACCACTCATTGACGCGCCTCCGAGTGCCAAAGGTAACGCAGCAGAAGTACCCATCAAGGTTTTAAGAAATTTTCGGCGATCGGTTTGCATAGATATGTCCCAAGGCTAAATGACTAAATATTGGGACTCAGTGTATAGGGCGGATACGCTCTAAAGTATCGGGCGAATGGCCTAGACGGAGGGTTAAAATGGCCTAGGCCATATGCAGGGGGTTACTCGAGGAATTGTCGGTTATCAGCAACATCATTTTACATGATGTCTTTCCATTTCTTTTTCCAGCCGGAGTTTAACCAAATCGTTAGCTTCTGGAAAAAGTTGCTAGGCTTTTTCTTAGTGTTTTCAGACCCGCCTATTTGGCTTTCTTCTGGTTTGCGGTTTTCGACCGGTTTAGAGCCTGGCGAGTTGTTTGCCGACTCTATTGAAAGCGATTCAATTGACGAGAACAGTTCCCGAATATCGCCAGATTTTTTGTAGCTAGTCGCCGCAAGCTCAATCGCGTGCCGCATAGCTTCGAGTTGTTTTTGTTGCTTGGAGGAAACGGCCTCGAGGCCCAGTAACTGTGTAATATCGCTGGCGACTTTGATCGCTATCATAATCACTCGGTTTTTAAGCGTTTTACTGGCTTCGAGGACTGATTCTACATGTTCACCAATTAGTTCGGCCGGAATGGAGAACTTCACATAGGGGAGCACAATGCCTTCATCTTGTAGCAATAGCCGAATCAAAACGGCTGTTTGCGTTACATCGCTAAATTGCCCCATTTTTTCGCGTAACTCATCGGACAAATGGTGGTCATGACATTCATCGTTCAAGCTGTTTTTTAGCTGTTCTATCTCTTCTACCAATGTGTCTAGTAGCTCACTTGATTTCGCATCATATGTCCTTGATGCTTCGATTAAGCTGCTGGCGGACTCCTTAGAAAATCCCTTTTTATCCTCCTTCTTAAACCTACTGACATACTTAGGGAATTTTTGAGACGGTTTAGCGAGTAGCCAGACATTTTGCAAACTCTGGGTGTGGCCGGTTATGTCTCTGGATATTTGCATGAGCACTAATAACAGCGTTCGATTGTACTCTAGCTGTTCGCGGGTGAGGTGCGCTTTATCGTCGTTCAACTTGTTTACCTAATTTCTGTGCTTTTAACACCGTTAAGTTTTTGACCGGCCCCAAAGGGAAGTTGTCGATAGTATCAGGGATTCCATCTGCGTCGTCATCTAGGTCCTCATTATTTCCTATGCCGTCTCGATCTAGGTCGGAATGTTCTAGCGCGTTGTTCGGGAACTCGTCATCGTTGTCTGGGATACCATCTGAGTCGCTGTCAACTAGAATCACCGCATTTCTGGTTTTTGGCTTGTTTGATTTTTTAGCGTTCGTTGTTGGTAGCCCATAGCCATTGATGATCAGGCAAAGTATAAACAGAGTAATCGCAAGATTGATCCGTTGTTTGTAGAGTAACGATAATAAGCGCTGTGAACGAAACTTCATAGTTTAGGTGCTCGCGGGTCTGTTAGTTGTGCATATTTGTTGATTTGCAAGCGCGCTATTCAAACAGTACCGCCTTGAGTGACACAGATTTGAACCGTCCTCGAAAGCTGAACCGTGGCTCGATTTCAAAACGAATATAGTCATTCGCTTTGATATGTGTGTAGCGTTTTAGGTTGACGTTAAAGCGTTTGTCTAATAGTTGATAAAGTTTGCGCTTTAGACGACTTTTAAGTGACGGCGTCTTGCTGGACAAAGACATCTTGTGTGAGTGGACTGACGCCATATTCGTTTGTGGAGATCTAAAAATAGTTCGGTTGCCTGTGTGTCTAAGTGCGTCGTTATTGGGTTCAGGTCTTTCAAACGAAGCGATACGGGATGCATCATAAAAGTCGAACGTTAAGCAAAGTTTGGGTAGGGCCTTTAGCCATTGATAGTCGATGGTTTGTTGGTCTTGATTGGTATCGAATGCGAGCACGTTTGTTGAGGCTAGGAGCATCAAACATATCATCATGTGTTTTTTCATATTAAGTACCAACTCCCCATGTGCCGGTTTTTACGGGTCTCTTTGCTTTGTTCGTGTATGAATCACGAGCAACTGCAACCCATATTAATGGGCGAGAGTGCATCGCAGTATTGACCGGAAGGGTTAGTTGGAGGGCTAGTTAAAACGGTGACTGCGTAAAATGCTCGTCAATGGTTAAGCGTGTATAGCCCGAATGGTCTAGTCCCTTGTAGGCCTACACATGATCGGGTTTATAGTGGTGCCAATTCAGCAATACATTGGCATTAGCCACTTACGTAATCTTAAGGAACTAACATGAAACTTGAACTCACACTCTCAAACAAAACTCCATGGGCATCTGTTGAAAATGGCGTCGGTATTACCTTTGTTGATCATGCCAAACATGCTGCGGCGAACGACAGTGTTAGTGACGCGCCTAGTAGTATGGATTGGAGAAAGTCGAACATAGATAGTGCCTTGCTTCGAATTGTCGGCGCCTAGTCGCACTGACGAATGCGGTGCGCAAGACCATTCTAAGATACGGGGTTCGCAGCTAGGACTTTATTGGCGACCGATATTTGTTCTTTAGCGCTTGCGAAACCTGACAGAATTAACGCAAGCACCTATGCTTAGCGCATATCTCGTGTAATAAATTGGACAGCGCTTAGGTCACGAATGAATATTCTTGTTGTGGATGATCACCGATTGTTTAGAGACGGTTTACTGACTGTCATCAAACGAATTGAGGGCGTGCTCAATGTGTTTGAGGCGTCAGACGGTGAGCAAGCAGAAACCGTTATCGACGAAGAAGATATCGATTTAGCGCTTATAGATTTTCACTTGCCGGATACGACCGGCCCCATGTTGTTAAGAAAAGTCAAAGCCATTGCTCCGGAGATTCCCGTCATCATTATGTCAGGGTCCGAAGACCCAGCAATGATTCGCTCTTCGATTGGCGAAGGTTCTAGTGGCTTCTTACCGAAATCAATGGAGCCTGATGAGCTGATTGATGCGATCAATCTGGTATTGCAAGGCGAGATCTATGTCCCCCCAAGCATGTCCCAAAAGCTCCAAAACAATGAACTCGATGTTACCAACGCAAAAGGTGTGGACTATTCCGACTTGATCGAAATGGCAAAGGTGACTCAGCGGGTAATCAGCACCAGTGATTGGAGTCTGCGAGCTAGAAGAGAAGAATCCAGCCGCCCAGAAGCGATCGAAGCGTTTAACTCGTTGTTAGATAAAATGGAAAACCACTATAACGAGCTGCGCCAGCATGCATTCCATGACGCCTTGACTGGGCTGCCTAACCGGCGACTATTTAACGACCGGCTAGACCAAGCGCTATATCATGCAAGCCGCAAAGGTAAGCAGCTTGCATTGGTCGCATTGGATTTAGATAAATTCAAGCAAGTGAATGATGAACTTGGGCACGATCAAGGCGATGAACTGTTAAAAAAAGTAGCGTCTAGGTTGATGGAGGCGACTCGAAAAGTTGATACAGTTTCACGTTTGGGTGGCGACGAGTTTATGGTCGTGTTGACGGAAGTAAAAGATGTGAATGCAGTGAAACTGGTGGTCGAAAGAATGTTTCAAATGGTGACGGAGCCTTGTTCTTTGGCGGGTCACGTTTTGGTGCCAAGCGTCAGTATCGGTGTTGCGCTTTCACACGGAACATTAGATTCAGACGCGTTGTTCAAAACGGCTGATGAAGCATTGTATCAAGTTAAACGAAACGGCCGGAATGGGTTTGAGATCATTAATTAGTGACGTTCCCATCAGCGCCAACGGAGATTAGAAAGTATCAATATCGCGCCGAATAAACCTTCGAACCATTTTTGTATGAAAATGATCATCGTGTGCTTCGCGATAATTGCGCTGGTATCGGGAGCAAATGCGGCTGATACGAACCGTTCAAACAAAGCGAAAGATAAGCGTTTTCTCATTTCCAATATTGATATTCGAAGCTTACCAGCCTATCCGCAAAATGATTTGACGCTAGAAAAAATTCAACACACTTATAAGCGTTCTAGAAACCAGTTTGGCGAGGCGGTGACCTTAGATGAGCTTTACGTTGTGGTTGATGACCTAGGCAAACTTTATCGTGACTACGGCTACAAATTTCATTCTGTTTTTCTGCCGCATCAAAAACTTAAAGACAATAAGAACGCTCGAATTTCGATACTCGTTGCGCGACTTGGCGATGTGAATGTACGGGGCGGTGATAAGGGGCTTAATCAAGAGCTAAAGCGCTTATTTAATCCTGTTTTAGGTAAGCCGCTATATCAACCGAACGTAGACAAAATAGTTTTAGGGATAAAAGCGAAATATGGCATTGAGGTATTTCCTTATTACTCACGTGGCAGCGAAAGAGGAGAGGTTAGGTTAAATATCAAAGCGACTCGAAGCAGTCGTTGGGTGGGTTCATTTAGCGCCGATAATTTCGGAAACGATAGTACCGGAAAAGACCGAGTGACTGCCGTGGTGACGAATTACGATTTGCTTGGGAATTTAGACTCGCTGTCGATGGGAATCCTGAAAGCAGTAGACGGCAAAGAAAATACCTATGGCTTTATCAACTACGACACCCCAGTTTATAGCCTCGATCATACGCTCTCCTTATCTGCTAGTAATAACCAGTTTGATGTCGAGGGAGGGTTCGAATCCTTGGGTTTGGAGGGCGATGCTAGCCTGTTTGGAGTGCAGTACAGTTATGATCTGTCGCGCTCTTTTGATTTACAGCAACGCATAAGTGCTGGTGTTAACTACAAGAAAAATACCTATGACAGCCTATTCAATGAGCCACTACTTGAACGGGACGAAACAAGCCGAACCGCTTCCTTGTCGTGGTCTCTAAATTATCGGCCTATCGCAAGCAGTTGGTCTTATGGTGTCTATATCGGTGTTGTGGGTGGTAACTACGAGATTGAAGGCCTTGAGCAAGAGACTGACTTCTATAAAGGCGTTCTCAGCCAACAGTTCCAATGGGGTATTGGCGACTCCCAGTCGTGGTGGTTTAGCTCTTTGAAGTGGTCGTTAAAAGGCCAGTATAGTGAAGAGAAACTTAGCTCATTTGAATTGCTGCCGATGTCAGGTGCGTATGGCGTTCGTAATGTCGACTCAGGCTATTTTGGTGCTGACCGAGGTGGACTGGCGCATCTTGAATGGTGGCTGCCTAATCTCGTTTCGTCATTTTCGAATGTTAAAGTTACCCCTTTTGTTTATTACGATTTGGCTTATGGCGAGCGCTTAACCTTGAACGACACGTTTGTTTCTCGTGCTCTATTGGGGGGGAGTGGTGTTGGCTTACAAACGACCTATAACAAGCATTTTATCTTGTCGGTTAGCGCTGCGTTATCAAGCAATCACGATGTTGGACTGAACCCAGAGCCAGAACAAACCGACTTTTTAGTAAAACTGAATTATGTTATTCCCCATTAAGCTTACACGTATAAATATTGATGCATAAATGCAATGAGAAAGCATATGAAATCAAGTAAATCTAAGGCGATGAGTTGTCATGCGATAACAGTCTGTTTGGCTTTTTGCCTTGCGTTTCCGCGTCTTGCTTTTTCGTTGCCGAGTGACGCCTCCGTCAATCAGGGCAGCGCAACGATCACCGAGTCTGGCGATAGTATGATCATCGACCAGCAAAGCGATCGCGTCAGCATCGATTATCAGGGCTTCGATATTGGCGTCCATGAACAGGTCATTTTTCAGCAACCGTCGATTAATTCTGTTGCGCTGAACCGGGTGATCGGCAACGACGCCTCAAGCATCTTGGGTTTAATGAAATCAAACGGACAGGTGTTCTTGATTAACCCTAACGGAATTGTTTTTGGTGAGAGTGCGCACATTGATGTGGGCGGTTTGATTGCATCGACGCTGAACATTGACGATCAAGACTTTATGGCAGGAAACTATCAGTTTTCTGGGGAACAAAGCGCAGCGATCATAAATGACGGTCTGATTCAGGCAGCTAAAAACGGCATGCTTGTTTTTATCGGTGATGAGCTTGTTAATCATGGCGAGATGGGCGCAGAACAAGGGCATATAGAGCTTATTGCTGCTGATGACGTGACCATCGAGCGGATCGGTGATTCTGTCTCGATTGTATCATCCCGTGCGTCGATCAGTGCCTTGATTCAAAATCATGGATTGATTGAAGCCAACGGCGGCGCGGTGGTTTTTAACGCCGATGCCATGTCAGCGTTAGATCAAACGGTGGTTAACAACACGGGTGTGGTGAGAGCGAACCGCATTGAAGAGCACAACGGCGAAATCTACATCACCGGCTCTCACGGCGACTTGATTATCGACGGCGAGTTAGTCAGTAGCGCAACAGGTAACGGCAATGCAGGAGTCATTGAATTGTCGGGTGATCGCATTGCCGTCCTTGGACAGATAAACGCTAGTGGCGACCTTGCGGGAAATGGTGGCAATGTCAGTATAAGTGCCAATGATGTGATTGTGCTTGCCGATGGCGCTGAAGTGTCCGCTGACGCAGGCGAACGAGGAGACGGCGGAAATATTATTGCGTTTAGTCCAGGCACTTCGTTATTCCAGAGTGGCGCGAATTTGAGTGCAACAGGAGGCAGTGAAGCTGGCGACGGGGGATTTATCGAAGTGTCCGGCCTTGAAAAAGTCGAGATATTCGGTCAGGTAAATACGTCAGCGGCTGCGGGCGAAACAGGTACGTTTTATATCGATCCTTACGATATAACGATTAGTTCTGCGGTAAGTGCTAACGGTGCGTTTGATGCATTAGACCCAAACAGCTGGGAAGGATCAGGCGTTGGGACGAGCTCAACGATTAACAACGCAGCAATCACGGCGGCGCTTGCTTCGTCGGACGTCACGATCAACACCGCGTTAGATAACGGTTCAGGTCCAGGAACAGGGACCGGTAATATCACTATTGACGATGATATCGACCTAGATGGTGGTAATGGGAATACATTGAGTTTGACGGCTGATGGCAGTATTAGTCTGGCCGCGAATGTAAATATTGCTGATGCGTCAACGGTTAGTGCCGATGCGGTGGGTGTTAATTTAACGGCCGGCGGCAATATTACATTGGGGTCTGACGCTGATATACAAACAACCGGTGGCATCTCCGTTGTGGTAGCGGGAGGGATTTTTTCTGCCGCAAGCGACGCTTCCATTGATACGCAAGCAGGGACGCTGACCGTACTTGCTGGTGGTGTCCAGTTGGCGGGTTCCTTGCTGTCTGCGAATGCAGGCCCGACCGCTATTGTTGTTAACAGTGGTTCTACGATCGTTGATGATGCGGCGGCAGGTACGGACATTATTGCCGTGAATGGAGGACTATCCATCTCGGCCCAGACGGGCATTGATCTTGATATTGACGCCCGCCAGCTCGATATAACTAATGCGGTTAGTGGTGCAGTTTCGATCGATGCTCAGAACGCTATAGAGCTGACAGAAATCGATGTCGCGTCTGACTTCAGCCTCAATAGCGCGAACAGTGCCGTTACCATTAGTAATTTTACGAGTTCTGAGAATTTTACTATCAATACCGGCGGCACCCTAACGATTAACGACGGCGTGTTGGTAGATGTTGGTTCGTCATTGATCGATATCGACACCGTTGGAGACATGACGGTGACGGGACTAGTGACGCTAGATACCAGCGCCGCCAGCATTAGTTTGGACAGTGCAGCTGGCAGTATTCTGGATGGTGGCGATACGAACACGGATGTCGATGCGCGAGATGGTCGAGCAAATCTCACCGCAGCAACGGGTATTAACAATATCGAAACGTTCGTCAATCGTGCTGCTTTGACCAATACAATCAGTGGCGACATTTCTATTGATGAGGTGAATAACATTGTCATCAGCTCGTTGTCTTCAGTAGGTGATGCAACGATTCTTGCAGGGACGACAATTCAATTTCTGTTCGATACGAATACCGAGGGGGCGAATGGGGCCACTTATACTTTTGATGCGGGGGCAGACCTTGTTTTTAGTCAGAATATTTGTGAAGGCGGGGCAACTTGTACACCGATTGATGACCATGTAGACATAGTACTTAATGCTGGAGGAGACATTACTTTTGCAGCGGGTGCTGAGGTGGACCCAGGATTAGCCTCGTTGAGTTTGGATGCGGCCGGTACGGTAACACTCGCCGATATTGGTATTAATACCGCAGGTGATGTGCAAATTACGGCGAATGATATTTTGGACGTAAGCGGTCGTGATCTTTCTATCGTTGCGGACGATGTGTTTCTTGATATTGCTAATGTGGCCGCGAATACTTCGTTTACGACCACGGTCAATACCGCCGATCTAAACTTTGGCGGCAGTGGCAATGTCGATATGCTAAATGATACTAGCCTCACCTTGGTTGATAGTGCGTTCGACGCCAATTCAAACGCGCTGAATTTCGCCACTCAAAACGTGAGTATCGCTAGTAACTTCACTTTGCTCGTGTCAGATGAAATTGATCTGGACGGCGCTAATGGCAGCGGCCTTAGCCTCGCTGGATTAGATATTACGTTGGCGGCGAACTCCTCTATCCAGGACTTTAATACCGGAACGAATGATGCCGTTAATCTAAGCTTTGTTGCGGCCAACGACATTTCGTTTGGTAACGATGCCGATATTTTTACCACGGGAGGCAATTCTACGGTTGTTGCCACCGGAAATTTTATTACGGCAGGAAATTCGTCAATTCAAACAGGCCTGGGGGTTATCAGTGTAACAGCTAATGATGTTGACCTCGTCGGTAAGCTTACTTCAGAAAGCTCGTCAGATGCTGCGATTACAGTCATTAGTAGTGATCAAATTGCCGACTCCGGCAACGCAACTATTGATATGGAGGCTAGTAATGGCGGAGTCGTTTTAGTCGCCAACAATGGCATAGAACTCGACACTCAGGTGGCGACGTTGTCTCTAACAAATAGCGTGGCAGGGGATGTCATTATTGATGAAGAAGACAGTCTGACAATTTCTAATCTCGATATACAAGGTGGCGATACAACGATTTCTGCATTGAACGGTGGCAATTTATCTCTTAGTTCAGATATCGACCTTGATGGGCTAAACGGCTCGACGCTAACGTTATCCGCGACGGGCGATCTTGATACCGTTGCGGGCAATCAGCTTACTGACAATGATACCGGAACCCTTGATGCTGTTGATATTAACTTAGTCGCTGGTGGCGAAGTGTTCGTCAGAATCAATAACACTATTAACAGCTATGGCGGGGATATCACGATCTCTGCCGGTGGCGACTTTGATACGCGAAATGCGACGTTTTATAACGCCGGTTCGGGACAGATAGCGGTTACTGCAGCTGACGTTTCTCTGGTTAGCTCCATGATTAGTGCGAGCGCGCTTAGTGACGCGATCTCAATTACCAGTGGAAACATGATTGTTGATGGTGGTGCCGCATATGTGGATGTTCAGGCCTCATCAGGTGGCGCTATTTTGCAAGCGGCAAATGGTATTGATGTTGATACGCGTGTGGCAAGTTTAAGCGTATCGAATACAACGTCAGGTAGTGTGACGATTGAAGAGTTTGATGCACTTGAGCTAACAACTCTGGCGGCAGCTGGAGACGTTTCAGTGACGGCGGGTGGCGTATTAACGGTTCCCGACACGGGCCTAAATATTGGCACCAACGATTTATCACTGACGGCCACTGATATTGTTGACGTGAGTGGTCGAATCCTCGACTTGACTGCCGGTGCGCTCGCGTTGAATACCCAGACAGTCGGAGGTAGTTCGACTTTCAATACCACCGTGACAAGTTTGGACTTAACAAATGGCGGCACGAACGACGTTAGTATCATTGAAACCGATGCTTTGACATTGACGGGTCTATCAGCCAATGGCACGACGGGCATGACGACGGGCGGTGTGCTGACCATTCCGGATGCGGGGTTAAACGTCGGTACTAATGACCTGTCTCTAACGGCAACAGATATTGTTGATATAAGTGGACGAGCGGTCGACTTAACAGCGGGTGCCCTGGCGGTCGCGACGCAAACGGCGGGCGGTGACGCTATATTCAATACTACCGTTACGAGCCTAGACTTAAGTAATTCGGCGAGCAATCAAATAAGCGTGAATGAGACCGACAACCTAACAATCGCGGCTTGGTCTAATGCTGGTGATAGCGAGATTACGACGGGAGGCATTCTAACGCTGCCGAATGCGGGCTTGAATGCAGGGGCTAACAATGTATCGATTACCGCAACGGATGTTATTGATTCTGACCGTGTGGTTTCTTTGCTTGCAGGCAGCTTAACGCTTAATACTCAAACGAATGGAGGTAACTCGACGTTTAATACAAGTGCTACAAGTCTTGATTTAACCAATGGCGGGGTTAACGAGATAAACATCTTTGAAACAGATGCTTTAACACTACTTGGCTTATCCTCAAATGGCAGTACTAATATTTCGGCGGGTGGGCCATTGGTTATTCCCGATTCTGGCTTAGATGTTGGTACGAATGATTTGTCACTGACGGCGACAGACATTGTTGACCTAAGTGGCAGATCTCTAGAGATAAGCGCTGGCGCTCTGACGCTTGATACGCAAAGCCTTGGTGGCGATTCAATATTCAACACGACCGTCGGCAGTTTGGACCTGAATAACGCTGGTGCAAATCAAGTCACCATAAATGAGACAGATTCAATAACATTGGCGGGGTGGTCTAACGCAGGTGTAAGCGTGATCACGGCGGGCGGAGTGTTAACACTTCCAGATGCGGGTTTAGATGTTGGCGTAAATAACCTATCGCTGACGGCGACAGATATTGTCGATTCTGATCGCAGCGTCAACCTAGCGGCAGGGGCTCTTTTGATTAACAGCCAAACAGCAGGCGGCGCATCGGTATTCAATACAACAGCAAGTACCTTGGCGTTAACGAATACTGCTGCCAATCAAGTAACCATAAACGAAGCAGACGATTTAACGATAGGCACTTGGTCAAACACAGGAGATTCTTCCATTACCGTTGGTGGTACATTGACAATTCCTGACGCAGGTTTAACGGGTACTGGTCGCGCTATATCGATCTCCTCAAACGACATTAATGATGTTTCGGGGCGAGAGCTAAGTTTTACCGCTAACGAGCTTAGTCTCGATCTTGTTAGCCCTGCAGGGGATATTTCATTGGTGACAGATGTCGATGTCTTGCAGGTAATTGCGGGAGGGCCTGCGAGTGTCTCGGTGCTTGAGTCCGATGATTTGAGTCTCCGTGATTTGCTTGCCTTGGGTTCGGCGGTTGATATTAATAGCGGCAATTTCGCTGCCAGTGCCGGGTCGCTAACGATCAGTGATGACGTGCTGATCCAGCAGGGGAATATAACGCTAGCGGCGTCAGGCGATGTGGCGATTAACGCAGACCTAACGGCGAATGACGCGCTTGGCGACGGTGTTCGCGAGGGCTTGATCGACATTGCGATTGATGATGGGTCTCTAATGGTCGGGTCGCTAAATGCGGCTTCGATTATTTCGAATAATACGGTTGATCAGGCAGTGAATGACGGGCTCGGTTCCGTGCCAAGCCAGCAAGTGTCGATTCGGATTCGCCAGACGGATACCAGCGCGTCTGTAAATGTGTTTGAGTTTGGAGACAACGCGGGTAATGATGTTTTGGTTAGAGCAGTGGGTGGGGACATACTGGTCGATAGTGTTAATGGGGTGACCTTGGTGGACCCCGTTACTCGTGAGGTTGTTCTCAACTCAGATGTGACTTTGGAGTCGTTCAATAGCAATGGTGATGCACTGGATGGCGTGGTTGGTTTAACCAATACGACGGATAATGGTGCCATACTGATCGCTCGCTCTGACAGAGTCATACAGGTCAATGATGCTCCGGTCGTGATACCGCCCGTTGATGAGCCAAGTAATGGACTAATACCGCCCGTACTTGACGATGTTATCTCTGATCTATTCGATGGCGACGACAGTATAGAAAATGATCAAGACCCCTTGGGTGCAAGCGACCCTTCGATAGCGAAAAAGATTGATTCGGATAGTCTTCAAGTGTCAAACACCTTTCAACGCGCGTTTGGAACATGCTCGACAGAAGATAAAAATAAGGGCGTCGGAAGCTGTGGCATTAACGATATTCTGGTTAAGTTTTTAGGTGCCTTTGTGATCGGCGGCGCCTTACCGAGCGGAGGCTAGACGTATGAAGTTGATTAGTAGGGTTGCGGTTGCGCTGGTGTGTCTATTTGGCTCCCAAGCGTCACTGTCTGACGACGCGCGATTCGCGGAATACCAAGTAAAAGCACTGTTTCTTTACAACTTTGCAAATTTTGTCGAGTGGCCACTTGATGCATTCGAATCAGGCAATGAAAATATTACGATGTGCTTGTACGGTGACGTTCCGTTTGGAGTGTTTCTCGATGCGGTCGACGGGACCTTAATTGGTGATCGCGAATTATTGCTGCGTAGAACAACAGATATCGAACAAATCAAAAGTGGTTGTCATATTCTGTTTGTGGGTGAAGACCAAAAGGTGCGGCTGCCGACGTTTTGGAATGAAATTCAGTTTGTATATGTCTTGAGTATCGGGGAGGAGCAGGGTTTCGCAGAGCGAGGTGGCATCGTTAATATCATGCGCACCACGGATCAGGTCCAGTTTGAGATTAATATAACTAACGCGGTTGATCAGGGCCTTTTTATCGGGTCAGATATTTTGAGCTTGGCGCGTGAAATTAAACGCAATATGAAGCCTGAGCAAACACCTTGATTGTTACTTCGTTAGCTAACTTCTCGATAAGGACCAAGTTTTTACTCACTGTATTATTAACGGTGATTACTGCCTTGCTAGTTGCGCTGTCTTCAATCGCTACTCTTAGCCATTCGTTAGCCTCAAAGGAATTTAGAGATCAGCTTGACGTTTTGGTGGATATCACCGCCGAACGAAGCCAGGCGGCGTTGGCATTTGGAGACAAACGTACCGTCACGCAAACGCTACAAACGTTGTCGAAGCTTCAATCGATCGACTTGGCATGTATGTATGGCGCCGACGGCTCCGTGTTCGCAAACTACTTTCGTTTTGAGGAGTTGGACTGTCCAAGTAGAAGCCAGTTGAAGCAGATCGAAACGGTAGAAAACTCGAACTTTTACGTCTTCACTGACGTCGCGGTAAAGGGACGAAGTATTGGCTCTTTGTATGTGGAAGCAAACGGCGATGGCGTCAAGAAAAGGCTGACACAGTTCTTGATGTACGCTGGCTTGATTATCGTATTTTCGAGCTTGATTGCTTACTTACTAGCCTATCGCCTGCAATTTGCGTTGACTTCTCCGATCATAAAACTGAGTAATTTGGCCAAAGAAATAGGCAGTAAGAAGGACTTTTCTCTGAGAGCTCGGGTCTTTAACGATGATGAAGCCGGTAATCTAGCGCGTTCGTTTAACGGCTTGATCGATGATGTTCAGGCGTCGCACATGCAAATGGAAGAGCTGGTCGTTGAGTTACAGGACAAAACCAAGCTTCTTGAGTCGCATACAGAAATTGTCGAGGGAAGAAACAAGACTATTAAGAATATGTTCGCGGGCGCATCGCACGACCTCAAACAGCCGTTGCAGGCCATGGTGTTGTTTATTAATGCGTTGAATAGAACAAGTGACCCCTCCCAAAAAGACCTGCTGCGCAAGCTTGAGTTGGCAATACAGAATATGCAGGCATTGTTTGAAGACCTTCTAGATGTATCTAAATTAGAAAGTCGTTTGGACAACATTGAAACGGCTCCGGTTCGACTAAAACCGATGCTTGATAGTGTTTTTCATGAGTTTGAGGCCATGGCGGCAAACAAGTCATTGAAACTAAAGTTTCATGCAAGGGATTTTGTGGTTGATTCTGACATACGGATGCTTGAGCGAATCATTCGAAACTTATTGAGTAACGCAATTCGCTACACGACTAGCGGCGGAGTGTTATTAGCATGCAGAAGGCGCAAGGGAATTGCGTGTATCGAGATTTGGGATACCGGACGAGGGATTCCGCAAGAAAGCATGGACCAAATTTTTAAACGTTTTTATCAAATAGAGAGAAAGACCGAGGAAGGGCAGCAAGGTTATGGCTTGGGCCTATCTATCGTTAAGCGCCTGTCAGAGATGTTACACCACCCAATTGAGGTTCAGTCCACTTTCGGCAGAGGAACGATGTTTCGTGTGCTAGTGCCAATTGTAGAGCCGGCGATTTTAGTCGACGCCAAACGAAGTGATAGCAGGCAACGCTTCGAAGTCAGCGAGCCGCCGCTGCAAACCGCACCAAAAATTGGCGACGCTGGGGCAGACAAACTTATATCGCTTCCGAGTGTTGGCACGCAAGTCCTGTTGATAGATGATGACGATTTAATTAGGGATTCTATTGCGGAGCTACTAACGAGCTGGGAGATGGCCGTCACAACATTTGCAGCGATCGATGAAATGGTAACCTATCTGGACGGTCATCCAGAATATCAGTGTGATGTAATTGTGTCTGATTTTCAGTTATCAGACACCGAGAATGGTCTTGATGCCGTAGCGGCAATTAGAGAAAGAAAAGGGCGTGACATACCCGCTTTAATCGTGACTGGAACAGAAGACCCTGAGCTGATTGGGTTAATAAAAGAGTCAGGCATTCGGCATTTAAAGAAACCCGTCAAACCAGCAAAGCTTAGGGCTCTCATTAACCACCTCTATGCCAATAGGCGTGCAAGTGAATAAAGCAGAAGTCCAGAAGCCTAAGTCGTAATCAGTCCCATATCTTTCGCCATGGTCACTGCAACCGTTCGGTTTTTTGCATCGAGCTCTTTCAGTATCGCGGCGACATGCACTTTGACCGTACTTGGCGACATATTAAGTTCGCGCGCAATTTCTTTGTTAGATAAGCCTTTGCCCAGTTCTTCCAATACGTCTGTTTGACGTTGCGTTAATTGGTAGCCATGTTCGGCCATGTTTGGCGCCAGAAAAGAATTCGCGTTCAAGGGCTTTTTGATACCCGTTGTGGGTGCGGAAGTATTCGGCGTCGTTACCTGCCCAGTTAAAATTGCGGGCGGAATGTAGATGCCACCTGAAACGACCAAACTAATTGCTGACAGCATAACGTCTGAGCTGGAGGTTTTCGTAATAAAACCGCTAGCCCCTTTTGCCAGTAGATCCTGAATCAAAGCAGATTCTTCTCGGGCCGAAAGCATAATAACGGGGATTTCCGGGTTCTCTGCTTTGATGACTGAAAGAACCTCTAGGCCGCTCATATCACCCAACTCATAGTCAAGCAGCACAACATCGATGTCGTCATCATCTTCGAGAAAAGAGATGGCGGCTTGGCCGCAATCGACGTCGAGTACTTCATTGAATTGATCTATGTTCCCCAGCAGGGTTTTTAGGCCATCGCGAAATAAAGTATGGTCATCAACTAACAGTACGCGCACAGAACTCTCCAATCATCGTTTAGGGCAATCTTTGGGTCTAGAAACAGAAGGTCGAAAAACCTTAGGGTATTTACATCATAGCTGATTATTACCAAAGCATAGGTTTAGGTATAGCCCTCTTAGCCTAAGCCTTTGTAATCCTTGGGTGTTGCTAAGTTAAGCTACCTTAAAGACTGAGGAGAAGCAAAATGCTAATGATTTGTGATCGAAACTACTATCCATTGCCCGGAACTGCCGATGATAATAACTCTGGCGGCGACGTTCTCTTTGGAGAGTGTGAAAGTCGGGGCGTGACTAACGAATGTGTTGATGTGTCAGTTTCAAACTACTCGGTTGACAGAAATAACGATACGACAAGGCCTCAGGGCTCAGATCACCGGGCTTGAGTATCGTACTTTTTTTCTTTTATTCATCTTGAGAATTTCTTCGTTTGCGACTTAACTAAACGTAGATGTAGATTTTAAGGGTCGTTATGAAACGCAGGAATTCCGCACAGTCCGTTAGACAACATGCCATCAAGAATGCAGCCGCAGGCTTGGGTATTTCGAGTTGTCCTTACAAAAAACAATCGCCTTTTCAAGTGGTCTGGATAGAAGCATTTGTTAGTGCAGCACAGATGGATTGGATCGGTGGTGCTCAGCTGGATTGGATTGGTTCGGCGTCATAGGTTTTAGTTGGTTATTTTCAAACATTCAATTTTTACTTCTTTATTGCGCAGCGTTCAACAGCCGAGGTCTTAAATAGCCATGAGTCGAAAGGTGAGGGCCGTGGATTTATCTTGGGAGCAAGATACGCCGTTGTCGACGCAGCACGAAGACTTCTATTTTTCGCTCAAAAACGGTCTAGACGAAAGCAACTATGTTTTCCTTAAGGCGAATCATCTGCCGCGTCGTTTCATATCGGGCGACCTCAATCAGCCATTTGTCATCGTAGAAACTGGTTTTGGAACAGGACTAAATTTTCTCGCCGCGTGGGATGTCTGGAGCAGGCTTCAAGAACCGAAACGTCCGCTTCATTTTATATCGGTAGAGAAATACCCGCTAAGCAAAACTGACTTAAAGAAATGTCTGGATTGCTGGCCTCAATTGGCCGGCTTGGCCTCGCAGTTGATCGCTAACTATCCGGATCTAACCGCGGGTATGCATAGCGTGTCATTCGGCGTGGACGCGGTAACGCTTAGTTTGTTATTCGGCGATGTGAATGAAGACCTTTGTTTGCATGAGTTTCTAGCGGATTGTTGGTTTTTGGATGGTTTTTCTCCTCGCAAAAATCCGTCTATGTGGACCGACCAATTGTTCGAGCTGGTGGCTTCCCATTCAAATGACGCAACGACTTTGTCGACCTTTACGGCGGCTAGCTCGGTACGAAAAGGTTTAGAGAGAGCGGGGTTTGAGGTGAATAAACTCCCTGGTTTTGGCGCAAAAAGAGAGATGATTACAGCGCGGCTCAAAGGTGCTTGATGGTGTTTAGTATGAAAAAGGCGGGCGCTCAAACTAAAGCACTATTGCATTGTGCTTGCGTGATACTAGCTATTCCAAGTAAACACAAGAGAGACGCTTAGACCGCCTAGCGTTGCACGATCCAGGCTAACTTCGCCTTGGTAGGTTTTCACGATATCCGATACAACCGCCAAGCCAATGCCTTGGCCCGGTATCGCGGTATCGGCCCGTTCTCCACGATGGATTAGCTGAGTCTGTTGTTCTTTACTTAGGCCAGGTCCGCCATCTTCTATAACGATAATTAAGTACTGGTTTTCAGTGCCATCTTTCCCATTGCTAACTCCGCCTTTTGCCGCTATCGAAATCGCTTCTTGTCCATATTTAAATGCATTGTCGAGCAGGTTGCCAAGTAGCTCCATCAAGTCACCTTTGTCACCCTTGAACACGGCGGATTCGGAAATATCAATGCTGATCGAAAGGTTTTTATCGACGTAGACTTTCTTTAAGGCGGAAATGATTTCTTTAGCGACAGGGTTGATGGGGATAGCTTTTACAAAGGGCGCCGCTGCGCCGCCAACTGCTCGGTTGAGTTGGTAGGATACAATTTGATTGATCCGCTCGTTTTGTTGCGAGAGCTCGTCAAGGACCGGCTTGGGCAGTTGGTTGTTGCGTGAAGCGCTGCTCAGCTCACTAGCGATAATAGCCACAGGGTTTTTGATGCTATGAGCTAGGTCTGCCATGGTATTTCGATAACGCGCGCGTTGGCTCTCTTCGTGTTCTAGCAATTGGTTAATGCTTGATGTGACAGCTGTGAGCTCTTTCGGGTACGTTTCTTTAAGTCTTTCTGTGTTTCCTTGTCGAACGGCTGCAATGTCCTTAATCAGGTCGTTTAGTGGCGCGAGACCCCATCGCAGAACGATTAGCTGGGCAAATATTAGGCTTAGCCCGATCGCGCAAAGCCAGAGCCAAAGCGTATGACGATACTTCTGAACCTGGCTTCGGTAGTCTGCTTGATTCTCGTAAATAACAAACTGAAACGGTAAAGCTATACCTTCGTCTGATTCCCACTCGACGGCATACTGGAAAACAAATGTCTCTTCATGGTTGATGGATGTCCGTTTAAACGAGCTAACGCCGGTCTTGATCTTTGATAGGGCATGGATAATATCAACAGCCTTATCTGATGCTGACAACGAGCGCCAGCTGATACTTAGGTTGTTATCAAGGACAACTGCAAACGAGTCCGATGAAAGTTGATTCAGGCGATCATCGCTCATGACTTCAGGTAGCCAAAGGGTGTTTTGTTGTAGCTCTGCTGAGGCCATTAAGGCGTAAGCCTGCAGCGTCATTTGGCGTTGCTGATTTTCGAGAAGGCTCACGGAAAAAGCGCGTTCGAGTGACCAGGCTAGCGCACCACAAATGAGCGGCAGCAGTAACAATGAAGCGAGCGTCAAGCGGGAGCGAATACTGTTAGACGATAGCATGCGAATCAGGAGCTGCTCCGTGTCACTAGGTCAAATCGATAGCCTTGCCCGCGCAGTGTTTTGATCGGATTAAGCTGCCCGTTCGGGTCGAGTTTCTTTCTTAACCTGCCAACAAAAACTTCGATGACATTGCTGTCTCTGTCGTGGTCTTGGTCGTAAAGGTGCTCGGTAAGCTCAGTTTTGGATACTGTTTGGCCGGGTTTAAGTATTAAGTACTCAAGGGTGCTGTACTCGAATGCGGTCAGCTCAAGTGGTTTATTATTAACGCTCACCTCTTTTGCGGATAGGTCGACTGTAATGCCATCGAAGGTCAGACGAGAAGAGGCATGGCCGCCGATACGGCGCAACAAGGCGTTAATTCGGGCTAATAACTCCTCGTGGTGAAAAGGTTTGACTAAGTAATCGTCTGCACCGGCATTAAGCCCTTCGACCTTATCTTGCCAATGCCCTCTGGCGGTTAATATAAGGGTTGGAAATGAAACGCCAGCGTCGCGCCATTGTGTTATCACATCTACGCCGCTCAGTTTCGGTAAGCCTAAGTCGACTATGGCGATGTCTATAGGGTAGTTAAGTCCGATAAAAAGTGCTTCTTCACCATCTTTGGCCTGTTCGATCGATAGCCCTTCATGCTTAAGGGCTTCGCATATTTGTTGGCGTAATTTGGTTTCGTCTTCGACGACTAATACTTTCATCGCAATGGGCCCCGTGCACTCTTAAAACTCATAGCGTTAATCACAATGGACATCTAACGGAGCTCGCCGGTTTTTTTGTCGACGCGTAGCTGCTTTACCTTGCCGGCTTTGGTTAGCAAGCGAACTACGTATGCGTCGGGTTTGCTAGACACTTTTAATGTTTTACCTTGATAGTGTTGCTTGACGATAGCGATGGCTTGTTCGCGAGATATGTTTGGCGCGTTGCTTGCCAAAGCGGGCATCGCCGCGAATGTCATTGTCAGCGCCAAAAATATTGGCGCAATGTGACGGTTAAATTTGAATATGTTCAATGGCTAGGTCTCTCATTAAAGCGATACGTGATTCAGTAGGGCAGTAAATCGAGCCCTAAATGGGCTCGACAATCACGCGAACTTTAATTCGTTTTCCGGGTTTTGTATCCATTCGCGTTTTATATTTTTCGCCGTGATAACGATACCACACATGGTAGCCGACAACCTTCTCCTCGTAGGATACATGATGCGTTGTATTGCAACGCTGTTCATTGCGATAGCGAGACACTGGGGCTCCTCTGCGATGGTGTGTTGTTCCGTAGTCGCTACCGATTGATGCGCCTAGAATTGCGCCAACAGCGGTACCAATACGCTTGTTTTTCTTTTTATGCCCTAATGCGTTTCCTACCGCGCCGCCGATAATCCCGCCGACGATGGTGCTGGTGTGCGAGCGGTCGTTGTTGCGATAGCGATGGTCATAGCTATCGTACTGTACCTGTTCATTCCAGCATTCCTCATGGGGTTTACTATGCTGAATTGTGCGGGTGATTGGTTCGTATCTGCTTACATGAGCCCAGTCTACCGCGCTGTGATGTTTGCCTCCGGCGTAAGCGAGTGAGCTTACAAACATGGACACGAGAATGGTTGTGGTTGTCAAAAGCTGAGATGTTTTAGTTTGCTGGTTCATTATTTTCTCCAATGCGTATAGTTGATCGCAGGACCACAATAAAACAGCAAAGCTGAACCTAAGCTGAATGAGCAAAGATGTTTTTTTCCTGCATATAAGATTACTGGATCAGCGGCATGGAAGGGGTTATAAGTCAGCGAGGAAATACTTCGAAGCAGGTGAGGCATCGATAAAGCGCGAAGCAAGCTTCGTTATAGATAATTGGCGGTCTCAAAAATTGTTTTTACCACGATAGTAGCCTATATATTTAGGACTACTTTGGTGAATTATAGCGACACAATATGCGCAACACTGCAAGGCAGAGGAGGGATGTGTTAGGAGCCATGTGGCTCTTTTTGCTAAGCGTCATGTTCTGTTTAAATAGCTACGCTGAAGAGCTTCCCGGTTTCGTTGTTCCGGGTACTGAAATTCAGTATTTGGTCGATCAGAATCATGAGCTAACCATCGACGCCGTTCTAGAAACACTTCCCTCCCAGTGGCAGCTCGGAGAACAGGCGATCCTCGCGTTCGGGTTCTCTCCTGACGTGTACTGGATTAACTTTGAGTTGCCCGCGTCTAATCAAAACCGCTTCATTCAAATCGATTACGCCTTACTTGATCACATTACCTTATATCGTTTTAATCAGCGCCAGTTAGTAGATAAGGTCGTTACTGGCGATAATATCGCTTTTGCGGATCGCCCCGTTCATCATCGCTCCTTTCTATTCCCTATTGAACAGACAGATCAGGCTGAGCAAGTTTACGTTCGTATAGAAACCACCAGTTCCATTCAGCTTCCGATTAACATTCTCGATCGAAACGAATTCTTTGAGAAAGATCAGTGGCAGTTGGCGGTGCAAGGGATTTACTACGGCATCGTCTTAGTAATGGCTTTGTACAACTTTTTCCTCTATCTGCGTCAACGAGATTCTGTTTACGCGTTCTATGTTATCTACGTCGTCACCTTCGCCACCGTGCAGTTAGGGTTAAGCGGTTATAGCTATCAGTTTATTTGGCCGTATGCTCCAGAATGGAACACGCAAAGTGTGTCGGTTTTTACGCCGCTTATAATCGTTGCCGGCAGTATGTTTTTGATCAATTTTTTGGATATTAGGGATAACTATCCGGCGATCTGTCGAGCACTCTATATTCAGTCGTTTGCGGGTATTGTTGTTTCTGCTCTCGCCCTTGTTTTACCGTATTCAGAGGCGGTTCGTTTGGGCGCGGGCTTGGCAATTTTTTCTTGTATATTTTTGCTGCTGGTTAGTTACCTAATTACTATTCGAACTCGCCAAAAATATGCGATTTACTTTAGTGTTGCGTGGACTATTTTCTTAATTGGTAGTGTCATACTGGCAATGAACAAATTTGGCTTTATACCGCGTACCGCAATGACAGAGTCGTCAGCGCAAATTGGCTCGGCAATAGAGATTATATTACTGTCATTCGCGTTGGCAGAACGTTTTCATGACGAGTCTGCACGGCGTGTGGATGCGGAGTTGGAGTCGTCTCGTATGAACAAAGTGCTGATACGTCAGCAGCGTGCTCAGAATGAAGTTCTAGAGAGTCAGGTGACTGAGCGGACGGAAGCGCTGTCAGATGCGCTTGGTGATGTACAGAAACTAAATTTGGAGCTTAAAGAGCTATCAACGACAGACCAACTGACGGGAATTAGAAATCGGCGATATTTTGATGAGTTGATTGATATTGAGTTTCGCCGCAGTCAGCGCAACCGAAGTGCGATTGGTCTTTTGCTAATCGACATCGACCACTTTAAGAAGGTCAATGATCGATACGGCCATCTAGTGGGCGACGATTGTTTAAAGGCGGTTAGTACTGCCATTGCCAACCAGATTAGGCGTCCGCCTGATCTAGTCTGCCGTTATGGCGGCGAAGAGCTCGCGGTTGTTCTTCCCGAAACCCATTGCGAAGGTGTTGCGGCACTGGCAGAGCGCATTAGGCGTTGTGTTGAAGAGCTTGATGTCAGGTCTCAAGGAGAGCATGTTCCGCTAGCAGTAAGCATCGGGATGGCTGCATTTGTTCCCTCTCAGGGGGACGATTATCACGACCTAATAAAGAGCGTCGACGAGGCGCTTTACCAGGCCAAGGATACGGGTAGGAATAGGGTGTGCGTTGGGAGTATCAGCGAAGCATAGCAAGGATGAATTAACGGATTTCTTTAAAAATTTTCTAGCTTCAAGTCTTCAAGCTTGGCCGGTTTTCCAAAGTAATATCCTTGTAAATAATCACAGCCTATGTCCGTTAGGTAACTAGCCATTTCTTTGGTTTCTACCCCTTCAACGGTGACCTTTAAGCCCTGTGAATGACAGAGCGATACCAGCGGCCCTAACATCGCGCGATTCGTTGGCTCCATCGCTTTTTCAACAAAGGTTTTATCAAATTTAATCATGTCGGCAGGGTATTCGACGAGTTGCAGGAGCGCAGTATGGCCGGTACCAAAGTCATCGATCGCTACATTAAAGCCTTGCTCTCGAAGCAGCTCCAAAAACTGATTGGCTTGACGTGAGAACTCAACACTTAAGGTCTCGGTCATTTCTAGCTGTATGCAGTGCGAGGGGATTTTGTGTTGTTTGATCAGCTCGATCAAACGGTGTCCAATTAAGTTGAGGTTTAACTGCGCGGAGGATAAATTGATGGAAAGCTTAAAGTCTCTTCCAAGCGATTCTTTTAGTTGAGCGTACTGACGCATCGCATTTTCAGTCACCCAGTTATCGATCTTTTCGAATAAGCCACACCGCTCTGCAATCGGCACGAATTCGTCTGGCCCGACAAACCCTAGCTTAGGTGAATTCCAACGCAATAGTACTTCAAAGCCATCGACTGAGTTGTTCTTAGTGGCAACAAGCGGCATGTAAACGAGATAGAACTCTTTATCCGTGTCCATGTTGTGCAATTCATGCTCGATTTCCATTCGGCGACGCATCGATGTCGCGAGCTCTTTCGAATAGAATGCAATCGAATTTTTGCCATTGTCTTTAGCCTGATACATCGCATTATCTGCGTTGGCCAATAGCTCAGCTAAGGTGTCGCCATCCGCAGGATACATTGAGATACCGATACTTGCAGAAACTGGAAACTGACCTTTGTCAAAATGGAAGCCTTCTTTAAATAACGACAGCACGCGCTTACCAATTTGTTCAGGAACGGTTGCATCGTGAATACCTCTCACTACTACTGAAAACTCGTCGCCCGCAATTCGTCCTGGACTGGCTAAAGGCATTTTTTTACTGCAGACCAGATCTTCGCTACGAACCGCGCTTGATAGTCTTGCCGCGAAGGCCTGTAACAACGCATCGCCAACATCATGGCCGTACTTGTCGTTAACAAACTTAAAGTTGTCTAGGTCGATATAAATCAGCGCGACGCACTCATCTTTTTCGCGGGCTTCTTCGATCGCGTTAGCGGCTTGTTCATGTATGTATGACATGTTGTGTAATTGCGTGAGAGGGTCTCGTTCCGCCAGTTGCTTGGTGCGCTTGTAAGCAGTCGCTAGTTCGCCATAGAGTTTATGGAAGGTACGCTGCAGACGGCCTACCTCGTCGTTGCCAATATGACTGATAGATATGTTGTCTTGATGTTGATCGACAACATTGCTGAGCTGAGATTCCAATGATTCGATGGGGCCTGTGATATAGCGTTTTACAAGATGCAGCAGGATAAGAGCGGAAACAAAAAATAGGGCGATTGACACGAGTATGATGGTGGCACGAACTGGTAGTAAACGTTCGGTTAGGTAGCTCTCTGGCACATCAATAAAGAGAACTTCGCCAGGGCCTAAATACGCTTTATTTCTGAATGCGTACGAATTATTTGGCAGGACCTTGTTGTAACTGATATCCGCTTGGTAGGTTTCGATTAGGCTCTTTTTTAGTTCTAAGTAGCGTGTCGGCTCGACAGCCAGTTGTAGGAGAACGCTGTTGTTCGATGCAATATCGGTCGGCTCAAATAAAGTAATTCTATCCACAATACGGGACGTTGTGATTTTACCGGTGCCGTCGGGCTCTTGGGTGTAGCCCCATACTCGTGAATTGTTTGATGCGATGAAGGACTCGTAGTCACGCCGTAAACCGCTCGATAGATTGCTGAATGGGTCGTCGCTGATTTCGAAGAAGAATTGCTCTTTTGGTTTTTCCATATTGATATGGTCGACTATCAAAAAGCTTAGGCGGTCGGAGCGATGGTGTTTAAACTTTCCGGTCGCTTTTGTTATTGCGGTGCCCAAACTAACTTGCTTGTATTGAGAATCTTGAGACGAAAGAAACCGTCTTAATGCTGTGTTTTGAAGTGTTGCTTCGAGATAGCTTTCGGCGAACGTTGAGTATTGGTGGAAGCTCGTCGTTAGTTCGGTGATTGCCAGTTCAAGACGGTTTTCTTCTAAGCCTCGTATAGTTTTTTCGAGAGACCAATAAAACGCGCTGCTCGCGACTAAAAAACTAAGAAAGACGACGGGAATGATTAAAAATAGGGCGCGTTTATTTAGATTCATGAAGTTTTTCTAGTGTGCTGGTAATGCGTCGCCGGAGTACCGCCGTTGCATTGTCCATTGGTAAGTAGGGTTGCGAACGGTCTAGTGTGTCGCCAGGGTAGACCGTGCTGTCATTTTGAAAGTCGATGGGTTGCAGAGACTTGGCTTGACTCATTGGGGTGGCTGTATAAGCGTCCAAAGAGTTTTGAGCAGCGTTTTCAGGTTGATAAAGGAAGTTAATAAAATCAAATGCTAACGCTTTGCGAGAAGAGTTTTTCAGGACTGCGAGGCAGTCGACCCATGAAATTGTGCCTTCATCTAACGTGGTGTATTGCCACAAATCTGTACCGGATTGCTCGTTCAAAGAGTCTTGATCGCCGCTGTAGCTCATTGCCAGATACAGCTCCTTTTCTGCCGGCTTGCTTATCTGGCGCACTGACGAATCTAAATAGCTGAGGCTGTACTGAAACGTGAGAATATGGGGCAGCGCGCGTTTTGTTTTTTCGAATGCCGCGCGCAAGGTGTCTGGGTCTCGGGTATTGATATCGTTGTTAGCTAAAAACAACGCGGGCGCCAAGGTATCGATAGACTCATCTAGCCAGCCAATATGTCCTGACAATAGCGGCGGTGGGTTGAATAGGATGTCCCATGAAGTGGGGGCGGATGTTACTTTGTCGCTTCGATAAGCCACCCCCAGTGTGCCCCACAGGTAAGGTACGCCGTATGCACCGCATACCTTGTCCCACTTCTTGTCTACCAAGTGAATGTTCGGGGTTGATTCATAGGCGTTTACACTGAGCAGTGTTCCAATAGTGCCGAAAGACGGCGTGGCGGTTTCGTCAGCGATTAGAATATCAATTTCGGTAGTATCATTGCCGATGGCGACCAATACGCTATCCCGGTTTTCGTTACCGTCATAGTATATTTGCTTGATCTTATGGCCAGATTTTTTTTCCCAGCGCGCGATGACCTCATCGGAGAGGTAGTCCTCCCAATTGAAAACGACAAGAGTGTCTGCAAGGCTATTGCGTGGATACGAAAAAGAGAACGAAATCAGACAGGCGAGGGTGCAGGTTGTGATCGTTTTTTCCCAACTCAAATATCTAATCATTGCTACTGCTGCACGTCGCTAGAAATAATGTCATTCCAAGCAGTATAGTCGCGCCTCAGCGCTTTGCGTTCGCCTTTTACAATGTTTTTAAAGCCAGCGCTTGTTGGACTTTCTACTTAGTTTTTATTGGCGCAGGCGGGATAAGCTTTGGTTAGCAAATTCTTGGTAGAGGGTCGGACCATTGCCACGCTATTCGGCGCGCGCCTCCGTACAGGGTTTCCATAGAAACAAAGTGATGGGGGTCATTTACGACCTCACCGATCACGGCTGCATTGGTTCCGAGTGGGTGCGACCTCATTTTACTAACGAGCGCCTCCGCTTGCTCTGGCGGACAGAATGCGACGAGCTTTCCTTCGTTGGCAAGGGCTAACGCTTCTAAGCCGAGTAGCTCACAGACTGCCTTTACATTTGCGTTGATTGGAATAGCTTGTTCTTTGATTTTGAAGCCGCAACCTGCGCTTTGTGCTAATTCATTAAGACATGCACTGAGTCCTCCGCGGGTCAGGTCTCTCATGGCTGAGATACCGGGTGCTGCGTTTAGCATCATTTGGATAAGGTCGACCAATGGCGCTGCATCAGACTGGAATCCTCCATTGAGGTCTATGGATTCGCGTTCGCTCAAAATGGCGACGGCGTGGTCGCCTAATGATCCGTTGATGATGATTTTTTGCCCTGGTTTGATGTGGTTCGGCCCAAGCGACAGGTGCGTAGGTAAATCCCCAATTGCACTGGTGTTGATATAGAGACCATCTGCTTGGCCGCGTCCAACGACTTTTGTATCGCCTGTCACGACTGAGACATTACATTCTTTTGCGGCAGCTGCCATTGAGGAGACAATCTGGTCGAGTGTTTGTATCGAGAAGCCTTCTTCAATAATAAAACCGGCACTTAGGTATTGTGGTGTCGCGCCGCAAACGGCAATGTCATTAACCGTGCCATACACGGCGAGTCGTCCGATATCTCCGCCAGGAAAGACCAAAGGCGACACGACGTGGCTATCGGTCGTAAAAACTGGCCTACCTGCAAGTGGGGGCAACGTTGCTTGATCTGCTTGTTGATCAAGAAAGGCGTTACCAAAATGTGCATAAAATATGTCATTGATTAACGAGGCGGTTGCTCGTCCTCCGCTGCCATGGGCCAGCTCGATGACGCCGGTTTTGTTTATTTTCATGGCTGATTGCCTGAGTGATATGCGGTGACGCCAGGTCCGGTAATACGCGTCGCTTGTGGCTCGGGTTCTTCGGTTGGATGGTACAAGTAGTAGGCCGCGCAAGTCCCTTCGGACGAGACCATGCAGGTTCCTAGTGGATTTTCGGGGGTGCAGGGGTTCCCGAAAAGCTTGCATTGAGTTGGTTTTTTTTGTCCTCGCAGCACGGCTGGGCACTCGCAAGCTTTGTTGTCAGTTGAACCCTTAGCAGGCGATAAGTCGAGCTCAGCGTCGTAACGGGCATACTCGGGCTTTATTCGAAGAGCGCTATTGGGCAGCTGGCCTAAGCCTCTCCATTCGAAGCTGCTGCGTAACTCAAAATATTGGTTAATGATAGATTGTGCGACCAAGTTGCCTTCGGGTTTTGCCGCACGGGTATATTGGTTTTCAACTTGACAGCTTGAATGATTAATTTGGCGAACCAACATCAAAATTGAGTGTAATAGGTCTGAAGGCTCGAAGCCTGATACAACGATCGGAATCTTGTGTGTTTTACAGATTCCGTCAAACGCGTGAGTTCCTGTAATTAGGCTGACGTGTCCAGGACCAATCAGACCATTTAGCTTATCGTGACTGACTACTTGTGTCATCGTTTTAGTCGTGTGTTGATGTTTACTTTCAGCAGCGGTTTGTTCGCTAAAAATGCCTTC
Source organism: uncultured Oleiphilus sp. (assembly GCA_913020045.1). Taxonomy (GTDB): domain Bacteria; phylum Pseudomonadota; class Gammaproteobacteria; order Pseudomonadales; family Oleiphilaceae; genus PZPK01. The sequence goes on from CAJWBE010000023.1 coordinate 51,349, forward strand.
CATCGCGGGTGGTGTTAAGACGTGATTGCACAGGATTTGGAAGTTGTCGAGTTGCAAGGCAACTGCCTGTGCTAGCACGGCAGCGGTTGGAGGCGTGGTAGTTTCAAACCCAACGGCAAAAAATATGATGCGCTTGTCTGGATGGGATTGAGCGAGTTCTATACATTGCGAAGGAGAGGTTATCATTGTGACGCCCCCGCCACGCGCTTGACACTTGAGCAAAGAGTCGCCATTCGAGCCTGGGACTTTAAGGACATCACCGTAGCTGCATAGGATCGTGTCTTCGAGCATCGCGAGTGATATCGCCATATCAACACGAGCAATAGGGAGTACGCATACTGGGCAACCAGGGCCATGCAGTAGCTCGATACATGCGGGAAGCATATCGGGTATGCCATAACGAAAAAGCGTGTGAGTATGGCCGCCACAAAACTCCATTAATCGGTAAGTCTTGTTCGGGTCAACCGCGGCATTGATTTGCTCGATGAGGCGCTTTGCTATAAGTGGGTCACGAAATTCGTCGATGTATTTCATGATGTGGATTCTCCTCGCTCTGAATCACCCCTTAATAAGGCCAAAGTTGCCTCGGCTTCTTTGGTGTCGAGTTTTTCTAGCGCGTAACCGACGTGAACAATGACATAGTCACCCAGTTGTGGTGAATCGATTAGCGCGGTGGAAATAGTCGTTTCAACGCCAGACAAGCGTACGACGGCTTGAGCATCATTGCTTATCTGGATTATTTCAACGGGTACAGCGAGGCACATTAGACGGCTTCTCCTGCGTGTAGATGCGTAGCGACCCATGCTTGGCCTAGCGCAATACTAGCATCGTTGGACGGCATATTTTCTGATGTAATGAGTTCGATTCCAATGTCCGACATTCTGTTTTGAAGTCCTATCTTGAGTATTTGGTTCTGAAGGCAACCTCCGCTGATGTAAATCCGACGATAGATCTTTTCGGAATTGAGGGCTTGAAACCAACGTGTTATTCCATCGATTAGTTCGCTATGAAAGCGAGACGCCGCTGCGGACCTAGATGGCTCTGTCAGCGCCGTCAATAGCACAGGATAAAGGTCTAAATTGTTGTGTTCATTTACGACCGCGGTCTGCTTTGGAGAGGGGAGCTGGTGGTAGGGTAGTGACAACGCTTCCAAGTACATTGCGCCTTGCGCTTCGTAGTTAAGGTCTTGAACAACCCCTAGGGCAGAGGCAAACGCATCAAACCATCTACCTAGACTGCTTGTTGTTGGCGCATAGCTTAGTGTCTTGTCGATTAGATCAAGTGCCGAATCAGCAGAGCTATTGGTCAGCATCAGTTCTTGGTAATGCCGCTTTGCCATGAGTGGGTCTAATCTAGAAAGGGCTGCGTAGCCAATGCGCCAAATTTGCCGATTAGCTTGGTCGCCACCGGGCAGCGCGAGTGGTTCAAACTGTGCAATATGATTGCTTTGCCAAGGCGATACCTGCAAGCATTCTCCTCCCCATAACGCGCCGTTTTCTCCATAACCCATACCGTCTAGCGCGAAAGCCATGACAGACTCGGTTTCGCCTCTCTCGGCAAGTAAAGAGCCTATATGGGCATGATGATGCTGGATACTATAAAGCGATGCAGCGTACTTTTTAGCGAGTAGAGAAGCGAGCTCTGAAGAAAAAAAGTCAGGATGCTGATCGCAGGCAATCAGGTCTGGTTTCACACACAGTAAGTCCAAAAAGGACTCGATTCGGGTTATTAACTGCCTGCAACTGATATCGCTTGATAATGAGCCTGTTTGCGGCGAAACATATGCTGAGCTGCCCGTTATAACGCAAAACGTATGTTTTAAGTCTGCGCCAAGCGCCAATACCGTCGGATAACACCGCTTCGGTAGTGACGTTAATCGGTTCAAGCTGCTTTGCGGCGCAGACGCTTTAAGCTTGCTGGTTTGTTTCTTGTCGTTTTTGGGCAGTTTGAGGATATATGGAGAAAGGCCTCTAGCCATTCTTAATATGCCGCTGTTTGATTGAGGGGCGTGGCTTAGTTGAGGCGTTGGGGGAGTTGAAGGCGCGAATAATACTGAGTCATCGCAGGTGTTTATAATTTCAAGGGGGTGGTCGAGCACATCAATTGATACATCAAACATCCACTTTGTTTGCTCTGTCAGTTGCGTAACGCTATTAGCCAAAATGGGCTCGTCTTTATTGTTCGCGCTAGTAACGACTAAAAAAATGTCACAGGCTTCAGTCAGCCACGTGTTGCCTTCAGGACAACCGAGTAGATAGTAAAACAACAAAAAGTGAGTGCCGCTGTAAGGCAAAACACAGCCAATTGAATTTAAGTTTGGCGCACAGGCTTCAACATAGCGTGGTGGTGATGGTGCTTTCGGTGCCAAAGTGATTGAGGCCGATTTATCGTTCAATTGCGCGGCCGTCGCTGTATCGATTTCAGCGATGTTCTTGAGCGATTGTGTATTCAGAGCCATTAGAGCAAAAGGTTTGGCTGGGCGTTGTTTAATATTTCGCAGCGCATCAATAGAGGATAGATTTTTTGCGTCGCACATTAAATGGAATCCGCCCATACCCTTTACTGCGCATATTTTTTGTGCAGCGATCGTCGCAGCCGCTTGAGCAATGCTTTTGTTTGTAGTTTGGTCATCTACTTTAGACGAATTGCTGATGTTTTTTTTGCTATCAATTGTTCCCGTATAGCCCATTCGCGGGCCGCATGCATTGCACGAGATTCCTTCAGCATGAAAGCGCAGGTCATCGATCTCGTTGAACTCGCTTAGGCATTCATCACAAGGAGGGAAGTCTGACCAGCTGGTGTTTTGTCGAACATAGGGCAGGGAGCGGAGCACTGAATAACGAGGTCCACAGTCCGTACAATTGATGAACGGAAAGTGATAACGGCGGCTGTTGCTATCAAACAGCTCGTTAATACATCGGTTGCAAATACGCCGGTCATTAGGAATATCGCGATCTAGTTGCTTGAGGGCTGGGTTGTCGATAAATGCTCTAGAGGCGGTGGTACTGATGTGAAACTGGCCCACCTCTTGGCCCGGCTCTGGGGTTAACGATGAGATTGACGGCGCATGCTCTGAAAGCTCTATTAGCCGGGTTATTCGAGCATTGACTGGGAGCTTTGTTTGCAGGTTCTGTTTAAACGCGGCGAGTTTCCCGGCGGTGCCGTATACAAGTATTTCAACAAAGCCGTCCACATTACAAACGTGGCCGCTAAGCCCAAACCCATCGGCTAGTCGTTTCACGAAGGGGCGAAACCCGACGCCTTGGACCTGTCCACACACCGCGTAACTCGCACTCACTAGGTGCTGAGGATTGTCTGGTGTGGGGTCGGTAGCTCTGCACATCATTTAATGATCATGCGCGCATAGGCCGGTGTTTCCATTTTTTCCGGTTTGACCTAGGTGTGATTCATCAGCCGTGCCAGGAGATAGTTGTGTTTGATGTGTTTGGTAAGTTTTAAGCCAGGCTAGCCAATCATGCATACCTGCTCCGGTGGTGGCTGAAAGTTCGATGATTTGAATGTCAGGATTAATGCGGCGAGCGAACTCGACACAGCGATCAACATCAAAATTCACGTAAGGAAGTAAGTCTATTTTGTTTATCAGTAAAAGTGACGCTGCGGCAAACATGTCCGGATACTTTAAGGGTTTGTCGTCGCCTTCAGTGACCGAAAGCACCAAGACCTTCGCATGCTCGCCGAGATCAAACGCCGCTGGGCAGACTAGGTTGCCAACGTTCTCGATAAACAAGTAGCGGATGTCCGAGCTAGGCAAGTCACCGAGCGCATGGCCGACTGCGTGCGCATCAAGGTGGCAGCCTTTGCCGGTGTTAATTTGGATGGCCTCTACACCGGTCTGTCTGATTCGGCGTGCGTCATTTTCGGTTTGTTGATCACCTTCAATGACTGCAATGTTTGCGGGCTGATTAAGGCGCTGTATCGTTTCAGTTAACAACGTAGTTTTTCCAGAACCGGGGCTCGACACTAGATTCAAAGCAAGCGTGTTGTTCTTCTTTAGCGTTGCGCGATTGATACTGGCATAACGCGTGTTCTTTTCTAATAAGTCTCGCTCAACTGACAGAAGTCGCGCGCTGGTGGTGTCTTGCATTGGAGCAGGAGAATCGTCATTTTTGTGTTCGTGCTCATTTGGTTGGCTAGAACAGCCACAAGTGGTGCACATAATTTTTACTCCTATCTAAAATTGCGACTCATTAGTTGAGAGGCTTTAGGCCACTTCAAGCGACACTAAACGCACGGCATCGCCAGCAATAACGCTTAGTCCGAAAGCACCACAGTGTGAGCATGGGTCATAGCGAAAGGCAATATTGCTGGTTTCGCCACAACTTCTGCATTTTCCAATGCCAGCTGCGCCAATGATGTTCAACGTTGCGGATTCAGCAGGGGAGCCGACCATTACCGCTTCGAAACAAAATTCCATCGCATCGCTTTGTACATGCGAAAGTTGGCCGATTTCGATACTCACCTGCGTGACGCTCGAAAATCCGTCGACCTTGGCTTGATCGACAATCAATTCGCGCATGCTTTCTGCCAATGAAAGTTCATGCATCGTCTTTTGTTCGCGTATTGGCTTGTGTTGCCTGCTCATCAAGCCAGTGTAAAAGAAAGTCAGTGGCTTGATATAAATTGTCACGCGCTTTGTTGGACAGTGCTTCTTGAAACTGGTCGAACTCATAACCGCGAATCGCCAATACATAGCCATCAGGCTGTTTGCGGTAGAGCGAGTCACACAGTTCAAGTACGCCCTGAGGGTTCAAACTATGACTTCCAAAGCAAGCGCCCACAGAGCTAGAAATCTCCAGGAACTCAAATGATTCGGCTCCGTTAAGTGATGCGTCGATAAATACGACGCAATCGTTTTCGGACACATCTAGCGCTTCTTCGACACTTAACTGATAGACCACTTGCGTGTTGAGCTCTATATTACTCAAGTCATGGATGCTAACCCTGTCTTCAACTTTTTGAGCGAGTCTTTGGGTTAACGTTTCAATACAAGCAGCGCCGAGACCGTCGTCTTGGCGACCGGGGTTGCCATACCCGATCAAAAGAATTCGCGTTGGCTGTATCGTTTTTTCGCGGGCTGGGTTTTCTAGCTTAGCTAGCTTGGCGCTCATCTTAGGGCGCCGTCGGTTCAGGTGTAGCATATTGGCTAGCGCTATCGATCAGACGATTCTCGGCATCGAATAATTCGATAACGAGCGGCATTTGTCCGAGTGCGTGCGTCGCACAAGAGAGACAGGGGTCATAGGCCCTTACCGCGACTTCCACGTGATTCAGCATCGGTTCAGTGATTTTTCGCTGACCAGACAAGTATTTCTTTGCAACATCCGTTACCGCGCGGTTCATGGCTGTATTGTTGTGTGTGGTCGACACGATAAGGTTGCAATAGGTGACTTGGTCGTTTTCATCGACTTTATAGTGATGCAGCAACGAACCTCGTGGCGCCTCAAGCATCGCGATGCCTTCTTCGCGTCGTTGACCGGTTAATCGCAAATCAGAGCCATGCAAATCTGGGTCTAGCAAGAGCTCTTTGATTTTTTCAGTGCAGTGAAGAACTTCTATCATTCGAGCCCAATGATATGCCAAGGTCATATTGGCGGGTTTATGTTGGGAAAAGCGTCTGAAGTCGGCGTGATGTTGATTGGCTAACGGCGTGTCGATAAAACTGGCGGTATTCATGCGAGCAAGCGGGCCAACACGATACCAGCCATCAACGTTTCCTCTGCTTTTAATGAATGGAAACTTCATGTAAGACCACGGCTTAACTTCTTCTTGAATGATGCTATCGAAGTCTCGGTAATCAACTTGATCGAAAATAATATTGCCGTGCGAATCTATCGCGCGAAGGTTGCCATGATACAAGTCTAATGCGCCGTCAGTGCGCACCAGTGACATATGGTTAGAGTCGAAATTTGCAAATGAGTCAACAAGTGAAGCGTGTTCCAGGGTGTAGTCCCTGGCGAGCTCCAATGCCTGCTCGGACCATAGAATCATCTGGTCAATATCTTTTAGCAAAGCGTCCCGTTCGGCCAGTGACAAGTTCTTGTTCACTCCTCCAGGGATGGCGCTATTACCATGTATTTTTTTTCCGGAAGTGTACTGAATGATCTCTTGACCATATTTGCGCATCAGAACGCCTTGGCGCGCTAACTCAGGAAACTCTCTAATGATATTGAAGATATCGCGTTTCTTGGCCGGCGCGTCAAAGCCAAATAGCAGGTCCGGTGAGCTTAAGTGAAAGAAATGCAAAACGTTACTTTGCATGATCTGGCCATAATGCATCAGGCGGCGCATTTTTTCAGCCGTAGGCGTAAGCTGGTCGACGCCCACCACCATGTCCATTGCCTTGGCCGCAGCAAGATGATGGCTGACAGGACAGATGCCGCATAGGCGTTGCACGATGACGGGTACCTCCCAAAGCATGCGACCTTGAATAAAGCGCTCGAAACCGCGAAATTCGACGATATGCAGGCGGGCTTCTACTACCTCATTATCTTCGTTGAGGTGAACCGTGACTTTGCCATGCCCCTCGACTCTGGTCAGTGGGGCTATCTCGATAATACGATCAGTTTGGTTTTTCATGCTCACCTAATCAAATTTAATTAACGCGTAGTCTAGAGTGGGTTCTTCATTTTTTATCAAGGCGGTCAACGCAGCCCAAAGCGTATCCCCTGAGGGAGGACAGCCAGGAATCTGGTAGTCGATCTTAACGACCTGAGCACAGGTATATACTTTATCCAGTATCAGCGGCAAAGCAGGGTCATTGGGTATTTGCTTGCTTGGGTTTAGCACCTTACTTGTCGTATAAGCCTCATCAAGACACTCTCTTAACGGGTCTTCTGAATGCATGATGGCGTTGCGCATGACCGGTAAACCGCCCATTATTGCGCACTGTCCGACGGCGACGAGAACGTCGCAATTCTTCCTGAATTCTTTTAGAACGTGAACATTGTCTTCGTTACAACAGCCTCCTTCAACGAGCCCAATATCGCAGCGTCGCGTAAATGTTTTCTTATCATTCAATGGCGAGCGATCAAACTCTGCAATGGCCATTAGATCGACAATGCGTTCGTCAATATCAAGCAGTGACATGTGACAGCCGAAACAGCCTGCGAGTGACGTGGTGGCGATACGTACTTTTCGTTTACTCAAACCGTATCTCCATTGTCGTCTTTGTTGAATGGCGGGAAGTCAGCTGGGTCAATCTGTTTAACTTCGATCTTATGCAGACTATGGTGGTGCGGTTGCTGTGTCTCGATGTCTCGTCCAATTACTTCTGTGTCGTATAGCCTTTCACCGACCGGCGCAAAAAAACCTTCACGTTTACGAATAATGCAGCCGACAGGGCAAACTTCCAGAGACATGGCATGATCATCGATTGATGCGTCGGTTTCTGCTAGGCAGTCGGCATTCACGCCAATGCGTTTGTGAATGCCTCGGCCGATGTATTCAAAAACGTGTTTCCCATCAACATCACGTGAAGCGCGAATGCAGCGACCACAAAGTATGCAACGGTTGTTGTCCAGTGCGATATCGGGGTGGCTTGCATCCACCGGACGCACAGGTTCGAGGTAGGGATGCGGGGCCGCTTGCGAGATTCCTAAGCGATAGGCCATAGCTTGAAGTTCGCAGCGCCCACTGGCTTCACAGATCGGACAAAGGTGATTGCCTTCGTGGAATAGCATGCTCACGAGGTCTTTGCGATAGCGATTTATTTCCTCTGTCTCACTCTCTATATGTGCATTGGCGACGACCGGTTGAGTGCAAGCGGCAACGACTCGGCCATTGAGTTTAACAGAGCAAACGCGACAGCTCCCTTGGGGCTCTAGCCCTTCTGAATCACAAAGCCGTGGGATATAAACGCCTGCCGCATCACAAGCTTGCATGAGCGTTTGTCCGCGTTTTGCGGTGATTTTCTGTCCATCAATATTGAGAGTGAGATGATCTTTGTCGCTCATTCTTGATTCCCTCTACCTTCGCCGCTGCTGAAGTCCGGATCGTAGATCAGGGATCTGCGCTTTGCGATAATCCGCGATTCGTCCAATGCTTTTTGGATGTTAAAGCCTGCTTGCTCTCCGCTAGGGTGTTCTTTCAACAAAGCGGCGTAAACTAAAGGGAAGTTTTCCATGCTGGATAAAATTGGGTTAGGGGAGGTATGACCAAGTCCACAGCGGCTCGTTTCGCGGACCGTTGCGGATAGGTTTCTGAGGTACTCAAGGTCGGCCGGTTCACCCAGACCATTCATGATCTTGTCGAGCCTTTCTTTTAAGAAAACGTTACCTACTCGGCAGGGCGTGCAGTAACCGCAACTTTCTTCGATGAAAAAGTGCATGAAGTAGTTAACGATCTTCAGGATGTTTCGCTGACTATTGAAGATCATAATCGCTCCGGCTGTCGGGAGATCTTCAAAGCAAAGCTGCCTATCAAAGTCACTGCGCCCAATTAATACGCCGCTTGCACCGCCGACTTGTACCGCTTCTGTATTCAGTGCACCGCAAGAGCTAAGTACTTCGGATAGCTTTATTCCCATGGGTAGTTCATAGATTCCAGGTCGGTCACAGTCACCGCATACACTGAGTAGTTTAGTCCCTTTACTTTTCTCGGTACCAATGGATCTGAACCAATCAGAACCTTTGGCCAGTATTGGCGGTAAGTTGCAGAAGGTCTCTACGTTATTAACGATCGTTGGTAAGCCTAAGTAGCCGTATACGGCTGGAAATGGTGGCTTGGTAGTCGGTTCGCCTCGCTTACCTTCGCACGAGCTAATTAGGGCACTTTCTTCACCACAGATATAAGCGCCGGCGCCGAGCTGTATTCGAATGTCAAAGTCAAAGTCCGTGTCGCTGATGTTTTCGCCGAGAAGGGCCTTTTGTCGCCTTTCGCTTAATACACTTTCTAGGTAAGGCTGCAGATAGCGATACTCAGCGCGCAAGTAAAGTATTCCTTGCGTTGCCTCAATGGCGTACGCTGCGATGGTCATGCCTTCAATTAGCTGGTGTGCTCTCTCGGTCAACAATAGCCGGTCTTTAAATGTCCCAGGCTCGCCTTCGTCGGCGTTACATATTAGAAAACGACTTTTTGCAGGCGTGTCCGCGGCTATTTTCCATTTCTCCGCCGAACGATATCCAGCACCGCCGCGCCCTTTGAGATCGGCTTTCAGGACGTAATCTATAACCTCCGCAGGGCTTAGAGAAAGCGCTTTACTCAATCCCTCATCGTTTTGGTGGCCGCTTAGGAGCACTTCACCTTGCTTTCGTACATTGTTTTGTACCATCGATTGAATCAAGGGATGGGAGTTGTTCCCGTCACCTAGCTTCGGGATAGTCGCTGCGACAGGTTTGCCTTTACGTAGGTTGTTTATAATGCGTTTAAGTAGAGTTGGCGTTAGTTTTGTGACAGGTGTTTGGTTGATCAGTGCAGCGGGCGCTTGATCACACATCCCTATTGACGGTGCAAGGTAAAACGAAAACAGCCCGTCTTTAGTCATCTGGCCAGGTTGTATTCCAAGACAAGATTCGACGGTTTCTTTTAGCGCGTTGAAGCCTGCATGTTGGTCGATAATATCTTCACATAAATAGATAACGTTTTGACCCTGCACCTCCTGATGAAAGAACGCGTAAAAGCTGACGACGCCTTCTACCACCACGCGCTGTGTATGAGTGAGGTCCGCGATTAAACCCATTGATGCGGGAGCGATACAACCTAGTCTATCTTGCACGGTCCACAGTATGTCCATCATACGTTTTGGATCGTTCCCGAGGTCGGCACATATTTGCTGGATTACTTTCTGATGTTCCATTTTTTATTTTTTGTATTGGCGCAATACTTTGCAGTCCGAAGATTGTAGCTGAGGACTCGCAGAGTTCCTTGATGACGGTCAACTTATTGCTTGCTCGAGATTATATCTGAGAACAAGACAGTGTTGAGCTTGATAGAGGGCTGGTGTCTCGTGTGACAGGAAGTTCGAAGCAAAAAAAAGCCCGCATGAGCGGGCTTTTGACTGACAGAAGAAGAGTTACACTCTTCTTCTAACCAGTGATAATCCAAACAAACCTAACCCCATAAGTGCCAACGTACCGGGCTCCGGAACAGTGGTAAATGAGATGTTGTCGATCCCTGTTCCTACATCGCCTTTCGAGAACATGACTGACGCGTGATAAGCAACACCAGAAGCGTTTGCGGCAAGCGTGATCAGGTTAGGATCCGGAAGGTCGCGTGCATTGGCGGGAAGTGTAAATGAGTCAGAGCCAATTTCATTCCAGTTTACGTCGTACAAAAATAGTGTCACATAGTCATCTTGCTTAGGACCGCCGTAGGCGCCGTAATCGTATACTGCCAGTGATACATCACTTACGCCGTGCTCAAAATCCATGAAATAGTCAAAGCGAGTTGATGGGCCGTTGCGATCTTCACTTAGGAAAAATTTACCACCGTCATGACCGTTGTAATCTGGAATAATATCGCCAGGTGCGTAGGCATCAACAGGGTATCCTTCTTTTACGACATATACTTTCTTGGCAACACCATTACGGTTTTTAGCTGAGAACGAAACGCTGTTGTCGCCCGTGTTAAATGCTACATTCGTTGCGTTTTTGCGGTTGTTGTTTGTGTAGTCTTCAAAGCCGACCATGCCAGCTTGTGCAGCGCTACCAAACAGAACGGCGCCCGCAATCGCTACGTGTTTAGCGAATTTTTTCATTTGGGTCTCCAGTTTTTTCGGTTAGTTATCGCGATATTTGTTAACGATGCTTAAATAGCGATAAGCATGCCATGATACGTTTATCGTTTTATTTCAGTAAGCTACAGATTCTTTTTTAAGTTTATTATTTGTGATGTGTAAAGTAGTTCGACACTCTGCAATGGCCGCATCTTTCGGTAAGTATTTGTTCCGTCCTTAGTGGGAGATTATACTCACGCCCAATAAAAAAATAGGAGAGAGTATGTCGCTGCTTGGGACTGGTTTGTTATTTGGAATTGTATCCATGAGTTCTGCTGTCGATATTGATCGTCCAGAAGGTTTAGGGCTGGCCGACGCCTTGGAGCAAGGGTCGATTGGTTTGTCAGCGCGAGCACGTTATGAGGACGTTTCGTTGCCGGACGATCGAGATGCGCAGTCGCCAACGCTCTCCACCAAAATTTCGTATAGCTCTGAACGTTATCACTTTTTTTCAGCTCAGCTAGAGTACACGTTTGTTAACGCTATCACGGGTGACGACAACTATTTTGATGGCTCCAATGGTCAAAATGATGATGCTTTAGTTGCCGACCCCGATCGTTCGTTTTTTAGTCGATACTCGCTCGCTTACGATATCTCTAATACCGTTCTTAGGTACGGTCGCCAGAATTTACATTTGGATAATGGGCGGTTTTTCGGCACAGAAGCGCATCGTCAGGGCGGCAGCCAGGTCCGTGGCCTTACGTTTTACAATGAAAGCCTTAACTTCCTTTCGTTCAATGCTGGCCATTTGAATCATTTTGATTCGGCGTTCGGGTCCACTGTTGTAGAAACGAGCCCTGATCTGCGTGCTAACTATTTTAATGCGAAGTACAGTGGGATCATTCATAGCGAGCTGTCTTTTTACAGCTACTCGATTGACGGTTTGGGTGGGGCAGATAAGTGGGATACGCAAACCGACGGTATTCGTTTTGCTGGCAAGGTAGAGAGTGATTTTAATCTTTCCTACGCGTTCGAAATCGCGCGGCAGAAAGATAGTGGTGATAACGATGTTGCTTACTCAACTCGTTACAGTCTTGTTGAGCTAGGTGTTGGCGCTGCTGGTGCGAATATTTCAGCCGGTTATGAGTCGCTTGGTGCCGAAGGTGATGGATTTTTTGTCACGCCATTGGCGTCGCTGCATGACTTTCAGGGAGATGCAGACGTATTTAGCAATAATGGCTTGGGCAATATCACCGGCGGGATTTCCGACAAATACCTAAGATTAACGTGGGATATAGATGAGATTGGCGTTTCGGTGGCTTACCATCGGTATGAAGCAGAAGAGCGCGCCCTTAATACAAGTTTAGCCGATAAGTCTTTGGGCGAAGAGTGGAATGCCCGACTGGCTTACCAGTGGCAGCACTTTGCTATCGCTGCGCGTTATGCCGATTATGATGCACACAACTTCGGCAACGATACCCGTAAGTCTTGGATTGATTTAAGCGCCGAATTTTAACGACGCGTTTGTTTGAGAGCTGTTAGCGTTTTTCGCAACGAAAGACGCTAAATGTTTGCTCGCCTTGTTTGACGTCTGATTCCGGCCAAATTGCATTGCCACCCATTTTGGCAGCCGAGTTTTGCGCAAGTGTTTGCAGTTCTTGTTCGACGGTGGCTTCACTTCGATCAATCCAAACGATTTCATGCATAACAGAGACAGTGGTGGAACCTAGTTTTTTACAACTATCTACGTCGTTGGCAAGAATAATATGCTCCGCGCCCGGTTTGACATCAACAAAAGAACAGCCGGCGATAATAGCGACAATAAAGGGTAGTAATAAAAGGCTAACTCGATAACTCATGGGTAAAACTCTCAACTCGAAGTAATAGGAAATTAACAAAATCGCTTGCAGATCGCTTGTGCGGTATCAGCTTGGATAGATAGGGGCATCTCAGGATTCCTATCGCGCCAAACATAAGCGATAATGCGCGCCTTTGCTACGCTTTAGATGATAAACAATGACACTACACTATCAAATTGTTCCCGTAACTGCTTTCGAGCAAAACTGTTCCGTGCTTTGGTGCGACGAAACCCTCGAAGCGGCGGTAGTAGACCCCGGCGGGGATTTGCATAAGATCCAGCAGGTTGTTGAGAGTAAAGGCTTATCGTTAAAGCAAATACTGCTGACGCATGCCCATATAGATCATGCTGGAGGAACGGCTGAGCTAGCAGCTTCCCAAAATCTACCTATTATCGGCCCGCACCAAGAAGACGATTTTTGGATTCAAATGCTGCCGCAACAAGCGCAGATGTTTGGGTTTCCATTAGTTGATGGTTTTGTGCCAGACCGTTGGCTTGATCAGGGGGACGAGGTACAGGTCGGGAATTGTCAGTTGTCTGTATTGCATTGCCCGGGTCATACGCCGGGCCATGTGGTGTTCTTTAATGAAGAGTCACAATTAGCGGTTGTTGGTGATGTATTGTTTCAAGGCTCCATTGGTCGTACAGACTTTCCGAAAGGTGATTTTGATACCCTGGCGGCGTCTATCCGCAATAAGCTTTGGCCTTTAGGTGACGATGTTTCGTTTATACCGGGTCATGGGCCGATGTCGACGATAGGACATGAAAAGGCAACCAATCCATTTGTTGGCGGTTATGGCTAGCGTTACGATTTCTCGGTTGTTTTCAAGAATTTTAGTTTTTAGTTTTTAAGGTATTTCAATGAGTCAGACTGTTAGAACACGTATCGCCCCCTCTCCAACCGGTGACCCGCATGTAGGCACTGCATATATTGCATTGTTCAATATGTGTTTTGCTCGCCAACACCAAGGTAAGTTTGTGCTTCGTATTGAAGATACAGATCAGGCTCGGAGCACGCCAGAATCAGAAAAGCAGATTTTGGATGCGTTACGTTGGTTGGGTTTAGATTGGGACGAGGGGCCTGATGTCGGTGGTGAGTATGGGCCGTATCGTCAAAGTGAACGTAAGTCAGATTACAAAGCGTATGCGGAGCGACTGGTAGAGCAGGGCGACGCCTATTACTGCTTTCGAACGCCCGAAGAATTGGATCTAATTCGTGAAGAGCGAAAGGCCGCTGGACTTAACCCGGGAATTAAAGGCGATTTAGAGTTAGCCGCTAGCGAAGTGAGTAATAAGTTGGCAGCAGGTGTACCTTATGTAATCCGAATGAAAGTACCGGATGACGGTGTCTGCGTTATCGACGACCTATTGCGGGGTCGAATCGAAATTGACTGGTCACAGGTAGACTGCCAAATTCTTTTGAAGTCCGACGGCATGCCGACTTACCATTTGGCGAATGTTGTTGATGATCATTTGATGAAGATTACACATGTAATTCGGGGTGAAGAGTGGATTAATTCGGCACCCAAACATCAATTGCTGTATCAGTATTTTGATTGGGATATGCCGCAGTTATGCCACATGCCTCTATTGCGTAACCCAGATAAAAGTAAGCTGAGCAAGCGCAAGAACCCTACAAGTGTTACCTATTATGAGCGCATGGGGTTTATGCCTGAAGCGGTGGTGAACTACTTGGGACGAATGGGCTGGTCGATGCCGGACGAGTCTGAAAAGTTTTCTTTGGATAGTATGATAAAAAACTTCGATTTGTCTCGTGTCTCGCTAGGCGGGCCCATCTTTGATGTGGAAAAACTGTCTTGGTTGAATGGCTTGTGGATACGTGAAGACTTAAGTGACGAGCAGTTTGTTCAGCGGGTACAGGAATGGTCGTTTAATCATGAATCGTTCTCGCCTTTGGTAGAGCATGTGAAGGGTCGCGTCGAAACATTCAGTGATATTGCGCCACTGACTTCATTTATGTTTGCCGGTATGTTGCCTTTGACAGAGGAATCCTTTGCGGGCAGTAAGCTTGATAGCGACATTCTTAAGCGGGTTTTGCAGTTTACCTTGTGGCGACTGGAAGCTCAGCGGCATTGGACAAAAGAAAATATTTTTGCGGATGTGAAAGCCATATCGAAAGTGATGGATATAAAAATGGGAGATTTCATGCAACCTATTTTTGTGTCGATTGCGGGAACTCCAAACTCCTGGTCTGTGATGGATTCTATGGCCCTGCTGGGGCCTGATATGACGCGAGCGCGCTTGCGTTTTGCATTGAATGTTCTGGGTGGTTTCTCGAAGAAAGAGGCCAAACGTGTCGATAAAGAATTTAATGCGATGCAGGCAAAAATTGCCGATTAGTAGTGAATCTAGCGCATTGATTTAATTGACCTAATGGATTCAAAAATAGGCCTTGACTCAGTTGGGTGAGTTCAATAATATACGCGCCGTTGACGAGGGTAGCTCAGCGAGTTGCCCGGTTATGGGGCCATAGCTCAGCTGGGAGAGCGCAACGCTGGCAGCGTTGAGGTCGACGGTTCGATCCCGTCTGGCTCCAC
>CAJWBE010000024.1 GCA_913020045.1 uncultured Oleiphilus sp.
CACCAACTGTAGACACCCTGTATAGTTATATTCATCTATATGGAGGTGTCCATCATGGGACGCAAGAAAACCCAAGCGTATACCGAAGAGTTCCGTCGAGAAGCAGTCAAAC
Organism: uncultured Oleiphilus sp.; assembly: GCA_913020045.1. Classification (GTDB taxonomy): domain Bacteria; phylum Pseudomonadota; class Gammaproteobacteria; order Pseudomonadales; family Oleiphilaceae; genus PZPK01. The sequence goes on from CAJWBE010000024.1 coordinate 113, forward strand.
GATCGGAACAACCCGGCGTCACACAAGCTCAAGTGGCTAAAGAGTTAGGAATAAGTTCCCAACAAATAGCTAACTGGAAGCGTCAGTTTACTCGTCTCTCAGACAAGCAGTTCAACACCGTAGAGGGTGTCGATTACTCGAAGAAAGAAAGCGAAGAGATGCGTCGACTAAAGCGTGAGAACAAGCGCTTAGAAGAAGAGCTGGCTTTTCTAAAAAAGGCAGCTGCGTACTTCGCGAAAAACCAAGAGTGAAGTACGCATTAATAGTGGAGTACGTCGGTTACTATCCTGTTGCTTTAATGTGTCGCGTTTTGGGCGTTTCTAAGTCCGGTTATTACCGCTGGTTAGATCGTCCTGTTAGCGCCAGAGGCCAAAGACGCATCGATATGGAAGAGCGTATTAAGTCGACCTATGAAGAGTTTGAAGCGGCTTATGGTGCGCCTAGACTAGCCAAAGAGCTTTCAGAGTTAGGGCACCTCTGTTCAGTGAACTATGTAGCTAAGCTGATGGCCGAGCAAGGTATCAAAGCGCGTAACGGAAAAGGCTTTCGATATTCCCGCCACAGCCTCACGATGCAGAACGTCTCTGACAACCTCTTATGGCGTGACTTTTTAGCGAGCAAACCTAATGAGAAGTGGACAACGGATATCACCTATATCTGGGTGAAAGATCAATGGCTGTATCTGGCCACCGTCATGGATTTATTTTCTCGTAAAATTGTTGGCTGGAGCCTAGATACATCGATGACAGAACGCTTGATCAAAGACGCCATGAAAATGGCTTTCAGCAATCGAAAGTCAGGGCCGGGATTGATTGTGCATTCTGATCGAGGAGTGCAGTATCGCGCGCAAAGTTATATCGATTACCTTACCTCAAACAACTGCCGAATCAGCATGAGTCGAAAAGGTAACTGTTGGGACAATGCGCCAATGGAATCGTTCTTTAGTCGTCTGAAGGTTGAGTTGATTTATGCAAAGAACTATCGGACGATTCAGGAAGCAAAATCGGGCGTATTTGCCTACATAGAAATATTTTACAACCGCAAGAGAAGGCATTCAGCGAATGACGGGATGAGTCCCGTCGCGTATGAAGAGAAAGCAGCAAATGCTGCATAATCAGAGTGTCTACTTTTTGTGGGGAACACCATTCTTTTGAATGTAGTTTCTAAAGAGCCTGAAACCGAACTTAAAGCGCCTGCATCATAATAATGCTAACCAGCCAATCATGCAGAATGCCTTGGGTTGTAAGAATAATCTTGCCGTTACGTACGTTTAGACGTACGATATATTTTCGATTTGGAGGAATAGTAATGAATACTCTTACGGCAAGTGAAGCTAGGGCAAATTTGTACAGACTATTAGATCAAGCTTCAGAAACTCATCAGCCAATAACTATTTCAGGTAAAAGAAATAGTGCTGTATTAGTTTCCAGTGAAGACTGGGAAGCAATTCAAGAAACCCTTTATCTTTTAACTGTTCCGGGCATGAGAGAAAGCCTTCAACAAGGAATGGAAGAGCCTATTGAAAACTGTTCTAAGGAGCTTGATTGGTGAGTTGGGAGCTCGTATATACCAAGCAAGCTCAAAAAGATGCAAAGAAACTCGCGTCCTCGGGTTTAAAGAGTAAAGCAAAGTATTTGCTAGAAATTATCGAAGAGAATCCTTTTCAGAACCCACCGCCATTGGAAAAATTAATTGGTGATCTATCTGGTGCAGTTTCCCGACGTATCAATATTCAGCATCGGATTGTGTACCAAGTTTTTGAAGACCAAAAAGTCATAAAAGTTCTGCGTATGTGGACACATTATGAATAATGGCAAAATTGTTCAGCTAACAAAGCGGTTCAAACTGTAGAAAATCACAGACGTATTCTGGTTATCCGCAATTAACCAATAAACAAACTAAAAATGACATGCTTACGTGAACTTTCGAAAGTTTTCGTTCTACGCACGTAGGGACGCGACGTTAAATAGGCTGAGGCTTTTCAATAGTCTCGCTATGCCTCGAGGAACTCTAATTGAATAAGTCTAAAACACTAGTAGTACTAGGGCACCCTGATAGTGATAGCTACTCTGGTCATCTTGCTCGCGGATATGTGGCGGCCGCTCAAAACTCTGGCAAGCAAGTCAGGTTCGTAGAGCTAGGCAAAGCGGAATTCGATCCCGTGTTGCGGCATGGCTATAAGAAACGCCAAGAGCACGAACCTGATTTGGCGTACTTTCGAGATAGCATCGAATGGGCTGAGCATATCGCTTTTTTCTATCCGGTTTGGTGGGGAGCAATGCCTGCGATATTGAAGGGGGCTCTAGATCGGGTGCTATTACCGGGCTTCGCTTTCAAGTATCGAGAGAACTCACCGCTTTGGGATCGTTTGCTTACCGGTAGGAGTGCCCACCTATTTATTACTATGGACACCCCTCCTTGGTACTACCGCATCGTTTATAGGATGCCCGGCCATAACCAAATGAAACGTACCATTCTTGAATTTTGCGGTATTAAGCCGGTGAAGATTACCTCATTCGGCCCCGTTCGTTACGCGAAGCCGGAGAAAAAGGCTAAATGGGAGAGCGCAGTAAGACGATATGGCGGAGAAAATTAGCATCGGCATTGCCCTTCATGAAAATAATGCGGTGCTTAATTCTTACTAAGTTATCAATTAAAAAGTGGGTAGTTCAAATAAGAGGGGGTTAGGCGAAAACTAAGCCATAAAAAAAGCCCCATTCGGAGCTTTTGTATCGACAGTCGGAGCTAGCGTTCTAGTAGGCCAGCCTTATCAGGCTTTCCATCCCAGTCTTTCGCGTCTGCTGGCGGATCCTTCTGCTCAGTAATATTTGGCCACGTTTGGCAAAGGTCTGCATTCACCTCAATAAACTTCACCTGATCTGCCGGAAGTTCATCCTCCGAGAAGATAGCGTTAGCCGGACATTCAGGCTCACATAGTGCGCAGTCGATGCACTCGTCAGGATCAATCACCAAAAAGTTAGGGCCTTCGTAGAAGCAATCTACAGGGCAAACCTCAACACAGTCAGTGTATTTACATTTAATGCAGTTTTCGGTAACAACGAAAGTCATAATGCGTTCCCAGGGGGTTGGTCTCTAATCTCAGGAATCTTTATAAAGTTCCTTTGCAATTGGCGGCGTATTCTACGGCGATGTGGCGACCTGATCAAGCACTAAGGCGAGCCGGAATAAAGTGTCTCTAAATCAAGTGGTCACCCTGTTTAATGGATCAGCTCTTTAAGCTCATATAGCAAGTCGAGTGCCTGTTTTGGCGATAGCTCATCGAGCGCCAATGCAGCTAAGCTCCTTTCAACCTCGGACGATTGTACGGCAAACAAATCTGATTGATGAGCGGTGCTTTCTGACGGTGTTGCTGCGGGCGCCTGACCCAGAATTTGTGGCTGTGCTATGTCTTCGTCTGCGTGGTTTTCGAGCTCGTTAAGTCGTGTTTTTGCCGATGCAATGACAGGCTCCGGAACGCCGGCAAGTTTAGCGACCTGTAAGCCATAACTTTGACTGGCCGGGCCGTCTTTAACATGATGTAGGAAGATAATACTGTCCTCATGCTCTGTCGCCGTCAGGTGGACATTAACCGTGTTTGCGATCAACTCAGGAAGCTGAGTCATTTCAAAATAGTGCGTGGCAAACAAAGTAAACGCCTGAATACTTTCAGCCAAATATTGTGCGGCGGACCAAGCGAGGGATAAACCATCAAAGGTGCTTGTACCGCGTCCCACCTCGTCCATCAGCACAAGACTTTGATGGGTGGCGTTGTTAAGGATATTGGCGGTTTCGGTCATTTCGACCATAAATGTAGAGCGGCCGCCGGCCGTATCGTCAGAGCTGCCCATTCGCGTAAATATTTGATCGATATCTCCAATTCTTGCATGCGATGCCGGCACAAAGCTGCCCGTTGCTGCGAGTATTGTGATCAAGGCCACTTGGCGCATATAGGTCGACTTACCCCCCATATTTGGCCCCGTAATAATCAACATCTTTCGCTGGTCGCCTAGCGATAGATCATTGGGCACAAAGGGTTCGTCAAGCAGTGCCTCGACGACAGGGTGACGACCGCCTTCAATGTAGATACCATCGGCATCGCTTAGCTCAGGACAAACTAAATCCAGGCTTTGCGCACGCTCTGCAAAATTCACCAAGGCATCCAACTCTGACAGCGCGGATGCGCTGAGCTGCAATGCCATCAGTTGTTCGTTTAACGTGTCTATTAACCCTTCGTAAAGTGCTTTTTCACGACTCAATGCGCGGCTCTTGCTACTGAGCGCCTTATCTTCGAAGACCTTCAGCTCTGGCGTAATAAAGCGCTCTGCATTCTTAAGTGTTTGACGGCGGATATACTCGGTTGGAGCGCTGCTGGATTGCGCCTTGCTTATCTCAATGTAGTAGCCATGAACGCGGTTATAACCGACCTTTAAGCTAGATAAGCCAGTGCGCTCACGCTCTGCGTTTTCTAGGTCGATAAGGAACTGTCCGGCATTTTGACTCAGCCCTTTTAGCTCATCTAGCTCAGGGTCGTAGCCTTCTTTGATCACGCCGCCATCGCGAATAACGACCGGCGGATTCTCTACAATTGCCTTGTCCAAGAGCGCCGTAAGTCCGGGGAATTCACTAATATTAATGGCGAGTTGTTCTAGGTGCTTACTCTTAATGTTCTTCAGTAAAGACTGTGCAGCGGGTAATTGAATGAGACTATCACGGAGTCTAGAGAGATCCCTCGGCCGAGCGGATTTGAGCGCTACACGTGCCAATATGCGCTCAACGTCGCCGATATGTTTGAGAACTGTCTTAAACTCGTCGTAACGATAGTTTTCAACTAGGCACGCCACAGAACTTTGACGCTGTTTGATGGTTTGATGGTCGCGAATCGGTTGATTTAACCAACGACGTAAAAAACGACTACCCATGGCGGTCGCGCAATGGTCCATTATCCACGCCAAGGTGTATTCATGGTCGCCGGCATAGTTTGTGTCGATTTCAAGATTCTTGCGAGTGGCGGCGTCCATGAGTATCGCGCCGCTTCTGCTTTCTTTGGTTAGTCGAGATACGTGGGGGAGTTCGTTGCGCTGCGTATCTCTTGCATATTGTAGCAAACAGCCCGCTGCCGAAATGCCTAGGTGCGCCGCTTCACAGCCAAACCCGCTGAGGTCTCTTGTCTTAAAGTGTGAGCACAGCAACCGTTCGGCACTGTCCCGATCGAATAACCAAGGGCCCTGACGCCGAACTCCATTGTTCATGCCTAGTTCGTTTTCGTAAGGGAAGTCTTCACTAATTAACAGTTCGGCAGGCTTTAATCGCTGCAACTCACTTTGTGTATCGCAAAGGCTCTCTGTCTCACACACGCTGAATCGACCGGAGCTTAAGTCCAACCAAGCCATGCCAAAGCGTCCATCGGGGTCATGGTAAAGTGCGCACAGTAGGGTGTCTCGCCGCTCCTCAAGAAACGCTTCGTCGGTTAAGGTACCCGGCGTCACGATGCGAACCACTTTCCGTTCAACAGGTCCTTTGCTTGTCGCGGGGTCGCCAATTTGTTCAGCGACTGCGACAGAGATTCCCGCCTTAACAAGACGAGCGATATAGTTCTCCGCGGCATGATAGGGAACGCCTGCCATTGGGATCGGCTCGCCGCCCGACTTTCCGCGTGCGGTGAGCGTAATGTCTAACAATCGAGCAGCTGTTTTTGCATCATCGTAAAACACCTCATAAAAATCGCCCATTCGATAGAACACAAGTTCATTTGGGTGATCTTTTTTGATGCCAAAATACTGGGTCATCATCGGCGTATGCTGGCTAGCGGAGGTTTGTTTTTTGGTAGGCGTAGACGTAGCTGAGGACATAGATAATTTGTTGTTCGAGCGGTGTAAGGATTAGTGTAAATACGCAACGGGCGTGGAGCACAAATTCTAACAGAAATACGCGGGTTTCCTAGCAACATTCGACATCTTGGTATGCATAATCTGTCAGTGCTGCCGGAAGACAGTATTCGTCGTTAAATTCGACTAAAATCAATGTCTTGCTACACTAAGTAAAACAATAGTCTGTAATAACAAATAGAGATGTGAGGGATTAATGAAAGGCTTGAATGGCTGGCTTCGGCAGTTAGAAGGTAATCAGTCAGCAGTGCTTGCGACGTTACTCAAAGAATTGGAGAGTTTAACGACGTCGGAGAAAAGCTCCGGAGTAGAAGTCGGGCAGGTTATTTTAAAGGATGCAAACCTAACGTCGAACATTATACGTGTCGGCAATTCGGTTATGTTCAACACAAGCAATATCCCTGTTACGACAGTAAGCCGCGCTATTCTTAATATCGGTTTTGAACAACTTCGGTCGATTTGTATTTCAATTAAAGTACTCGAGAACGTGCTTAACGATAACCCCTCAGACATGTTGATTTCTCGTCTCGCGACAACGCTTCATGCGGCAGCACAGGCTCGGGAGTTAGTCAGCCATAAAACACACTCCGTTCAAGAAGAAGTTTACGTCGCGAGTTTGTTATCGAACCTAACAGAACTACTGATACTCGCTTCAGTGGAAGGTGAAGCGAAAGATTTCACGGCAGGCATTAGCTCGGTCACCCCGAAGGATGAAAAAAACTCGATCGCGGAAAAAACGCTTGGGGTCAGTTTGACTCGTCTATCCAAAACGCTAATGAAACGGTGGCGGATTGAGGGAATGGTGCATGATGTGCTGCAAGACCTGAGTGAAAAGAATGAGCTTATCGAGGCGATAGATCTTGGTACTGAGCTAGCGCGTACAGCGTTGTTCGGGTGGGATTCGCCGGAGTTTAAGAAAACTATAGAGCGGGCCGCGGACTTTAAAAAGAAAGAACCCAAAGATATTAAAGCAAGCATCAAGCTCGTGGCGGAGCAGGCTGAAGAGTCTGTTAGTCAGTACGGCAATGTTGCGCTATCAGGAAAGATCGTCAAGGGAGAAGTGGTAGACGCCAAGGATTCGCCAGAGAGTAGCGCGAAGAAGCCAGAAAAAACAGCCGAGAAAAAGCCCTTGCTTAAGCCTGAACCCGCCTTTCAGTTAAAGGCTTTGCAAGAACTGACGATGATGATGTCGGGAGATTTTAATATTAATCGTGTTTTTAAGACGATCTTGCTTGGGTTGAACAAGGGCGTCGGTCTAGAGCGATGCACGTTGGCCTTCTTTGATAGCACTCACCTCAAACTTGCCTCTAAATACTCGCAAGGCGAAGGCACTCAGCACTGGCTGGAATCCTTTGTGCTTAGTTACACAAAAAGCGAAACAGGTTTTTTGTATCAGTTATTTAAACAGAACCAAACCATTTGGGTCGGTAGTGACGAATTTAAAGCCTATGTTACGCACTTACCTAACGAGTACAAAGCGATAACCGGAGCAAGCGACTTTTTTATTGCCCCGCTCAGCACAGAAGGTCGGCGCATTGGTGTGATCTATGCCGACATGGGCGTGAGTCAGCGCGCTTTGACGCCTGATCTATTTGATGGCTATAAAATGTTTATTCAACAAGCGAGAATGGCGCTAACTGTTTTAGCCAGTAAGAGTAAATAGGAAAAGGCGCCACTGTGTCACGCCCACTTGTTAACTGTGCGTGATATCCACATAGATCGTTAGTTTTTGGCCCGGCTGAAGGTACTTTTTACGATCCAGTTTGTTCCACGAAACCAACTGTTTGACGCTGACGCCGAACTTGCTCGCAATTCTAGCGAGCGAGTCACCACGCCTTACGCGATATCCTACTCGCTTGATCATTTCGCGTTCTGGCCGCAACGAGGGCAGGGATTCCGTCGCTTTAGCCCCACCTTTCTTAGAGTAGATTAATAGCTTTTTACCGGGTTTCAATACATCAGTGGGTGCCATGCCATTCCATTTGGCAAGGCTTCGCACGCCAACTTTATGATCTCGAGACAGGTCCCATATCGTATCGCCCGGCCTTACGGTGTATGTTAATTTCTGGGTACCTTTAGGGGCTTTTAGTTTGCTCTGCTTTGAACTCAGCCGGTTCTGAGAACTCAAGTCGTAGTAGCTTTTTCCCTTCGAAGCGATAGGTATCAACAGTTTTTGCTTAACCTTTATCTTGTTAGTGCGCAGTCTATTCACTTGCTGAATGAGTGCAGGAGTCGTGTGAAACTTACGCGCAATTTTGATCAGAGAGTCGCCGCGCTTAACGCTGTAACGATTCCACGTTAAACGCTCGTTTTTGGGCAGCGCAGCCAACCCTTGTTTAAATAACTCTGCCTGTGCAATGGGGATGAGTAATCTGTGAGGCCCCTTTGGATCCGTCGCCCATTGGTTAAATCCGGGATTAAAACGATACAGCTCTTCAATATCGATTTCTGCCAGCCTAGCCGCCTGAGCAAGGTCTAACTGTGAATCAAGCGCAACCACTTCAAATGTGGGTTTATCTTCTATCACAGGTAATACAATGTTGTATTTTTCAGGGTTCGCCACGAGTTTCGCAATCGCGATCAGCTTCGGAACATAGGCTCTGGTTTCTCTCGGGAGCTTAAGTGACCAAAAATCTACTGGCTTTCCAAGCTTTTTGTTCTTTCGTATTGCCTTACTAACACGACCAGAACCACTATTGTAAGAGGCGAGCGCGTAAAGCCAGTTGCCGTCGAAGCGGCGTGACAAATAGCTCATATAGTCGATGGCAGCTTGCGTTGATGCCAGCACATCACGACGTCCGTCGTACCACCAATTTTGGTGTAAGCCATACATTTTTCCGGTGCCTGGTATAAATTGCCAAAGCCCAGAGGCTCGCCCATGGCTATAGGCAAAAGGATCAAACGCACTCTCGACAACCGGCAACAAGGCAAGTTCAAGTGGCAGATTATGGTCTTCAATCGCTACCACCATATGGTGCAAGTAACGGCGCGCGCGCTTAAAGGTTCTTTCTATATAGCGCGGGTTGCGGACGTACCAGTTCAGTTGGGATTCAATACGTGGGTTATCGAGGGTCAGGTCAAGCTTAAAGCCTTTTCGTAAGCGATCCCATAAGTCGGGCGCCCTTGTGACAACCTCGTCTGGCGAGCTGGCTAAGGGGAGTGAGATGTTCGTTAGCAATGGAGATGGCGACTGGTTTGAAGGCTGGGTCAAGCCATTAACTTGTTTAGCTAACTGAAGAGCAGGGAGCGGTTGTGAAACTGTTGAGATTGACGCTGGCAGACACAGAGTAGGGCTTAAATGGTAGAGGTTGGACGTATCGCCTGACGCACTAACGGCCGTTTCTGAGGTTCCATTTTCTTCTTGGGCGCTGGCGCTATCGGGTTCGTTGCCCACGTACTGATGCAAAGACATGCATCCTGCAATGAAGGACAAAAACAAAACAAATAAAAGGCATCGAATAATGATCAAGCTGAGTTACTACGCGTTATGAAATTATGAGTTTTTGAGGCAGGGCAAGTCTAGAAAGTTAGCAAAACGGGGTCAATCAAACGGCCAAATTTAAGGATTAAATATAGTCCATTAAAAGCCCCGATGCTTCAGTGCTGCGCTAAAAATGGTCTTTCGCGGCGCGCAGCTGTTTGAATACGGCGGCACCATGCATTGGGCTGTTATGCGATTCCGCTTGCCGACTTGCCGCGTAGTTTATTACCTCGGCCGAATCGGTGCGTAAGAATGGGTTAACGGCCAGCTGCGTGGATAGGGTCGTTGGGATTGTGTCTTCACCCTTGCTTCTTTGCGCCTCACATTCGCCACGATACGTCCGCAGAGCTTCATTGTTTGGTTCGACCGTTAAGGCAAACTCTAGGTTCGCCAAGGTATATTCGTGAGCGCAGTAAACCAATGTTTCAGGAGGAAGGTCTGCAAGCCGCAGTAAAGAGTTATGCATTTGTTCAGGCGTGCCTTCAAACATTCGACCGCAACCACCAGAAAACAGCGTGTCACCTGAAAAAAGCCAAGGTGTAGTATGCAGGGTTTGAGAGGGCGAGAAGAACGCGATGTGATCTAAGGTGTGGCCCGGAACAGTTAAAACACTGAAGTCGCAACCTAATACCGAAAAGCTTTGTTGATCAACGAGTGAGCGTGTTACTCCGCGATATTTCGCGTTTTCGTAACCGTAGATCTCACACTGATATCGTTCCTTCAAAAGCGATAGCCCGCCGACGTGATCTGGATGATGGTGCGTTACGAGTATTGCATCGAGCGTAAAATCTTTCTGTGCGAGGTAACGCTCTACCAAGGCTCCGTCACCTGGATCGACAATGACGGCCCTACGCGATTCGGCATCTTCGATTGACCAAATAAAGTTGTCATTAAAAGCGTGTATAGGGTGTATATTTAGCATAATATTATTCGAAAAATTGGGAGTGTTTAAATCAAGAATGAACAAGTCCAACGGTAACACAGAGACACCATCAAGTAACCCGCAACACAAAGAGCAAGTAGTGGAGCAGACCTACTTGAGCTTACAAAAAGACCTTGAACATTGGTTTCAAAGTTCGCTCGGAAGAACGCTGCTAGCAAGCCAGCGTCAACACATTGAGCAAGCAGTTAAAGGGTGTTTTGGCTTCCATCAAGCAGAAATTGGCGTGTCACATCGCGTTCCTGTTGGTAATTTAAGTCAACTGGGTCATCGCTTTTATGTGCTTCCAGAGTGGGTTCCTGAGTTGCCGGATAATTGTGTTATTTCCCGCTCGGAAGATATCGCCTTAGAACATGATGTCGCCGACTTGGTGCTGCTTCACCATGCTCTTGATTTTTCGACTGCGCCGCACCAAACATTGCGTGAAGCATCGCGAATACTAAAACCTTCCGGTCATCTGGTGATTATTGGCTTTAATCCACTCAGTTCGTGGGGGTTACGAAAAGCATTGACGCCAAACTCTCGAACAGGTGCCCCGTGGCGGTGTCGTTTTATCGCAGGACGAAGGGTTGAGGACTGGCTAGAGTTGCTTGATTTCAAGGTGGCATCTTTGAATTACCACCTCTATGCGCCGCCGTTTAATCATCAGCGACTGATCAATCGATTTAAAGGCCTCGACAATGTCCTTAATGCAAAAGTTCCACTCGGAGCCTATTACATTATTTCAGCTCAGAAGCAGGTGGGCTCTCGTGTTAAGCGTGCTAGGAAGTGGCGGAATAATCCAAAAGTAGTCGGTTTGCCTATGGCGAACCGTTCAGATATTAACAAGCAGTAAAGGAGTCGTTTAGTCGCAATGTCGGTCATTGAAATTTATACAGATGGAGCGTGCAAGGGAAATCCCGGGCCTGGCGGGTGGGGCGCTTGGTTGCGTTTTGGCGATCACGAAAAAGAATTATTTGGCGGCGAGAACGATACCACCAATAACCGTATGGAGCTTCTTGCCGCGATAGAAGCGCTGGCGGCCTTAAAACGACCTAGTGCCGTCAAGCTTCATACCGATTCTAAATATCTCAAGGATGGCATACAGTCGTGGATTGCCAACTGGAAGAAAAACGGCTGGAAAACAGCGGCAAAGAAGCCAGTCAAAAACTCAGACCTTTGGAAAAGGCTCGACGAGCTTGTTGCCTTGCATGATATAAGCTGGGCTTGGGTTAAAGGGCATAGTGGAAATTTTGGCAACGAAAAGGCAGATGACTTAGCCAATAAGGGTGTCGAAAAAATACTTGGTCAAATTAGCTAAGCAGGGGAAGTGTTCGTGAGACAAGTTGTACTTGATACTGAAACTACCGGTATAAACCCTAAGCTGGGGCATAGAATAATTGAAATCGGTTGTGTTGAACTAATTGATCGCCGCCTGACCGGAAATCATTACCACACCTATATAAATCCTGAGCGCGAGGTTGAGCAAGAAGCGATTGGTGTGCACGGGATTACGAACGAGTTTCTGGCAGACAAGCCGTTGTTTTCCGCTATATCGGAAAGCTTCAAGGCGTTTGTAAAGGGTTCTGAATTAGTTATCCATAATGCTGCGTTCGACGTTGGCTTTATCGATCATGAATTTATGTTGATGAACCCGCGTTCGCAAAAAGTCATCGAGTACTGCACGGTACTAGATACATTAGCAATGGCGCGCAAGCGTCACCCAGGCCAGAAGAATAATCTTGATGCGTTGTGTAAACGCTATGGCATTGATAATGGCCATCGGGATCTTCATGGCGCTTTGCTTGATGCAGAAATCTTAGCCGATGTTTATTTACTCCTTAGTGGAGGCCAAACAGCAATGGACTTAAGCGCAGCGGGAGAAAAAGGTGGTGATGCAGGCAGTATTCGACGCTTGAGCACAGAACGCAAACCCCTTGCCGTGATTAGCGCTAGTGATGATGAAATGACAGCGCATGAGAAATATCTAGATGGTCTAGCGTCACAAGCAGAAAGCGTTATTTGGCGTCGCTAAAGGCATCATAGCGCAATCAAATGTTGCTGATCTGTATGTTTTGTTTGCGCAACCGGCTCTAAGGGCGGCGCGAGCTTGTTAAGCCCTAAAAATGTGTTATAAATTATATAATAAGCGTCGATTAGTTATTAAACCTCTTAGGTTTGATTTGACCGCTCGACGAGTTACCTAATGCCAGCACACGTAAATTTATGTGGCGTGCATTTGAACATTTATATTCGGATTTAAGTTTATGTCGTCGACGCCTCAGTCAATAAGCTCCATCGAATTGGTTCAGCCTGAAATCGATTCAACGATTCAGCAAGCTGAAGAGAGCCTTTCCCGTTTTGTTGATAACCGTGATAGCGGCGAAAGCCTCCAAAACTGCATTGATTGCTTAAACCAACTGCGTGGTATTTTTGTCCTCGTCGAAATACAGAGCTGTGTGTTGCTCTGCCAGCAGTCAGTTGTCGTGGCAAATGAAGTACCGGTGGGTGCGAGCGATGACAAAAACGGCTTACTGTCGACCCTCAGTAACGCGATTTTTGTATTACGCCGTTATACCGAATACTTTGGCGCTGACAAGAAAGACCATCCCGAATTACTGCTACCGGTTATCAATGAGTTAAGGGCCGTGGTGCAGGATAAACCCTTTCCTGAATCTCACTTTTTTGAGTTTGATTCCCGAACGACCTTTGACCTCTCGGATATGTTAGAGCCGACTAAGAAGCCGTCGGAAGAGGAGTTCCAGAAGCATGCGAAGCGTTTTCGCCATATGTTTCAGATTGGCTTATTAGACATGATAAAGGATCGCAACTTGCCGATCGCTCTAAAGCTAATGGCTCGAGCGTCTCAAGGCAGTGCAAAGTTGTGCAATGGCGAATCATTATCACAATTGTGGTTTGTTGCTAGCCTCTTGCTTGAAAGCTTCCAGAATGAATCAATGGAAGTAACACCATCTCGTAAACGACTGTTCATGCGCTTGGAGCGTTATTTGCGTGAGATGGCGATTACTGGGTCAGTGGTGGCGGCTAAAGCAGCTCCGGACTCCTTGAAAAAGGATATTCTCTATCTACTCGCTTTTAGTGGTGATCAACGAGAAATCGTATTGCGGGTTTTAGAGGGCTTTAATATTAAGCCTTTGGATATCAACGAGCATCAGCTTCGTAGTGAATCAAAGCGTTTATTCGGCCCTGGCGTTGATGTCCTTCGCTCGTTGTCAAAAGCGATTACGGAAGAGATGTCTCACCTAAAAGAAAAACTGGATATCTTAGAACGTGGCGGTGCGCCAAACGTCGAAGATGTTGAGTATATCAGTGAAGGTTTAAACCGACTGAGCGGCACAGTTTCTATGCTTGACCTGCCTAAGGTCGCCAAACTATGTAACGATCTGAACGGGATGCTGACGGGCTGGAAAGAGTCCGACTCGGAGTTAACAGAAAACGAATTGCTGGTTGTTGCGAATGGTATTCTCATGATTGAGTCTGCGATTAAGCATTATGAGAGCACGGGAAATGAGCCAGAAATTCAAGGCGACGTGATGTCGATAGAGTCGAGCAGCAGTGCTTATTTGGCAGAGGCGAAAATTGTTGTTGTCGACGAGGCAACCAATGGGCTTGCCCTCGCAAAACGCTCGATATCATCTTACGTTGAAACCAATGGCGATAAATTACATTTAACAAATATTGCTCAGGTAATGGATACGATACGGGGTGGGATGGTGATGATTGACCAGTCTCGCGTTGCTGCAATTGTTCATACTAGCGCAGAGTGCATCCAAAATGAGCTGTTAACTAGCGACCACATGCCAGACGAAAGTTTCCTAGAAACACTTGCAGACGCGCTTACGTCGCTCGAATACTTCGTCGAGAGTATGAGTTACAAAGACTCTCGCAACGAAGAACTTTTAAAACTATCAGAAGAGAGCCTGAAATCGATTGGTTATACCGTCGCTTAGCGCTCTCTTTGGAGCGGCACTGTGAATCAGTATCTTCTCGCGGCCGCTCTATTCCTCATTTTCTTAGTCTCTCTCTATAGCTTTGTTCGTGGCCGCTGGTTTACTGCGTTTTTGAAAGGCCTCGTCTCTAGCATCTGTTTGCTTGTGTCATTTATTGGCCTAGTGATTGTCTGGCAGATCGCGGACTTCGAACTAATTGAATACAAACGTAAAGTGGCGGAGCTGTTCGTTGTCGAGCAGGGGCCTCAACGTTATACGCTGACCCTTACACAAACGGAGCAACCCAATGCTGTGTTCGAGCTGCATGGCGATAGTTGGCAACTCGACGCAAGAGTAGTGACATGGACTGGATTGCCTAACTGGCTAACACCAGTGGCTCGCTATCGTCTGGAGCGATTGTCAGGGAGATATAATAGTATTATTCAGGAGAGAGAAGTTGCCCGTTCGGTCTTCTCAATCAACCACGATAGAACTGCGCTTCAGGTATGGGAGTGGTTGGGTCGATTCCCTCTCGTACCGGGAATGTCTATTAAATATGGTAGTAGCGTTTACTTGCCAATGGAGCACAAAGCTAGTTACGAAGTTTGGATCAATCATAGTGGCTTAACTGTCGTACCAACGTCGGAGTCGGCCAATACCGCACTAGAAAACTGGCAATAAAAAAGGCGACTGTAGAAGTCGCCTTTTCTTGTACGCTATCTTGCTTAGCCGATAGTGAACAATTCACCTAGCTTAGTGGCTAGCATCATATCGCCTTCAGCGCGAAGCTGGCCAGCCATGAATGCTTGCATGCCGTCAGTCTCACCGCTAACAATACCGTTTAACGTTTCAGTGCTCATGATTAGAGTCACTGATGGGTCGTCGTGATCACCTTCAGCTAGTTCACATGTGCCGTTAGCAATTGCTACGCTGTAGTTAGCGTCGTCTTCAATATTGAATTGAAATACCAAGTCAACGCCCGCTGCTGCGTCTGCGTTAAAGTTTTGTTTTAGTGTCTCGAAAGTTGCTGCTACAGACATGGGATTACCCTTTTCTTGTATCAATGAAAGCCTATCAAGGCCGAGATTAGTTGCGTCTATCGTTGTATGTGTAATCAAGCTAGTCATGAGTGCAAGGCCAAAGAACGCCGAGCAAAACGATACCGCGCGGGCAAGATTAGGCTGAATAATAAATGATGTCAATAGGCGATCGAACGCTTGTTTGAATTATTCTAACAAGCTTGCCACTTGTATTCCCGACGTTTCGGCCCCATATTTCGACCACGCGAAGCTTTGTTTGAATTTAAGAGGATTAGTTGTGGATTTTTTGATCGAGTACGGAATATTTTTGGCTAAGGCCATAACGGTGGTCATTGCGATTGTATTGGTGATCGCCGCGGCTGGTGGCGCCGCAGTAAAGAGCAAAGGACAGCATAAGCGTGAGATGAAAGTCGAAAAGGTTAACGATCGCTTAACGGAGTTCAAAGAAACGCTGGAACATGCCGTACTTAATAAAGACTCAATTAAACAACTAAAAAAAGATGTCGCTGCACAAGAAAAAGCGGATAAGAAAAAAGCGAAAGCGTCTGCCAAAACGGGCGCGACGTTAAAAGTCAAACCTCGTGTTTACGTTCTGGACTTTAAAGGTGATATCAAGGCGTCGGCGGTGGAAGCATTTCGTGATGCCGTGACTAGCGTATTACAGGTCGTAAACGCAGACAAAGACGAAGTCGTGGTTCGCTTGGAAAGCCCTGGAGGAATGGTGCATTCGTACGGCCTCGCTTCTGCGCAACTTGACCGACTTAAAACAGCGGGCGTGCGCTTAACCGTTTGTGTTGACCGAGTGGCTGCAAGTGGCGGGTATATGATGGCATGTGTGGCGGACAAAATAGTTGCGTCACCTTTCGCGATTATGGGGTCCATTGGGGTAGTT
The DNA here is from genome assembly GCA_913020045.1 of uncultured Oleiphilus sp. Lineage (GTDB taxonomy): Bacteria > Pseudomonadota > Gammaproteobacteria > Pseudomonadales > Oleiphilaceae > PZPK01. The sequence goes on from CAJWBE010000024.1 coordinate 16,280, forward strand.
GCTCAGCTGCCCAATTTTAACAAGCTGTTGAAAAAGAATGATATTGATTACGAAATTCTGACTGCTGGAGAATATAAACGTACATTAACAATGTTCGGCGAGAACACGGAGAAAGGTCGGGAGAAATTTAGAGCTGATCTTGAAGATACGCATGAGCTTTTCAAAACTTACGTGTCGGAGCGTCGCCCGTCGGTAGACATTGAGAAAGTCGCGACCGGCGACATTTGGTTTGGCTCCCGCGCTTTGGAAGTAGCCCTGGTCGACGAACTAGCAACCTCAGATGAATACTTAGTGAGTGCGTGTGCAAATTCAGACGTATACGAAGTAGAGTTTAAAGAAAAACAAACGCTAGCAGAAAAGGTTGGACTGGGTGTCAGTACAGCATTCGAAAAAAGCGTTGAAAAAATCCTTTCTGAACTGAATGTCAGTCGCGGAATGAAGTAGCGATAGTATAAACCACAGAGTTTCGCGTTTAACCTTAGCGAGAAGCTTTGTGGTGTTTCAGACTCTCCGACACAGCTGCGGTTAAGATGCATCCGCCACCAATTAGTGTAGTAAAGGATGCGGCCTCTCCCAGTAAAAAATAAGCGATGATAACCGCGTAAACCACCTGCAGACTAACAATCATAGAGGTTGTTTTAGCGGATGTTTTCATTAATCCAAGCGTGATTTGTGTGTGTGGAATCGCTGTAAACAAGCTACCGAGTAGTAACAATAACATCCATTGATGAAAACTGATTTGGGCGATCGCGACGCTTGTAAATGAAATAAGAATCAAACAGCTAATTAGGCCGTGGTACGTCATTATGGTAAAAGCCGAGTAATCCCTTAAATGCTGAGCGACAATAACATTGCGTAGCGCTACTGCAATGGCGGATAGCAATCCGAAAGCAACGCCGACGGTTACGTTGTTCTGCAACGTGAACTCAGGAACAATCAAGTACACCCCAACTATAACCAAACAGCCCATTAGCAGATCAAACGCCTCTAGCTTCTTGTCACTAAATAGCGGTTCGAGTAGCACGGTTAGTACTGGAAAGCTAAACATCGACACAATGCCTACTGCGACCGAGCTGAGCTGCATGGCATGAAAGTAGGCAGTCCAGTGCACGCAGAATAGGCCACTGCAAAACACAAGAAGTATGGCGTCGCGACTACTTTTAGGTGTCAAACGTTTATTCGTGGCTATCGCGATAGCGCCGACAATTAGACCGCATATCAAGGTTCGGTAAGTGATGATGTCTACGGCGTTTAGGTCAATGAGCTTTGAAAACTGCGCCGTTCCGCCAAGAAGCAGTGCAGCAATATGGAGTTGAAATAGTACTTTCAAGTCTTTAGGCGCTGCAGAATTCAATTTTTATCTCCGCGCTCACTGACATAAAACCAACGATTATTATCGCGAACAAAATAACTATTCTCTTCAATGCGAAATGCTTTACCGCTTACTTTGTAGCGAGCCACAAAATGTACGTATCCTTCATTTCCTGATTCCTCAATAGTCGACCTGTTTTTAACGTTTAGACCAAGCCAACGACAGCTTTCGAACGTTATGGTCTTGGGGCGACTCTTGGGCGACCACGTCGCTAATAAGTACTCGGCGTCTTCCGTAACATAAGCTGCATAACGAGAACGCATCAACTCTTCCGGTGTGGTGGGTACAAATGAGCCAGACAAAAAACGCTCGCAACACTCCTCAGAGCGCAACCCAGAACAGCATACGCATTCAGTCATCTCTTAATCGCGCCTCAATTTATCGGAGATCGCTATCGGACTTGGATAGCGTAGGATAACCAGGTATGTGTTCAAGATGAACGTAAGAATTGCCGCCGCCTGAATCAGGTGCGAAGCTTCTTGCCCTATGATTAGTGATGACGTCGCCAGGTAGGCGATAAGCAGCGAAAACTCGCTAATCTGGCCTAAACGAAACCCTACTTCCCAAGCGATATCATTGGGCTCTTTTTCTCGATATAGGAGAAATCGAAAGATTACGGGTTTAAGGGCGACCATTAAAATAGCCAATAATACAGCAGGAACTATCACCTGGCCGAGAAGCCCAAGGTTGAATGCCGCGCCGAGGGAAAAAAAGAAGAGTACGAGAAAAAAATCGCGCAAGGGCTTCAAATGCTCGGCAATGTATTGGGATATTGGGCTTGTCGCAATACTTATTCCGGCAATGAATGCTCCGATTTCTAGGGAGAGGCCGAGTTGCTTTGCTAGCACCGCTACGCCAAGGCACCAACCAATCGCAAGTAAGAATATATATTCGTGGAAACGATCGAACTGAGTAATCAGCTTTACGATGACATAACGAACTGTTAGAAAAACAGCGACCACTAGCAGCGGCAATGTCGCGAGCGTTGTGAGTATATCAATCACGTTAGCGCTGTTGTTCGCCAACTCGCCATCCGCTGTTGGCTGTCCATAGCCACCAAGGACTAGAAGCACAACAATCGCGATAAGGTCCTGTAGCAGCAGCATACCGACGACAAGTTCGCCAGTGTGACGATGATGAAGTGCTGTCGTAGGAAGTAGTTTTATTCCTATGATGGTGCTTGAAAACATCATTGCACAGCCGACAATTATTGCTTCGACTTGTGAATAGCCAAAAGCAAGTGCAACAACATAACCGATTGCAGCAAATGCGAGAGAGCTGATTAACGCCACCAACGTCGCCTTGCGCAACATTCTCATTAGATTGCTGGGTTGCATGTCTAGCCCTAGCAGGAATAGCAAAAAAATAATTCCAATTTCCGCTATTTCGGAGAGTAGTCGTGCGTCACTAACATAGTTTAGGCCGAACGGCCCTAAAATGGCGCCAAGAGCGATATATGCGACGAGAATAGGTTGTCGCGTATATAAAACAACCGAGGCAAGCAAGGCTGCGCCTGAAAAAATCAGGAAAAACGAATGGATAATGGAGTGTTCAGGCATAAGTTAAAGTATAAAGCTCATCATCAAATAGAAAGCATAGCCGCTTTTTCTGCTGATTGAGAACCTCATTCTTTACATTAAGAGATTGCTGCGTGATTACTTAAGGTCATGAACGCGGTATCATTGGGCTAATACCAACTCCTTAAACCGAGCCAATGCAAAAAGACTCCAAATACAAATTCGATTTCCCTAGCGTAAAAAATAGTACGCTAGGGGTGCTAAAAGGCGCCGGAGAGATTGCTGTCGGTAGCGTTGCACTGCCGCGTGCGTTTTTGCCGCTGGCTCAACTTTTGATCGAAGATAGGGAGATTTCTCATACAGAGTTAAGCTCTGTTCTTGATGAGCTCTTTGCAGAATTGTACCGGCACCCGCTGTCAGAGCAGTCTAGAAACCTTACGGCTTATCTTCGAAGAACTCGAATTCTTCCAAACGAAGAGTCGACTGAAAACTTAATACGATATTTGGTAAAGCAAGTTGTATTGCGCAGTCCTGTCGATATCCCTGAAGTTGTCATTGATGAATTCTGGGGCTTTTTCCAAGAACTGATTGAGTCTCCAGAGCTAAAGGGCTTGGTCGAACTTAATCTCGACATTGTGCGCTCCGTAATCAAAACCTATGAACCCTTGCTCCTAGATATTATTAACAACGTGAAGCAAATAAGGCGGATCAATCAGGAAACATTGTCCGAAATCGGACTCAAACTGCGTGTACTGAATGGTGATATTAGTATTCTAAAACGCCAAATCAAGGCTATTCGATACATCAAACCATTCTTGCAGACGGATCCGAAGGACTTTAAAGGGCAAGCAGAAATTATTGCTAAGATGGTGCGCGAATTTGGACCACTATTTGTGAAGATGGCGCAAGTTGCTGCGGCAAATGCTGACTTCCTGCCCGAAGAAATAGCGAAAGAGCTTGCTGTATTCCAAGAAGACGTAGAGCCGATGACCCCAGAGCAGGTATATCAGGCGTTCATGGAAGACTATGGCCACAAGCCGGAGGAACGTTATTTTGGTTTTGACGTGTCTGCACCAATCAAGTCAGGGTCAATTGGTTCGGTCTTCGTTGCAAAAAAACCAATCCTTCGTGGTGGACGAGAGGTGTTGGTGCCTGTGGTGGTGAAAGTAGGGCGGCACAACCTTGAAAGGGAGTTCGCAATGGGCTCTCTCGCGATCGAGCTAATGCTGATTAGCAGCCAATATTGGGCGCCGCACTCTAAACTGAGACCATTTTTGTCCGCGATGTCCGCTCAGATAAAAGAATTTACGCGTGGCTTTGAGCAGGAGCTCGATTTTTGCCATGAAGCCGAAGTTCAGAATCGTTTTTTTGAGCGCTCTCTGGCCTCTAATCGATGGTTTGTTCCGCGAGTATATGGCGGCACAGGACGAATACTGGAGATGGAGTATCTTGAGCATGCGATGGCGATCAACCGGGTCATCGATGGAATTGCCGGAGAGAAACGGTTTCGTTTGCAGCGTAAACTCGCCGATAACTTTTTGTATACGATATTGGAGCACTTTATCGTTTATAACGAGTTTCATGGCGACCTACATCCGGGTAACGTCATGGCGGACGAAGATGCGCATCTGTTTCTGATTGACTGGGGCAACAGTGTCGATATGGATGGCAAATGGGCACTAATTTGGAACTACTTGGTTAGCGTGCTGCGGGCAGACGCGAGCGAGTTAGCAGAAACTCTCGTTCAAATGAGCACTTCGCCAATTGAGAATGCGGGTCGCAAAAGCGAGATTATTTCGTTGCTCGAGGATACCTTATCAAAAAAAGGGGTGGCACCACTCGGGCGCGATTTTTTCGTTGTACTTTACCAGGAGGGCCCCGAAGGCCTGCGCAACAGACTTAGCACTGCAGCTCATCTTATGTCGAATACCTATCAGTTGGGGATGACCTTAGATAGTGATTATCTGCACCTGTCTCGCTCATTATTCGCTATGGCAGGCACGTATAACAAATTGTATGCAGACATTTCGCCATGGACAATGTGCACAGACTTTGCTCGCAACCTTGCCTTGTTTCCTTTTCGTTATACCGCCCAGCGGCTATCAACTCCTAAATTAGGTGCCGAAGAACGAAAGGCCATTCACGATAGTCAAACGTCTGAACAGCTGGCTTTGTTCTAGGTAATAACAATTGTCACGCCTACCGAAAACGACTTTTACCGTTTTGAGCCGCTGCGACGACTTATTATTCATTCATAAGCCCTCGGGCATTCCGTTCCACAGTGAAGAAACTTTGGAAGGAATTGTTTCAATTGTTCGGTCAGCTTTTCCTAAAGAAACTCTTTTTCCTGTGCACCGTTTGGATAAAGTAACGTCGGGCGTGATGGTTTTTGCACGTAACCCTGAGGCAAACAGGAATATCTCGAAGCTATTTGCGGAGCGCAAGATCAAGAAAGTGTATGTCGCCGTCTCCGATAAGAAACCGAAGAAGAAACAAGGAACAGTCAAAGGAGATATGAGTAAGGCGCGCGATGGCTCCTACAAACTGCAAAGATCAACTGAAAACCCCGCCATCACACGATTTCTAAGCGGGAAAATGACCTCGGCGCAACCGAGATATGGATTTGTCTTGGCGCCAAAAACCGGAAAAACGCACCAGTTACGCGTTATGATGAAGTCACTAGGCTCTCCAATTTTGGGAGATCTTCGTTACAAAGGCGCCCCGCATGAACGTGCGTGCTTGCACGCGGCAGGTTTAGCTTTTAACTACAATAATATTGACCATGCTGTTATTGACGACCACATCGATGACGCAAGCTTGAAGGCTTGGTTTTTGAGTGAACAGTGTCAGATGTCAATCAAAAAGCATCTAGTGAAGGACTCTGTTAGTCACCCTCCGGAACAATAGGTATTTTCCGTTTGAGACTTTTTGTGATGGCGTTGAGGTCCAGGAGGCACCTAAACAAAACAATCGACACTGGATTTGAGAAGAGTATGTCCTTTTTTATAGAGGACTTAGCCTTTTTATTTCACTCTTAAGCAGCTAATCTAAATAGATACAGCACGTTTTTTTAATCCACGGATGTTTTTTGAATGAGCGCTGACTTGCCTAGCACAAAATTATTACAACAGTTTCGGCCCCTTAATAAGCTTACTGAAAAGCAACTAATCGTGTTGCGTGCTAAAACAGAAATACGCTCCTATGACCCTGGCTCGGTCATATTGGAGCTTGGCAGTGAGGATCGCTTGGAATATTTCCTGGTCGAAGGCCAAGTAACTCTCGAATCTTACGATGGCCGCAGCAAGGACATTCAAGCGAACTCTGAGAGCGCCCTTACGGCGATTGCTCTGCTGCAGCCCAGAAAATACACGGTGACTGCTAGCGAGCCTTGCCGCTTCATTGTGATTCAACAACGTATCGTCGATGCGTTAATATCCGAGTTACCAAGCGATAGGACTGTCGAATTTAGCGTTCGTGACGTCCATAGTGGGCACGAAGTTGAAGATATAAAGACCTCTTTTCAAGCCGATTTACAAACTAACAATATCCTTCTTCCTTCCTTCCCTGATGTGGCCATGAAGATACGGCATTTGTTAGACGACCCCAATTGCACAGCGCGAGATATCGGAAACGCGATTGCGAGCGACCCCGCGATAACAGTCAAAATACTAAAAACCTGTAATAGCGCGCTATACCATACCTCCGTAGAGGTGACCTCATGCCAAGATGCAGTCGTGCGACTTGGTTTTGATACGACCCGCCAGCTCATAAATATTTTTGCGATGAAAGAGCTGTTTAATAGCAAGAATACGGTTTTACAGGCACGTATGAGTGAGCTTTGGTCCCACTCTCGCGAAGTCGCCACCATTGCATACGTATTAGCGGAAATAACGCCGGGAATGAATCCTGAAAAAGCGATGCTTGCAGGTTTAATTCAGGATATCGGCGCAATCCCTGTTTTAGAGTATGTAGAGCGCTATCCACAATTTATGAAAATTGAGCACAAGGTTGGCGAGATAATAAGGGAACTGCGGTCTGAAATAGGCGCGTTGATGCTGCGCGAGTGGAGCTTCCAGCCTGAAATAATATCGGTAGCATCAAATTCAGAGAACTGGATGTACCAGTCGGAAGGACCATCTGCAGACTATGTCGATATCGTCGTGGTTGCTCAAGTTCATGCACTAATAGGTAAGCAGGCGCATAAACAGCTTCCTCCCTTCGAGGATATACCAGCATTTAAAAAGCTGGGTGATAATGGCCTTACGCCAGAACAAAGCCAAAAGGTATTGCTTGAGTCCCATCATCGAATCGCCGACCTCAAAGCGCTACTGACCTTAGACGGAATTCCTGTAGCGGGGCCGAGCTAGCAATAATAAGCATACGGCACTTTTTATTGGCGGGACGCAGCGCATCTCTCCTAAAGCGCTTAGCATATACCTCGGTTCACCCTAAAATGCAGAATACGCTCGATATTCTTGACGCAATCGCCACGACCTAATCACGACCTATCATTCTGCATCAGGCCATTGGTCTAAAATTTCCCGAGCTGCTCTGAATGCTTCTTGTGTCGCGGGAGCGCCACAATAAACTGCAGAGTGGAGCAGGGTTTCTTGGATTTCTTGCTTCGAGCAACCGTTGCGCAGAGCTCCTCTCACATGCCCCTTTAACTCCGTAGGCGCTTTAAGTGCCGCCAACATAGCTACTGTAATCAAGCTTCGGGTGCGTAAATCCAAGCCCTCCCGATTCCACGTCGCTCCCCAGCCGTGTTCATTAATGTAGTCTTGCAGTGGCTCAGTTAGCCAATCAGCATTATCTAATGCGCGATCTACAAATTCGTCGCCCATTACTTTTCGACGGACACTTAAACCGGATGGCTTGTTGCTAGGCTCTGACATTCTGTACTACTCCGAATATATACGTTGAAGCTAAAATTAGATGTTAACGCCAAATTGCTAAATGTTTGAAGCATTAACTGCACGTGTTGTAGTTTTTTTTGAGGCACAAAAGCGCGTTCAAAAAAGAGCTTTTAATCCTTGGTCAAAAAAGGTTATTCTATGTACCAAGCAAGCGCTTGGTTTGGTGCGAAATCAGCAGCAAACCTAATTACATATTAAGTGGAGTGAAGCATGACTGGTATTTCAAGTGACAAAGTAGTCGTAACCTGTTCATTAACAGGCGTACTTACAAACCCGAAGCAGCATCCGGTTCCGGTTAGTGTTTCTGAGATGGCTGCATCAGCCAAAGAGGCCTACGATGCAGGCGCATCAATAATGCATGTTCATTACCGTAATCAAACTGATGGAATGGGCCACATGCCGACGTGGGACCCTGACGTTGTAGAGGCCGTTGATAATGCCATTAGGGAAGCTTGTCCCGGTGTCATCATTAATATGACCACAGGAACGATCGGCAAAGACCAATCAGGTCCAATCGCTTGCATTAGGCGCAGTAAGCCTGAGATCGCTGCATGTAATGCCGGCAGTTTGAACTACTTGAAGACTACGAGTAAAGGGACTTGGGCTTGGGCTCCAATGCTGTTCGAAAACCGCGTTGAAAAGGTTGATGAGCTAATTAAGGTGATGAATGAAACAGGGACGCGCCCCGAATTCGAATGTTTCGACGTAGGTATAGTGCGCTGTGTTGGAATGTATAAAGATGTCGGTATGTTTGATGGGGATCCAGAATACAACTTAGTAATGGGTGTTGCGTCTGGTATGCCAGCCGACCCTGATTTGTTGCCATTACTTAAAAAGTACATGAAACCCGGGTCCAACTGGCAAACAACCGTTATTGGTCGTCAAGAAATTTGGCCTGTTCATCAGCGAACAGCCGAGCTAGGAGGCAATCTTCGCACAGGCGTTGAGGATACTTTCTATCTACCAAACGGAGAAAAGACATCAGGTAATGGAGAGCTAATTGAAGCGCTTGTTAAAATAGCAGAAGACGCAGGGCGTGTTATTGCGACACCGGAAGAAGCGAGAAAAATGGTTCTTTAATTTAAGACCGCGAAAATAGACCTAAAAGGCCAGGGCGGGAGTTCTGGCTTTTTTCGTTATCCATATAGATTCAAGCTTATATTAGGGCAAAAAAAACCCAGCACTTTGGCTGGGTTTTTGATTTATATAACTTACTTAGTCGGGTAGTCCCGCGCGTCGTAGCCAGTATAAAGCTGGCGAGGACGACCGATACGGTAGTTTTCACTTACCATCTCATTCCAATGGGAGAACCAACCAATTGTACGAGACATTGCGAAAATAACCGTAAACATTGATTCCGGAATGCCGATAGCCTTGAGAATAATCCCAGAGTAAAAATCAACGTTAGGATAAAGCTTACGCGCAACGAAGTATTCGTCTTCGAGCGCAATCTGCTCGAGGCGCTTAGCGATCTTGAGAAGTGGATCATTTTCCAATCCAAGAACCCCTAAAACCTCTTCACAGGTTTCTCGCATTACTTTCGCGCGAGGATCAAAGTTCTTATAGACACGATGCCCAAAGCCCATCAGGCGGAATGGGTCGTTTTTGTCTTTGGCTTTTGCCACAAACTCATCAATCCGCGATACGTCGCCGATTTCATTAAGCATCGTCAATACAGCTTCGTTAGCGCCGCCATGTGCTGGGCCCCACAAGGCTGCAATACCCGAAGCGATACACGCAAATGGATTAGCACCAGTAGAGCCAGCTAAACGCACAGTAGACGTCGATGCATTCTGTTCGTGGTCAGCGTGAAGCATGAAAATTCGATCCATCGCTTTCGCTATAACAGGATTGAATGTCTCATCGCCAGCAGGAGTGCTGAACATCATATGCAAGAAGTTGTCCGCGTAACCAAGGTCGTTACGCGGATACATGAACGGCTGACCAATTGAATACTTGTAGCACATTGCTGCAATCGTCGGCATTTTCGCGATTAAGCGGAAGCCGGCAATCTCTCTGTGGTGCTTGTCGGAGATATCCATCGAGTCGTGATAGAACGCAGACAAAGCGCCGACGACTCCGCACATAATAGCCATCGGGTGAGCGTCACGACGGAAACCGCGAAAGAAGTGGTTAACCTGGTCATGTACCATCGTGTGGTTTGATACAGTTGCGCGGAACGCTTCACTCTCTTCTTTGCTAGGAAGCTCTCCGTGTAATAGCAGGTGGCAAAGTTCGAGGTAGTCTGAATGTTCAGCCAGCTGCTCGATCGGGTAGCCGCGATGCAATAAAACACCGTTCGCACCATCGATGTACGTGATTTTAGACTCACAAGCTGCAGTTGATACAAAGCCGGGGTCGTAGGTAAATAAACCTTCTGATACCAAGCTTCTTACATCAATTACATCGGGTCCAACGGAACCAGAATAAACTGGAAATTCAATGGTTTTACCGTCAACCGATAACTGAGCTTTTTTATCAGTCATGGTGCTCTCCTGTTACTTAATTATTTATGCGTCGACATGTAAAGCGTGTCAACGAGAGGAAAAAGTTTGCGCATTATGCCAAATAGAGAAATGTTAGTCATCAATGGGATGCTTTCAGATCCATACTTTCGTTGTTTTCGTAAGAAGTTTAGACGAAAAAAGGATTTCGATCTCAACGAGCGATCCAAACTAGCGCAGGTAGCTTCGTGCGCTCCCTAAAAAGGTGCATAAAGCTGACTTGCTTTCGTTTGAAACGCCGATACGATTGGCGTCACGAAAAAAAACGGGCTTCACTATAGGGCTTACAGAATATTTGTCAATGCGGCTAAAGTCTAAGGCCTTGAAATACGTATTGATTGTCGCTTTGGGCGTTTGTGTTCCTTAAATTTAGTCCCTATAATGCGGCCGCGAAAATGTGCACTCGTCTGTCAACTTTTGGCCCTAGAAAACGGCCTTGGTTTAGGGGCGCGTCCAGTGTTTTAATGTGGCTAAATTGGTAATGGTATTTGATCGGTAAAGCTCATTGATCTGGTCTTTTTTCATCTTTTTGGGAAGGATTGGGTTTGATAGCTATACTTCAGGCGTTACGAGCAACCGTCGCATAGTCAAACTAAAGAGAGAAACAGTGCTGTGAAAGATAATAGACCCGTCAATCTAGATTTAACGAAGTTTAGTTTTCCGTTACCTGCCTTGACGTCCATCGTTCACCGAGTTACCGGTGTGGCGCTGTTCGTTGGAATGGTTTTTTTATTATATGCCTTGGATCTATCGCTAAGTAGCCAAGAGGGCTTTGACTCAGTTAAAGAGTGCCTAGATTCATTCATCGCCAAATTTATAATCTGGGGCGTTGTGTCTGCGCTGCTTTACCACTTAGTGGCTGGCGTCAAACATTTATTAATGGATGCGGGCATCGGAGAAACTCTCGAGGGTGGTGTGCTCGGCGCGAAGCTGACCATCGTAATTTCAGTAGTGTTAATCGTTTTGGCGGGGATTTGGATATGGTAGCTAGTGTAACAAGCCTAGGGCGTAATGGCCTTTATGACTGGATGATCCAGAGAGTCAGCGCCGTAGTTTTAGCAGCTTATTCTGTGTTTATTATTGGCTATCTGGCTCTAACGCCAGAGCTGACCTACGAAGCGTGGAGCGGCCTTTTTGCAGGCACGTGCATGCGTATCTTTTCTTTACTTGCTTTGCTGTGCTTAGGTGCTCATGCGTGGGTCGGGTTGTGGACTATTTCAACCGATTACATGAAAGCTACAGGGGTTCGTTTTATTTTCCAGGCAGCGTGCGGCGTCGTTATGTTCGCATATGTTGCTTGGGGTATTCTTGTTATTTGGGGGCTGTGAAAGAATGTCTAGATTAAGAACGCTAAATTATGACGCCATCGTAATTGGTGGTGGCGGTGCAGGCATGCGTGCAGCACTTCAGCTTACCGAGTCTGGTGTAAAAACCGCATGTATAACGAAAGTCTTTCCGACCCGCTCCCATACTGTATCCGCTCAAGGTGGTATCACCTGTGCAATAGCTAGTGCGGATCCGAACGATGACTGGCGCTGGCACATGTACGATACAGTCAAAGGTTCAGACTATATCGGCGACCAAGATGCGATCGAGTACATGTGCTCAGTAGGCCCCCAAGCGGTATTTGAACTCGACCATATGGGGCTCCCTTTCTCTCGAACTGAAGAAGGGCGTATTTATCAGCGTCCATTTGGCGGTCAGTCAAAAGGCCCTGATGACCCAACGCAGGCATCACGTACGTGCGCTGCGGCTGACCGAACAGGACATGCTCTACTTCATGCGCTGTACCAAGGTAACTTAAAAGGCGGCACAACATTCCTCAACGAATGGTACGCGGTAGACCTGGTAAAGAATCAGAAGGGCGATGTTGTGGGTGTTATCGCTATCTGTATCGAAACTGGCGAAACAGTTTATGTGAAAGCAAAAGCAACAGTCATGGCGACAGGTGGTGCAGGCCGGATATTCCAGTCTACAACTAACGCGCTTATCAATACCGGTGACGGTTCCGGCATGGCCTTGCGGGCGGGATTCCCGGCGCAAGACATGGAGATGTGGCAATTTCACCCCACAGGAATTTACGGAGCAGGAACGCTTGTGACAGAAGGTTGTCGCGGTGAGGGCGGCTACCTTATCAACTCTGAGGGCGAGCGCTTTATGGAGCGTTATGCGCCTAACGCGAAAGACCTAGCGGGTCGCGACGTTGTTGCGCGCTCTATGGTTCTCGAAATTCTTGAAGGTCGCGGCTGTGGTCCGGATAAAGATCACGTACTGCTTAAGTTAGATCACTTAGGAGAAGAGACGCTAAACCTTCGTTTGCCGGGAATTTGTGAGCTTTCTAAAACATTTGCTCATGTTGATCCTGTTAAAGCGCCGGTACCTGTCGTTCCAACCTGTCACTATATGATGGGCGGAATTCCAACCACGATTGGCGGTGAAGCGATTACGCAAGACGCTAATGGCGTCGATCAAATCGTTAACGGGTTGTACGCATGTGGCGAAGCGGCTTGCGTTTCGGTTCACGGCGCTAACCGACTTGGTGGCAACTCTCTGCTAGATCTCGTCGTGTTTGGCCGTGCTGCAGGCTTGCAGATTGAAAAGTCAATCCGTGAAGGGATTAGCCATGACGATGCAAGCGAGTCTGATATCGAAATGTCTTTGTCGCGCTTAGATCGCCTGAACTCTTCAACGTCGGGCGAGAGCATGGCCGAAGTTAAAGCAGAACTACAGAAAACGATGCAACTCTACTTCGGTGTATTCCGCGAAGGCGAGAGCATGCAAAAGGGTCTCAAGCTTTTAGATGAGCTGGGAGAACGCATCAAAAACGTTCATCTCGAAGACAAGAGCAATGCTTTCAACACAGCACGAATTGAAGCGCTTGAGCTGGAAAATCTATACGAAGTTGCTTACGCAACAGCAGTGTCGGCCGAAGAGCGAAAAGAAAGTCGTGGCGCGCATGCACGAAATGACTTTACTGAGCGTGATGACGAAAATTGGTTGAAGCACTCAATCTACTTTCCAAACGAGAAACGAGTTGGCAAGCGTGACGTAAACTTTGCGCCAAAAACCGTTGAAGCCTTCCCACCAAAAGTTCGGTCTTACTAGGAGAAAATTTAGAATGTTAGTAAGTATCTATCGTTATAATCCAGAGAAAGATCAAACGCCTTTCATGGAAGATATCAATATTGATATCCCCGAAGGAAAGGATTTGATGGTGTTGGATGTATTGCATCTATTGAAAGAAAAAGACTCATCTGTCGCTTATCGTCGCTCGTGTCGCGAGGGTGTATGCGGATCCGATGGTCTGAACATGAACGGTAAGAACGGACTTGCTTGTATTACGCCACTCTCTGACGTAGTTAAAAAAGACAAGCTTGTTATTCGCCCCTTGCCTGGGCTTCCCGTCATCCGGGATCTGGTTGTAGATATGTCTATGTTCTATAAGCAGTACGAAAAAATTAAGCCTTTCTTGATCAACGACACGCCGGCACCCGCCATAGAGCGCTTGCAGTCACCTGAAGATCGAGAAAAGCTTGACGGTCTATACGAATGTATACTTTGTGCTTGCTGCTCAACAGCATGTCCTTCATTTTGGTGGAACCCAGACAAGTTCGTTGGCCCATCAGGTCTTTTGCAAGCGTATCGGTTCCTTGCGGACTCTCGTGATACGGCGCAAGATGAGCGTCTAGCGGATTTAGATGATCCGTTCAGTGTATTTCGCTGCCGCGGTATTATGAATTGCGTTAGCGTTTGTCCAAAGGGCTTGAACCCAACTAAGGCAATTGGGCATATTCGTAACATGCTAATGCAGCGGTCAACCTAGTTGTTTTTCGGTATTTTTGTCGGCACTTAAAGGTGCCGAAGATGCTTAGGAAATCGCCGTGTATCCTCGCGGCGAGTTCTAACAAAAAATTATAAGTTTATCGGCGGTAATTTAGATCCAGAATCTAAAATACTGTCTATAATCAATTGATGGATCCTCTTGTACTTCGTTGATTTTGTTGTACGAGACAGTCTGGAAGCTTCGAAACTCGCTCAAAAAGCAAGTAAGAAGTTTGCTGATTTATAAACCACTGGGGAATCGGGGGACACCCGTATTATCTTCAAGGCAGCAGTCATCAAAAACCCCTAGGGGTTTAAAAACGTAGCCACTTGAGTTATCTCGAGAGGTTTCGGCAGCTTGGAAGGTAGTGCCTAGTATTCGCATTTACTGCAAACTAAGGCGAGCTATTAATGCAAGAAAGCATCATGGAACAACTCTGGCGGACGTCGCATCTGTCGGGGGGCAACCTGGTATACGTCGAACAACTTTACGATTCATACCTTGAAGACCCAAATAGCATATCAGAAGAATGGCGCAGTTATTTTGATCAGCTGCCGAATGTTGAGGGTTACTCTTCAAAAGATATTCCTCACTCCACTGTTAGAGAACAGTTTCTCCACCTCTCTAAACATAAACACGTAAATTCTGAATTATCGACTCCGGCTACCGCTACCAGCGAACATGACCGTAAGCAGGTCAAAGTTTTGCAGCTCATTTCTGCCTATCGAATTCGTGGACATCAGGTTGCTAAACTTGACCCATTAGGGTTAATGGAACGTTCAGAGGTGCCCGATTTAGATCTAAGCTATCACGGTCTAAGCGCAGCAGATTTAGATACTGAGTTTCAAACAGGGAGCCTCGCCTTTGGCGATGAAACCCTAACACTCAAAGAGATTGTATCTGGCCTTGATCAGACTTATTGCTCGTCCATTGGTGCCGAGTACATGCACATTGTTGATACCAATGTAAGAAGTTGGTTTCAAGCGAGGCTTGAGTCAGTAAAAGGGAATCCAGACTACGAATTTGATACCTGTTATCACCTATTAGAACGACTTAGTGCGGCCGAAGGCCTCGAAAAGTACTTAGGTTCTCGATATCCAGGCACTAAACGCTTCGGCCTTGAAGGCGGCGAAAGCCTTATTCCTCTCGTTGATGAATTGATTCAGCGAGCGGGCGGGTACGGTGTGAAGGAAATTGTAATTGGGATGGCTCACCGAGGCCGTCTTAACGTATTGGTTAACACCTTAGGTAAGAACCCCAAAGATTTGTTTGATGAGTTTGACGGTAAAAAGCTACATGATATGGGTTCAGGTGATGTTAAGTATCATCAGGGCTTCTCATCTAATGTGATGACACCTGGCGGCGAAGTGCATTTGGCCTTGTCATTTAATCCGTCGCACCTTGAAATAGTATCTCCAGTGGTTGAAGGTTCAGTTCGTGCACGTCAAGCGCGACGACAAGACTCAGAAGGCGACACCGTCCTGCCAATTATTATGCACGGCGATGCTGCGTTTGCCGGTCAGGGCGTTGTGATGGAAACATTTCAAATGTCCCAAACGCGTGGATATAAAACCGGCGGTTCGGTTCATTTGATTGTCAATAATCAGGTGGGGTTCACAACAAACAAACGTATCGATGCGCGCTCTACTGAGTATTGTACTGACGTAGCGAAGATGATCGAAGCTCCGATTCTTCACGTTAATGGTGACGATCCAGAAGCTGTTTTGTTTGCGACGCAAGTAGCTCTTGATTATCGTAATCAATTTAAGTGCGATGTCGTCATTGACTTAGTGTGTTATCGACGCCGAGGTCATAATGAAGCCGACGAGCCGTCCGGCACACAACCATTGATGTATGAGGTCATAAAAAAGCAAAAAAGTGCTCGCACGCTTTATGCTGAGCGTTTGGTTGCTCGAGGTTTGATTACGGCAGAGCAATCGAAAAAGTTAGAAGACGACTATCGCGCAGCATTGGATAACGGTGATCATGTTACCAAAAGCCTAGTATTGAAACCCAACACCTCGATGTATGTCGACTGGAGTTCGTACCTCGGACACGAGTGGACGGCTAGGGCGAAAACGGGTGTTCCGTTGAAAACGATTCAAAAAATCGGACGAAAACTCGATGCAACACCGGATGGCTTTCCGATTCAACGACAAGTCCAAAAAATCATCCAAGACCGTAGCAAGATGAACCAAGGCGCAATGCCCTTAAACTGGGGTTATGGCGAAGTCATGGCCTATGCAACGCTGCTGAATGAAGGGCACGAAGTTCGTATTACCGGGCAAGATATCGGTAGAGGAACGTTTTCCCATCGTCATGTGGTTTTGCACAACCAAGCCGACGGTTCAACGTATGCACCGCTACAGAATATAAACGAAGATCAGCCTCGCTGTGAGCTTTATGATTCGCTGCTTTCAGAAGAAGCGGTTCTTGCATTCGAATACGGCTATGCAACCACAAACCCGGACGCACTTGTTGTTTGGGAGGCGCAGTTTGGCGATTTTGCTAACGGGGCACAGGTTGTCATCGATCAGTTTATAACGAGTGGTGAGCACAAGTGGGGGCGTATTTGTGGCCTTACGATGTTGTTACCTCATGGTTATGAAGGGCAAGGCCCAGAGCACTCATCGGCAAGACTAGAGCGATATCTTCAATTGTGTGCCGAGCACAATATCCAGGTTTGTGTACCCTCTACGCCGGCTCAGGTCTTTCATATGCTTCGTCGGCAAATTAAACGACCGTTAAGAAAGCCTTTGATTGCGATTACTCCAAAGAGCTTACTGCGTCATAAAGATGCAATTTCGACGCTCGATGACTTGAGTTCTGGTAGCTTTCAAACAGTGATTCCGGAAGTAGATGAGCTCGACCCGAAAAAGATAACGCGCGTCATTATGTGTGCGGGCAAGGTCTATTACGAGCTGCTTGAGTTTAGACGCACGAACGAAATGCACGACACAGCAGTGATTCGTATAGAGCAACTTTATCCTTTCCCGGCCGACGACTTAACAGAGGTGCTCAACGCATATCCAAAGTTACAAGACGTCGTGTGGTGTCAGGAAGAGCCTCAGAATCAGGGCGCGTGGTATCCGACACAGCACCGTATGAGAAGAGTCTTGAAAGAGATAAACGAAAAAATCTATCTGCGTTATGCGGGTCGTAAAAGTTCAGCTGCTCCCGCTGCGGGCCATATATCAGTACATGTTGAAGAGCAGAACCAATTAATCAATCAAGCATTTGATGTTGAATAAAGAATCATAAGGATTAGCAATGTCTACAGAAATAAAAGCACCAACTTTTCCTGAGTCAGTAGCAGATGGAACGATTGCAACTTGGCATAAACAACCAGGCGAGCAAGTCGAACGCGACGAGCTCATCGTTGATATCGAAACCGATAAGGTCGTTTTAGAAGTCGTGGCACCGGATAAGGGTGTCATCGAGAAAATTCTAAAGAACGAAGGTGACGTTGTACTGAGTAGTGAAGTCATAGGAATTTTCTCTGCTGGAGCGACCGGCTCGGCTGCTGCACCTGAAGCAGCAGAAGACACGCCAACTGCTGATGCAGACGAAAGCGCTTCGGGCAGCCCCATTATGAGTCCTGCGGCGAAAAAACTAGTTGAAGAAAACAAACTAGATGCAAGCGAGATAAAAGCGTCTGGGAAAGATGGTCGCCTTACTAAAGAAGACGTCGTGACGCATTTAGCTTCAGCTAAGCCTGCACCGGCAGCTGCACCCAAAACTGCGCCTGCTGCACCAACTGTTGCTGCGCCAGTAGGAGCGAGGGCTGAGAAACGTGTTCCAATGACCCGTTTGCGCACAAGCATCGCGCGCCGACTGTTAGATGCTAGTCAAAACACAGCAATGCTAACGACCTTTAACGAAGTCAATATGAAGCCGTTGATGGACCTCCGCAAGCAATACAAAGATTTGTTTGAGAAGACGCACAACGGTACCAAACTGGGTTTCATGTCGTTGTTTGTGAAAGCTGCTGCTGAGGCGCTAAAACGTTATCCAGCTGTTAACGCTTCGATAGACGGCACGGATATTGTCTACCATGGATACCAAGATATCGGGGTTGCTGTATCGACCGAAAAAGGCCTAGTGGTGCCGATTTTACGCGATGCGGATGTAATGAGCTTGGCTAAAATTGAAAACTCAATACGCGAGTTCGGCGGCAAAGCCCGCGACGGTAAACTCACCATCGAAGAGATGACCGGCGGCACATTCACTATTTCCAATGGCGGTGTATTTGGGTCCCTTATGTCGACGCCTATCCTTAACCCGCCACAAACTGCAATTCTTGGCATGCACAAGATCCAGGAACGTCCCATGGCCGTTAATGGTGAAGTCGTGATTCTTCCGATGATGTATCTTGCGCTATCCTATGATCATCGAATGATCGATGGCAAAGAAGCTGTTCAATTCCTGGTGACGATCAAAGATTTGATCGAAGATCCCGCTCGTATATTGCTCGACATCTAATCGACCAAGTAACAGGAGAGTTTTTGTAAATGTCTAATAAATTTGATGTGATTGTTATTGGTGCGGGTCCTGGTGGTTATGTGGCCGCAATTAGAGCTGCGCAGTTAGGTTTGAAAACAGCTTGTGTTGAGAAGTGGTCAAGTGAAACTGGCAAGGTCGTGCTGGGTGGTACGTGTTTAAACGTTGGCTGTATACCCTCGAAAGCTTTACTAGAGTCATCGCATAAGTATGAAGAAGCGAAACATGATCTAGATATCCACGGTATTTCAGCGGATAAGGTCGACATTGACGTAAAGACAATGCTTGAGCGAAAAGACGGCATTGTTAAAAACCTAACCGGTGGTGTCGCCATGCTGTTCAAAGCGAATGGTGTTACCTCAATACACGGTACTGGGAAGCTGCTAGCGGGCAAACAAGTTGAAGTAACAGACGCCAAGGGTGACGTCGTTACCTATGAAGCCGATAACATCATTATCGCGACTGGTTCAAAGCCGGTGGAAATACCTCCTGCGCCGCTTACTGAAGGATATATTGTTGACTCTACTGGCGCGCTTGAATTCGACGAAGTACCCAAACGCGTTGGCGTTATTGGTGCTGGCGTTATCGGACTGGAGCTCGGAAGTGTTTGGGCTCGGCTCGGATCTGAAGTAACTGTGTTAGAAGCGCAGGATACCTTCCTTAGTGTCGTTGACCAACAAATTGCGAAAGAAGCTCTAAAGCAGTTCAAAAAGCAGGGCCTCGATATCAAACTTAAGGCGATGGTCACTGGTACGGAAATTAAACGTGGCCTGGTCAACGTTAGCTATAAGGATGGTAAAGGCAACCAAGAGCTTAAGGTCGATAAGCTAATCGTTGGTGTTGGCCGATCGCCTGTAACAGAAGGTTTGCTTTCTGCAGACAGTGAAATCAACTTGGACGAACGTGGTTTTATCTTCGTTGATGACAGATGCCAGACTGCTGTGCCTGGGATTTACGCAATCGGCGACGTTGTTCGTGGGCCAATGCTTGCGCACAAAGCGTCAGAAGAGGGCGTGATGGTTGCAGAGCGAATCGCTGGCCATAAGCCGCAAGTGAATTACGACTGCATTCCTGGCGTGATATATACCCATCCGGAATTAGCATGGGTAGGGAAGAACGAAGAGGAGCTTAAAGCAGATGGTATCGACTTTAATGTCGGTGTTGCGCCTTTTGCGGCAAGCGGACGAGCAATGGCAGCGAATACCACTGCAGGCATGGTAAAAATTCTTGCAGATTCTGAGACCGATCGTGTACTTGGGGTTCATATTATCGGTGCTGGCGCTTCTGAGTTAATCGCCCAGGCGGTTATCGCGATGGAATTTGGTTCCAGTGCAGAAGATTTAGGCTTAACAATGTTTGCACATCCAACCTTGTCTGAGTCGATGCATGAAGCAGCATTAGCCGTTAACGGCAATGCAATTCATGTTGCAAACCGAAAGCGTAGAAAATAAGCATTGAGCACAACGGCAGGAAGCGTTTTTATGTGCTTCCCGCCGGAAAACAAGAAATCAATGCAAGGGAAAGAACACTAGGACAATGCGCGTAACGTGTGCATACCAAGGATGGAGCCAACGATATTTTGGCAGGTGTCAGAACTAAGTTTCTGATGTGAACAAGTCATATCGGTGCTTTGCGTAGAAAATACTAGGCAAAGCACCAAACTAAAACAAACGGATATAACTATGAATTTACATGAGTATCAGGCCAAACAGCTGTTTGCCGAATACGGTCTTCCGGTGTCAACGGGCCATGCGTGTGACACGGCAAAAGATGCAGCTGATGCAGCTGATATGATCGGTGGCAACAAATGGGTTGTAAAAGCCCAAGTTCACGCCGGCGGGCGAGGCAAAGCGGGCGGCGTAAAACTCGTTTCTTCGAAAGACGAAATTCGTTCATTTGCAGAGCAGTGGTTAGGTAAGAATCTAGTTACTTATCAAACCGACGCAGATGGCCAGCCAGTTAGCAAAATATTAGTCGAGTCATTAACGGACATCGACCAAGAGCTTTATTTGGGTGCGGTTGTTGATCGTGGCACTCAAAAAGTTGTGTTTATGGCGTCGACTGAAGGTGGCGTAGAAATTGAAAAGGTTGCTGAAGAGACCCCTGAGCTAATTCACAAAGCGGAAATTGATCCATTGGTAGGCCCTCAAGCTTATCAAGGGCGAGCACTTGGTTTTAAGTTGGGGCTTAACCCGACGCAAATGAAGCAGTTCGTTAAAATATTCATGGGCCTTGGCAACATGTTTAACGATCATGATTTTGCTTTGCTGGAGATCAACCCTTTGGTTGTAACAAGCGAAGGTAACTTACACTGTTTAGACGGCAAGATCGGTGTCGATAGCAATGCGCTATACCGTCAACCAAAAATTCGTGAAATGCATGATCCGTCACAGGAAGACGAACGCGAAGCACACGCTGCACAATGGGAGCTTAATTACGTAGCCCTCGACGGTAATGTGGGCTGCATGGTAAACGGTGCGGGTCTTGCGATGGGCACAATGGATATCGTCAACCTTCATGGCGGCAAGCCTGCAAACTTCCTTGATGTGGGCGGCGGTGCAACGAAGGAACGCGTATCGGAAGCGTTCAAAATCATTTTGTCTGACGATAATGTCAAAGCTGTACTCGTCAATATTTTTGGCGGCATTGTACGTTGCGACATGATCGCTGAAGGCATCATCGGCGCAGTAAAAGAAGTCGGTGTTAAAGTGCCGGTAGTCGTGCGACTCGAAGGCACTAATGCAGAAGCTGGCCGTGGCGTATTGGCCAACTCAGATGTAGACATCATCGCTGCTGAATCATTAACGGATGCTGCACAAAAAGTTGTAGCTGCTGCGGAGGGCAAATAATGTCTGTATTAATTAACAAAGATACTAAAGTAATTTGCCAAGGGTTCACTGGTGGCCAGGGAACCTTTCATTCTGAGCAAGCGATTGATTACGGTACGCAAATGGTGGGTGGTGTAAGCCCAGGAAAGGGCGGTCAAACGCACCTTGGCTTGCCTGTTTTTAACACAGTTCGTGATGCAGTCGAGGCGACTGGCGCAACGGCTACTGTGATTTACGTTCCCGCTCCATTTTGTAAAGACGCAATTTTAGAAGCGATTGATGCAGGCATCGAGCTAATCATCACCATCACTGAGGGTATTCCAACGCTCGATATGGTTGATGTTAAAGTTAAGCTTGATCAGTCTGGTGTGCGCATGGTCGGACCTAATTGCCCTGGCGTTATCACTCCAGGCGAGACCAAGATTGGTATTATGCCAGGCCACATTCATTTGCCTGGGAAGGTCGGGATCGTTTCACGGTCAGGTACTTTGACCTACGAAGCGGTTAAGCAAACGACTGATGCTGGCTTTGGTCAATCTACTTGTGTTGGTATTGGTGGAGACCCAATTCCAGGCACTAACTTTATTGACGTGCTAGAAATGTTTCAAAATGATCCGCAGACAGAGGCGATCGTAATGATCGGCGAAATTGGCGGAACAGCGGAAGAAGAAGCCGCCGAGTACATCAAAGCTAACGTAACTAAGCCAGTTGTTTCTTATATTGCAGGGGTTACAGCGCCAGCAGGGAAACGAATGGGGCACGCTGGAGCAATTATTGCTGGCGGTAAAGGGACGGCGGAAGAGAAGTTCGCGGCGCTAGAAGCAGCTGGCGTTACAACAGTTAAAAGCCTTGCTGATATTGGCTCGGCACTGAAAACAAAAACAGGCTGGTAGTTGCAAGCCTGATTTAAAAGGAGGCCTTGGCCTCCTTTTTTTATATCTATACGTTATGAACTTCTTTGTTTCGCCGAGCAAGCAAAAGTCCCATAACTCCCAGCAATAGAAGTCCCAATGTTGCGGGTTCAGTAACTTCGACTCTGATTAGCTTTACGTTGTCTAACAGTATTCCCATGTTGTCATTATCATTAGGTGCATTATTTAAGCCGTCGGTGCGAAATGTCACTCTCCCGTCGACGCCCAAGCCCATGAAGCTGATAACATACGGCGTAAAGTCATCGTTTTCATTCAACGTAAAAGTTTCTGCCGCATGCGAAGTGCTACTAATGCCAATCGCTGTCGTGATACTTCGCAGCTTATCGCTACCGGCACGTCGGTTATTGCCCGCTAAATCAAAACTAAGTTGATACTCTGTACCTGCCTCAAAAAAGAATCGCTGTTTCGTCGTTATTCGCCCCGAAGAACCGTTAGTTCCATCCATGTCCACAAAAGAGCCTCTGTTAGTTAAGTCTAGTGGCTGGCTGAACCAACTAGGGCTATTGATTAGATCGACGCTCGTGCCATCGCGAACTGTCCAGTTACTAAAACCGGTGTAGCTTAGAGACTCAATGCCTCCGTTTTCACTATCAAAGTTGTCTTCGAACATGACAAGCGAGTAGGCTGGGCTAGCAAACACTATTAGCATTACGAGAAACACAATCGATTTAAACATGATGAATACTCCGCGCGTTTGAGGTGGGGAGCAATCAATACGCATAAAGCCAGCCGCCGATCAAAAAACAACCAACAATTAGGACCTTAAGGCTAAAAGGCTTACGGCATGGGTCGCCAACATGTAAAAAATGCTGACATTAAAAATGGAGGGCGTGATTCACTTTTCTTCAGGCGAAAAAAAAGGTACCAAGCTGCCGAAAAATAACTTGGTACCCTAAAGAAACTACGAAATCAGAAATTGAATAAAGAAAACGGCCTGAATGTTTTCTTTATTCGCTTTCGTTAGGATAATAATAGAGGCTTAGAGGGCGTAGAATAATCGTCCATAGGGCTTAATTTATAAAAGAATTCGTAATGTATGGGCGTAATATATGAAAAAAATTAGAATTCCTCCTCCTGTTTGGATGCTGATCTGCGGCGCTATTGCTTTTGTTTTGAACAAACTCTATCCGATGAGCCTAGGAGGAGCCTCAGAACGGTTGCTTATCGTTGGCGTTTGTCTGCTGTTTGCCGCTGTATTTTTAGCCAACTCATTACTCGGTTTCATTCGTAGCAAAACGACCGTCAATCCCTTGAGGCCGGAAAAAGCCACAAGCTTGGTAATGACGGGCGTTTATCGGTTTAGCCGCAATCCTATGTATTTGGGAATGCTACTTTGCTTGTGTGCATGGGGTTTCTATTTAGGCAATATACTGACGATCTTAGGGCCGATAATGTTCGGCATCATTATGAATACGCTTCAGATATCGCCAGAGGAGCAGGCACTGCGGGGAAAATTCGGCGACGCCTATATCGATTACTGCTCCAAAGTACGACGCTGGCTTTAATAACAGCATGTCCTTGATTTGGATCTAACAATCCAGCTGTACCCTTAGTTAGAATAGTTACTTTTAGCGACTGGATTGACAGCAGGACTATGGTGTCCACATTACTTTCACTGCTAATCGGCTTAGGTGTGTTTCTTTATGGCATGCATCAGCTAGAGACCCATCTTCAAAACTTAACTAGTAACAATGTTAAGCGTTACCTTGGGAAGGCAACACAAAACCCACTGAGCAGTGTTGCCAGCGGTACCTTTATCACGGCTATATTGCAAAGTAGCTCAATGGTCAGTCTTTTGGTGTTGGCATTCGCAAGTGCCGGCATGATCCCACTATTCAACGCTATAGGAGTTATTCTTGGCGCGAACTTAGGTACGACATTTACTGGGTGGATAGTTACCACGATTGGTTTCAAACTCGATTTGGCTGCACTCGCGTTCCCGCTTTTTGGGATCGGCGCACTGGTGCAAGTGTTTTCTGACAAGACTCAAAAGCCTTATTCTTTTGCGGGCCTAGTGCTCGGTTTTGGTTTGTTATTGGTTGGACTAGAACAAATGAAAGAGGCCGTCGAAGGCCTTCCGAATATCATTAGCACTGAGTTTTTAGCCCAATTAAATCCGCCGCTTTATCTGCTGTTCGGAATAGTAATGACGGCGGTCATCCAATCTAGTTCTGCCATGACGCTGATCGCATTGACAGCGCTTAGCGGCGGTGTCATTGACATAACCGCCGCCGCATCGTTAATTGTTGGCGCTGATATTGGGACGACGAGTACGACCGCGATTGGCAGTATCAGAAGTTCCGTTATTGCCAAGCAGCTCGCACTGTCTCACGTCATATACAATGTTTGCGTCGACGCGTTTGCATTCATCGTCATGATCCCAATACTGCCGTGGTCGTTATCGTATTTAGGCATTGACGATCCGCTTTATGGTCTTGTGTTATTCCACAGCCTGTTTAATTTAATTGGGTTATTCTTGTTTGTTCCTTTCCTTAAGCCTTACAGTCAATGGCTATCAAAGTTTTTCAATAACGATGAGTTTATCCCTGACAGCTTATCAAAACAGACGTCGAAGGTGCCAGAAACCGCGCTACTATCATTACTGCAATCGTTAGAAGATGTACTGGCACGTGTCATGTCACTAAACCTTCGAAATCTAAAGTTGGACCCTAAACTATTTACTGATAATGAGACCGGGTCCGAACGACTGAAAACGTACTTTAGTTCTGATGCACCATTTACCGAACGCTACCTCGCAACCAAATCTCGTGAGTCTGCTATCCACCAATATATTGCATCCTCATCGTTAGAACACAGTGACAAAGACTACTCAAAGATAGTTACTGAAATCATTACAGCGACCCGCTATGCAATTTACTCATGCAAAACCCTAAAAGATGTGCGCGCAGACTTAATATTATTTCGGCATTCAAGAGACCACGACTTTAGCGGTCCGAAGTTTCCTGACACGCTAGAGCATTTGTATAAAGGGTTCTGCGACGTTTTGGTTTTACCGCACAGAGCAAGTGTCGCGTTGAACTTATTAAACATTCTAAAAAACGACAATGAGAAACTGCATAATGTTATGCATGAAAAAATAATCAGCGGGGCGCGCCAAAACACGAAAGAGTATGCTGATCTCGCAACCCTTCTCAATACCAACCGCGAGCTCTGGCACGCGAACGTCAACTTAATTAACGCGCTCGAGCACTTGGTTCAGGCGAGGGCACTTAGTCAGGAGTTCCTCGGAGGTAAGGTGTCATGCAGTCAGAGTCAGTAGGTGAATTCTTTATATTGCTGGGCTCACTATTTTTTATCGGCTTAGTGGTCTCATCGTTAGCAAAGATTCTCGCCATTCCTCGGGTGACGCTTTTACTGTTAAGCGGTGTCGCCTTAAGCCCAATTGGTTTTAATGCCTTGTCGCATATTCCACCGGGTTGGCTGTCTTTTATTGCAGACTTCACGTTGCTTATTATCGGCTACCTTTTAGGCGCTAGACTCACCCCAGAATTTGTTCAACGGTATGCAAAAGGTGTATTGGTTTCATCAACGATAATCACTTTGATCACCTGCATTGTCGTCGCGCTGGGGTTAATAATGGTCGGCGTAAATGTCTATGTCTCTTTGATTTTGGGTGCTATCGCCGCCGCAACAGACCCCGCAGCGATGATAGATGTACTCCATCAGAGAGATCGTTCCAGCGAATTTGGCAAGACTCTCGAGGGAATAGTCGCCATGGACGACGTGCTCGGGCTGCTGGTCTTTAGTGTCGCGCTCAGTATCGTGGGCTATCTCGACCAAGGGAATGGCAGCTTTGAACCGCTTTTCGATATGGTTTATGAAGTGGGTGGCGCGATAGTTCTCGGCGCTATTGCCGGCTACGTCAGTGCAAAATTATTAAACGCAAAGAGACAAACGCAACCCGTTATTGTCGAGTCGCTCGCGTTCATATTGTTATTAGGCGGCACGGCAAAATACTTCGACGTTTCGTTCCTGCTTGCCGCTATGGTGATGGGCTGCGTGGTTGTAAATGTCGCGGATAAAGCAGCCGACCATCTGCATGAAATCGAAGAAATCGAGCAACCCTTTTTGGTTTTGTTTTTTATTATGGCTGGCGCGTCTCTCAATTTAGATGCCGGCGCAAGCATTGCGAAAATACTAGCCATTTTTGTACTGCTTAGAATCGTCGGTCGTTATGTTGGAGGGATATTAATCCCCCCTAGTTATACTATTGCGCATACCAGACATATTATCGGTTTGACACTATTGCCTCAGGCTGGGGTCGCGATGGGAATGGCCTTGGTCGCGGCAAATCAGTTTCCACAAGTTGCAAATGTCGTAATTCCAGTCGCAATCTCCGCCACAGTTTTCTTTGAAGTCATAGGCCCCATAATTACATCTAAGTGCCTAGACTATGAGGCCAAACACAATCAGAAAAGCGCCGAGTAGGGTGATCTTAAAACAAAGCGAAGTGGCAATGAATAAGACCCGGAAGCTCAATTAAGAAGAAGGTTCCTCGTCGGTCAAAAAAACACAACGATTCCCAATATTCTCTACGCGTAACACCACATAAGCTAGTCGGAACATGCAATCAGTGCATGAGCATAACAACTAGCGTTCACTACCTAGACAATGAAGATTAAGCCGAGGTATTAGTCGTATTCGTGAGAACTTGCTTCAGAACATCTTTCATGGTGACCACACCCACCAACGCGCCGTTGCTCGTAACAGGCAAGCCTTCAACTCGGTGCTCAAAAAAATAGTTAACAACCGAATCGATGAAAGTGTGTGCACTGGTCGAAACCAATTTTCGTTCGCACAAATGCTTAATAGCAGCACGTCTATCGTCTTTTAATTCAGACTCCATCAAATACATTGCCAAATCACGCACCGATACAAAACCGGTTAAAAATCCATCGTCTGCAGTAACCGCCACATGACCTATCTGTTTGGTTTGCATCGTATCCCATAGATACTGCAATGATCGGTTTTCATCGACCAAGACAACATCTCGGCTCATGATGTCATTAACCCTCAATAGCGAAAGCTCTCCTTCTTCAGGTAAGGTCTCGTACTCTTGATAGGCGTTACTAGCTTGCTGCCGCTTTCGTCTTAATTCCGAATGACTCGAGTCGTTGATGTCAGTATCAATGTTCGGAGGCATTGGGTCATCGTGGACAGGAACGACCTCATTGACCGCTTCCGCAGAAGGAATTCCTCTGACGTAGTAACGTCTATCTAAAGGAGTAACAATTCGTTGAGTTATGTCGTGAACATAGAAGACGGACATGCAGAACCTTCGTCAATGAAAGCTAAATATCACTCTAGACTAGCAACTGTAACTCTAGAGGACAATCTCACTTAGCGCAGTGGAGTATTGGGGTTGTTGTTAATAGATTGTTAAGAGCTTATCAAGTTGATATCAATAAGCCGCTTAAACGGTGTGCGTTTAAGGAAATCCGAGGAGGAAACAAGCCCGACTCAATCGGCTATCGGGC
This sequence comes from uncultured Oleiphilus sp., assembly GCA_913020045.1. GTDB lineage: Bacteria > Pseudomonadota > Gammaproteobacteria > Pseudomonadales > Oleiphilaceae > PZPK01. The sequence continues at coordinate 44,170 of CAJWBE010000024.1, forward strand.
TTAATAATACAGAGTTTAGCCCAAGATTGAACTGAGACCCTTTTGTAACAATTCACCGGTGCCATCATCGCTATTCATAAAGTAATTAACGGCGATCTTCGCAAACTGGGCAATCATATCTGGACTAAGGCCTAAGGCCTCAAATTGTTTCGTCAACTCGCCTAAGCCACCTAAAGAAGCAGCGGCACCACCTAGGCTAGACGCCATATCCGACAGGCCACCCATACCACCTTTTCCGGCAAGAGCTGGAGCTGCCGCAAGAAGTGTTTCCATGCCAGGAATGCCAGCACTAAGGTTTGAAAACTCGCCATCAGACAACGAATCTTTAGCCACATTAAGTAGCGCACCCATACCGCCCTCAGCTTGATCATTATTAACACCTAGCTGACTAGTCAGGGTAGGAATCAAGCCCGATGCAACACTCACCACGGTATCCATCGTAGAACTTGACTCAGCGGCAGTCGAAGACGCTTTCGCTTCTACCTGTTGAACTTCAGCAGCAGGTGCTTCCTCTTTGTTTCCGAATAACGAGTCAAAAAAGCCCGCTTGGGCAGTCCCTGTTGCACAGATTAAAAGACCTGTCGCGATTATCTTAATTGTCATATCGTTCCTACCATTGAGCGTTCATTTAAAGATCGCGCATCCTAGCAGGATTTTTTGAATATTTGGATTACAACACGGTTACTCTGCGAGTTGGTAACTGCCGCTTGGGCTTTTAGAATCAATACTTCCTGATGCAAAAAATCAGTTTGTTTGATAACAGAAATATTACCGCAAGTTTCGCCGATACGAACTAGGACTCTGCCCGAACCAACGCCTAAACGCGCGGCAAAAATTAGCGCTTTCCTTGTAGCCAAGAATTTCAGATATATTGAATATCGTGTAGCGTGCGTCGGCTAAAAGTTGCTCAGCTAGGCGCTGCCTCTCAGTTTCAAGAATACGCTTGTAGCTATTATTCACCGCGCCTAATTGCCTTATTAGCGTCCGCTCGGTCATGTGAAGTCGCTTACAAATTACGGCTTGAGTCGGTGGTGCACTCGTGGCGTCACCCGCTCGTACCGCCTCAAAGTGGTGATAAATGATCTGTCGAACAAGTAAGTCGATTCTATTGGAGTGTTGTTTCTTTGCCAGAAGGCGCCTGCATTTCTCCAAGTTCAACTCATAGGAGTCTTGGTCAGCAAGCGGGGAGGGTGCAAACCAATATCGTTTTGGTACAACCAGTTTATTTACGTCGGTACCGAAGCATAGTTGGGAGTCATACATCTTTAACATTAGAGCTTTACGATTAGCGGCATCAGTTTTGAAATGCAGGACCATTTCGGCACCCGGACTCTTTCCTAGAATCAGAGTGACCAACACCTCTAATGCACGCATCAATGCCTCAAAGAAAAACTCTTGAAACACTGTGTCTAAGGAGGTGTCGTTAATCACGATTTCAAACGATTCATCCGTCTCGATGATACTGCCAGTATAAGTGCCTGACCGAAGCTGTTCCCACTCAACAAAGGTCGCGAGCGCCTTGCCTAATGTCGGCGCACTTAACGTTGCATAACCAACAGGTCCATGACTCGTGACACCTAAATGCCCACCTAAAGTGGCTGCCCAATTAGGGTCATTCGTATGAGCATGCACATTGTTTACGATCGCAATGGTATCGGTAATTGAAAGGTATTCAAGTTCGGAAAGAGTCTCTTCCGTTAGCCCCGTGCCGCTTAGCATATCTTCAACCGATACAAAACCCAGCGTTTGCGCAATCAGCACGTAAGCTTTGTCGGACGTTGAGCTTGAAACACTTGGCTTATTTAATTGAAGCATGATTCGATTATAATGACGACTGTCAGTTAATGACAATAAAAAGGTCATAAAATGAAAGCAATGATCTGCATCGGTACGGTTAAAGTAACCAGATTGAATAATAGATTTAGCTCTAAGCAAGGCCGACACTATGAACGCACATACGAAATTTAATAGCGCAATAGACTATGACTCTCTATGGCAGCATCACACCAGAGACGTTGCATGGGGAACGATTGCTCTATTTTTTGGAATCTTGTCCGGCTATGCCGTTGTCATTATTAGTGCGCTTAACGGTCAGCTCCATTACGGGTTAGCGAGTGCTGCCTGCTCCGTATTATCATTCGCGAGCTTTACCGTTATGCATGACGCCGGCCATGGCAGCATATTTCGTATGGGTTCCTCATTTAAACCCTTAGAAACGCTGCTAGGATGGACATCGTCATTGGTTTTGCTGCTGATCCCATACCGTTTATTTCAAAGAATACACGATAGGCACCATGCCTTTACAAACGAGCCTGAGCGCGACCCAGACCACTTCTCGTTTGGCGAAAAATGGTATCAAATACTGGCTAATTCCTATTGGGTGCCGTTTCAATACTATCTAATGTCAGTCACCACGCTGCGCGGGCAAAAACTTTTTCGAGATACCTATCCAAGTACCATTGCATACCTATGTCTCGTTTATGGCTCGCTGATGGCTCTTACAATCAATGGCTTCGGACTTGAGGTACTGACGTTCATGGTGATTCCTACCGCGATTGCCCTGTTTTTCCTAGTGATGTTTTTTGACTATGTACCCCATCACCCGCACAAGTCTCTCGACCGAATGCACAATACTCGTATATTCCCTAGCAAAGTGTTGAATATAATACTTTTAGGTCAAAACTATCATTTGATTCATCACATGTATCCCCGATTACCTTGGTATCAATATCAAGGCGTTTATCGTCAAATACTGCCTTTTCTCGAGAAGGAAGGTGCGCCAATTGAAGACCTAGGCCGGCTGCTCGGTGGGCCGTCCGTGCCGGTTCGCCCGAGCCTACTAAACTCCCCAAACGCAACCGCTCTTGGCAGCAATGGTCACCAACTGAATATGCGCCTTAGTGTCGCCGCCAAAACAAGATTATGTGATGATGCTGTCGAGTTAAAATTCGTACTTCCGTCAGCTCAAAAGCTTGTGTTTTCGTCCGGCCAATACCTAATGATTTCGAAGTGGTTAGCGGGGGAGCAACAAACACGATGCTACTCCATTTGCAGCGCACCGGGAGAACAACAGCTTGCGATAGGCATCAGGCGAACCGACAACGGCTTAGTTTCACGTTATCTAAACGATGAAATACGCGTAGGTGATGAGCTCATCGTACAGGGCCCATTTGGAGAATTCACGTTCCCGCCTGCTCACAATCAAGCCATAAAAACACTCGTTCTTATCGCAGGTGGCAGCGGTATAACGCCCATATTATCTATCCTGAAAACGTTCTTGAGTGAAAAAGCCGACGGCATGGCGCATCTTTTTTACGCCTGCCGTGACGAAGCGAGCATTATGTTTTACAAACAAATCGATTCTTTGCAGGAACAATATCGCGGCCGCCTAACCGTCACCTATGCCTTACCTGAAAACTTGGGCGGCAATGTCCGGTCAGTAGAGCGCTTTGATAGACCAATGCTCGAAGCATGTTTAGAGCCTCTTACGAAAACAGACGAGACAACAGAGTTGGGTAGCACGACCAGTACGCCTTTAGAGACCGACTTTTATGTTTGCGGCCCCGCCGGATTAAAGACTTCAGTGTGTGATCTTTTAGATGATAGAAAAGTAGATCTTGCGCGCGTACATGTCGAGGAGTTTGAATCCACCCTTGCAGAGCCTAAAGGGGAGCAGTTTCCGGTAGCGCTGAACTTTCACACAGGTAGCTCAGCTAGCGTTAGAGTTGCAAGCAACCAGACTGTACTCGAAGTGGCTAAACATCAAAACGTGTCAGTGCCACATGCCTGCGGTGCAGGCACTTGCGGCACCTGCAAAATGAAGGTAGAAAGCGGTGTCGTTGAACGAATACCTGACGCTATTCCCGGTATTACCGGGTTCGAACAAGATGCCGGTTTTACCTTGGCGTGTCAGTGCAAGCCTCAAGGGCCTATAACGCTTAGTGAAATATAGCGCACGCCAATTTATTTGAAGATATCCTCAACTTTGTTGCGTTGAGCTTCGCAGTGCGTATAAAGTAGGCGACAGAAGAACAAGGCAACGCTGTGTGTGCTTTTAATTTAATGGCGCAGCGCAGGTAAAATAACGAACGTATCCTAAACAGTGCTAAACGAAGGTCTGGAGAAACGAATGAGCAAGTCCTCTACGAATGTCATTGATCATAGTCAGTCAGTATTTACAGAGTCGCGCATCGACTCGGTTTTTAAGCGCCAGTCAGCGCATGCGCTTAAGCTTCGTTCAAGCAGTATTGAAGACCGTAAAGCGACACTTAAAAAGTTTCTGACGGTAATTGAAAAATACACACCTGAAATTATTGAAGCGGGAAAACAAGATTTCAACAAACCTGAAACAGAAACGATGATCGCTGAGATCTTTCCGGTTGTGCATGAAATCAAGCACACCTTGAAGAACTTAAGTAAGTGGATGAAGCCAAAATCTGTCTCACCAACCAAAGTAACCTTTGGCACAAAGTCTAAGGTTATCTATGAGCCAAAGGGCGTGAGCTTAATTATTTCGCCTTGGAATTACCCGGTCAATCTTACATTCGGCCCATTGGTGTCAGCACTGGCGGCAGGTTGCACTGCGATGATTAAGCCGAGTGAATTTACACCCAATATGGCGCGTGTCATTTCCACCATCGTTAAAGAGTGCTTCGACGAAGAGCAAGTAGCGGTTTTTGAGGGTGAAGTGGATGTTTCTATTGCTTTGTTAGAAAAACCGTTCGACCATATTTTCTTTACAGGTAGCCCTCAAGTCGGTAAATCGGTTATGGCAGCGGCCGCAAAGAATCTAACGTCCGTGACACTTGAACTAGGCGGTAAAAGCCCAGTGGTGGTTGATAAGACAACGGATATGGCGGCAACAGCAGGCAAGATCACTTGGGGCAAATGTGCCAATAATGGTCAAACTTGTATTGCGCCTGATTACGCATTGGTGCATGAAGACGTCCTAGATGACTTCGTGACTGAGATGAAAAAAGCCTTAGATGGCGCGTATGGCGAAGACCTTAAAGCTAACGTTGACTATGGTCGTATCGTTAACATCCCGCACACTCAGAGAATCAAAGGTTTAGTCGACGACGCGTTAAAAAATGACGGAACCGTGGTTGCTGGAGGTGACATTGATGTCGATGATCGATTTATCCCGCCAACCTTAATTGTCGGCAAACGAGGCAGCGAAAAATTCCTTCAAAGCCGCATTATGAATGAAGAAATTTTCGGGCCCGTACTGCCGATCATTACGTACAGCGAAATCGAAGAAACAATTGCTCATATCAACGGATTGCCAAAGCCATTAGCTATTTACGTGTACAGTGAAGACCGAAACATCATTGAGCAACTATTAACCAGCACTTCGTCTGGCGGTTCATGCATCAATACCAATATGGTTCAGTTTCTACATGGTAACCTGCCTTTTGGTGGGGTTAACAATAGTGGTATTGGGAGTGCGCATGGAGAGTATGGCTTTAAAGCGTTTTCTCATGAGCGTGCGGTATTAGAAGATAAGTTTACGTCGAATCACTTGCTATACCCTCCTTATACTAATCGCGTTAAAACCATTACGAAATTAATCACTAAGTTCGGTGCTTAGTCAGACCGACATTCTCGACAGCTGATACGAATACTGCAAGTAAGTGCAGTGTTCGTATCAGCCAATAGCACACCTATGAGCCATTCAACGGCTTAGTTAAGCCATCAAATAGCGGTTTCACCCAAGAGTAGAACGACTGGATTCGCTTGTCGTTATCACGGGATGCCGGGCTTACAAGCCAGTAGGCTAGGTCAGTCGTCGCAGGCTCCACGCTTAACGCGACTAACCGCCCAGTATTAACCAGACGATTAATGACGGGTGTTAAGCCAACAGCGATTCCCAATCCTTCTTGTGCAGACGTAATGGCAGAAAGGTATGAGTCGCAAATAATTTTTTTCGGGGAAGAGAGATCCGGCAGCAGGGTATGCCAATCTTTTAGATCTTCGAATAGCGAAAGTAATACCTGCTCGTGTAACACTTCCCGCGGAAGGAAGTCCTTTGCGCTCAGTTTGTTATCTAACAAATATTGTTGGCTACATACAAGCTGCAATCCAACCTCGCAAAGAAGACGCTGTGTTAGACCGGACCAATTCCCGGCGCCAAAGCGAATTGCCGCATCAACGGGTTCAATGTCAAAATCAACATAATCATTACCTGTCACAATTCTTAGTTCGAGATCCGGTGCTACATGCTTAAACGACATGTAATTCGGAATCAACAACTCTTGGGCAATAAAGATCGGAGTGCTCACTTGAACCGTTTGCGTTTGAAACGTTCGCTCAAATTCTTGATATCCTGAAATATGGCGTCCTATAACATCCTGAGCAACCTTTGCATAATATTCACCAGCCTGGGTCAAACGAAGTGTACGTTGGCTCCTGTCGAATAAACTCATACCGAGGTATTCTTCTAGCACTTTAATCTGTTGGCTTACTGCGGGCGGAGAAACACAAAGCTCTTGGGCTGCCAACTTGAAACTAAGCAGACGAGAACACGCTTCGAAAACAGGTAGCCATTGAATGGGAGGAGGGGACATGCCTGCGAACTTCCTTTCATTAAGTAAGTATTTCTTATCTAGCGGTCAGAATAAGTGAATTGTTTAGCGTTACTAGTTAGCTTAACTTATCCATACAGTGTATTGCACATATAACATTAAACACGATTGGCTAAACTAACGACGGCGGTAAACTGCTATGCAAATGATTTCTGCTTCCGATGAGCATAAAAGTGCGTGCATCCTCTGCTCCCGCAACTGCGGTATTACTGTCACCGTCGATAAAGGCGCGATCATTAAGGTAAAAGGCGACCCGGACCACCCAACAACTAAAGGCTACATCTGTCAAAAAGCAGCTCGATTGACGCACTACCAAGATAATGCAGATAGACTGTCCACCCCCCTTAAACGGACAACAGATGGCTCCTACGAACCAATAAGCTGGGATCAGGCCTTAAGTGAAATCGCCGCTAAAATGAACTCGGTGAGAAATCGACACGGGGGTGACGCTTTTGCCCTCGTGGGAGGTGGAGGCCAGGGCAATCATCTTGGTGGCGCATATGCTCAGCAACTTAGGTACGCGATGGGAAAAAGCCGCTTCGTCTATTCCGCATTAGCGCAGGAAAAAACTCAGGATTTCTGGGTCAACGGCCGCCTATTCGGGGATCAACGCTGCCACGCGACGGAAGATGTCGAGCATGCTGATTACGTGCTATTTATTGGCTGCAACCCTTTCCAGTCTCACGGCATTCCGAATGCTAGAGACACACTCAAACAGATAAAAAAAGACCCTAGCCGAACCATGGTCGTGGTCGACCCAAGATTTTCAGAAACGGCCAAGATGGCCGACATTCATTTACAGGTTAAACCGGGTACCGATGCCTATATGATGTCGGCGATGCTCTCCATCATTGTCCGAGAGAACTTACATGATGATGATTTTATCACCAAGCACTGCCAGGGTTTCGATGCGGTAAAAAAAGAGCTGAGTAACATTTCAGTTGACGAGTATATTGCGAAGGCTGATCTGGACAGGTCGACTGTTTATCAAGTTGCACGCAATTTTGCTAAGGCGAAAAGAGGCTGCGTGAGAATCGACCTCGGCATACAACAAACGCTTCACTCAACACTCAACGCCTACCTAGAAAAATTACTCTATCTCATCACAGGTAATTTCGCGAAGCAGGGTGGCAATAATCTTCATACTTCGTTCCTTCCGCTGCTAGGTAACACTGACGAACGCCGGGATTCAGAAAAAGCGGTCAAACGAACCGCCCACCATAAAATGATCCCCATTTCGGGAATGTACCCACCCAACATTTTGCCCGACGAAATCGAGCACGAAGGAGACGATCGGCTCAGAGCTGTTTGGGTCGAAAGCGCAAACCCAGCGATGACTTACGCAAACTCCCAAGCGTTCGAAAGGGCATTTAGGAAGCTAGACATACTCGTTGTGGTGGATGTCGCCATGACCGAAACGGCGCGACTTGCCGACTATATTTTACCCGCATCATCACAATTCGAGAAGTGGGAGGCCACTGGTTTCAACGCCGAATTCCCCGAAAACTTTTTTCACCTTCGCCCCCCCATATTTAAGCCGCATGCGGAAACATTGCCGGAGCCTGAAATATATACTCGCTTGCTAGAAAAGATGGGAATGATCCCTAGCTCCTTTCCAGTGCTTAAAAGTATCGCGCGTTATGAGCCAACGGTAGCGAAACACCAAGCGTACCTTGGCGCATTAATGAGCACCTTAAAAATGAACAAGGAGTTATCGTTTTACGCAGCTTCTATTCTCCACCAAACGCTTGGAAAGGCATTAGAATCTAAATATGGAGCAGGAGCAGCATCGGCAGCACTTTTGCTTCCATTGTCTATCGATTATGCGAATAAGTATCGCGACCAAGTTAAGCGCGCAGGCATTCAGGGAAACGGTTTTGCTCTCGGTTCGAATTTGTTTCATAAAATCATGTCCAGTCCCTCCGGAATTATTATTAGTAAGCACAAGATCGAAGAAGTCTGGACCTTGGTAAAAAACAAAGACCAACGAGTACACCTAGAAATTCCAGAAATGCTTAAAGAGCTAGCTGGCCTAGACGGCGAGAAGATCATCAGCTCAGAATACCCATTAATACTGATGGCTGGCGAACGCCGCAGTTACAATGCCAATCAGATATTTAGAGATCCTGCATGGCGAAAAACTGATAAGGCGGGTTCGTTAAGAATTCACCCTGTCGACGCAGAAGATTTAAACGTTGTCGATAAGGAAATTGTCACGTGTCGGACTAATAATGGCGAAATCGATGTCGAGGTAGAACTAAACGATACAGTTCGACAAGGGATGATCACTCTTCCCCACGGCTACGGCATGCGTTACGGCGGTTCGGCACCTCAGGGCCCGCAACTTAATCGTTTAACATCAAGTGAGCACTGCGATCCGTTTTGTAAAACGCCGTACCACAAATATGTGCCCGCTCAAATCATCAAAAAGGCGAGTTAGGCGAAATGATAGCGCAAAAATTAAACGCCGAAGATTTTACTAAAGCTTAGCCTTCAAACCACGGACGATGAAATACAGGTGTGTCTACTTTCGTAGCAAAGGAACATCTTCGATTGTCGACGTAGCTTATGAATTGATTCGGTCACATTTTTTCGTCTATGCTAGTCACGCTCCTGCTCTAGTAAGAAATTGTTCTCAAGTTGCACCAAAGTGAGATAGCTTTCGCTTAGCCCGGCAACTGGACGATCAAAACCAACAACGCAAAACAATAAGAGACCACTATGAATTTCACATCCACACTGTTGGGCTTCCTGATTGCTTTCTCGACACTTTCGACCCTGACATTCGCACAAGGACCTAGCGGCGATCTTTCGTCAGCGCACGATAGCAAGCGAAATGTCATAGTTGTCGGCAATAACTGGGATGGAACCATCGATATTTACGACCCAGATACCTTTGAACGAATTAAAAAATTAGACGCCGCACCCGACAGAGAGGCACGTTTTGAAGAGTTAGACAGCACCGTTTGGCGCTGGATAGCCTCACGCTTTATCAAAGAAGTAATCGGTGAGGGCAATCATCAAATGGTCGATGATATGTTCACGTCGAACGATGGTCGATACCTCTATGTCTCTCGACCTAGCTTTGCAGATGTTATCGCACTCGACGTTAACACTGGCGAGATCAAATGGCGTACGTTGGTAGAAGGTATTCGCTCAGATCATTCGGCTATATCTCCTGATGGGAAAACGTTCTTAGTGTCTGCGTCAACGGCGAAAAAAGTGCATGCGATTGACACTGACACAGGAGAAATCATTGCTGAGTTTGAGTCAGGTGACCAGCCACACGAGAATACATACTCAGAAGACGGCTCCCGCATATTCCATGCGAGTATCGGCAAGGTATATGTCCCATTCACAGCCTCATGGCTGGATTGGCTAAAAGGGGATCGCTACTTTCAAATTGTGGACGCCAACACCTACGAAATTTTACAGCGCGTCGATATCGGCGAAAAACTCGAGGAGTTCGGTTTTCCTTGGGTGGACAGCGCCGTAAGACCTATGGCTGTAGCGCCCGACGGGAAGTTTGTTTACATGCAAGTGTCGTTCTTTCATGGCTTTTTTGAGTACGACGTAGACCAACAGAAGATTACGCGCAAGATCGACTTACCCATCCCTGATGATATTGCCGCACTGAGCACCCGAGATTACCAGCTTAACTCAGCCCACCATGGTCTCGCGATAAATCAAGCGGGTACAAAACTCTGTGTGGCGGGAACAATGTCAGGCTATGCAGCAATTGTTGATCGAGAAACCTTCAGCTATAAAACCGTTCAACTTTCGGAAACATCATTGGGAGCAAAACCCTATTGGTCAACTGAAAGCGCAGATGGACAGTACTGTTATGTATCCGTCAGCCAACAGGACCGCGTATCCGTAATTTCCTTTGATACAGCAGAAGAAGTCGCAAGTTTTCCCGTGGGAGACCATCCTCAGCGTGTGAGAACAGGCCGACTAAAGTTTGACTAAACGCGACAACAATGGTTGCTCAATGGTGTTTGTATGCGCGGCGATAACTCTAAAATGAGGCATTCGCCTAAAGGGCAACACGGCGCGCACAAACCAAGAGGAGGGACCGTTTTACTTTCAACGGTCGACGATAAAACTTCGGCTATACTATAAATCAGCGTCGCTTACGACTACCAACGAGCCTCGCTGCATCTCTCTTTCAAATCGAGTAAAGGACACACTACATTGAAAAGCGCCGAACTACCGAATAGAGAAAACGAGCGTTTGGAGGCGCTGATTCGATATGAGGTATTAGACTCTGAAGATGAGAAAGTCTTCGATGAGTTAACGCAGCTTGCCAGCGAAATATGTGGCACATCAATTTCATTGATTAGCCTTGTTGACCAAAACCGGCAATGGTTTAAATCGCGCGTAGGGCTTGCCGCAAAGGAAACCGAACGGAGTATTGCTTTTTGCTCGCATGCCATTCTGCAAGACGACGTATTTGAAGTAGAGAATGCACTGGACGATGAACGCTTCCATGACAACCCTTTGGTGACCAACGACCCTAATATTCGCTTTTACGCGGGTGCGCCATTGGTCACACCAGATGGTTATCGACTTGGAACACTCTGCGTCATTGACGACGAACCGCACACACTTAATGCATTCCAGATTAAAGCGCTAAAAATTCTATCTAATCAAGTCATCAGCCAGCTTGAAGTTCGGTTAAATGCGCGCCGTTTGGAGCGCATGATGAAAGATAAAGAGAAGCTATATGCAACATTAGCGCATGACCTAAGGTCACCGTTTAATGGTGTTCTCAATCTTTCAAAAATATTATCGGAACGCGCTGAGCAACTTACCCCCGAGCAAATCGTCAATATTTCAACGGAGATACTCAACTCTTCTGTTTCGCTGTTTCAAACCATGGACGAAATTCTTCAATGGACACAAAACCAGCTGGTTCGCAGCGTAATTGAACTAAAGCCGGAAAACCTAAAAGAAGCAGCCGATGAAACGATCGATATGTTTATGGAAAGTGCAAAGGCTAAAAAGGTAAGCATTTCAGTTGATATCGCCCCTGATATTGAAGTAATGGCTGACGGCACATTGCTTAAAACAATTTTAAGAAACCTAATTACTAACGCAATTAAATATGCTCCCCTTGCGTCACTTGTTTCCGTGGCAGCATCCGTGCAAAGCGACCACATCCTGATTTCTGTCAGTGACCAAGGAAAGGGAATCGACGAAACGCTAAAGCGCAGCCTGTTTAAAGAGACCGTCCAAAGTCAGCAGGGAACAAGGGGCGAGGTGGGTCATGGCTTAGGACTTTCCTTAGCTGGGGATTTCGTTCGTAGGCAAAGTGGTAAGATCTGGATTGATGAAGAGCATGAGCCAGGAACCCGAATACTTGTCTCATTGTTAGCGCCTGCGTAAACGAGCCATAATCAAGCCCTTCCGCAGCGATCGATGGTTCGTCTATTAAGTCCAAATACAATAATCGAATGACGAATTTCTTAAATAATCGCTCATACACCTATATTTACTTTGGCAAACAATGGGTAGAATGCCGAGAAATTAACTAGGAAACGTTGGAACCGAAACAATGACAGACGAAGACATCAATTATCACAACAACCCTCTACATGGTTTAGGTTTAAAAGCTATGTTGACAGAGTTGGTCGATCATTATGGATTCCCGATACTGGACGCTTACCTCAATATCAACTGTTTCAAAACCAACCCTAGCATCGAGTCCAGCGTAAAGTTTCTTAAAAAGACGCAATGGGCGCGTGAAAAAGTCGAAGTATTGTATCTGTACGAATATAAGAATCTACCTAGAGCATCGTCAGAGCAGTTTGCGTTTTCACCGCGAGACCGAATTATTCCGGAAGGGCAAGAACCGCGAGAGCCGGCAGAGCTAAGCTTCGAAGATGCTGAGCGTTTGCATCAAAAGCGAGTGCGTAAGGCTGCTGAGCGCGACCGCGATGGCAGCTCTCGCAAAGGACCAAGTAAAAGTGGCCCATATGGGAACCATGCCAAGCGAAATACACAGGACTCTAATCGAGACCGACCAACAAGTTCTCAGGGTGAGTCTGCGTCTACGGGAAAAAGTGAGCCAAGCAATAAAGCCGGCAGCCCTGATCCATGGGCCAAGTGGCGAGAGTAATAAAGATTCGGTTTTTAGAGGTTAGTTTGTTGATCTCTCCAATATAAGAATCAGGACACTGTTTGATTTTTAGCTGGGGGCTTTTAGCAGCAATTGAGTAGTCTTTAACTGCCGGGCAATAAAACCTTGCACAGCAGTTTTCGCGGAACAGCTTTCGTTAACGATACTTAGCGAGAATTTTGGTGATATAGCCTTCTTTGATCAACTCAGATAACGCCCGATCGAAATCCTCCTTCGCCACTGATGATGTCTTTGAATAAGCGCATGACAACTCATACTCATCCGCTATCAGCGGGGCAAAAACTAGCTCACTCTCAGGGTCTGCCGTTTTCATTTGAAAGCTAAGCAAAACACCGAAATCAATTAGTGCATCCAAGCGACCAAGCTTCAATAACAAAACCCCTTTCTCTACACTGTTTACTTTAACCGCCTGAACCTTGCCATCCGCAATCATATCCATAATCGCAGCGTGGTATACATAACCGTTATAAACGCCTAAACGCTTGCCTTCTAAATCTTTAAATTCGTCAATGCTAAAATCGGTACCTTTACGAACTAGCAGGCGATCAGACCCTTTGAATAAGGTTTGCGACCAATAATAATTATCTGGTGAAGTCTTCCACTTTCTATTCGTTATGCAATCTGCATCGACATAACCTTCTTTTAGATGAAGCTCAATACGAGCGACTGGCAAATCCAAATAATGCGGAGTCAACTTCAATTTGTTAGCAATCGCGTCACCAATATCTTTGATTAATCCGCCTGAAAGCACATCACCCTCTACAATCGCAAACGGAGGTGTTGCGTCAGTCCAATAGCTAAACGTAATACCAGGAAGATGTTCGTGACCAAGTTCATCTGCAAAGCCGGACGTGCTGGTAAGTAAAACTAGCGCGACCAAGGCACGCTTAAGTGTGTTCAACAACAGATAGTCCTCTTAGATAATTCACCAAGTATCGTACATAAAATAGAATTTGTTAAGCGTAGTAATATGATGAATTATGAACCCATGTTCACTTTTTGATCGATCAAAAAATTGGTCCTTGAGCCGCGCAACTTAGTTAATTACAGAAGATTGTTGGTCAATGTACTTTCGACTAGGTCTAAAGACTAAGAGCTTGTGGATGCCTATTTCTACTCCTCACCGGCAAAGATCAAATCGTTGGGAAAGAGGTACCTTCAGTTGGAAGATACAAAGGTGCGTGCAGAAGCCGAGTGAACCCCAGAACGTTTGAGCGCACTAACTAAAAAAGCCCTAAACGACCAACTTACAGCAAAGGCTGCGTTTTCAAGTACCACGATTAGCTAGCCAGCATGCTCTCTAATTAGAGAGCTGATATTTATTCAAAGCAAAGGCTCGCCCAACGTGCTAAGCCCGCGCTAACTGAGCCAAAATAGTCGCCACTAACAAACGGTGTATTGGGTAATACCGACTGGATTGCTGCACGAATAATAGGGGAGTGGGCTGACCCACCCGTGACATATACCACGTCAGGCTCGATACCGGCTTGATCGACTGCTTCTTTGACCAAGGCTTTGATATTTCTTAAGGGGCTCGCAATCGCTTCTTCGATTTCATCCTGCTGCAATTCGACCTGTAACTTTTCTGACAACAGATCAATCGTCGCCGTGTGCGATACTCGTGAAGATAAACGAATTTTGGACGTTTCAGCTTCTCGAACAATACTATGGCCCAACGTTTTACGGTGGACGCTTATCAAGCGATCTAACTTTTCGGGATTCACCGCTTCGCGGCGCAATTCATCCAAAAAGCGAAGATTTTTCTGTGAGTAAAACTCTCTCTGAGCCTGAACATCGTTGATAGCAATAGGGTCCCAGAATATCGAGGTCGGGACCTGGTTTCCGGAGCGTTTATTCGTCCCCTTGCCAAACTCGGGCATAAAGCGCTTAAACGCGATCGCAATATCGATATCGTTTCCGCCTACCATTTTTCCGGAATGAGCTAACAAGGTTTCCTCTCGCTCCAAGCGATTTAAATACTGAGGCCCCATTTTAATTAACGAGCAATCGGTTGTACCGCCGCCGATATCAACCACCAGAACATTTTTTTCCTCGGTCAGGGTGGACTCATAATCAAGTCCAGCAGCCACCGGTTCAAATTGAAACTCAATCGCCTTAAACCCTGCGCGCGCTGCTGCGCGCTGAAGTATATTCTCCGCTTGCTGATTAGACGCCTCGCCACCAAGCCGGTGGAAGTTAATCGGACGCCCGATAACCGCTTCTGTGATAGGGCGCTCTAAAAACGCCTCAACGCAGGATTTAACGTTAGACATCATCGCGCAAACGATATCCTCGAAGAATACTAGCTGCGCTTCGCGCAGGCCCATGGTGCCAAGAAACGATTTTGGCGATTTAATATAATACGTGTATTCGGGATCTTCGAGATAGGCCGCAAGTGCATCCTCTCCAAAACTAAGGTCTTCGCGCTCAAGGTGAATGCCTTCCGTTCGGTTCGCACTTATCGCATTGCTTAAGAGCTGCTCACCCACATCAGTGGCAGGAGAGATATTCATAAAGTGAAACAGGTACTCTGAAACCGATTCTCTCGTGGGTGCGCAAATAGTGGAGGGTATGTAGCGGTTGTCGCCATGTAACGGAATCGATTCAACCGTACCATTTATCATATGTGACACGGAGCAATTGGCTGTCCCGAAATCAAAACCTATTGTCATGTGAAAAACTCTTGCCTGGAGTGCGATTAAAGTAATTGATATTAATTGGTTGGTAGCGCTGCTCTATAATGTCCACTCGAAGCCTGAGCACGGCACTTCAATAAACGCAAAGCGTGGAGCAAACCTAACCTAGGATTTTTAGCGGCGGGATTGTACGATAAAAACAAGCAGCTTTGTTGCGAAGATCAGTAAAAAAATTAGTATTATTCGCTTGGCGTATCAAAACTTCGTTCTTAATTACCAGCTTAGCGTGTTGGTAGATTCTCCATCAAAAACCTAACACCATTACCGCCCATTACTTTACCAATTTGCTCACGTGATAGGCCTTCTTTTAGCAAGGCATCGGTTAACGTCGCAATTTCTGAAACATCAAATGCCGTTGTAACCGCGCCGTCAAAATCCGTTCCTAGCGAGATATGATTCTCTCCAAGCAAATCAATACCGTACTTGATGCCTTTTGCGATACCTGAAGGCGAGTCATTACAAATAGCTTCCTTCCAAATACCAACCGCCACGATTCCTCCGTTATCCGCAATCTGTTTCATTAAGTCATCAGGTATGTTTCGCTCACTGTCGCAATAACCTCGAATCCCCGTATGGCTCACAACCAGCGGACGAGTAGACAGCGCCAGTACATCGCGCACGACCTTCTCTGACGAATGCGACACATCAATAATCATATTCAGCTGGTTCATCCGCACAACGACTTGGCGACCGAAGTCACTCAGGCCAGCTTTGCTATAGCCATGCAACGATCCGCCTAACTCGTTATCAAAAAAGTGTTGCAGCCCAATCATTCGAAAACCTGCGTTATGAAGTTCATCGAGCGCTTCGATATCGCCCTCTAGCGCGTGGCCACCTTCCGCGCCGACTAATCCTAGTATCAAGTTAGGGTTCTCTACACGATCGGCTAGTCCATTAGCTAACTCAGAACGAGTCTTAATTATTCTCAGGCTCTGAGGGTGCTCATTCGCCAGCCGATGCAAGCGCGCGCTCTGGTATAACGCTCGCGCCTTAAGGCTAGTCCAAGTTGAGGCAGGCCAAGCCTGAACCATGGAGAGTAAGGTGATGTTGTCGCGCGCGTCAGCGTTATTCTCACTAAGATTCATGCCGGCGGGCGCTTTAGTCACGGTGGTAAACATCTGAACAGCCACATTACCCTCCTGCATCCGAGGCAGGTCCATATGCCCATAGTTCGAGCGTTTTGCTAGATCCCTATCCCAAAGCAACGAATCTCCGTGCCAATCCATAATCGTCAATGATTCATGCAGCGCTTGGGCTTCTGCTGATACAAGGTAAGGAGAGTGTGGCTTCACGACGTTCTTTCCCTTTTCGACAATCGCGGGCGCGAGCAGCCGAACAGCACAAAGACAAACAATGATGATCGCAACAAACACTAGTACGTTACGCCGCGTATTCGAAGCGCTAGTTTGTGAGTTCTCACTGAATTCGTTCGATGATTTCATAATTCGCTTCCTTTCCCTTTTATTATTCTTGGCATCAAACGCTCGTTAAGCGTATAACGACGAAAAGTCAGTCTAATTCAGACCTACAAACAAAATATACTACTGCCCGCTAATATAGTCCGTTCCACCCCCAAAGAGTTATCCGAATTATCAAAAGCGATTTAACACTTTTGACAACAAAAAAACGAAAACGACCGAATACGCCCTAAGTCAGCCTAATTTGCCTCGCGCCTTGTTCTCCAAGGGATTACGGTTCTTATTCCTCTGTATTTGAACATTAGCTGGCCATTGGCAGAAAACAGCTAACCCAAGCATACGAGGCAGGAAGTGGTAACAGCAGGACGCACCCAATAGGCCTTCGGGCAACAATAAAAATAGTTTGGAGCGAAGAATGATTAAAAAAATATCCTTATATCTATCGATGTTTACGCTGGTGATTTTTACCGGTTTTGCGAGCGCAGGGGAAAAGAACGAAGGCATTACCTGCATCAATAAAGGCAGTAACGTGACCGCGGTTTACGACAAAGGATCAAGCGGCCAGCTTGTCACAAAGAACATTCGTGTCGGCAATAGCTATAAAGGCGGCAGTTGTATGGGTCGCTGTGGCGGCGGTTGCGGCTGGGGCGCACCAAGTGCTTGGGCAAAAGACTGCTTAGATCACGATATCTGCATCGTCGATCAAAATGGCCAGAACGGCTTAGCAGCGGATAAGAATTGCGGCGATGAATTTAGGCATGCGGCCGATGACTATACCTTCGGTGTTCTGCGTGGTTGCCGAGGCTAGTTAGATTGAGTTATTTGAAAGCCCGGTTACCCGGGCCTTCTTACTTCTCACGATACGACCCTTCGTTGGGTAACCGCAAACAAAATACACAAGATAAAAACAATAAAAAAAGAGGCCCCCATGCGAATAAGACTTTTTGCCTTGATGCTAACAAGTACCTGTTTATGCTCCGCTAACGCCATCACATCAGATGACGCCTTGCTTAGTAATGAATCACCGGTGATTATTAACTCCCTTAGTCATGCTAACGATGACGACTTCAACGAGAGCGAAGAATCAGGATTATCAGAGCAGGGCGTGATCAACGCTCGTGACGACAGTTTTCCGATCTACGAGAACAATCAAGCAGAATACGATGCATCAGACGCGATCCAAGGAAATTCGTTTGAAGCCTCTGACGGCCCCCCAACTGAGGCCAGCCTAAATCAAGGTGTTCGCCAAGCAGAGGAGGGCAACATACAAGAACTGCCAGGCGAAGAGTTTAAATTTCGGCTCAAAGTAAATCGCTCAAATCACTATAACGTTGAAGGCAAAGCAAAATCAGACATTGGGAAGCTTATGTTCAAGTCGCAGCTCTTGCCAAGCAACGAAGTAAAGCTATCCCTAAAGTTTAAACAGGGCGACCTGAAAGATAGTGAACTTAAAGCCTACTTCGATCTAGCAAATTTTACGATGGAGTTAGATGGCGCCAATGCCGTACTCAACAAGGACCATAAAATCATGATGGATCTCGTATCCCATCACCTACGGCAACGCTTTCAAACCCAGTTTGAAGGCTACGAAATCCCCGAGCATGCGCTAATGCTGGTTCAAATGCTGTCTTATTGGTCGACTGCGCCCGAAGGTTTTGTTTACGAAAAAAGGGAAATCGTGAGCCAGTAAGAAACCGGAACAGAAAACCAGAACAGAAGACCAAAACAGAAACCTAGAGCAAGAAACAGTAGAGATGGTCACTGCTTTGATTAAGTCTAAGTTTTTCAGTACAGATTTTTCATGTCATTTTTAACGACAGCGCCGATGATTGGCGCCGCAGCCTTACCGAGGACTCCACTCCCGTTCATATGAACTGATAAAGCCTTGGGAAAGCGCGTCACATGATCAGCTTCAATGTGCTTGTCTTTACGCCATGGAGTCTCGCTGTGGATTGTGTCACTTCGTCGAATAAGGCTTTGGGTGGCTTCAATTACAATCCCAAGTTTAGGTCTCTTCCCATTCACCGAACACTTAGACAGTAACTCGGGGTTGGCGGACAAGTAGGCTTTTCCACGCACAGTCATAAAAGCATCGCTTCCGGGAATGAGCATCAGCAATTCGATATTCTCATTAGCAATGATGTTTCTCATGCTTACCGCTACTTTATTCCCCGGGCGCTCAGGGATAAAAAGCTTTCCGCCGCCTAAGTTCCGGACGAATCCTTCATAATCTCCGCGGGGAGACAGCTCCGTTTCGTAGTTTTTGTTTACGGTTTTAATCAATAGATACGGACATGCTTTAATGAAAGCACTCGCAACGTTTATGGGGGCTGTGTCGAGCCTTCCACTGTCATTCCACAAACCCGCTCTTGCTGCCGCTCTCGCACAATGCAAGTAAGCGCAGCGGATAGTCAACGTACATGAGCCTGACTTCGTCCTAATTTCACCATTCACGCGCAAACTGTGCCCAACACCCGGTATGAGAAAATAGAGACTCGCAGCAATGGTGCCAGTTTCAGCGATAGGAGGAATCCGCACCCTTAGGCTCAGTGTGGTTGGGTTCAACACAACGATAGATTGTGTAGCGACGACCTGCATCGAAGTGCTGTCATCGCCAAATCCGATCACGGCAAGTCTAGACAAGGAAATTAACTCGAGACAGTAACGGTCTAGTTCAGGCTGTAAACGCTTATCCATTATTTTGGGGTATCCGGGAACTAGTTTACGAAGTGCCTGTTCATTGCCGATAATTGGGTCAAACTCAATGTGTCGAGAATCCATCTGTCATAAGCCTTAGTGTTGTCTCGTGAATAGTGAGAAAACTATATCCGGATCTACTAAGGTAAGGCTTCGCATTTGGGTGCAAGGTATTGGCATTCAGTTTCAATTTTAGGACACGAACAAAATGACTCGTCAGAATACTGATTTTCGACAGACTGTATCTGCCATTGCGGTAATCGATCTCGCTAACGAACTCCTTGAAAGGAAGTGCATAGGGCCAGATGATATTGCCGACTTAGGGCATCAGTTTGGCACGCTTTACCAAATGTGGCGATGCAAGGAATCAGTCCAAGAGAAGCGCCTACCAGAACACCTACTGATAAACCTATGGCAAAAGGTAGCCGATGTAGATGACTCAATCGGCATTCAAATTGGCTCTAAGGTCAACCTAAAGGCAAAAGGATTGCTGGCAAATTGGCTTTCACAAAGCGAGACCCTAGCCGAAGCCTTTGTAATATTTAGCGAGAACATCGAGCTGCTTAACCCTTCTGAATGCTGGACCAGTAGCGTGGAAGAGGGCACCAAGGCCAAACTATCAATCCGATTTCTCTCTCCGGAATATCCAGATGTCGCAATTGATAGAAGCATGGCAGCCATGATCGCGTGGAGTAGGTCTCTTTGTGGTAGCGAAATATCACCGGCTCGCATTTCACTCACTAGGCCTGCACCGACGCTTAACGAAGACTTTGCAAACCTTACAACAGGCGAAATCGCCTACCAGCAGCAGGAGAATGCCGCATGGTTCTCCCTTGAGGACTTTAATCGTCCAGTCACGGGCGCAAACCAATACTTAAAAAACTTGCTTGAAAAACAAGCAATGACACATAAAAAACAAGTCGGAAAAACTGAGGTAAACTCGACTACCCGCACGATAAAAACCATGCTATCGCATGATCTTGCTAGATTTTGCCAGCTAACCAATACCACTAATTACCTGCACCTGAGTCGCTCAAACTTATATCGAAAATTAAAGAAGGAGGGCACTAGTTTTACCGAGTTAGTCAAGGAGGAGAGGCTGTGCCGTCTAAGCCCCTCAACCTTGGCGGAGCTCAGCACGCTAGAAATAACAGAAGCACTCGGGTTTCGCGACATCGGTTCTTACTATCGTTTCCGAAAACAAGTCGAGCTTACCTAACGCGACACTTACCTCATGAAGCCGTTCACTACCTAGTGTTTACCCCATATACTTTCGTTTTTACTAGGTGACTTCGCTTTTTTGGCACTTGGCTTTCGCTTACTTTTAGCCGAGTTCGGCGCTTGTGCTTGCGCAGGATTGGGCTTCGGCTTGGGCTTACGTTTAGGTACATAGTTTAGAATAGAAACCGGCACCGTCTTACGTACAGGGAATCCTTCAATCTCTTTACGTTCAATAATATGACCAAGACGGCTTTCAATGGCGCACAGTTTCTTAAAGTCTCCCATTGCAACAAATGAGATAGCTTCACCCGAAGCACCGGCCCGACCTGTTCGACCAATTCTATGAATATACTCTTCAGGCTTAAACGGAAGGTCGTAGTTAACCACTCGACTCAGTTGGCCTATATCGATTCCCCTTGCAGCCACACCCGTCGCAATCAGAAACTTCAGCTCACCTGACTTAAAATCGTTTAGAATTTTCGCGCGCATCGCTTGGCTTCGGTCACCATGAATCGCTTCAGCCTGAATCCCGCGCTTACCAAGCTGCGCCGCCAGTTTTGCTGCACCGTGTTTTTTCTCGATAAAAATAAGCGCCTGATCCCATGATTGCTCTTTGATCAGATGACTAAGCAA
>CAJWBE010000025.1 GCA_913020045.1 uncultured Oleiphilus sp.
ATTGCTGTCGGAACACCGCCTGATGAGGATGGCTCAGCGGACTTGCAGTATGTATTGAAAGTGGCCGAAACGATTGCACAGCATATGAACGATGAAAAAATCATTATCGACAAGTCTACAGTTCCGGTCGGGACTGCTGATAAAGTGAGCGCTAAGGTTGCCGAAGTGCTAGCGCAACGTGGTTTGGACCTTCCTTATGATGTGGTTTCAAATCCGGAGTTTTTGAAAGAGGGTGCTGCTGTTGGTGATTTCATGAAGCCTGATCGTATTGTGGTCGGGATTTCTAACGAGTTATCTAGAGCGCCGTTGAAAGAGCTATATGCGCCATTTAATCGTAACCATGACAAAGTTCTGTTTATGGATGTTCGCTCTGCTGAGCTAACAAAATATGCAGCTAATGCGATGCTGGCAACGAAAATTAGTTTTATGAACGAAATGGCTAATCTGGCCGAGCTGCTGGGTGCTGACATTGAATCGGTTCGAATCGGCATTGGCTCGGACCCGCGTATTGGCTACCATTTTATCTATCCAGGGGCGGGCTACGGTGGTTCGTGCTTCCCTAAAGATGTGCAGGCTTTAACTAAAATTGCCTCGGATGTGGGTTATGACGCGGAGCTAGTGCAAGCTGTTGAAAATGTGAATAATCGCCAAAAACATCGTTTGTTTGAAAAACTGAGTGCTTACTTTGATGGTCAATTGGCAGGTAAAACGATTGCCGTGTGGGGCTTAGCGTTTAAGCCTGAAACGGACGATATGCGCGAAGCGCCATCTCGGGTGTTGATGGAGTCTTTGTGGGAAAAAGGTGCGAAGGTACAAGCGTTTGACCCTGAAGCAAATGAAGAGTGCGGGCGTATCTACGGAGAGCGTGAAGACCTTCGTTTGCTTGAAACCAAGGAGGCGGCTTTAGAGGGTGCAGATGCCTTGGTAATTTGCACTGAATGGAAAGCATTTAGGGCGATGGATTATGAACTAGTGAAGTCTAAGTTGGCGCATGCTGTCATTGTGGATGGCCGCAATCTCTATGATCCGTCTATCGTGAATAGCTATGGAATCGATTACTTACCGATAGGGCGCTCATAGCGCTCTTTAACGTATTCAAGGAATAGAATGACGCAAAAAAATATTCGCTGGCATGATCATCAGATACAACGTAGTGACCGTTCGAAGCAAAAGTCTCAGAAGCCTTGCATGATTTGGTTCACAGGTTTGAGTGGCGCGGGTAAATCAACCGTCGCAAACGCTTTGGATGATTTATTGTTTGAGCATGGCAACCATACCTATCTTTTAGATGGTGATAATGTGCGTCATGGACTGAATCGTGACTTGGGTTTCTCTGATGTGGATAGGGTGGAGAATATACGTCGAATTGGTGAGGTCGGTCGACTGTTTACCGATGCGGGTTTAATTGTGCTTTCGGCGTTTATTTCCCCGTTTCGTTCTGATCGTCAAATGGTTCGGACCTTATTACCGGTTGGCGAGTTTATAGAGGTATTCATCTCGACAGATCTTTCTGTATGCGAGGAGCGAGACCCAAAAGGCTTATATAAAAAAGCGCGAGCGGGCGAGATTAAGCATTTTACGGGTATCGACTCTGCTTATGAAGCTCCGCAGTCGCCCGAGTTACTGATTGATGCAGGTGCGCAGTCTGTGGAACAATGTGCTCAGGAAATTTTTGACTATCTGAAACATAGGGAATATATCTAAGCATCTCGTGTTTTTGCTCATTTTATCCGCATGATTTAGCGATTGTGTAGCTGACTGGCATCCGCTTAGTCAGCTGGTTTTTATTCAAGGAGAGACCGTTGCCGTTAAAAAAATTGGCCCTTTTGTTTTCATTACTTACGTTTGTTGCATGTTCATCTGAGGACCCTCAGTCCAATAGTAGCGAGCACCTTTCTCGAGCCCAAATTTACCAAGACCAAGGTCAATATAAAGCGGCCATTATTGAGTTCCGCAATGCGGTTAAAACGTCGAAGGGCAGCACTGAGTCCGTTGTTCTTTATGCGGGTTTGTTGAATGATTTAGGTCGCTTCCGCAATGCCGCCGAGATGCTAGAGGATATTCAGGGTGAGAAAGGGGATCCTTATTATCTTGCGCTCGTCGACGCATATGTTGGGTTGAAAAAATACCAGTCTGCTGAAAGAAGTCTTGCCTTTATCAAAGGCGATATTGCTGGGAAGGTTTTTTATCAAGCAAAAATTGCATTAGGGAAAGGCGAGCTTGATCAATCAAAGGGTCTATATCAAAAATTACTGACCCACACGAAGGCGAGTGACGAAGATAGGGCTGCAGCGAAGCTAGGGTTAGCAATGCTGGCGGCTCGAGAGAGCAATATGGTCAGTGCAAAGGAGTGGTTGGCGCAGATCAGTGAAGGACAGGAGGTTTACGCCGAAGCGCAGGTCGTTAAAGCCGGCATTCAGATAGTCGGTGACGATCTAGTAGGTGCCGAGGCAACCCTTAGTTACCTGCTGTCGCGACTTGCTAATACCGACATTATGAAGCCCGTGAGAGCGGTTGTCCTCGAGCGTTTGGCTTATGTCTTGACGCGTTTAGGGCGCTCTAATGAAGCCTATATTTACCAAAAGCTGTTGGCAGAAGCCTTCCCTGGCGCAAATGAAGTAAGCGAAAAGTTCAACAGCGCACTGACGTCATTTCAAGAGAAAGACTTTGTACAAGCCAAGGCTAGTTTGCAGTCAATCTTAGCGGAATACCCAACTCATGATCGCGCTAAACAGCTGTTGGGTGTGATTAGTTACCTGCAGGGGGAAACCTTGGCGGCATCGGAATATTTGGACGATAGTGTCGATGCTGAGACTGCGGACCCGTTGACCCGGCATATCTATGCAGCCACTAATCTCAAGCTTAATGATCCGAAAAAAGTATTGGAGATTTTAGGCGCAGATATTGAACAGAGTAACTCTTCGTCGACGCTAGCCTTATATGGTTTAGCAGCAATTTCTGATGGGCAGAGCGCGAAAGGCGAGGCGGCGTTGTTAAAAGCGGCTAAGTTGTCGCCTGACGATGTGCGTATTCGATTGGCTCTAGCCTCGCATTATCGAACTAGCAAGCCCTCCCAAATTAGCAAGGAATTGACGCAGCTCGAAGCGGCATATGCTTCTGCGCCAACTGATAGACAGGTACTGACAGATCTAGTCGCCCATTACTTGCGAAATGATGGCCAGCAAGCTGCAGGAAAATTTATTTCTTCAGCGTTAAAGGCAAGCCCTAAAGCATTTTCAACTAATTTAGTGGCGGGTTTTTATCAGGTGTCGGCAGGCGAGTTAGACAAGGCGTTAATGCACTTTAGCGCAGCATTGGATGCCAAATCGACGGTAGATGACTACAGTGAGGCGCTTTATGCGAAAGGGCGCAGTGAACTTGGTTTGAATAAAACTGAGGCGGCCGAAAAAACGTTTACAGAAATGGTTCGTGTTTATCCTAAAAGCGAAGATGCCTACACTGCACTCTTTGCGCTTTACGAGGTGCGAGATGGCAGGGAATCGGCTGCTGATAAGCTAGTTGATATGGCGAACCGTATGGCCAGTATAGAACCACTCGTTGTGTTGATTAAAACCTATCTCGCGAGCGGTGAGCCAAGCGTAGCTAGTCGTTATTATCAGGAGGCGAAAGCCGTTGCTAAGGATAGTCCTCAGCTTGTTGCTCTGGACCAGGCTATTCGCTATTCCCGCGCCGTCAGCGCGCATGCTCAGCAAGACTTTAAGTCGGCGCGTAACTTAATATCAGCATTGCTCGGAGAGCGACCTGACAGTGCTAGGTTGATTTCCACCTTGGTAGACATTGAAATTAGCGATGGCCAGTTTACCGAAGCGAAAAAAGTGTTGGCTCAGCTCGAAGCGATGGATGCCAGGCACCCCGTGCTTCCTGTCCTTCAGGGTGATTTAGCCTTGGCACAAAAAGACTTTGCTACCGCTCAGTCACGTTATGAAGAGTCTTGGCGGGCGAACCCGACCAATGTCGTTGGTGATAAGCTGTTGGCTGTATTCAGTTTGCGTAATGATGAAAAAGGTCGTCAGTCTCATGTTGCTCGCTGGCTCGACAGTATCCCAAATGCTCCTAAACCCATGTTACTAACGGCAATTAAGTTTCAAGAGCGAGGTCAGACGATTAAGGCTTCCGAGATGTACCAAAAAGTCTTGTTGGTTCAGCCCAATAATATCGCTGCGTTGAATAATCTTGGTTGGTTGTACTTTGAGTCGAATGACCCAGGCAGTGAAGACTTACTGCGTCGCGCTCAAAAGCTAGCGCCAAATAATCCTGCAGTTTTAGACAGCTTAGGCTGGGTTCTTTACAAGCGAGGCAACGCGGAGGAAGGTATCCGTTATTTGGAGCAAGCAAACCAGTTGGCTCCTGATAACGCAGAGATCTCTATGCATTTAGCGGAAGCTAAGCGTGGCGCTTAGTGTGTAGAAGTAAATAAAAAAGCCGAGCTCTGCTCGGCTTTTTTATTTGTGCTGCTGGCTAATCTTTGTTTTCGTTTGTTTCAATACCATGCTTTTCTAACATGCTGTAAAGGGTCGGGCGAGTAATGCCGAGCAGCCTTGATGCTTTCGCCATATTATTCTGCGCTGCATTAATCGCCTGCGTGATTGCATTGCGTTCAGCGCAGTCTCTTATTTGCCGTAAGTTAAGCGCGTCGTCGTTAAGCGAGACGGTGTTATCAAGCTCTAGGTCGCGAGCGGTGACTTTATTCTCATCGGCCATGATCGCGGCACGCTTGGTTTTATTGATCATTTCCCGCACGTTTCCTGGCCATAAATGCGATGAAATGGCAGACATTGCGTCCTCCGCCAAATAAAGGTGTGGTCGATTCATTTCGTCGCCGAAGGTCTTGAGAAGAGACTGAGCAATAATAACGGCATCGCCCTCTCTTTCTCTCAGCGGAGGAATATTCAGCGTGATTTCGCTGACACGATAAAACAAGTCTTCTCTAAACAGGTTCCCCCTGATGCGATCTTCAAGATTTTGGTGGGTGGCACAGACAACTCTGACATTGACCGGAATACCTTTAATACCGCCGACTCGCTCGATGATACGTTCTTGCAAAAAACGTAGCATTTTGGCTTGCAGTGCCACTGGCATATCTCCGATTTCGTCTAGAAATAGGGTGCCGCCATCAGCGAGTTCGATCTTGCCTTTTTTTGTTTGGGAGGCGCCTGTAAACGCGCCTTTTTCGTAACCAAACAGTTCGCTTTCTAGCAAGTTTTCAGGGATTGCCGCGCAGTTAATGGCAGAAAAAGATTGTTCGCTGCGGTCACTTAGCTGATGAATTGCTCTAGCGAGCACTTCTTTACCCGTACCGGTTTCACCCAAAAGCAAGGTGGTGACAGTTGTAGGAGCGATTTTTTCAATCGTTTTGCACACTTCAAGCATGCAGGGGCTGCTTGCGATAACGCCGTTTAAGGGCGACTGCGCAAGGTTCTGATTGAGAGCTAGGTTTTCTTGCTCAAGTTGGTAAACGTGAAACGCACGGCTTACCACAAAACTCAGAATATCTGCGTCAATTGGCTTCTGAAAAAAATCACAGGCGCCTAATCCGATCGCCGTGACTGCATTCTCTTTTTCTTCTCTGCCCGTGACGACAATGACTTTAGTACTAGGCGCGAGTCGAAGAATAGCATCTAATGTTTTGAACCCCTCTGAAGAGCCTCCAGGGTCAGGTGGTAGCCCTAGATCTAAGGTGACAACTTGAGGCTCATTTCGGCGCAGTAGTGTTAGTGCTTCATCTCGGTCTGAGGCAACGAATACTTCAATATCCTCGAAACACCATCTCATTTGGCTTTGCAAGCCGGGGTCGTCTTCTACTATCAGGAGTTTTTTGTTCACGGCTTTTGGGAGGTCCTTGGTAGCGGTTGTTTATTCCATTTTACGGTGAGTGAAGCAGTTGCTAAATCTGACAGGTATTGCTGACTTAACTATTTGATAATAGCCTCAATCAGCAAGTATTTCAGCTACTTTGATGGTGATGCAATGGTCGGAATTTTTAAAGTGAAGCAGGTTCCTATTCCAGTCTGGCTCGTCACATTGATTGTGCCGCCCAATTTGCGCAGATACTCTCTGCTTTGATAGGCGCCAATGCCCATTCCTGTTAGCCCTTTGGTGCTTTCGAAAGGTTTGAATAATTGATTTTTGATGAATGCCTCGGTCATGCCGGCACCATCGTCTTGAATGAATATATACACACACTCGGGCGCTATTTTAGTCGTGATGGCGACAGCGCCTTCTTTTGGCGTAGCATCAATCGCATTTTGAATAATGTGTCCGATGAGTGACTTTAACTGCTCTGGATCTGCGTTTAGCCAAACGTCATTAGATGGTAGCTCTAATGAAGGAATGGGTTCCGCATTTTTATGCGAGTTGTAGATATCAACGAGAAAACTACCGAGTTCGATACTTCGATAGTTCGTCTGAAGGTTGGGGTTGCGTATTTGTTGAAGTAAGTGATCCATTTTATCGACGGTATGCTGTGTAGTTCGAATCATATCGTCGACAAATTCAGGGTTGTTTTTGTGTTTCTCTGCGTTTCGCACTAGGAGCGAAAGCTGAGCAATAATGGTTTTAATGTCATGGACGAGGAACGCCGAGGTTTTGCTAACAGCTTCAAACTGGCGCGCTTCCGCTAGTTTTTCTTGTGAGTCAGTTTGCTCTAAATAGCTCGACGCTTGCTGAGCGACGATCTTAAGAAGGTCATAGTTTTCCCAGTTTAAGTCGATTGAGGTGACCGGGTTGCAAAGCAGGACGAACCCGGTGAGTTGATCTCGCATCGCCAGAGGGATGATGAGCCAGGGTTCATCCGTTTCTAACATGGCTTTGGGGATTTCGATCAGTTCATATTTGGTCGGGTCCAACATCAGTTCATGAATATTGATAATCCAATTATTGTTATTGAAAAACTCAACCAGATCAGAGGTGCTATCGACTGTTTGAAAATTTTGCTCATCCATGCCCATGGTGGCTTGGAGCTCAAAGTGTTTTTCGTCATTGCGGCACCATATGGCGCCTTGTTGGCAGCCAATAAGCTGAGCAAGAACACGAATCGCTTGAAGTGGGAGTGAGTGGCTTTCGAATGACTGACGCAGTGTGTCTGTGCTGTTGATCCACTCTTCTCGGTAGTCATACTGGTAATCAAAAAAATTCTTACTGATGAATACCGTGATGCGTGCGCGTAGCACAGGAGAGCTGATTAGAATAACTAATGCGAGTAGCCCAATGGAGACGACTAGCACTCTTAGCGCGCCGCCCCAAGTGCCTCCAAAGGTATTTATGTAGTAGCCGCCAGCGGACAAAAAAAGTAAATAGACTCCTGCAATCACGAGCGTCGTTGTGTGGAACACCATCTGCCTTGAAATTTGCATAGCGATGGGTTGGGTGTTGCTTATGTATAGTGTGTAGGCGATCAAGGGCGCAACGAGGGCATTGATCGATCCGCGCGCATCCCAAAAAGAGGAAGATAGCTCTTTGAACAGCAATGCGTCGGAATACATAATAAAGTCGTAACCGAATAATGCTCCAATGCCGATCACTAGGAATTTGATATTGCTTCGACTGTAAACGCTGGTGTTTCTCCAGACTTGCTCGATAAGTAACAAGCCAACGATTGACAGGGTGACTTGGAAAACCAATAGGGTCCCACCCGGTATGATTGTGACCCCTGTAATTCCTTTTATGAGGGTGGCGCCAAGCAGTGCAGCGAGCAGCAAGAGGACGAGTACGGTGGTGAAAAACTTGTTGAAACCGAGCTTCGGGCTCGGAAAGAAGCCAATACCTAGTAGGGCATAGAGAACGCCAAACCATGCCGCTGTTCTGACAATCTCTAGCGTATATCTTATATCGAAGGGTACGTCGACCGACAAGCTTTGTAATACAAGCGCGCCAAGCCAGGCAATACTTAAAATAGAGGCTGTGATTAGCGCTCTGTCAGCGTCACGGCGCGCTCCACGACCCAAAAGAAAGAATGCAAGCAGGGTATACGCGATGAAGCCGCCAGAATGACTTAGCGTAGCAAATGAAAGTTCCATAATGGGCGATATACGTTGGCAAAAGGCTAATCATAGCAAGTTTGGACTAAGGGTGGGTCCTATTGCTTTTATATAAGTGTAGGTCGGCTATTACGCGATGTCGGTAAGTTTCTCTATTTTCTTAGTCCGCGCTTAGTTTTGATGGGAAAAGAGTGAAGTGGTTTTACCTTGACCGAATGGTCAGTTTAGACAAAAAAGAGCCGGATGCGCTACCAAACACATCCGGCACAAAAAGTGCGAGTAGTATCCATGAAAGTCTTTCATGTCAACGGCAGCGGCACATCGCTACCGATGCCTTAAGTATTAGTCAGATCAACGAGAATACAAATAAAAAAACCTGACCTTTTAATCGTATTTTGTTCTAACGGATGGAATCGTTAGTTGTAGGCTTGTCTGAATGGTCAGGTTAGTGCTTGGGTGTGGTGTCTTCGTGTTTTTCTGACTCCCAAGGAAGGAGTCGATAATGAGGCTGGGATTTAGCGAAGTTCATGAAAGGGTACTTAATAATGTCGAAGTAGGGCGAGTAATCAAAGTCACTTGGCGTGCATAGCTTTGGGTTGCGTCTAAAAATCTTGACCTCGTGATTCTCACTGCGTTTGACAAGAGGGAGTATCGGGTACTGAATCGAGCCAAACGCTTCGGCAATCATCGTTGAGCAGACAGTTTTAGTCGTTTGGCCTGCATGAGACGTAAATAAGCTGGAGCGCCAGCGGCGCGGCATAATGATCCAGGGTACCAAGAAGCGCATTAGGTCGAAGATCTGGCGAACGTCGTAGTCAGTGCCAAGTCGGCTAATTGAATACCCGATTACTTTCTGGGCGTCAGAAAATGTCAAATCTCGAGGTCGGCATATTCTGAGGTGATCGCGCTCATAGGTAGAGAGCGGACGAACAACTGTGCCATACCCGAGCTCACTTTCTATGATCAGCTGCACTTCGGGCTGGCCGTCAAAATATTCTTTTACACGTTGCCGCATAATCGGGTCTTCGATCTCGTGAACCCTTCCTATGTAGAGTGCAGCATGTGACCAGCAGCTTTGCGTGATGGCTTTGATGACATCGCTAACACGCGTGCGGCCTTCTACCAATATAACGTCTCCCGGTTTGATCTCGTAACGGGTGCGTTCGTAGTCGCTCATCGGGATTGGGCTAGGCGGCCGTTCATGTATCAGCCATTGGATAATGCGGCCAATAAACTTTGTTTTGCCGGATAAGCCCATGTGACGTTTTTGCCTCGAAGAAATGCACGCTAGGTGCTTAATGTTTTTTTGTATTTAACTATTAGGTTTAGTAGATAAATCGCTGATAAACAAAGCTAAAATTGTAAACTAATATTATTTTCTTATTGGGCTCGGCAGGTCTCTGTGCAGACAGCTCCAGCGTTTTAGGATAGACTTTCGTGAATGTCATTAAAACCTATTTTGAGGCAAAAACCTTGAGCGAAAAAGATATTGAGCAGAGTTCACAACTTTCGGAAAAAATAAAAGAGTCTGCGCGTCAGATTTGGTTAGCGGGGCTGGGTGCCTACAACAAAGCGGAAGAAGATACGGGTAAAATTTTTGAGCGGCTTGTTAAGGAAGGTGAGGAGCTTGAAAATTTAACGCGCGGCGCTGTAGAGAAGCGTTTTAAGGTCGTTGAGGAGCATGTTGAAGATGTTCGAGAAAAAGCAACGGGAACCTTTGGTAAGCTAGAGAATGTATTTGATCAACGGGTCTCTGCCGCCTTGTCGCGCTTAGGGATTCCAACCCAGAAACAAATCGCTTCGTTAACAGCGCGGATTGATGCGCTAGAAGCTGAATTAAAGGCTTTGAAGAAGTAAGTATTTTTTATCAAGCCTGCTGTAAAAAAGGGCGACCGTTTGTTGCGTCTTCAGACGAGCGAATGTTGCCTCTTCAAACGCTCAACGGAAGTAAGCGTTTTTGAGCTGCTCTAGCATTTCTCTTTGCTCCCCTTCAAGAAATGGAACGACTTGAGAGATAACTTGATAAACGCCTTGAACCAAGGTCATTTCATCTACTTGGCTTTTTGCTACGTTGGCGTAGCTGATCCAAAACGTTGCCGTTAGTACGATATTTTCACTTAAGGCCGTTATTTCACTTGGATTAGCTTGCAGGCGACCTTGCTGGTGCAGATTATTCAAAACTTGCAGAGTCGCTTTTTGCTTTTTAGTGATGATTCTTTGGAAGCGTAATCTTAGCTTGTCATGGCGGGCCAAGACATTCACAACATCCTTATACAGAAACTGATATCGAGCGATGCTTTCAAACACCAAGTGCAGAAAGAACCACTGGTCTTCAATATCCATGGGTTCATCTGGCACTTCCAATAGCGCACTCATTTCGTTTTCGTACCAATCGAACAGCTCTGTCAGAATGTCTATTTTACTTTTGAAATGGTAATACAGGTTGCCAGGACTAATCTCCAGTTCGTCGGAAATCAGTAGCGTAGTGACATTGGGCTCTCCGAGCTCATTGAATAGCTCCAGACTCTTGTGAAGAATACGTTCTCTGGTCTTCATACGTTAATGTCAGGTCCGTTCTGGTGGTTGTTAAGGTGCTAGGTGTTGGCCCGATGAACTGGGTCTACATAAAAATGGGTGATGCGATCATCAGTAAATTTAGCAAAAAACTGACTGGTATTGGCGATTAATTTGTATGTTTCTGGCTGAGCGGGGGTACTTTTGTAAAGTACTTTGATATCACTAAACCCTTCTTTTATTTTGGTGAATCGCGCCGTAATGCTAGATGTCACAATGGAGGCTTCCGAATCGCCATTTTCTTTTGCCAAGAAATCTTGGTACGTCAGTTGCTCCTGATCTGACAGGTTAGTCCGCGTCGCTAAGTAAGGCATTTTTATCCGATCCAATATGCATTCTGAGTAGGAGTTCGGGTTATCTTTTGCAAACTGGCGAAATGCTTCCCAAAAATAGTTGTCAGTTAAATACTTGAACTCATTGATGTCGCTTAAGCACTTTTCGACATATTGCTGAATTTCTGTTTTTTGCATGACTTCATCAATCGCCGCTCTCAATAACCAGTCAAAACCCTGCGCGGTTTTATGCGCATAAACTTGGCGATACATTTGATGTCGGCTGTATACGAAATCTTCTAATGAGCCGAGTCCTTTTTCGGCAATGGCCAACCCCATCCAACCAGTTTGCTCGCAAATTCCGAAGTGCAGGTTGCTAAGCAGGTGATCAAGATTGAAGCCGCCGATGGTCACTGATGAGTGGAAGCCGTCACGAAGCATGTAATCGGCTCTATCCGCGTCAAGCTCTCCTGATACGAGGTGAGAGAGCAAACCTTGCAAGCCGCTGTTAAACGCGGTGTCGCTCAGATTAGAGGAGCGTCCGCCATGGATGATTTTGCGCAGTGCATGCGCGTGTTTTTCAAAGCGAGGGCTCGGTGCTATATCGCTAGTTTCCATTAGCCCGATGATATCGGCCATTTCTGGGCTTTGTGGGTTGTGACTTAGACTATTAAGTATTTCATAGGCCGCTCGGAGAGAATAATGTTCGTGCTCCATCATATTGCAAGCCGGCGCGGAGAGTATCGCTTGGTCCACGCCTTCCCATAAGCGAGTTTGGCGTTTGGGCTCTTTAAGCAAAGCAATGATAGCGCCGGTCCTGCTGAACTGGTGGGAAAAGCTGCAATGCCCACTGTCGTGAAGTAAGCAAGCGCTGCGCACTAGGCGGTTGAAGTAGCTAATAGCTTCCAAGGTATCGCCATCGATTCCTTGTTGTCCTTGCGAGTTAAGTATTTTTAGGCAGTTTTCGACCAGCGCCATAAACATGCGTCCACCCACATGCATTGCGCCGATACTATGCAGAAAGCGAGAGTGGGTAGCGCCTGGAAATACTAGAGAAAGAATGTCGTTTTGACAGATGAAGCGCAGGCGCTGGAACAAAGGGTGGTCGATAATAGCGACTTCATGCGATAGAAGTGGAATTCCACCATGCACTGGATCCATGATGAGTTTGTGGTAGTTGCCAAGTAAGTCTTCAACGTGGAGTTTCAAGCAGTGGGTTCCGGTTCTGTAAATTAGTGTGAATATTCTAAATCCTGAGACTAGTTTTATAGTTGTCAGTAATAGCAAGAGTACTCTGATATGGGAGTCACGAAAAGCATTGCAGGTTCAGATTTTCATTTGCTTCTTTTTGACGGTTCTATGTGAAGCATAATGACCGAAAACTAAGCCCCAATATTAATTTATTGAGCTTTTACTGCAATCCGTTAGACGCGTGTATAGCTTCGCCTATACTCGTGTTAGGACAAGTAGTTTTAAAGTGGAGTAGGTGTTTTTAATGCCCGAGTTGGCCGACTATATACTGGTAATAGACCGCAACGAGCAAGATCGAGAGCGTTTGGCTAGGTACTTGACCCAAATAGGATACTTAGTGCACCAAGCTCAGTCGATTCATCATGCGACACTGGCGCTATATGAAACTTCGCCGTCTCTTGTTTTTGCCGATGTCACCAACGACGAGCTAGTTCAACTTCCTTACGTGACCGATGAACTTCAAACCGCACCTGTAGTGGTGGTATCTGCAGTTGAAACATCCGGCGACGTAGTCGCTTGCTTGCGAGCTGGCGCAGCGGACTTCATTCTCAAGCCCATTGATGACTTTCAGAATGTGGATCATGTGATCCACGGCATTCTCGATAAAATTCGTTTGAATAAGCTCAATAAACGCTTGCAGCATGAGCTAGAAGAGAGAAATACCAAACTTAGAGAAGGTATTAGCGAACTGCGTGCTGACCATAAAGCAGGGTTGCAAGTGCAGTTGAAGATGCTTCCTGACAGTGACAAAACGATGCAAGGCTTGGCGTTTGATCACTGTGTAAAGCCGTCGTTATATTTGAGTGGTGACTTCCTCGACTATTTTAATCTCGACGACACGCGAACGGTATTCTACTTTGCAGATGTTTCTGGACATGGCGCCTCATCAGCCTTTGTGACGGTGTTATTGAAAAACTTGTCCATGCGTTTGAAACGTAACTTTAAACGAGGGTCTAGCGACGAGTTGACTTGTCCTGCGGCTTTTCTCAAGCGTATTAACAAAGAGCTAAACGACTCCGATATTGGAAAGCACATCACCGTATTTGTTGGTTTGTTAGACCGTAAGTCTCAAGAAATTTCGTATTCAATTGCTGGGCACTTCCCTTTGCCGATCCTTAAAGAGTCCGGTGCAGCCGAATACCTAGATGGACGGGGCGTTGCGTTGGGCTTGTTTCCTGATCCAGAGTTTGAGGTTTATCGTCGTAAGTTGGCTCCTGGGTTTTCGATTACCGTGTTTTCTGACGGCATTCTTGAGGTAATTCAAGGTGAGTCACTAATTGATAAAGAAAAGTTACTATTAGATGTTGTGTGCGAGGAGCAACGAGGGATAGAATCCCTGCTGTCATCTTTGGGCCTGGATGATATCGAAGAGTTGCCCGACGATATTGCAGTGTTGACCGTGAACGATGTTGATAGTTGGGGGATGCACTAAGTGTGTTTATTAGCTGGAACACTATACAAGCGAAGAGTTGTTGACTGATGTCAGAATGCAAAATATTACAAGCTGATAGTTCGGGAGTTTTTGTCTTAAAGCTCGTTGGTGAAGTGCGTTTAAACTTTTGCTCCACTATAGAAGCTTCGATCGAGTCGATCGTAAATGACCCTAGCTTTGAATCATTAGTTGTAGACTTAAGTGAAACCACACTCATCGACAGCACAACGTTGGGCTTGTTAGCCAAACTGGCCATCCGTGCCAAAACTAAAAGCCGATTTTTGCCCTCCATTATTTCTACTAATCCTGATATCACGAGAATTTTGCTCGTGATGGGTTTCGATACGATTTATTTAATTGTAAAAGAGCCGGCTGTTACCTGTGAGCAGTTACAAGAACTCATCCCGAAAGCTGCAGAAGAAAGCGAAGTTAGAATGCAGGTTCTGAATGCGCATAAAGTGCTGATGGATATGAATGAGCATAATCGCGATCAATTCAAAGATCTAGTGAATGCACTGGAAGTTGACGTACGCGACAGTGTATCCTCGCAGGCCAGTTAAGCACTTAACCCTCCTCTAGAGACTCCTTGCATGTCAACAAGCAATCATATTGCTGTGTTAGGCGGTGGCAGCTTTGGTACAGTCATCGCTAATATTGCGGCTGAGAATGGCTACTCGGTAAAGCTGTGGATGCGCAGCCAAGACGCGGCCAATTCCATCACTGCTCAGCGGATCAATCAAAAATATCTTCCTTCATTAACCTTGAGTGACAATCTTGAAGCTTGCACTTCGCTTGACGAAGCATTGACGGGCGCGTCGGTCATATTTTTTTCGGTTCCCAGTAAATCGTTCCGTTCTGTTGTGAGCCAAGCGTGTGAATTTATTTCGCCCGCTCAGATGCTAGTGAGCACAACAAAGGGGATTGAGCCGGACAGTCTCAATATGATGACAGATGTGCTACGCAGTGAGTTGCCTGAAAATCCTTTAGGCGTACTGAGCGGCCCTAACTTGGCAAAAGAAATTGCATTGCACGAGCTGACGGCCTCTGTGATTGCAAGTGAAGTGTCTGAATTGCGTCAAACTGTGGAGAAGGTTCTCGGTTGCAGTTACTTTCGGGTTTATGCGAGTGCAGACGTGCAAGGCGTTGAGCTGGGCGGTGCGCTGAAAAATATATATGCAGTGATGGCCGGAATTGTCGCCGCGAAAAAGCTGGGCGAGAACACAACCGCGATGCTGCTAACTAGAAGCTTGGCTGAAATGGGGCGTTTTGCTGTCGCGCAAGGAGCGAACCCGATGACGTTTCTCGGTTTGGCGGGTGTTGGTGATCTGATCGCCACCTGCTCGTCGCCGCTTAGTCGCAATTACCGTGTTGGTTATGCCTTTGGCGAGGGAAAAAGCTTAGAAGAAGCAGTCGATGAGTTGGGAGAAGTCGCTGAAGGGGTTAATACCTTGGTGCAAGTAAAGCGTTGCGCTGATGAGCAGTCGATCTATATGCCATTAGTGCAGGGTTTGTATCATGTGATTTTTGATCAGGTGCCGTTGGAAAAGATAATCGGTCAATTGATGTTGGGTGAGCAAAATTCCGATGTAGAGTTTACTTTACCGAAGCATGAAATTTAGTCGTAATAAAAGATAGTTTAGGAGTGATGATGGATAACCAGGACGATACGGAACGCAATTCTTATCAGGATAGCGACGGGAAATTACTTAAGATTCTCTATATCTGTATTTTTTATCTTATTTACAGCGTTAGCCATATCGCATTGCTGTGCATTGCCATACTGCAAACCTTGCTCAACGTATTTGCAGGTGAGCCAAGCACAACCTTGAAAACGTTTGGCGCTAGTTTAGGGGAATACGTTAAGCAGATTTCGGTTTATGTGAGTTATGGTAATACGGCGAAACCTTTTCCGTTTTCTGATTGGCCTGAGATAACTGGGGCCTCAGAAGATTTGCAGAAATAAGGCTGTCGACCAATGAGACTATTTATAGCGAGACATGCCGAGGCGGGCTTTGACGCGCCTACAGACCGCTTGCGTCCGATTACTGAGAACGGTAGTGCGCAAACATCCTCTCTTGTTGAGCGCTATTTGCCTGAGTTGACGAGTGTGCCGAGGATTTGGTGCAGTGACTTGCTTCGTGCGCGTCAAACGGCAGAGATCTTTTCTCGGATTGTCGATACGCCGCTGGACGTTAAGCCGTTCTTGTCTCCTGATAAAGACCCTCAACTCGTCCTACGAAAACTCAGTGACCATGATTCAGAAGAAGATCTGTTGATCGTATCGCATCAGCCATTAGTGGGCAGCCTTGTTAGCCTCTTATGCGCTGGGCATATCTATGAAGCGCATCCCTTTGTAACGAGTGAAATTGTGGTGCTTGAAACCGATATAATTGGTAGTGGCTTAGCGACTCTCGTTAGTGCTTGGCGCCCATAGCACGCAGTGCACATTAGATGTGCATTTTAAGCCGGCGAATAGCTTCGTCTATGAGGTTTAGCGGCGTATAAAAAGCGGGTGAAAAGCGAATTCCACCGCCGCGTTTTGCACAGATCACACCTTCTTTCATTAATACGCGGTACAAGTCTTCTAGTTCGGTATTTGCTGGTTTAAAGGTCACGATTCCTGCTCGTTTTGTTCGTGCTTCAGGCGACAAAATCGTCATGCCGGGTATTTCTTTTAGCTGCTTGATTAAGTAATCGATGCGCTCTTCAAGCGCTATTTCAATGTTATCGATACCGATATCTAGCAGAAATCCCAAGCTTGCGTTGAGGGCATGAATACCCAGCATGTTAGGGCTTCCGCACTCAAATCGAGTGGCGTTATTGGCTGGAGACCAGTCAAGTTTGTCGTATTGGCCGCAGGCCTCCACCATATGCCAGCCAAACTGATGCAGCTTTAGAGTTTCGATATGTTTTTCTTGAATATAGAGTAAGGCCAAGCCTTCACTCGCCATTAGCCATTTGTGCCCGTCTGCCACAATGAAATCCGCGCCGACAAGTTTCTGGTCATACGGGATAGCTCCTAGGCTTTGAATCGCATCGACGCAAAAAAGTACATCGTGCTGTCTGCATAGGTGGCCAAGGTCAACTAAATCGACTTTTCGGCCGGAGGCGTATTGCACCGAGCTTATTGAAAGTAAGCGAGTGTGCTCGCTGATACATGCTCGAATTGATGCCTCGGGGTCGCCATCGCTAATATCCGCAATCACGACTTTGACTCCCTGATTGGCTAGTGATTCCCAGACAATACGATTGGAGGGAAACTCCTCATTGCTGATAATGACCTCATCTCCCTCGTTCCAATGCAAGCCATAAGCAATCGTAGACAGGGCTTCTGAGGTACTTTTTGCAAGCGCAATTTCGGTGCTTGTCTCGACATTCAAAAGCCTTGCTAAGCGCTCACGTACGATTTTTTCTTGCTCCATCCATTTTAAGTAGCCACGTGCGCCTTGATAGGAATTTTCGATAGCGAACTTTGTAATCGCTTCAGTTGTGCAGAGTGGCCAAGGGCTAACGGCGGCATGATTGAGGTAGCAAAGCTCGGGGTCTTGAGGGAATTGAGCTGCAAGAAAAGCGTCATTGATGTTTTGCACTGGGCCTCCGTGAACCTATAATGCGACTCATTGTGTTGAACCAACTTGATCGAGTGATATGTACCATTTTCCAATCTCTTATGTAGAGCCTGTTTTCAGACCGCCGAGTGAGGCAAAGTCATTTATTCTGCCGTTAACGAATGGCTGCTCGTGGAACAAATGTACGTTTTGCGAAATGTATACGCAAGAGCAGAAAAAGTTTCGTGCTCGTAAAGATCAAGAGGTGTTGGATGATATTAAAAAAACTGCGCAAGCCATTCCAAATGTGAAGCGAGTGTTCCTCGCAGACGGCGATGCGATGGTCCTGCCGACTCGCAGGCTAATACAGGTATTGCAGTGGCTGAAGGAATACTTTCCTTTGCTAGAGCGCGTGTCATCGTATTGTTTACCGCGAAATATTGCTAAGAAGACCGTTGAAGAACTGGCGGAATTAAAGGCCCTCGGCCTAGATATTTTATATGTCGGTTTGGAGTCCGGTGATGACACGGTTTTAAATCGCGTTAGTAAGGGCGAAACCCATGAGTCGTCGGTTTCTGCGCTGCGTAAAATTCGTGAGTCAGGTCTGCGCTCCTCGGTGATGATACTTAATGGGTTGGGTGGGCAGAAGTATTCGAAACAACATGCGCTTAACTCGGCAAAGGCGGTCAACGAAGCTCAGCCAGATTATGTGTCGACATTAGTGGTCAGTTTTCCAACAGGCGAAGATAGGTTCCGTCGTGAATTTAATGACTACCAGCCGATGGATCAGCATCAGTTATTTGTCGAGTTACGCACTTTTCTGGGTGCGCTGGAGCTAGAAAACTCTACCTTTCGAAGTGATCATGCATCAAATTATCTACCATTAAAGGGGCAGCTAGGTGCAGATAAAGCGCGCTTGC
Organism: uncultured Oleiphilus sp.; assembly: GCA_913020045.1. Lineage (GTDB taxonomy): Bacteria > Pseudomonadota > Gammaproteobacteria > Pseudomonadales > Oleiphilaceae > PZPK01. Next base: position 17,995 of record CAJWBE010000025.1, read on the forward strand.
TGAGTGAACTCGATTTTGCCATTGAGTCGCCCGATAAAGCGGTTTTACGGCAAGAGTGGCAGCGCGGATTGTAGTGAAAAGAAAAGTGCTTTTAGTGCAGCAGTAGATTCACTTAAATTGAGACCTGTGAGGTAACACGATGACGATGAAGCTAGACTTACCTAATTTCGCCGATGATATTCGCAAGCTAGTGACAGAAGCCGGCTCTCATCCTCCGGTTGAAACTTGGCGGCCCGAACGTGTTGGTGAAATAGATATCCGGATTGATCGGTCTGGTAAATGGTTCTATCAAGGTTCGGAAATGGAGCGAGAGTCGGTCGTTAGATTGTTTTCAACGATTCTTCGCTTAGATGACGACGGTTACTGTTTGGTCACGCCGGCTGAAAAAATGAAGATCGAGGTTGATGATGTGCCCTTTATTATTCGCTTAATGGATGTCGAAGGAACGGGTGATAAGCAACGAATTCACTTTTCTAGCAATGTCGGGGACCACTTCAGTTTGGATGAAATACACCCGCTGATTGTTCTTGCTGGAGCCGCGGGTGATGCGGTTCCGTACGTTACGGTTCGTCGCAATTTAAAAGCCAAGCTGGCAACCACGGTTTATTATGAGTTGGCTGAATTGGCTGTTTCGAATGATAAAACGGGGCAGCTAGGGGTTTGGAGTCAGGGTACGTTTTTTAACTTAGGCTAAGTGAAAAAAGTCAGTCGCTGTTTTTTTAAGTCAGCGACTGACGGTATGTCTTGTCTCTAATCGCCTTCAGAGAAATCGTAATTCATTTCTGCACTCGGTGCTTGTAGATAGTAGCCTTGGATAAAGTTAACGCCAGCTTGCCATAGTGTCGACAATAGTGACGCGCTCTCTACTAGAGGAACCACCGTCTTTTTGTCCATTGATTGAAGGGTTTGAATGAGCTCTTTTGCATTTTCCTTCGCTTCATCACCTTTCTGAATATCTTGCGTAAATGAGCCTTCCAGCTTGATGTAATCTGGATTGATATGCTTAAAAAGGTTCATTGGGCTTAGCGCGCGTCCGAACTGATTAACCGAAAGGTTACAGTGCAAAGAGCGTAAACCTTTTTCGAAGTCCTTCGCTTGTTTCATATAAGAGATTGCATTGGATTCGCTGATTTGGAAAATTAGCGAATCGCCAGGGAGTTTGGCCGCTTTTAATGCAACGTTAAGCCATGACGTGAAGGACTGGTCTTGCAGTGTCTCAGCGCATAAGTTGATAAACAGACGAGTATCATGCCCTTTAGAGCGGTGCTCGCTGAGATGTTTAACGGTTTGCAGGATGACCCACTTATCGATTTTGTTGGCAGCTTGTGTCGGTCCGCTGGGCGGCAGGAAGTCATACGGAGAGACTTCTTCACCTTTATCATCAATCATGCGAACAAAGGCTTCATAATGCTCTTGTGTCTCGCCACGAAGGCTAATAATTGGCTGGAACAGTAGTTTAAATTTATCGTCTTCTAATGCCTGTTCGATCAGTGAAATAGCAACGTCATGGTCGTCTAACACTTTATCTTGATTTGGTTTGTAGAGGTGAACACCGTTGCCGTTTTCATGGCCGTCTAGTTTTTTGACCTCTTCGCATGCCATTTGCGCACGCCCTAGAATATCTTTGATGTGAGGTGCATTGTCCGTAATTAGCGTTACACCGACACTAAATGTCGCTTGAACTGTGCGGCCTTCTACTTCAAATAGCTGGTCTTCTACAGACTTACGTAGCTGTTCACCTTTCCCCAATCCGTCTTCAATACCCGTACATTTCCAGATGATTGCGAACACTTCGTCACTCAGGCGCGCAATGATCTTCTCATCATCATCTCCGATAGCCGTTTTGACCTGATCAGCGACTTCACGAAGAATAACGTCGGTATCAGCGATACCAAGCTCTGCTTTAAATTCTTTAAACTGGTCGATCGCTACATAGAATAGGGCTGTATTTTGTTCTGCGGTTAAGGCTTGTTCTTTCGCACTAACCAGAGCGTCCATCACATATTGGCGGTTATAGAGGCCGGTGACTAAGTCAACTTGACTCATTTCCCGAAGCTTTTCTTCTAGCTCTGCATTATCTTGTTCTGGCCTAACAATAATTTGTAGGCAGCGCTCACCGTCATAACTAGCCTCCGACAAGCTGATGTTTGCCGGTATCTCCGTGCCATCTTCGCGGACGGTGACGGCATGCTGGTTTTCAATTGGAGTAAATGCTTTTTCTTCATAAAACTGCTTGGATAAGTCTTTAAACGTGGTTTGTGATTCGCCGGTGAAGGTGTCCAATACGGGTACACAGATTAGATCGTCGATATCGTCATATCCAAGAAAACTCATATACGAGCCATTGGCATAGATATGCATGCCGTCGTTGATATAGGCAATCGCGTCCTTAGAGCTATCTAGTAAGAGCTCGCAGCGGTGCTCTACATCATGAATTTGTACTTCAAGATGGCGAAGCTTTTTACGTGAGCTGAGGCTATCTAGCTCACGTTTAACGGCAGAGACAATGTGAATCTCGTTATCCACTGGAATAACGTCTTTCGCTCCAGCGCGCATATGCTTAACGATATTTTCAGGGTTGTAGTCTTGGCTTAGTACGATGACAGGAATGTCTTTGTCTTTTCCTTTGATGTGGCTGAGTGCTTGGTCTAGATCAAAGTCGGCATCTTCTTCGCGCGCTAGGAATAGGTCCCAGCTTTGCTCATCTAAGGCAGCAAGAAGAGAGTCTTCATCCTCAATTCGATTTGCACGTGTTGCAATGCCTGCATTTCTCAGCAGGCTGACAAACTTTTCAGCATCATTCTGGGACTTATCGAGTACCAGTAGGAATAAGGTTTCTTTGTTTCTAGTCATTGTTATTTATTGGGTCTCTTACTGCGGATCATTTACCACCGTTGGTATTAGATCGGCGGAACTTAGTGTCGACGTTTAACTCAGCTGGTTGGGATCTAGGTAAGCTATAGCGATGGCCATAGCGAATCAAAATCATCGTCATCACCGCTGTCCCCTTCTAGGGTAGTGGTTAGCGTATTAAGCGCCACTGCTGGAGAAAGCTTGAATTGGTTGAAACTTGCCGTGGCTGAAATCGGATCTTCTAAAATGCACTTAGATTCACTATCGCTGTAACGAATCGAGACTTTATTGCCTGATTGGAATGGCACACGAGGTGTAATCAAGGTAGAGGGTTGGCCAATGCTACTCAGCTCCGGGAGTAGTAGCCCTCTCAAATATTCACTAGGTGCTCCGGTTCTATGCAGCAGTTGCACGGCGCAAGGCTGTGCATGGGGAGCGAGCAACTCAATACCCAGTTGCGTGCCTTGTTTTCGCGCGTGGCGAATCCAGCGAATCACCGCAATGCTCCAGGGTTGTGTCTGTGTCTCTCTAACAGCCAATATTTCGCCTGCTTGGATGTTGGCAGGAACGTCGCCATTCCATTGCAAGCAATAGCCACCAGGACTTGTATTCACTAACGGAACGGTATGTTCTGGGAAATCCGGTTGTCCCGTGGATGCACTGCCGCCTGAGTCGAAATCTAAAGGCACGCCTGCCGGTGTTGCGAGATGCGCACCGCCACCAGCGTCATGCGCGTCGCTCCATGCATCGTCGCTTGTGCGAGACTTATTCATAAACTGATTGCCATCAGCGCCCATCATTGCTGCATTGTTCTGCATCAGCATGCTTTGAAACGACTTTCCGTCGGCTGTGTAGTAGTGGCTAGCACTAAGGCCAGCACAAAGATTTAGCGAGCCGTTGTTGGCGATACGTTTAAAGGTGCGTTTAGTCAGGATGCCTAAGGAGTGGTTGATGTGGTTAAGCATCGAGTCTGTGACGCCTTGTGGCACGACCAAGTGCGTGATGCCGTCGTCGCCTTTGTGATGTCGAGCGCTTAGCAGGTCCGTCAATCGCTGAACTAGCTCAGCGGTATCAAAGCCATAGAAAAGCTCATTCAGCTCATCATGCATCAAGCTTTTGTATTTAGGTGGAGCATCCTTGTCGAGATTGACGACAAACACAGCGTTGCTTGAGTAGGCTTCGCCTATCTCTACATGATCTGCCCATAATTCAAAGGCATTGTAGGCGGCAGCTATTTCGTTCTGGCGTAATTGATTTGGTCTTGCGCAGCTAAGCAGCAGACAGCGCTTATAGCTATGGTCTATACGAGTGTCTTGCAAGTGTTTATTGTGCGTATCTGTCACGGTGTACTTGAGCAAGCCAATGCCTTCGGAAAAACGGTAGACCTGATGTAGCTCTCGCCAGATGCCCTTAGGAGAAGATGAATAAAGCTGGTTGGCGCGAACGATAACGTTACCGAATTCGCTAATCATTCGATGAGATGCACAGGCAAAGTTCTTACGGACTTTTTCACTCGCGATGTTTTGTAGTGACTCCATCATCACGATTTTGTAGCCGGTTGCTAAATGCACATGCAGAGCTTGCACCAAATTGGCTATTTTTTGCTGTTTTTCTGGTAGCGAAACCGCGTGGTTCAAAAAGTGTTTTGATAGCTCGCCGCTAATAAAATAAATAGGGTCTCGTAGGGTTTCTAAGATTTGAGAGCGCGTAGCCGGCGCAATGGCCAGCTGATTTATCTCAATAATACCTTGATATAACTGCCGTGCGGTTTCACCAACATTGGCCATGGGCAGGTTGCTTGTCCAGTTGGTAATGCCCGCTGCCGTATGCTCAGCAAAGGAGAGAGACATTAGCGTCTGTTTTGGTATCGTTAGATTAAGTTCGAGATCTGGACCCAGCATTAAATATTCCGGTATGTAACTGTTTGAATAAGTAGAAAATTCGCGCGTTTTAACAATCTAATTTCGCTTAATCAAAAGCATAGCAGGAAATTCTGCTTTGTCGCACTAAGTTGGCGCCATTCTACAAGGCTTTTTCAATAATTTTAATTCAGGTATTTACGAGTGTTTTAGAGGTTCTGTCGGGAATTTCACTCGCCAAGCGAGGGACTAAATAGCCCGGCAAAAGTCCCTGCAGCTCGCGATAAATTTCTAAATATGTGCTTGTCGCTATGTCGAAATGGGCGGCACCATGAACCTTATCTAGCGTAAATAGGTAGTAAGGTAGGACGCCTATGTTAAACAAGGCCTCGCTTAAACGCGCCAGGATACTGGCATTATCGTTGATATTTTTTAGCAATACGCTTTGATTCAACAGTACGACGCCCGCGTGTTTTAGTTTTTGCGTCGCATCAGCAACATCTTGCCCGATCTCGTTGGGATGGTTGCAGTGCATAACCATAACCACGTTCGTGTTTAGTGAGCTTAAGAGCGAGATAAAGCCCGCGTCAACGCGCTGTGGCAAGGTGCTGATTAGCCTTGAGTGAAGTCGAATTCTTGTGACGTGTTTAATCGCTACGATTTGATTTAATAATTCGCTGAGGTGTTCATTGGTGAGCACTAAGGGGTCGCCACCGCTAAGGATGACCTCATTGATTTCAGGGTTTTCGTTAATGTACTCAATGGCATTTTGCCAGTCGTTGCGCGCTACGCGATGCTCGTTATAGGGGAAGTTTCTCCTGAAACAATAACGGCAATGGACTGCACAAGATTGCGTGGCGATTAAAAGTACGCGGCTTTTGTATTTATGTATTAAGCCTGGCAGCGGAGAGAATTTTTCTTCATCTAAAGGGTCGTTGGAATACCCGTCTACCTCTAACATTTCGCGTTTTTGTGGCAATACCTGTAACAGCAAGGGGTCGTTTGGTTGGCCTGACTCTATTTTTTCTAAATAGGGCCTCGGTACTCTTAGCTCAAACTGTTTTTCTGCATCGGCATAAGCGAGAGGGTGTTCATCCAGGTTTAGCCGGCGCAGCAGGTCGGCTGTCGATATTCGGCTCGCTTTAAGAAGCGATTTCCAGTCATCAAGCTGCGCTTGCGCTTCGACAGTTTGGATGGTTCGTTGTATCATTGGCGCCTTTTTCAAATTGCGATCGCTAAAAGCGGCCTAATGTACACGCATCGGCCCGCTGTTCGCCAGTGATAGATTGAGTCGCGTCGGTATTATTGTCGGCGGCGACTCCACTAATGAGGACAATATGGCTAATTTTTCTACCAATGATTTTCGATCCGGACTCAAGGTAATGCTAGACGGAGATCCGTGTTCTATTATCGACAATGAATTAGTTAAGCCTGGTAAGGGACAAGCTTTCAGTCGCTGTAAACTACGTAACCTCAGGTCTGGACGGGTTTGGGAACGCACGTTTAAGTCAGGCGAATCGCTTGAAGGTGCGGATGTCATGGAATATGACATGGAGTACCTATACACGGATGGAGAGTTTTGGCACTTTATGATGACTGATGGCTCGTTTGAGCAGCATGCCGCCGACTCGAACGCGGTTGAAGACGCGCTCAAGTGGTTGAAAGAACAAGATGTTTATACCGTCACGCTCTATAACGGCGCTCCTTTGTCGGTGGCAGCGGCTAACTTTGTAGACCTTGAAGTCGTTGAAACGGATCCTGGCTTGAAAGGGGATACGGCGCAAGGCGGCACGAAACCCGCTACCTTGACGACAGGTGCGGTGGTTAACGTGCCTTTGTTTGTCAATATTGGCGAAGTGCTCAGAATTGATACGCGGACCGGCGATTACGTTAGTCGCGCCAAATAATTATCCTAACGCGCAAGCGTTGTTAAAGAGGCTCTGAACGCATGAGGTCTTCATGAAAAACACATGGCGGCCCAAAGCCTCGTTTAGCGCAATAAAAGCTCGTGCTGAGTGTTACGCTCAGATACGGGCTTTTTTTATGTCGCGACAAGTGATGGAGGTCGACACGCCGATTTTGGGGTTTTCCACGGCGACAGATCCGCACTTAGCGAGCCTTGAAATTAGCTCGCCGCTACGCATTGGTGTCGACCAAGGCTTTTTGCAAACTTCTCCAGAATTCCCCATGAAAAGAATGCTTGCTGCAGGCAGCGGTGACATCTTTCAGTTATGCAAAACCTTCCGTAAAGATGAAGTGGGCCACCGTCATAACCCAGAGTTCACGATGCTGGAGTGGTATCGTGTTGGGATGACGCTCCCGCAGTTGATGGATGAAGTCACCGAATTGGTCTGCGAAGTGCTTGGCAAGTCTTTGCTCTGTCAAAGGGTCTCGTATCGAGACGCTTTCGAGCAGAGCTTAGGGATTGATCCATTTACCGAAAAAACGTCTAGTTTGGCGCGCTTGTCACGAAAGCTATGTCACTACGACGGACCTGAATTGTCGCGTGACGGCTACCTAGCGTTGTTGTTAGCGGATCAAGTCGAGCCAACGTTAGGTCAAGGCTGTATCGGTATTTTGCATAGTTATCCAGCCAGTCAAGCGTCATTGGCTAAAGTCGCAGAAGATTCTAAGGGGCAATTGGTGGCGCAAAGATTCGAGTTGTATTTAAACGGTTTAGAAATCGCTAACGCCTATGATGAATTGCAAGATGCAGATGAACAACAGCTGAGATTTGAAGCGGATAATGCCAAGCGCTCATCCTTGGGCTTACGTGAAATTCCGTTGGATAAGAACTTACTCGATGCTTTGCATCACGGCATGCCTGAGTGCTCAGGTGTCGCGTTAGGGGTAGATCGGTTATTGATGATCAAGCTAGGCGCCAGCGCCATTGATGAAGTGCTGGCATTTCCTGTTTCTATTGCATAGCTTGATTTTGTCTGGCTAAGAGCTGTCGCTTTGTTATTGCTAGCGCTTAGCTATTGATCTGCCCAAAGCGCTCACCCATGCGCACGACGGACTCTGCTGCCATAGACGTTTCAAAGTTTGTTTTACCTTCGGGGAATAGCAATACTACGGTTGAGCCGAGCTTGAATCGACCCATTTCCTCGCCTTTATCTAGGCATACAGCCGCTTGAGAGTCACCGTATTGAAAGTGCTTAACGTTGTTTTGCGCGGGGGCTACTAAGCCAGACCAGACCGTTTCTATACTAGCGACGATCATCGCTCCGACAAGAACCATTGCCATCGGGCCTGCTTCCGTATCGAAGATCGCTGCAACTCTCTCGTTGCGGGCAAATAAGCTAGGAACTTTTTCAGCGGTGGCAGGGTTAACTGAAAACAATTTGCCCGGGATATGCACCATTTCTCTTAAGGTGCCTTTTAAAGGCATATGTATCCGGTGATAGTCTTTCGGGGATAGATAAATCGTGGCGAAATCTCCGCCCATAAACGACTGAGCTAGCGCTGCATCACCACCCAATAGCTCAGTGACGTTAAAGCTCTGGCCTTTTGCCTGAAAAATCTGACCGCGTTCGATTTTTCCTAGCTGGCTGACGGCGCCATCGACAGGCGAAACAATGACAGACTCGTCTTGATTTACAGGCCTTGCATCCGCTTTCAATGCTCGCGTAAAGAAATCATTAAAGTGCGCATAGGCACGCGGATCTTCAACTTCAGCTTCCGCCATATTGACGCCATAGTGCTCGACAAAGCGTTCGATAAAGGTGTTTTTAATCGACGGTATTTTACATTCGGCGAGTCGGCCCGCAGAGCGAGAGATAAACTTCTGAGGAGCCAGGTATTGGCTCATTACGAAAAGGTCGTCAAGATTCATGATGTGCGATCTCAAATAAATAAGTAGGTGTAAAACGAAAAGCTAGCGAACGATATTTCGCCCACTATGGGCCAGTTTCGACGGGGGTATCTTCGCGATTTCCCCATTCGCCCCAAGAGCCTGCATAAGCCAGAACAGGCTGATCTAATAGTTTGCAAATTAAGTAGCTTAGGCCCGAGCGATGGTGTGACTGGCAGTGTGTTACGACCGTTTTATTGCGATCCAGACCAAGTGCCTCTAGTTGCGATTGTAGTCCGTCTAGGGACTTTAGGCGCAGAGCGCGTGAGCTGTCCATCGCATCAGTCCAATTGAAGTTGAAGGCTCCGGGTATGTGGCCTGCGCGCTTAGCGTTTGCTTTCTCGCCGCTGTGCTCGCCGGGGGAGCGGGCATCCCAAATGCTGTACGTTTGATGCGCTAAGCTTTTGTTCAACGCGTCAAGGCTAATGGTATGTTGCCCTGAACTTGCAGGTGATACCTCGCTAGCCTTTATTGGCCTTGCTTCGGTTTCAATTGAAAGCCCTTCGTCTTGCCAAGCGAGCAGTCCGCCGTCTAGATAGGAGTATTGATTGTGCCCAATTTCGTCTAGCATCCAGATAAATCTTCCGGCCCAGCCGCCGCCTTCATCATCGTATACGACGACATGCGATTGCGGCGTTAAGCCTATTTGACGCATTAACTGTGTCAGCGCTTCAGGGTTAGGCAGTAAGCCGGCGGGAGGCGAGCTGTGTTGAGTTTGGGCCGGTGTTACGGAAACAGCACCAGGAATATGGCCTTGTTCGAATCGTTCCGTTTTACCCACATCTACGATGAGTAAATTGTGAGGCGGTGATGCCAGCATCGGCTCAAAAGCAGAAACAGATAAGAGTAGTGGAAGTTGGGCCATCAATGATACCTAAATAGCACGAAACGCCTAGGGTGGCCTCGTTAGTCAGTTGAGCGTGCATGATAGCAAAAGCTTCAGTGAGGCTCTATGCCTCTTTGCCTTAGTCTGTTTCTTTGGATTTCCCTTTGTTGCGGACTAAATAATCCATAGCGCCGGAGATGCCTTTGCATAAGTATTTGAAATACTTATAGTCCATTTCTGTTAGTTCTCGGTGGGGGAAAGCGTCACAATAAACAATGGCGAAGGGCTTATTGTTGACGAAAATGGACATCAAAAAATAGTCTTCGATTTCGACTATTTGCTTAAAACTACTGGGCACTAAACTGCTTACTTTGATATCTGTTGTTGGTTTTATCCAAACACTGGCGGCTTTACTGCATAGTTTCGCGAATAATGTGCCCTTCACCAAACGTGAATCAAATCCAGATAATTGCGGTTGCTCTTGGCAGCCCGTCGCATAGTATGTTTTGAGGCGCGTGTGCTCTTTGTTGACCAAGCTAATGGTGGCTCGTCCGAGTCCCAATCCATACACTAGCGCACTTGTCGACGCATTCATGAGTTCATGCAAATCGGCGAAGTCTTGGGGCGTTTTATACATCGCCGTTACCATTTCCGTGTAAATCGCTTTGGGGGCAGTGGCCTTTTTCTGCGTTGCTGAATCATTGGCCTCAGATGCAGCGCTCTCAACTGCGGGCTCAGGTTTAGCTGGTGCTGGTGGTTGTACTACTTCGTCTGAAGAGGCTTTGGTCGTTTCTGTTTTTTCTTTGAGTGCTTTGCGTTCTGTTGCGGGTAAAAACAATCGTGCGGCCGGAGATAAAATTCCTGGAATCGGGTGCTGTCTAGACATATCGGCCGCGACTTTATGGGTCAGGCGGGATGCATCGGCAATGCTGATATTGAGGTAAGCGGCTAATATTTTTTGCGCACGCAGAGTGGCTTTGTCGTACCAATCATTTAGCGCTGCATCGGCAATTAGTTTGGCGAGCTGAACAATGAATACGGGTTGCTGAACTAGCACCTTGAGTTCTCGGCTCTCAATATTGTTTTGCAGCTTTCCTGTTGATTTGAGATGCCGCGATAAGGTTACCCACTGTTTGGCAGTGACCTGGTTTTCTGGGTCGTAACACGATTTGACCAGCGGTGGGAGCGCGAGTTGTTTCATCATTTCGCTGGCAATATCGGCAACGCTGCAATTCATCACTTCGTCTTGCGCTTGCGTTTTAGCTTTGTGGTTTGTTTCGACAGCATAACGCATGAGCCTCATTTCGGGCGTCGCGAACCGCCATAGATACCAGATTGGCACGTAGACAAATAACCCAGACCAAAAAAGAGTATCACTGCCAGCCATCTTCATATCATTGGCAATTCGGCGCGCCAGGTGGGCACAGAATAAACTTCGATTTAATGTTTTAACGAAATAGAGTGACTGAACTTCTTCTAAAGACGCATCTTCCAGCGGCACCTTGCGAATCGACTCTTTGACGGCGTCAATGCCGATCATGCTCATCGCGTGGTCGAGTGTTTTACTGTACTCGGCGTCGTCTCCATTCAATCGTGCCGCGGCGTCCATCAAATAAAAAGAAAGTACCGGGTCCGCATTGATCTGTTGAGCCAGCTTGGCATACGGCAAGGTCTCTTTTTCTAGGGTACGCAGAGCTTGTTGGCCAACTTTAAAGGGGGACGGTAGCTGGTTATTTAACAAAAACGCCGCCCAGTCGGGAGCGTTGTTCGGCATTTCTGATTGAGTCATTGGGACGTGGACTATGCTCTTATAGGTAGATGCGAATGCATTTAACTATAGCTGCGGTTGCGCAATCTGAACAGCACGTCGAAGGCGAACGCTTCAGATAAGAAAGCAAGCCTCTCGAGTGCGAACGATAGGCTCAGGCGTTGAAGGTTTCGATGTCTCCAAGAGTCGCTTTAATGCGTTCGTAGCTCTGCATTCGGCCGTCAGTAATGTCGCCATTTTCATGAGCTTCTAGAATGGCACAGCCGGGCTCTTTTTTATGCTGGCAGTCACGAAACTTACAATGGCCAAGAAAAGGGCGGAACTCGATAAAGCCTTCAAGTAACTCATGCTCATCGATGTGCCACAGACCAAACTCTCTAATCCCTGGGGAGTCGACTAGCTTGCCGCCTTTTGGCAAGTGGAACAGTCTGGCCGTTGTGGTGGTATGCGTGCCTTTGCGAGTGGTTTCGGATAGTGGCCCTACCCGAATGCTCTGGTCGCCCAAAATGCTGCGGATCAAGGAGGATTTACCCACCCCAGACTGGCCAACGAATACGCTCGTGTGGTCACTTAGCCAATTGAGCAGGTGGGTTTCGCAGTCTTCAATATCATTTGCGCTGGTACTCAGTACTTCGTATCCAAGACCGCGATAAAGAGCAATCATTCGCTCGATATCCTGTCGGTTACTATCGTCGATCAAATCGCTTTTGTTGAATAGAATTGTTGGTTGTATATCGAGGGTTTCAGAAGCCACTAAGTAGCGATCGATTAAGTTTACGTGCGGAACCGGTTCAGTAGCGACCACAATGACAATACGGTCAATGTTGGCGGCGACGGGTTTTAGTTGTCCATAGTTGTCGGGACGCTGCAAAACGCTTTGACGTTCCAGCCGCGCTTCAACAACGCCTTTGTCATCGACGCCTGCGCGCCAGACAACAATGTCGCCGGTAACCAACGAGTCAATGTTTGCGCGCACAAAGCAGCGCTGGCGTAGTTCGGGATCAGGAATGATGGTGCTGTCGTCATCCGATAGGGGCTCAATTTCAACAGTTTGACCAAAGTGAGCGACGACACGACCTTTTTGTTCAGGGCTCAGTTCGCCCGTCGTTAAATCGCTTTCAACTTTGCTCGCCTTTTTATCAGCGCGCGCAGCCTTTTCAGCTTGTATCTTTTCGATGCGCCATTGTTGGCGACGGTTTAGTTTTCGTTTGCTCATTTATTACTGAAAGGCTTATTTGGTAGAGTTAGCGGCATTCTATCAGTAAAACTCTCGAAATGGTGTTGAGATGCACCTTTGAAGACTTTATCTTAGTGACCCTGCTGTGCTTGGCCGTAAATACGTGAGCGCTGCCCCTGTTTCTTGGAAGGAATAAACATGAGCCGTAAGAAAAATTTAATCTGGATCGACTTGGAAATGACAGGGCTAGAACCTGAGCAAGATCGAATCATCGAAATCGCGACCATCGTGACAGACTCTGAGCTTAATACGATTGCGGAAGGACCTGTGATTGCTGTGCACCAAAGCAACGAATTGCTTGATGGTATGGACGAATGGTGTACGCGAACCCACAGAGAAAATGGCCTAACACAACGTGTAAAAGACAGCAGCACGTCTGAACGTGAAGCAGAGTTGGCAACGATTAAGTTTCTCGAAGAACATGTCGATAAAGGGGCTTCGCCTATTTGTGGTAACACCATCGGGCAAGACCGCCGATTTTTAGTGAAGTACATGCCTGAACTGGAAGCGTTCTTTCATTACCGTAACCTTGATGTCAGTACACTGAAAGAGCTAGTGAACCGCTGGAAGCCTAGCATTAATGGGGGCTTCACCAAACAGGGCACTCATCTAGCTTTAGATGATATTCGAGACTCCATTCGTGAGCTTCAATATTATCGAGAACACTTTCTTGATGTTTAGGCGCTGCTAGAAACAGATTAATAATTACTTGAAGCCGTTTTTGGTCGTACCAAGGCTTTAGGTCAATAACATATTAAAGGTTATCCCAATGAGTGAACTTGTTAAATTAGAAATAAAAGATCAGATCGCCCACATCACGCTGCAAAATGGCAAGGTGAATGCGATTTCTCATGAAGTTTTGGACCAGTTGAATGCGGCGCTTGATAAAGCCGAAGCGGAAAAGGCCATCGTCGTTTTGAGTGGTCAGCCAGGTATCTTTTCGGGTGGTTACGATTTGAAAACCATGCGCGCAGGGCTTGAATCCGCCATTGGTTTGGTGACTCGAGGGTCTGAGCTAAGTGTGCGAATGTTGTCATTCCCCACGCCAATTATTTCTGCGTGTACGGGACATGCTGTCGCCAAAGGCACTTTCTTGTTGTTGTGTAGCGACTACCGCGTTGGTGTTGAGGGTGAGTTCAAACTAGGCCTTAACGAAGTCGCCATCGGTATTACGATGCACCATGCAGGCATAGAAATGGCACGTCGTCGCATGCCTGCGGCATATTTTAACCGTACCGTGGTGAATGCTGAAATGTTTGACCCCAATGGCGCGGTTGATGCAGGAATTCTTGACCGTGTGGTTCCCGCTGACGAACTCATGAAGACAGCAATGGCGGTTGCTGAAGGCTATAAGAGCATCGACCTAGGCGCGCATCATCGTACTAAGTTGAAAGTACGTGCTGATTACTTGGCAACCATGGAAAAAGCGATTGAGCTTGATAAAACAGGCACGTTATAAGTCATGAGTAATGCGTCTCTCATGCAAGCCGGTGTGAACTCAGCCATGCATATTCATATATTGGGTATTTGTGGTACGTTCATGGGCAGCCTCGCGATACTTGCCAAACAGCAAGGACATCGTGTCACGGGCTGCGATCAAGGCGTATATCCGCCAATGAGCACTCAGCTGCAAGAGCAGGGGATCGAGCTGCATGAAGGATTTGATTTGGCGCAGCTCGAACTCGGCGCTGACCTGTATGTTATCGGTAATGCGATTAGCCGTGGGAATCCTTTACTGGAACGTATTCTAGATCAAGGTTTGCCTTATACCTCTGGCCCTCAGATGTTGGCGGACTATGTGTTGCCCGGTAAGTGGGTGCTTGCGGCGGCAGGTACACATGGAAAAACCACGACGAGTAGCATGCTGGCTTGGATTCTCGAGTATGCTGGGATGAAACCCGGTTTTTTAATAGGTGGCGTTCCGAATAATTTTGATTGCTCTGCGCGCTTGGGCGAGACACCTTTTTTCGTGATTGAAGCAGATGAATACGACAGCGCTTTTTTCGATAAACGGTCTAAGTTTGTCCATTACCGTCCACGGACGTTTATTTTTAATAATCTTGAGTTTGATCATGCCGATATTTTTTCCGATCTAGGGGCGATTCAAACGCAGTTCCATCATGTCATTCGAACGATTGCTTCAAACGGCCGTGTCATTTATCCAGCGGGTGAGCGGGTGATTGATGAGGTGTTGGACAGAGGTTGCTGGGCGGAAAAACAAAGCTTTGACTCTTCAGATACTCAGAGTGATCAGCCAAGGTATCGAAAGCTAAACGAAGATGGCAGTGCATTTTCGGTTTCGCTTGGTAAGCACCTCGCAGAGGTTCGCTGGCCCTTGACCGGTGACCATAACGTGTCAAATGGAGTTGCAGCCTTGCTGGCGGCGCGGCATGTCGGTGTGGAGCTCGAAATTGGCGCGCAGGCGCTGAACGAATTTAAGGGCGTTAAGCGACGCATGGAAGTTGTTGCGACGGTGGGTAGCGTAACGGTCTACGATGACTTTGCGCACCATCCAACAGCCATCGAGACCACGCTTGAAGGTTTGCGCCGCAAAGTGGGTGATGAGCGTATCATCGCCTTGATCGAACCCCGTTCGAATACCATGAAAATGGGCGTACATGAGCAGACGTTGATGGCGAGCGCTGCCAAGGCCGATGCAGCGATTTGGGCAAATTTGAGTGATATGGGCTGGCTTAAAACGCTAGTCGGCAATGCTGGTGGCATCCATCAATATGGCGAAAATGTTGAAGCGTTGGTCGCCGCTTGCTTAAGCGAAGCGAAAGGTGTGTGTCACATAGTTGTGATGAGTAATGGCGGCTTTGCAGGCATACACGGTAAATTGGTCAGTGCCTTAGGCGCGCCATATGATCAGAAAAATGGCTAGCAAAGTGGATAATAAATTGGCTCGTAACGCGGACAGCAAAATGAATAGTAAATTGGCATATAAAGCACCCATCACCCTGGCGATCACTGGCGCCTCTGGTGCGCCTTATGCGTTGCGTTTATTGGACTGCCTCGTTCATGCTGGCCATCAAGTGTATGTGATGGTATCTAAAGCGGCGCATATCGTGATTGCAACTGAAACGGAGCACAAGCTGCCTGCCCAAGCTGCTCAGCTTGAACAGGCTTTAACCGACTTGTATCAGGCCGGTGAGGGACAGATCAAAGTATTCGGCAAAGAGGACTGGATGGCGCCGGTAGCATCTGGTTCGGGTGCCGCGAGTCAAATGGTGGTGTGTCCGTGCAGTACAGGGTCTCTTTCTGCGATTGCAACGGGAGCCAGTAATAATTTGATCGAACGGGCGGCTGACGTCGCACTTAAGGAACGCCGAAAACTGATTCTTGTGCCTAGAGAAACACCGTATTCCGCAATCCATTTAGAGCACATGCTAACGTTGACCCGAATGGGTGTTGTGGTCATGCCGGCCAGCCCGGGTTTTTATCATGAGCCAAAAAGCGTCGATGACTTAGTCGACTTTATGGTCGCTCGGCTACTTGATCATTTGGGCGTGGAGCAAAACTTAGTGGAGCGTTGGGGTCAATCGAGAATGGATGGCAAGACGGAATAGACGGGCTGTTTTTTTATTCAGCCTTCCCATCTTCAGCCTCAACCGTTGAAACTCATTGATCAGCGCTTATCAAAACTCTCATCGAATAAGCCCTTAGCTAACGCGACTTTTGAGCCGAACTGAAAGGAAAGTTTATGTCTGACCGTATTAATTGGGATCAAGTACCTGCGGCCATTTGGCGAGCACGCTCAGGTCAGCTTAGAGCGGTCACTCGATTGGACCCTATTGGTCTGGAACACCTTCTAGGTATTGAGAGACAAATAAACTTAATCGTGCAGAATACTGAACGTTTTTTGAAAGGAGAGCCTGCCAATAACGCTTTGCTTTGGGGGGCAAGAGGTACCGGAAAGTCCAGTATCATCAAAGCGCTTTTAAATCGTTATTTTGAGCATGGCTTGCGGGTTATTCAAATAGACAAAGAAGACTTGCGGGACCTCACTGAGATTGTCGATACCTTACGTGAGCTGCCTCAGCGTTTTGTCGTTTTTTGCGATGACTTGTCATTCGATGAGGGCGACGGCACATACAAAGCGCTTAAGAGCGTATTGGAAGGTTCGATTGAAGTGCCTCCGGAAAACATTTTGATTTACGCTACCTCAAATCGTCGGCACTTAATGCCGGAATATATGAGCGATAACGAGGGGTCCAAAGTGAATGAAACGGAAATTCATCATGCAGAAGCGATCGAGGAAAAAATCTCGTTATCAGACCGTTTTGGATTATGGCTGTCTTTCTACGCGATTAATCAGGATCAATATCTTGAAATCGTCGACCAACTGTTCGGTGAAATGAATAATCGTCCAGCATTGCACGCTGAAGCGATTCGTTTTGCGTTGAGCAAAGGTGGACGAAGCGGTCGTGCAGCCCAGCAGTTTTATAAGGCGTATAGCGGGTTGTTGGACTAACTTTCTAATGGTTTCTTTTGATGAAAAATCACGCTTGTTTCAATTCCGTGAATCGTTTCATCCGCAATTACAGTTAAGCCAACTGAGTAACCATAGCGATCGCATATTTGTCTGCAGATAGCGAGACCTAAGCCAGACCCTTCTGAATAGGTTTGTGTACCGCGTTTGAAGCGCTCAAATAGATCTTCTGTACTTTTTGATCCGTTGGCCATGTTTAGCATGCCGCGAGGGCATTGGTTGAAGATGGTCAACCGCTGATTGCTCAGTTTAATATCTAGATCGCTGTCCTTTTCAGCATAACGAAAGGCATTGTCTAGCAAGTTGCGTAGCAATATTCTCATTTCCGTTTCGCTGCTATGCAGCAGAATCTGCTCGTTCGAGTCAGTGTTGATATGGGTATGACTGTTTACAGGCAGTTCTGAGAGTTCATCTAGTATGTCGTCCACTAAGGCATTCACGTTAACTAGGTCGTCTTGCAAGGTTTTCGCTGATTCAATTTTGCTCAATGTGAGTAGCTGACTGACAAGATGGATCAACCTTTCCATCCCGACTAAGGCTTTCGCTGCGTACTTCTGAACGGTCTCGTCGCTTGATATTTGTTGTACATTTTGTAAATGGATTTTTGCAATGCTAAGTGGTGTGCGCAGCTCATGGGCCGCGTCTGCAGTAAAGCGTCTCTCGCGCTGATAGGACTCGCTGACACGGTTAAAAAGCTGATTTAACTCGGTAATTAATTGCTGCAACTCTCTCGGTGTTTCAGCGCTACTTAAGGGCGTTAGGGTGTCGTAATTGCGGTTCTTGAGTTGTTGAGAGATGTCGGCAAGCGGATGTAGACCACGGCGAATGGCAAAACCACAGATAAGCAATATGAGAGGGGTCATTAGTAGCCCAGGCGCGATACTATGCAAGGCAATTTCTTGAGTCAGTTCGTCACGCACATCGGTGCGTTGTGCTACGCGTACAACGAGGCCATTCGTTTGGTCGGTCAAGGTGAAGCTTCGCCAGCTTACGAGTCCTGTGTCTGAGCTGTCGTAGCCACTGCGCAGACTGTCAAAGTTTTGCGGTAGCGCAAGGTGATTGGCAAGAATTAGCTGGCCAGTATCGGCCCAGACTTCAAATGCGATCTTGCGCTCGTATTCGTGGCCAGACTCGTTGAACTCCTCTTCTTCAAATTGCTGCGCCAATACTTCTTGATCAAAATATGGCAACGCTTGGGCATAGGTTGATGACTGTTCAGAGGGTGCGGTTAGCCTACGGTTCGCGATCACTAGCGACTGGAGAACCCTGCTCATTTGAGCTAGTTCTGCGTCAAACACCTCTGCAACCTGTTCTTGGGCATCGAAAAAATTCAGTGCAGAGCTAATACTCCAGCCGACTAGAACTATTGCAAAGATGCTCGACAGGAGGTAGCGACGAATTGAGCGATTGGGTTTGGGGATTAAATTCATTGAGGGCTGCTTTTTCATGACTGAGTATCAATGCGATAACCCACGCCGCGAACAGTTTCGACGATGCCGGCACCGATTTTTTTTCGCAAATTATGGATGTGAACCTCGATTGAGTTGCTGTCGGGGTCGTCAGACCAGCCATAGACTAGCGTCGTGAGTTGCTCCTTCGATAGTATCCGACCTTTATGCATTGCCAGTTCATGAAGTAGTGCAAACTCTTTTGGAGACAATGAGATGGTTTTGCTTGCGCGTGTGACCCGATGGGCTTGCGGGTCGATAGATAAATCATTGATAACAAGCTCCGGGGTGCGATCTCCACCTGGTCGCCTCAGTAAGGCGCGCATTCGTGCTTTTAGTTCAGCGACATCAAATGGTTTGAGGAGGTAATCATCGGCTCCTAAATCCAAACCCTTTACTTTGTCATCGATGTGATCTCGCGCTGTTAATATTAGGACCGGGGTCATGTTTTTATTGTTACGTACTTGAGTCAATAGCTCGTATCCAGAGATTCCCGGTAGTCCAAGATCAAGAACGAGTAGATCAAATTGCTCGTTCTCAAGAGCATGTAAGGCATGTTCGCCAGTATCGACCGAATCAACGACGTAGTGGTCGAGAGACAGCGCTACTTCAATCCCTTCTGCGAGCAGTTTATCGTCTTCAACGAGCAAAACTCTCATGGTTAGTCCTGTGAAGTGGGTAGCCTTTTAGGCCGAGAAAGAGGTGGTTGGAGGTCTATATACGTAATGTTCAGTCACTTGATAATTTTGCTCGTTAGATCTTAAGAATAGATTAAGGAGGTGCTTTAGCACAGTCTAAAGTGCCCTATATATGTCGCTTTAAAATCGCCCCCCAAGTCTTAAGCAAGCCTTAATTATGCTCTGATTAACTATCATCATCGACAATTTATGGTGATGTCATGAAACGTATTCTATTCATTGCAGTGGTTTTCTTCTGTTCAGTATCGCTTGCTGATCCAGTGAGCAAAGGTAGTTTTTCTCGGCCCTTGGTATTAGCCATAAATGGGGGTACATATAGTTTTAAAGAGCATGAGGGAAAAGTGGTTCTACTTGATTTCTGGGCCTCCTGGTGCGGGCCGTGTCGGCAGTCTTTTCCCTGGATGAACGGGCTGCAACGCCAATATGGTAAGGAAAATCTAGAAATTATTGCGATTAACCTCGATTCAAACCGTGAAGATGCCAACATCTTTCTCGCTGAAGTGCCTGCCGAATTTCAAATTCTTTATGATCAAAGTGGTAAAAGCGCAGAATTGATGGATGTTCAAGGGATGCCAATGTCCTATCTGATCGATCGCCAGGGAAATGTTCACTCTTCACTCGTTGGATTTAGTCCGCGTCGAGCGTCTTCGCATGAGGGCCAAATCAAAACACTTATTGAAGCAGAATACGTGCTTGAGGATCATCAAAAATGAAACGATTGAAGATTGTCTTTGTTTTGGCCCCAGCCCTACTGACCGCTTGTGCTGACTTAGGTGTTAAACCTTGGGAACGTGAGGTTCTAGCACGTCCCGAAATGCAGTTGGTAGATAGTCCCATTGAAGCAAGCTTGGACGATCATATTTACTTTAGTAAAGAAGCAAGTAGCGGCGGGCGTAGTTTTGGCGGCGGAGGTTGTGGATGCAATTAGTAAACAAACAGAGTGGAGCCACGAAGGCTAAACTAACGACAGTCAAGCATCGAAATATTGCAGGAGCTATTGCGGTTGCGAGTTGTACTGCGTTAACAACTTTAGCGCCTAATGCATATGCTCAGGGGGAGTCGGGAGAGTGGGATTTCGACGTAGCAAGTTTGTTCTATTCCGAAAGTGACAGTCGAGTCTCGGCTATCGAGCCGGTATTTAGCGCAACGCGAAATTTCGAAGAGGGTGAGTCACTTAATCTTAAAGCGGTATTTGACGTGCTAACCGGAGCCTCGCCAAATGGTGCGACGCCAAGTGACGAGCTGCAAACCTTTACTGGCCCATCTGGAGGCGGGGCTTATAGCATTGAGCCGAATCAAATGCCATTGGACGACACGTTCAAAGACACAAGAGTCTCATTGTCTGCGAATTGGTTATCACCGCTTAACCAAGATTGGGACTATTCGGCTGGAGTCTACGGATCGAATGAATATGACTACTTATCGTTTGGAATTAATGCGGGTCTTGCTCGGTACTTTAATCAAAAAAACACGACCTTAAATATGGGAGTATCTGTTGAGATGGACTCAGTAGAGCCAGTCGGTGGAACACCCGTGGGTATGTCGAGGATGTTGTCTGGCGATGATGATGATGATGATGATGATGATGATGATGATGATGATGATGATGATGATGATGATGATGGCGCGGCACTAGGCGCCGATGATAAGACGATTGTCGACCTGCTGTTCGGTGTATCTCAGGTACTGGGCCGAAGCACCATTATGCAATTCAATTATGGGCTAAGTTATGCCGATGGTTACCTCAATGATCCGTATAAAATTCTGAGTGTGATTGATGATGCGTCGGGAGCAAACTTCGGAGGTAACTATGCGGACGCGAGCGGCAACAACGTATATCTTTACGAGAATCGTCCTGATTCCCGTATGAAGCACAGCTTTTATTGGCAAGTGAAGCATGGGTTGAGTAGTGGCGACGTTCTTGATGCATCCTACCGTTTTATGATCGACGACTGGGGAGTCACGTCACATACACTGGAAGCTTCCTATCAGTGGCGTTTTCATCAGAGTTATATTGAGCCACATGTGCGTTATTATCAGCAGTCCGAGGCAGATTTTTATCGTCGTTATCTAACGGCTAGTGATTATAACGACGGAGAACTCAGTTTTAACGAAGCCAGTGCAGACGCCAGACTCGGTGACTTAACTGGCATTACGCTTGGCGCTAAATATGGATGGTCGATGGGCAACGGCGACCAAGCAAATATCCGGTTAGAGTACTACCTTCAGTCGAACGCTGGTGATCAAGGTTTTGGGAAATTAATTGATCAAGAGCTTTATCCTGACATGAGTGCGGTTATGATGACCTTTGGCTATTCTTTCTAAAGCATAATCGTCATTTATTGACGATTATATAAATTTAGTTTTTCAAGTAGGTGAGTGGTGCTGCGAACGAATATCGCCGAACAAGATAACCCTTCTGGGCACCCGCAAGCGATACTGGAGGGACGTGCAGACCAGGGTGGAGAGGTCGGTAAGAACCTGTGGGTTGGTCGGTTCGAAGCAATGGCGAGCGACTGCGAGATACTTATAGAGAATACCTCAAAGCAAAAAGCCCAAGAGCTTTTGGCGCAAATAGTGCGGGAAACATGGCGTATTGAACATAAGTTCTCTCGCTATCGCGATGACAACATGATGTATCGTATTAATGTCTCGCATGGAGAGGCCCTAGCGGTCGATCAAGAAACGGCGGCGCTGTTGGATTTCGCAGAGCAATGCCATCAGTTGAGTGGAGGACTATTTGATATTACCTCGGGTGCTTATCGCCGTATTTGGCGGTTTGACGGCGGTGATATGGTACCTAGTGTCGCAGAAATAGCAGAAATCCGCTCGGTAGTGGGCTGGGAAAAAATATCATGGGACGCACCTAATCTCATGCTAGCAAAAAGTATGGAGTTAGACTTAGGCGGGCTTGGTAAAGAGTACGCTGTTGACCGGGCGTTATTGATTGCGCAGCACCTTCGCCGATTTGACTCGGTAGGTAGTTGTTTGATTAATTTCGGGGGTGATTTGGCATGCACTGGGCCCCGTAGTGGGGGCGATACATGGAAAATTGGTGTTGAAAGCGCAACGTATAACGCGAGCGCCGCAGCAAAAGTGGCATTGGCGGGTGGTGCCGTCGCCACAAGCGGAGATGCGCGGCGCTATGTCATGCATTTAGGAAAAAAACTTCCGCACATTATTAATCCTCGCACTGGGTGGCCGGTTGCGGGTGGGCCTTCAGCGGTTTCTGTTGCAGCGGATAGCTGTATGCAGGCTGGCATGCTCTCAACATTAGCGTTGCTTCATGGCAATCAAGCGGAAGATTTCTTGGACGCGCAAGGCGTTCAATATTGGCTTCAGACTTGAGATCTAGAGTGCGACGCCAGCCTCGCTATCGTGGCGGCCTTTGTTGTGGGTATCGTCTTAGTAAACCCTGATTTTCATTGAATGTAGCGATCGACGATCGCTTTCATTTTACCGCTTTGCTTCATACGGCGAATTTCCGCATTTAATACCGGCAGTAGTTCAGGGTGCTGACTATTTACTCGCATTTTTAGTGCTGACGAGCCGATCTTTTCGCCGATAGTGATCTTGTCTTTTAGCTCAATGATGCTTGGGTCCGTACGAAGGAGATAAGAAAGCTCATGAATATCGACAACCGCCGCGTCAACCCGTTCGTAGGCAACTAGCTTTAGTTGCGCGATATTGTCGAGTACGTCGTTTCGCTTGAATAGTGTGTCACCGATATAACCGTAACCCAAAATAGTCGCTACTTCTTTGCCCGCCAGGTCAGCAGGCGTTTTGACTAGCAAAGGTTTTGCTGCAGGAAAAATAACGACTTCGTGAGTCGTGAGTACCGTTTCGGTCCAGAGTGTTTCCCCAGTGCTGTCTGTTGGGGAGCGCCACGCTTGGTTAACACAGCATTCTACGGCGATCTCTCCGCGCTCGAACATCATTTGAGCGCGTTTAACAGGATATGGGCTTTCTGCTTTTAACCCAGGGCCAACATGTGGGGCAATAGTTTCCATTAAGTCTGAAAATATTCCGCGGGCTTCACCTTGCTCGACAATCCAATAGGGTTCCCAGCTAACATCCGTCACGGAGTATGAAAGCGGTTCTTTTGCTGCAGTGTTTTGGTATGCGGCACTGATCAAAAGCAGTGTTAGGAGCATTTTTTTAACGGACATATCACTCGGTAATCGCGAACTGTGTTTAACGAGTTTAGGCGCAGAGGGGCATCGTTGCCATCGCAGGCGAGTAATTTTTTATCAGCGGGAAAAAGCGGTTTAGTATGCGTATGTATTTTTGCTGCTAAACAAACGGGGCCTACTAAATGTTAGTGGCCCCTGAACGCATTAGGCTTCGAACAAATCTTCGATAGACAGGTAACGCTCGCCGGTGTCATAGCTGAATACAATGACAGTGCTACCTGGCGCCATCTCTGCTTCTTTTTGCTTGACTGCCGCTAAGCTAGCGCCTGATGAAATGCCGACAAATATGCCTTCTTGCTTGGCGCAGTTTCTAGCCATATCAAATGCGTCCTCTTCGCTAACCTGAATCGTTCCCGCAAGCAGAGTCGTATCTAAGTTGGCCGGTACAAAACCGGCACCAATGCCTTGTAAGCGGTGCAAACCTTTTTGGCCTCCGCTAATCACGGGAGACTTTTCGGGTTCAACGGCAAACGTTTTTAGGTTTGGGAATTTCTCGCCTAGCGCCTGTGCGCAACCTGTTATGTGGCCGCCAGTGCCGACGCCTGTGATCATATAATCTACGCCATCAGGAAAGTCGCTGATGATTTCCTGAGCGGTGGTTTCACGGTGAACGGCTACGTTTGCCGGGTTCTCGAACTGCTGAGGCATCCAGCTATTGGCATTTTGCGCCACGAGTTCTTCGGCCTGCGCAATCGCACCTGGCATACCTTTTTCTTTAGGCGTTAGCACGAGCTCAGCGCCGAGTGCTTTCATATAGCGGCGCCGTTCGATTGAAAACGATTCAGGCATACAGAGAATAAGACGGTAGCCTTTCACGGCTGCGGCTTGTGCTAGACCAATCCCGGTATTGCCGGAAGTCGGTTCGATGATGACGGTATCTTTTGTGAGTTTGCCAGACTTTTCCGCGTCTTCGATCATCGCTAAACCAATACGGTCTTTGATGCTACTGCCTGGGTTAAAGCGTTCCACCTTCATCCAGACTTCAATGTCGTCACGAAACAAGTTGTTGATTCGAACGTGTGGCGTGTTACCAATAGTGTCGAGAATATTGTTGTACTTCATGTCTTTGGTTCTCCTTCTCTTAT
This sequence comes from uncultured Oleiphilus sp., assembly GCA_913020045.1. GTDB lineage: Bacteria > Pseudomonadota > Gammaproteobacteria > Pseudomonadales > Oleiphilaceae > PZPK01. The sequence goes on from CAJWBE010000025.1 coordinate 42,307, forward strand.
TCGGTGTGCGGAGTGTTGTAGGTCGTTACGGACAATAGTGCTCGACCTTCGTGGACTTAACTTATGTCGATACGTTTTTATCTCTAGGTGTTTTAGGGTTATTGAGACGAATAGCGCATATTCAAGCTTTCTGGACTATCCGCGTTCAGTTAATGACCTGCAATAGCGCTCGTGTCAGTTTTTAGTTTGAATATTTGATAGGGGCCGTTTTCTTGAATATAGCTGGCGGGCTTGGCGATCACATATTGCAAAGCGCTAGCGGTAACGTAAAGTTCGTTGTCTGGCCCAAAGCTAAATCCATCAGGCCAGCGCAGTTTTTTGTCTTTAATTAGCGTCGTTAGCTCGCCGCGCGAGTTCATTCGCACAATCGCCGAGTGTTCGATATCTGAAAGATAGATGCGGTTTTCGTTATCAATCGTAATGCCATCGCTCATTGTTTTTGCGCCAAACGCCTCTACTCGAGAAGCCAGATCGTCCTCGCTCAATTGCTGATTATTCAAATCACTAACGCGAATACGGTGTAACTGGTCGTCGGTGACCGGGGCGAAGTAAAGCCATTCGTTGCGTCTGTCTAGCGCAATGGAGTCAACGCCAGGTCGAACCGCAAACACGCCAAAGATCAGCATCTTCTCTCCTTCAACGTATGGCACAAATTTGTCTGGCGATACCGATGAATGATCTTCGAGCAATCGGCGTGCGCTCTGTGAGGGGATGTCATAAACCACGATGGCTGAGTCCAAACCCAAAATGCTGGCGTCGGCAATATAGACCTTGTTGCCTGCCGGGTCGACTTGGAAATCATTGAGGTGCGAGCCGAGTGGGGCAATATCGGATGAGAATTGATGGTGATGAACGATGTCTCTACTCGTTAGGTCGACGGCAACAAGTTGCGGCGTACCTTGTCCATGGTCAGCGTAATCCAAAAGCCAGAGGCGATTCTGTTGATCAATGCGCATCGAGAGAACGGTTTGCAGGTTAAGCGCATCAATATTATTGATTTTAAGGGGCTGTGCTTTGCCATCAACAAGTTCGGCCAAGTTATAAGGGGGGCGGGCTTCTGGGTGAAAGGTGAAAAAAATATCGCCGTTTGGCGCGACCGCGATATTACCGGGTGGGTAGTCAAGGTCTGCTACTTTGATCAGCTCAGCGCTATCGATAGTCGGGGCCGTCGTTCGGTCGGGGAAAACATCGCCCCCACCGTATATGGCGTCGACAACTGACGCAGAGAAGCCGATAAAGAGGACAGTAGATAGAAGTATGATGACGATAACTTTAAGCATAGGAGCGATTCGTGAGGCCGAAATGGATTTGCTCGGTATTAAATCATAAGTCGTTTAACAGCACATGCTTGAATTTGTTTTCGCAGCCCCCACATACAAACCCGACCTTACATTTCGCGAACGGTAATTGTTCCGTTGCGCTTTTCGACGCTGCGCTGAATGGCCGCAGTAGAATCAGAAAACGAGAGAGAGTATAGATGTCTGAACACGACAATATTGAAGCAAACAAAGAAACCTTAGGCTTTCAAACTGAAGTTAAACAACTACTTCATTTGATGATTCACTCGCTTTACAGCAATAAAGAAATCTTTTTGCGTGAGTTGATTTCTAACGCCTCTGATGCGGAAGATAAGCTGCGCTTTGAAGCTCTGTCTAATGATGCACTTTATGAAAACGATGGTGATCTGAAAATTCGTTTGGGCTTCGATGCTGAAGCAAAAACTGTGACGATCGCGGATAACGGCATCGGCATGTCTCGAGACGAGGTGATTGCTCATTTGGGTACCATCGCAAAATCTGGCACCGCCGACTTTATGAAGAACCTAACGGGCGACAGCCAAAAAGACTCCCATCTGATTGGTCAGTTTGGCGTAGGATTTTACTCTGCCTTTATCGTCGCTAAAAAAGTCGAAGTGTTTACCCGTAAAGCCGGTGCGGATAAGTCAGAGGGTGTGTTGTGGTCTTCTGAAGGTGAAGGTGAGTTTGAAATTGCGTCGATTGAACGTGAAACTCGCGGTACTGAAATCGTATTGCACCTAAAAGACGACGAAGCCGAGTTTGCTGATGGCTGGCGCTTGCGCAGTCTGGTTAAAAAGTACTCTGACCACATTGCGTTCCCTGTGATCATGCAATCTGAGCCAGCTCCCGCTGCTGAAGGCGAAGAGCAAAAAGAGCCAGAAGATGAAACGGTAAACGAAGCGACAGCGCTATGGACTTTGTCTAAGTCTGAAGTGAAAGACGAAGACTACAAGGCCTTTTACAAGCATATATCGCATGACTTCCAAGACCCGATGACATGGTCTCATAACCGTGTAGAAGGTAAGTTGGACTATACGAGCTTGCTATATATTCCTGCAAAAGCGCCGTTCGATTTGTACAACCGTGAAGTGCCGCGTGGTTTGAAACTATACGTTCAACGCGTATTTATCATGGACGAAGCCGAGCAGTTCTTGCCGCTTTACTTGCGTTTTGTGAAGGGTATCGTTGATACACGGGACCTGTCACTGAACGTGTCGCGTGAAATTCTTCAAAGTGACAAAGTAGTTGAGAGTATGAAGTCTGCGCTGACTAAGCGAATTTTAGACATGCTTTCGAAAATGGCGAAGAACGAGCCGGAGAACTATCAGAAGTTCTGGGACGAGTTTGGCGACGTAATGAAAGAAGGCCTGGGCGAAGACTTCAGCAATAAAGAGAAACTAGCTAAGCTTCTGCGCTTTGCATCGACTCATGGCGATTCGACTAAGACAGTATCGTTGGAAGACTATGTCAGCCGCATGCAAGAAAGCCAGGAGAAAATTTACTACATCAGTGCTGAAAGCCACGGTGCAGGAACAAGCAGCCCGCACATGGAAATTTTCCGCAAGAAGGGTATCGAAGTCTTGGTATTGAGCGACCGCATCGACGGTTGGATGATCTCGCATCTGAATGAATTCGACGGCAAGCACATGCAAGACATCACGAAAGGTGAGTTAGACCTTGGTGATATCGATGCAGAAGAAGAGAAAAAGCAGCAAGAAGAAGCGAGCAAAACCTTTGAAAACTTGATTGGTCAGATTAAAGAGCTTTTGAAAGATAAGGTAGAGGACGTGCGGGTCACTAACCGTTTGACCGACTCGCCAGCTTGTTTGGTTGCCGGTGCTCATGACATGGACGCTCAGATGAAGAAGATCATGGAAGCGGCGGGTCAGGTTGTTCCTGAAACCAAGCCGAGCTTCGAGATCAACCCTGAGCATCCTTTGGTCAAGCAGTTGAACGACGAGCAGAACGACGAGCGCTTCAACGACCTAACTTACGTCTTGTTTGATCAAGCGGCGCTAGCAAGTGGCGAGCAATTGAAAGAGCCAGGTGCGTTTGTGAGTCGATTGAATAAGTTGTTGTTGGATTTGTCTAAGTAGACGATGAACACTGGGTAGGCCTTGCTAGGCTTGCCCAGTGTTATCACTTTTGAAAAAACGTTTGAAAGAAATATGCTTAACATTAGGGAGCGCTTACTAATCAAGTCGTTCCCTTTTTTATGTTTCGTGTTCACTTATACCTTTCTGGCGGTAGTGCTTTAAAAGCGTTTCTTTATAGGGAATGCTGTGGACTAGGATGTGTATAATTTTTCGTATAGTTTCGCGGTGTGAGATATCTCGAAGTTGCGCAGCTTTTCTGTTGCGTTTTGAATGATTTGTTCGCGTAACTCCTGATCGCTCGCAATACGCGCAATCGCGTTGGCAAGCGCCTGCGGGTTTCCTGGCTCAACAAGTAATCCATTGACGCCATCTTCAATAATATCTGGAATCCCTCCCGCTTTTGTCGCAACAACGGGTAATCCTGCTTTACTTGCCTCAAGTATCACCGAACCCAGCCCTTCACTATAGGATGGGTGCGTCAATAGGTTTGCTGCGCAGAACCAGTCTCCCATGTTGTTTTGTCTTCCCATAAAGCTAACGTTGCCAACGTCTTTTGCTCGTTGTTTTAGAGAAGACTCTTCAGGACCGTCGCCTAGTAAAGCAAAGTGCAAATTAGGATGCGTTGACTCCAACAATCGCGCACAGTCGATGGTGACGTCGAAGCCTTTGTGGTCATAGAGTTTGGCTGCATGAATGATTAAAAACTTAGCGTGAAATTGGGCTCTTATTCGTTTAATTTCGTCCTCATGAGTCGGGTAGCTAACTGGAGAGTCAGGGACTTTCTCGATATGAGCTTCTGGGCATCTTAGTTGTATTTCTTGTAGGATTGCGGTGCTTAAACCGACCACATATTTGGCCTTGCGATACGCTAGGTTGAGCAGCTTTTTTTTCTTAACTGGGTTGTCGATCCGGCGTGTAATGATATACGGACAGCCTGTTAGCAAGTGTTGGATCAAGGCCCAGTATACGGCGCGCCCCTCATGAACATGTATTGCGCTGCAGTCTCTAGTTGTGCGGCGGCTATGGGCAAACAAAAACTGTGAGCATAAGACAAGTTGGCAGTCGAGTTTACGTATTTCATCCGCGAATGAGCTTTTTGGGTTTGCCACGACCACTAGTTCATAGCCGATTCGAAGCTGCTCTTTAATCAAGGTCAGGGTTTGCCTTTCCCCGCCACTAAAGCCGGATGCAAGGTTAACGTGGCAAATTTTCATAATTGGCTTGAACCTTCAATTCTCAGAACGGCGGTACACGTGACAGCTTTCCTAAAGTGGTTTCTAGCTGGCAGGTCTTTGGTTAGTGGCGTGGCTGCATGGCAGGCTTATCGAGCAGCCGGTTGCAATTGCCGCATTATATCGTCGCTTGTGAATCAACGCGAGGCGGAATCAGAATCGTATTGCTAGTGGCGTATTGATGGCGGCGTGTGTGATTAAGGTGGCTTGCTTTCTTATGCAGGGACTCTTTTGAGCTCCTTTGTCAGCTCAACTTAATGGCTAGCGAGGAAAGGGCTAGGCGAGGCGAGAGGAAGTTGAGAGGAAGGCTAAGGGAGCTCTTCCTCGAAGATGCGTGTTTGGTTACGTCCGTTCTCTTTGCAGTAGTACAAGGCTTGGTCAGATTGCTCTAGCCATCCTTTATAGTCGGTCGCGCTTGGATTCGCTTGGCTAATGCCGAGGCTGACTGTAAAGCGGATTGCTTCGCCGTCATGTACGACCTCCATCGCTTCAATCTGTTTTCGAAGGCGCTCACAGAAGACAACGGCAGAGTCTGCATTGGTGTCGGGTAAAATGACGCCAAACTCTTCGCCGCCATAACGGCCTGCGATATCCGTGGCTCGTAGATTGTCCCGTAAGGCTTGTGATACTTGGCGGATGACTTCGTCTCCCGCTTGGTGGCCGTAGGTATCGTTGACGCGTTTAAAGTGGTCAATATCAAACATGACAACCGATGTAACGGTATCGTAGCGTTGATGCCGACTGAACTCTTGGACCAAGCACTCTTCCCAAAAGCCACGGTTGTTCAGCTGTGTTAGACGGTCGGTTCGGCTAAGAACTTCGAGTTCTTGGTTGGCAAGTTCAAGCGCTTTTTTGTTAGACGCGATGTCCGTTACGTCATAAATCATAATCGCGATATGGTTCACTTCGCCGTTCGTGGAAATGAGCGGCGAGATGGTGATGTTTTGGTACATGAATTCTTCGGTGCCGGTAATCGGGCGATAGTTCTTAAAACGGAAGAGATAGGGACGTTGTTCCCACGTCATAAACGAGCGGCACTTAAGCAAAAATACCGAACTCGCTTTGTGACGAAGCCAGTCTTCAGGTATTTCGCCAAAGCTTTCAAACAAGTTGGTATCTTTCACCTGATGGGATGTCATTCCACTATGGCTTTCCATAAAGCCATTCCACACTTTGACTTGGAAGTTTGAATCGACAACTACCAAACCAATATCGATGGTTTGGATCATGTCCATTAGCCAGTGAAATTCTTTAAAATCGCTTACGGAGTCATTCATTGCAGCGCACTAATCCATCAAGTAAGAAAGTTTTTTGTAGAGTTTTTCGAGAGAGTCTTCAGTAAATAACAGAAGAACATCACACGTAATGTTGTGATTCTCAATCTCGTAGGTGATCTCTATCGCCAGTGTTTGTTTCCAGCGACTTGCGTTTGCTTTGATTAAGTCGCTGACTTTAACGTGTTGGCCTAACACCATCGGGTGGCCTTGGCTGAAACCGATATCCAGTTGCTCGGCAATACCCTTGATACACGCACCGCTGAGAATACTCGCGATCTCCATGATTAGTTCAAGCTCAACGGTTCGGTCAATTTCCCCTTCGTAGCGAAGTAGCTTCGCCATGTCAGAGAAGCTCGAGTCACTAAACATGATGAGCGCTTCACCGGACAGTCCAGAGCCAATGAATCCTTGGCAAACTGCCGAAAGTGTATCGTTCGTCTGGGAGAGTGATAAAGCCATCTCCAGTTCGCTAACTTCCAGAATGTTGACGTTCGGGATCGGCATTTTAACAAAGACATTGAGAAGGCGAGCGAGTAAGTCTGCCGCTTGACCCATTGCTACGTTACTAATTTCTTGAATGCAGTCACGATAGTCGACTTCGCCGGCCTTGCTGACTGTTTCGACGAATGCGGCTTGTTTTTCGGCAGAAACGACTGGGGCTTCTGTCTGTTCGCGGTATAAACCAAAGTCTGAAAGAATTTGAAGTAGCGTCGGGTTATCGATTGGCTTTTTAATAAAAGCGATCGCTCCCAGGGCTTTGACACGCTCGTGCGCCTCAGGCTGTATATCGCCTGAGATGACAATCGTAACGGTCGGTAAATCGAGTTTGAGTATGTTTTCGAGCGTTTCATACCCGTCCATTACTGGCATATTCAAATCTAGAAAAAGAATGTCGCCTTTCCCTTCTTTGATCGCCTCAATGGCTTCACCGCCATGCGCAGCAAAAGAAACATCAATATCCCAATCTTCGGGTAGCGAGCGCGCCATTTGCTTGCGAGCAACGCCGGAATCATCGCATATCAGCACGCGAGTGGTCATAGTCTGGCTAATCCATTAATTACAAATGTTAACCTCTTCAGTAAAGATCACCTTGACCCATTCGGCAATGTTTCCGCAATAGAAAACCAAAAAATGAAGCGGTGCGTTAAACAAGCGGTGACCTTAGGTAATCGCTGAGTATAATGAGCCTCTCAATGAAAGAACAAAGGTCTCAAATGTCGGCACTGTCACAACAAACCAACGCTGGATTATTTCATGCGCAAAAGCTGATCGAGCTCATCGCGTCATTTAAAATGGATTCAGCCCCATCGCGCAATGACGGCAGCATTGCATTGCAGGTAGCACCAGAAGGCTCTCAGCAAAGTATTGAATATGCAGCATGGCAGTGTGTCAAAACCGCCTGGCTGAACTGGTTGATAGAAGTGAATGAATTTGGGGCTAGTGACGCGTCGTTACCGTTAAGTTTTGATGCTTTGTGTCGTCAATCTCATGTTAAAAATCCAAACTTGGTCCACTTGATAAATCTCAATTTGGAACCATCTAGTTGGGTAAGTGAATTATTAAAGCGTGTGGGGGAGTCTGGTGCCGTCTCACAAATAGCTAAGGCAAAACCTACAGACAATGCTTTCAATGCGCTGAATTTGGTAGACCTAGACAACAAAAGCGAGCTTGAAATTATTAAAGGTGTTGTCGCTGACTTTAAACAGCATGTGCAAGACACTCGCTCTCAGCAGCAAGAATGGTAGATCAGCCTTAAAATAGAAATCTTAGAAGTTGGAGATGTAATGAGTAATTCTTTTCTCGAAATTGTTGCCCTAGATGATGGCTCATATGCGCTACAAAAAATAGATAGTGATGAAGCCCCACTTGTTGTCATCAATTTTTCTGAGCAGGTGACCGAGTTGTTGCAAGGTAATGAAATTGCGGTAGCAAAAGCAATGATGGGGGCTGGCGTTCAAGCTGCTAGTTCTGTTTCTAGGGCTGTGCATGACAAAGAAGAGCAAGATTTCAACGATCGCACGTTGCACTAGGCGCATTTCGTATCACTTTTGCTTGTTCAGTCTTCAGTGTTTACATGTTTGGCGTGCCCGGCTAGGTAGCGTTTGAGTGTTCAGGTATTTCTTACTAGTAATGTTCCGGCTTTGCTTTTGCCTTCTAAAGCGTTAGCGCATGCTCAGTTGTCTATGGTTGGCAGCCGAGACGACTAATTCTCCTACCGCCTAAGACAAACTGTTAGCGCAAATGCGCCGCCAGTTAGCTTTGATCGATATTTCTGCTGTAGTCAAAAATTAACGGTATCTCAGGACGATGCCATGGCTATCGCCCGCTGCTGATGCTGATTCGAGTGCTTCGAATTGCTCATTACTAAGTTTCTCCGTCCACACGATAACGGCATGGCATGTGCCCGCTTTCAATGCTTTCTCAGTTAGCGCTAATGCCGGTGTTTTGCTATCGGAACGCACAACCATAATGTCGTCATTCATCAAACCATTGGTTTTTTCTCTCCATTGCTTTAATAGCTGCATTGGGGGGTCTATCCAGGCCAGCCAGCGCTTGTCTTGGTTTAGGTGCGTTAGCATTGGAAGAAGCATTTGAACATTATCGGCCTTGTCTTTTGCAATAATGATCTCCGTGACGTTGGCTTCGACGCCGTCCGTTGATGGCGTTGCAAGGACCTCTTGTTTAGCCGTTGGAGTGGATATACTGCTTGCTTCAGCGCTTGTTGAATCGTTGCTGTAGCTGTAATCGTTGTAACGTTCGAGGTCTTCATAAATAGATAGTTGTTTCATTGCAGGTTCTCCTTGCGAATCACGCCAACGGCGAGGCCTTCAATATCGAGTGCTTGCTCCCTTAGATCGACAACTATTGGGTCGAACTCTTCATTTTCGGCAATCAGCTCTACAGTGTGTTTATTCTTCATGAAGCGTTTTACGGTGACTTCGTTTTCAAGACGAGCAACGACCACTTGGCCATTTCGCGCTTCGTTTGTCCGATGCACGGCCAATAGGTCGCCATCGAGGATTCCGATATCTTTCATACTTGTGCCACGAACCCGGAGTAAGTAGTCTGCTGGCGGCTTAAAAAACTCTGGTGCGAGCGTGCAATAATCCTCGATGTTCTCTTCCCCTAAGATCGGTTCGCCTGCAGCGACTTGTCCGATAATAGGGAGGCCCTCTGGTTCGCCTTGAGGCAAGCGGATGCCGCGACTAGCGCCGGGCACTATTTCAATCGCTCCTTTTTTAGCGAGCGCTTTGATGTGATCTTCCGCTGCATTCGCTGAGCGAAATCCTAGTGCGTCTGCAATTTCAGCTCGAGTAGGTGGATAGCCTGTTTCGCCGATATTCTGGCGAATCACCTCGAGTACTTCTGATTGACGCTTTGTTAGCTTGATCATTTTTTGCTGGCTCCTTGAGCAACATTTCGTTAGATGAGCTCTCATCTAAATTGCTGTGTTGATATACAGTATCTGTAAATGTATACAGTGTTTTACGTTTTGTAAATGTTATGGAAAGAACTTTTCCATATATTTGCTTGAATCAGTCAAGCTAGATACGCATGATGACGCGTTTATTAATAAATTTGGAGTAATTGGTTTTGTTGCGTGCACTGGTTGGCTTGGGTTTATGGGGATTGTTATCGGCAAGCGCCTTAGCGGGTTTTTCGTCCGAACTTGGTTTGGAACTGCGTTATTTTCCAACGTCAGGTCTGGACGGGCAGGACCAGTTTCATCCGTCGCTTAGAGCAGAGCTTGAGTATACGCACTCTTTGGAAGATGACTCATTTGAGGTGGTACTATTTGGTCGCGCTGACAAAGAAGATAGCGAGCGTAGCCATTTTGATGTGCGTGAAGCCGCGTGGACTCACGTAGGCGATGATTGGGAATTGAAGGCAGGTATTACCAAGGTGTTTTGGGGTGTAACGGAATCTCGTCACTTGGTAGATGTTATAAACCAAAGCGATTTGGTCGAGAATGTTGATGGAGAGGATAAGCTTGGTCAGCTGATGACCAAGCTTTCTCTTGAGCGAGATTGGGGGACTGTCGATTTATTCTGGTTGCCTTATTTTCGTGAGCGAACGTTTGCTGGCATAGATGGCAGGCTTAGGTCGCCGCTTGCTATTCAAGTGGACGATGCCCAGTACGAGTCGGGTGCGCAGCGCTGGCATAGTGATGTTGCCATTCGGTACTCTCATTATATTGATGACTTCGAGTTTGCGTTTTCTCATTTTTCAGGAACTAGCCGAGATCCACTTCTTATACTAGGTGTTTCTGGTTCAACTCCTGTGCTGACGCCGCTTTACACCACGGTCGATCAAACCGGGGTGGAGCTACAGTATTTGTGGGAAGAGTGGATTTTTAAATTCGAGGGTATTTCTAACAGCGGTGTAGGGCAGCGCTACAGCGCCGCGGTGTCGGGATTTGAGTACACGCAAGTCGGTATTTTTGACTCAAATGCAGACCTCGGATGGATTGCAGAGTATCTATTTGACGATCGTAAGCAAGCTGCGCCGCATAGTTTCGAGCGCGATGTGTTTCTAGCGTGGCGTTATGCGTTTAACGATGCCGATTCCTCCGAAATTCTGGGCGGAATGATATATGACCCAAAAACAAACGAAAAAGTATTTTCCGTAGAAGTTAGCCAGCGTATCGCGAGTGACGTGAAGCTTAATATTGAAGGTCGAGTGTTTGAAAATGGCCGTTTGCCTCAGCAGTCAAACGATAAGAATTGGTTTTTGGAAGACGAAGATTACGTGCAAGTCGAAATTGTTAAGTATTTTTGAGTGGTCTGTAGCAGGAACTGTATGTATTAGTTATTAAATGCAAATTTTTGATCGTAACTCGGTATGTGTTTGTTCTAAATTTGTTGTAATCTTTTGATAGGATGTAAATTGATGTGCGGCAATGTTAAGTCTTGCATCGGAGTTTGTGTCGGAGTTAAGTGAACGCAAAAAATAACAAAGATTAAGCCTGTAGCGATGCAGGTAAGCGGGAGACACGATGAATATTACGAAAACAATGTCGAAAGAAGACGCACCTGAATACAGCGTCAAACCAGTTCATAACGTTCTTTATACCGAACTGTCTGGTAGCTGGAACCATGATCAAACCTGTGACTATAGCCTTGAATATAAAAAACAGGTCAGCCGTTATTTCGCACGTGAGTGGGCATGCGTGCTTAACCTTCAAAATTTAGAGATGTTGATTTCAGAAGACGCTCAAATTGAAATGTTCCGAGCGCTCAATACATGGTCCTATATTAAAGGCATGACGGCCCAGGCGTTGGTGATTAGCATGGAAAACAGACACCATCTTCTGTATCAATTTGAAGAAATATTTAATCAGAAACAGCCTTATGAAACGGGTATTTTCTATAGTGAAACAGAAGCGAACTCTTGGCTGAAATCTCTTGGCCATATTCGCACTGCCGAGACTTCTTCTCAGCGCACTGCCTAAGTGCGTTTACGCTAACTTTCTCACTGTCTTCATTGTGTGCTGTCAGGGTATAATGACACACGCACTTGTCACCAATTTGTCTCTACTGAATATTTGACTATCAAACTGAGGAAACGCTTTGATTAAGGTCCTAGTGGTCGATGATCATGATTTAATTCGAGCTGGGATTTCTCGCATGCTCAATGATGATGTTTCTATCGAAGTAACAGGCGAAGCTTCGTCGGGCGAAGACGCGCTGGACTTTGTTAACCGTCAGCCTCCGGATATCGTATTGATGGACTTAAAAATGCCCGGCATAGGTGGTTTGGAAGCAACGCGGCGTATGCACCGTAGCCAACCAGAGACGAAAGTTGTCGTACTTTCTGCAACAACCGACGACCCGTATATTTCTAGAGTCATGGATGCAGGCGCTTCAGCGTATGTGTCTAAAAGTAGTCATGTCAGCGAAATGATTCGTGCGATAAAAAAAGCCCATTCAGGTGAACGCTATATCAGCAGTGATATTGCGCAGGCCATGGCATTAAGTGAGCGAGAAGAGTCGCCGTTTGATTGTCTGTCAGAACGAGAGCTGCAAATTGCTACCATGATTATGGACTGCCAAAAGGTGCAGGTAATCTCAGACACGCTGTGCCTGAGCCCTAAAACGGTGAACACCTATCGGTACCGAATTTTTGAAAAGCTTGATATCAATAGTGATGTCGAGTTGACGCTCCTCGCGGTGCGTAACGGCTTGATTGAAGTCGATGGCGCCCAATAATACCCTAGAGCCGGCTGACGAGGGTCAGCAAATCGAGCCAACCTCAATACATATGCCCCCGAAGCCATCATTTGATGCAAAAGCTTTTTTGCGCAAAGTGTCGAGTGGCCCCGGTGTCTATCGCATGTTCGGAATCGACGGGAAGATTCTCTATGTTGGTAAAGCAAAGAATCTCAAAAACAGGCTTTCAAGCTACTTTCTAAAGCAAGGCTTGTCCTTAAAGACTCAAGCGCTAGTGAGTCGTATTCAAACAATTGAAGTGACGCTAACGCACAGTGAAACCGAGGCGCTTATTCTGGAACAAAACCAGATAAAAACCTTAAAGCCTCCCTACAACATATTGCTCCGCGACGACAAGTCTTACCCCTATATTTACTTGGCGACAGATAAAGACTACCCCTCGATTCGCTTAAAACGCGTGCGCAGCAAGGGAACAACGGGACGATACTTTGGTCCATTTCCCAGCTCTGGCTCGGTCAAAGAAAGCCTGAGCTTGCTTGAAAAACTTTTTAAAGTCAGACAGTGCGACGAAACGTTCTACCGCAATCGCTCTAGACCCTGCTTACAGCATCAGATTAACCGCTGTAAAGCGCCGTGTGTTGGGCTGGTCAGTAAAGAAGAGTACGCACAAGATGTCGAGCATGTTGCCATGTTTCTTCAAGGCCGAAGCCCTGAATTGTTGCGTGACTTGATGGATCAAATGGAAAGCTATGCGACTCAACTAGAGTTTGAGAAAGCAGCAACCCTGCGGGATCAAATTGGTCACCTTCGTCACGTACAAGAAAGTCAGGTAGCAGAAGCTGGACGTCTCGATATCGACGTCATTGGCATGGCAGAGGGGCCAGGTGTCGTTGCGTTTTCGATGCTCTTCGTTCGAGACGGTCGCATCTTGGGCCATAAAAACTACTTCCCTAAACTCCCTTTGGAGCTTTCTTCGCAAGAGCGGCTGTCTGCGTTTGTTGAGCAATACTATGTGGGGCAGAGCCAGTCGCGAGACTTGCCTAAAGAAGTGTTGATGCCCCATGCGCTTGATAATGAAGCGGTGATCGTCGACGCGCTGGCCTCAATGGGCTTCAAAGGCATTCGTTTTGCGAGTCAGGTTAAATCAGTACGCCAACAATGGAAGAAGCTAGCACTGACTAATGCGGACAATGCCCTAAAAACGCACCTAGAGAATAAAGAAAATATTTTTCATCGTTTCGATGCGCTTGCCACTTTACTGAAGCTAGAGGCTCACCCAAAGCGGATGGAGTGCTTCGATATCAGCCACAGCTCAGGCGAGAAAACTGTCGCCTCGTGTGTGGTGTTTAACGACCAAGGGCCTCTGAAATCTGACTATCGAACGTTTAATATTGACGGCATAACGGGCGGTGATGATTATGCCGCGATGAAGCAAGTGTTGAGTCGCCGTTATCGGAATATGAAAGATAATACGGAAAAACGTCCTGATGTCGTGTTTATAGACGGAGGAAAAGGGCAGTTGGGTCTGGCCGTCGAGGTGTTTAACACGTTAAACTTGCGCGATATTATGTTGGTAGGGATAGCGAAAGGCTCAACGCGTAAAGCGGGCTTTGAAACCTTGCTGATTCCTGACGGCGACGACCGGTATCGAACGGTTCATTGTGCATCGGACAATCCCGGGTTGCACCTGATACAGCAAATTCGTGATGAGTCTCACCGGTTTGCGATAACGGGTCATAGAAACCGACGAGATAAGTCTCGCCGCCAGTCAACTTTAGAGAATGTCGAAGGAGTTGGCCCCAAGCGTCGGAAAGATTTGCTCAGGTATTTTGGTAGCGTAAGAGGCATCAAACAGGCCTCCGTCGATGAAATAATGAAAGTATCCGGTATAAGCGGCACATTAGCCGAACAGATTTACCTCACCTTACATGGTGAATAACCAGCGGTTTGAAGTTGAATTATGAATTTACCAAACATCCTTACCCTCTCCCGAATCGTCATGATTCCCGTATTTGTTGTTGCGTACTACCTGCCGGTTGAGTGGAATTACTATGCCTGTGCACTCCTTTTCTGGATCGCAGCGGTAACGGATTGGTTTGACGGCTATCTCGCCAGAAAGTGGGACCAGAGTACGCCATTTGGCGCGTTCCTCGACCCAGTCGCTGACAAACTAATGGTCGCTATTTCTCTGGCGGTGATTATTGAAAACTTTCAAAGCGGCTGGGTGACAGCGCCTGCAATGATTATTATCGGCCGCGAAATAGTAGTTTCAGGCTTGCGCGAGTGGATGGCCGAACAGGGTAAACGAGACAATGTTAAGGTCGGTATGGTTGGAAAAATCAAAACCTTCTGCCAAATGAGCTGTATTTTCTTCCTGCTCGTGGGTGCGCAGCAGGAATGGTCATACATATTAGGTATTTTCTTGATCTATATTGCGGCGGGATTAACCCTTTGGTCGATGGTTCAATACCTTATTGCCTCATGGTCACACTTGTTTGCCTCTGAAGAGTGAATATTCATCGAATCCGTCTTGACACCAAAATCGAATCCGTTAATATATCGCCTCGCTCAAAGCGGGCCTTGTGAGAACAAGAAAAACATCCACGAGTTTACGCGGGAATAGCTCAGCTGGGAGACGCAAGCGATAGCAAAACATCGTTTTGCGCTTAGCGGAGCGACAGCAATGTTTCATTGCTGTCCGGGCAGAGCACAACAAAGCGTGCTCGTGAAGTCTGAATTCTGCACTTGTGAGAACAAGAAAAACATCCACCAGTTTACGCGGGAATAGCTCAGCTGGTAGAGCACAACCTTGCCAAGGTTGGGGTCGCGAGTTCGAATCTCGTTTCCCGCTCCATTTCATATCTCCTTATTACTTTTCTACGTCTATTCAAAATAGCTTTATTTCGAAGCATAATCGTATGCTATTGGGGCGGAGTTTTTTGTGTCTTGTAATCTATTCTTAGGTTTAATCACTGGTTGTTCAAAGGCTGGTAAATAATTTCAAATCTGTAAGTTATTCGAGGTTCCCGTATAACCGGGTTGGGGCTTTTCTTATGAGTACAAAAATTAGTGCATTATATTATTATCCAGTTAAGTCGTTAGGCGGTATTCAGGCGAATTCTCTCGAAATAGACGACTTTGGTTTTAAGAATGATAGGCGCTTTATGTTGGTCGACGATAATAATAAATTTGTTTCGCAGCGTACAATGCCTGTGCTCAATTTATTGCAATCATCCCTTATTAGCGATGTTCTAAGTATCTTCGGCGATGATTTTGGTCAGATTGATCTCGAACTAGATGCATTTGGTTCTAGTCAGAAAGTGATGGTTTGGTCGGATGAGGTCGACGCAGATTTACTGAGTAGCACGCATACGAGAGCGCTTTCTGAATATCTTGGGCAAAGTGTTAGGTTGGCTTATATTCCTCAAGATAGTTTTAGGCAAGTAGATAGAGAATTTTTTGCACATGATCAGCGTGTCAGTTTTGCAGATGGTTATCCATTCCTGTTGACGAACGAGTCCTCATTGACGGATCTGAACAATAGGCTTGCCGAGCCAGTCACTATGGCGCGTTTTAGGCCGAATATAGTAGTTTCTGGCACATCTGCTTTCGAGGAGGATAAGTGGGTCGATTTCGAGCTTGGTGGGATCAATTTCAAGGCGGTGAAGCCATGCAGTCGTTGTGTAATGACTACGGTCGAAAACGGCGTGAGATCAAAAGAGCCGTTGCGCGAACTGTCTAAATACAGAAGGAATGATTTTGGTATTTGTTTTGGGCAAAATTTAGTGCATTTAGGTAAAGGTAAGTTGAGTACGGGGGATAAGTTAAGGCTCTTGTAGCTGTGTTAAAATAATTCTATTTCATCACCGCTGCCGTCGTCTTCATCTGCTTTTTCTGTAAAATGGTGCTGATAGATGGCCAATGCTTCTTCCACTGTTGCTCCGTCCATAATATGTTGGAACATAATGCGTTCTTCTTCCATTGTATAGTTGGACATAATGTCATGTTGAAGCTTAGACCAGCAACTCGGGTTGAAAAGCTGTTGAGGGTCGCTCACTAGTTCGCTGAGCCAGCCGAGGTCTCTCTTAACGTGGTCAAGTCGCTGGGTTAGTCTGTCATAGAATTGGAACGCAATAATCGCGTTCATAATTTGCTTATGAATATCGGCAGCGCTTAGCTTCATTGATTGTAGTTCAGATGTGTCTTCGTTCCCTTCTTTGGCAGGGCTTTCATCAATTACTTCTTTCAGTTGGTTCGCTATAAACGTAAATGATTCAGTGAGTTCAGTGATGGATTTTTCACCGTCAGACATTGTGCATTCAACTTGAGACACGGCTAGAGTGAGCATGTTGATCGTTTCTTTTACCTGGCTCCAATCTAAATCAGGGCGCTCGGAACTAGAAGATGCGGCTCTTTGTGACAATGTCCTTCTCCAATTGGCTTAATAAAACTGTGGTTGCAAGGCAAAGTTATGCATAATGGCAGCCCGCTGATGTATAGCACACTAAAAAGCATAGTTGATTTATGCCAGTTAGCGAGTCAATTTCTACAAATAAATTAGGTCAATTAGAGCGTATATGAGTATTGTTCGATTCGAAAATGTATCACTGGCTTATGGTCATCGGCCGCTATTAGATGAAGTTTCTATATCGATAGAACCAAAGCAGAAAATATGCCTCCTTGGAAAGAATGGTGAGGGTAAATCGTCCTTAATGAGCCTGCTAATTGGGGCATCAGAGCCCGATTCTGGGTCAATTATATTTGAGAAAGGTCTAAAAGTTGGTGCTTTGCCTCAAAGCCTGCCAGATGCGGACGATAGATCGGTGTTTGATGTTGTTGCTGACGGGTTAGCAGAAGTAGGCGCTGTTCTAGCGGAATACCATTCTTTGGTTGAAGTTTCATCTAGCGAGGCTTCAGACCTGAAAAGGTTACAGGACCTTCAAGAAAAAATTGAATCGCTAGATGGCTGGACATTTCAAACCAAGATATCAAACATGCTTAAACGATTTGGTCTAGATGAGAATCAGCAAATGAAATCGTTGTCAGGGGGGTGGCGTCGTCGAGTCTTACTAGCTAAGTCGTTGATTGACGACCCAGATCTTTTGCTTCTTGATGAGCCGACCAATCATTTAGATATTGAGACTATCAAATGGCTTGAGCAGCGTTTGAGCGAATACCAGGGAGCTTTACTGTTTGTTAGCCACGATCGCGCGTTTATCAAGGCGTTGGCCTCAAATATAATTGAGTTGGACCGTGGGAATATCGCATCCTTTAATGGCTCCTATAGTGACTATTTAATCGAAAAGCAAAAAATGCTTGAGGATGAAGCGACTCAAGAAAAACTGTTTGATAAACGACTGTCCGAAGAAGAAGTATGGATACGGCAGGGTATCAAGGCGCGACGTACAAGAAATGAGGGGCGAGTTCGAGCACTTAAAGCCTTGCGAGAGACACGGAAGAATCGAATTAGTCGACAAGACAAGGTGGAGATCAAAATTGAAGAGGCCGAAAAATCTGGAAAGTTAGTTGTTGAGGCTCAGGAAATCTCTCATGAATTCTCTGGTGGGCGAAGAATCATTGATGAACTGAACTTGACTGTAATGCGTGGAGACCGGATTGGCTTGATTGGTGCGAATGGTGCCGGAAAAACTACTTTGCTCCGAATATTACTTGGCCAGCTTAACCCTACTTCAGGTGTGCTGAAATTAGGTAGTAAGTTAGAAATTGCCTATTTTGATCAGTTAAGAGGTGGTCTGGACTTTGAAGGTACTGTTTTTGATAATGTTGCGAATGGTCACGACTTTGTCGAAGTAAATGGCAAGCCTCGGCATGTCATGAGCTATCTAAACGACTTTCTGTTCACGGCAGAAAGAGCACGATCTCCTATCAAGGCGTTATCTGGTGGTGAAACAAATCGTTTGTTGTTGGCGAAACTTTTCTCAAAACCGGCAAATGTCATTGTGATGGATGAGCCAACAAATGACCTTGATGTTGATACATTAGAGTTGCTAGAAGAAAAACTATGCAGCTTTACCGGAACGTTGCTTCTGACTAGTCACGATCGAGATTTCATTGATCAGGTAGTAACTAGTACTCTCGTCTTCGAAGGGCAGGGCGTGGTTTCAGAGTATGTTGGTGGTTATCAAGACTGGGTTCGTCAGACTGGAGGGGTGATGGCTAGTGAAGCTGGCCAGTCTGGGGTAGTAAGTTCGCCTGAGCTTGTTAATAGTAAAGATAAAGAAATTGTTGATACGTCAAATAAGGTTAAGCCCAAAAAGATGAGCTACAAGCTCAAGCTTGAACTAGATCAGCTTCCCAAGAAAATTGATCAGCTCGAAAAAGAAATAGAATGTCTTTCGGCAGAGATTGCATCACCCGGGTTTTATCAAGGCTCTCATGAAGAGGTGGGTTCGGTTACCAGTCGCCTGGCGTCGGCAGAAGGAGAGCTGTCTCGCGCCCTTGAGCGTTGGATGGAGTTGGAAGATGATGTCTAGGTCGTCAAGTGAAAGGAGGGAGATATGGGGCTCTGGATAGCGATTTTCATAACCGTTGCGTTATTGGGGTCGGTGATGTGGGTTATGCCTTCTCCTAGAGAAAGAGCGCTTACTGAGATACGGAATAGCGCGTTAGAAAAAGGACTTAGAGTAAGATTGGTTGATCAAAAGTTAGCAAGTTCTTTGTTCTACTGGTTAGATAACTATCGTGGTTATGTATTGTATGAAAAGAGGTTGCCTGCCAATATAAAATTTAAACGACATAAGGCTCAGGTTACCCGGCTTTCTGAAGATCTCAGTGCTCATGAGTTAGACGGGGTAGATGAGACAAAAAAAGCGTTTGAACGCCTGGGCCTTTTGGCATCACTTCCTGATTCAGCTGAAGCGCTGGTCATGTCTTCATCTGGCATTTCGTTGCTATGGAAAGAGGAAAGAGATGTCGCTGACGTGCTGGGGGTTGATGAGTGCTTATCTCGATGTCTAGAAGAGCGAACGTTGTGGGAAGATGGGTAAGGCAGATTGTGTATCTGCCTGATGTCTCGTTCGGCTGCTAAATAGCAGAAATCGCAAGATCAATATCACTTATTATCTTTTTCGAATAAAGATTAACGATAAAGTTGACGCGATTTTCGTTGTAGTTGATATAGGAGGATTCAATGAAGTCCCATTTGGTTATTGCGGAATCTAATAGTTTAAGGGCATTTTTGTTGCCTTTTACCAGAGTAGATAGTTCTTCCAATTGAGTCCCAAACTCTTTTGCCAGTGTATCAATTGTAATTTCCGTTTCGCTATCTCCATCGGCGTATACTTGGCTGACAGTAGAGGTGGTTCGTGCAGAGTACTTTGTCATCATTAATGCTAATTTTGTTGCCGCTTTACGGCTTAACTCTCTAGTGCTGTCTGGTTTTACGCTACTTGTTGCCAAGAGTACTTCGTATAAAGATGACAGAGATGCATTAAGACGAATATTTCCTACAGCCATGTCGCCAGCTAATCGCAGGTCAGGGTAGCCAGTCTTCTCAACTTCCTTAATATTTTGCTTCAGTACTTTGTGGTAGCTTTTCCAAGCTCCGGATACTTCTTCATAGGCCGTCGCCTCGTTATCTTGGTCTATTTCGTTTTCGATCGAACTTATTAAAGTATCGAGCTTTTCAATAGAATCATTAATTGCTGTGAGGTCTTTTTGTGCGCCTTGATTAGCACTAAAGTTGTAAAAGCCGTTAACCGAATAATAAGAGTTAACTTGCGCCTGAAAGACTTGTTCTAAGGGAGAGTCCGCAGAGCCCTCTTCGGCGTGTAGATTAGCACTCATGCTTAAGGTGAGGGCGAGTGTTCCAGTTGTCGTGAGTAAACGACGGAAAAGCTTGCTTGTGGCGGACATTCATTGGCTCCATGTTATTTTGGTTTGGCGTATTAATTTCAGTGTAGTATTTAATCCCTAACATACAAGCGTTTGGCTAGGCTTGTCGCTCCAGGTTTTTTTGTTCCGGAATATTGGCCCTATTTTGGCTATTTTTCAGCTGTATTTTGATGAAGAGGTTGATAAAATTGCATGTGAGGCGTGATTAATATGACCTAAAGTCATTTGTGAAAAATATTTTTGTTTTTCGCTTCGCCTTTTAAATAAATGATTATAAATCAAATGTATAGGTCGATATTAGCACTTCATGGCAAAATGTTTTTTGTTTAAAAATGTCAATAATAATTGACAAATGAGCAAAAGTTTTCCAATGTTCGCACCTCGCAATTCAAACGAGCGTATGAATTTCGGAAAATCCCGTTGTTTTATTAGTGGGCAAAAAAAACTTTGCCGGTGTCGTTTTTAACATTGGCACGGACAATTAACTTGGAGAACAGTTGATGATTTACGCAGGTAAAGCCATCACGGTTAAAGAAATCGAAGGTGGCATTGCACAACTTAACTTCGATTTGGAAGGCGAGTCAGTTAATAAATTTAACAGACTCACTCTTGAAGAGCTGGGTGCAGCAGCTGAGAGCCTAAAAAATGCCGATGGTATTAAAGGTTTGGTTGTAACTAGTTCAAAGGATTGCTTCATCGTTGGAGCTGATATCACAGAATTCACTGAATTATTTGCCGGTTCTGAAGAAGAACTGATCGCAGGTAATGTCGAGGTGAATGGTATCTTCAGCGCAATCGAAGACTTACCATTTCCGTCAGTAACCGCAATTAACGGTATAGCGTTGGGCGGTGGTTTTGAAATGTGTCTTTCTACTGACTACCGAGTCATGTCTGAAAAAGCAAAAGTTGGATTGCCAGAAGTTAAGCTAGGCATCTTCCCAGGTTTTGGCGGTACAGTACGTTTGCCACGGTTGATTGGTGCCGATAATGCCATTGAGTGGATATGTGGTAGTAAGGAATACCGTCCGGCCGATGCGCTTAAATTTGGCGCGGTAGACGTTGTTGTTCCAGCGGATAAATTACTCGAAGCGTCAATCGCACTCGTTAAAGAAGCGATTGCCGGAAAAGTCGATTACAAAGGTCGACGTGAAGAAAAAACTAGCAAGCTAAACTTGAACCCGATGGAAAGTATGATGACTTTCGAAACGGCAAAGGGTTTTGTAGCTGGCCAAGCGGGCCCGAATTATCCAGCGCCTGTAGAAGCAATCAAGGCAATGCAGAAGCACTCTGGTATGGCTCGTGACAAAGCGATTCAGGTAGAGGCTAAAGGGTTTGCTAAGATGGCGAAAACTTCAGTGTCAGCCTCTTTGATTGGTCTTTTCTTGAATGACCAAGCTTTAAAAGCTAAAGCTAAAGCCCTAGAGCCTAAGGCGACAAAGGTTGAACTAGCAGCTGTTTTGGGTGCGGGTATTATGGGTGGCGGTATTGCATACCAGTCTGCTCTTAAAGGCACGCCAATTATCATGAAAGATATCGCACAAGCGGGCATCGATCTTGGTTTAAATGAAGCGACTAAGTTATTAACCAAGCGCGTTTCAAAAGGCAAAATGAAGCCTGAGAAAATGGCTGGTGTATTAAACGCGATTAAGCCAGCTCTAAGTTATGGTGATTTTGGCGATGTTGACTTAGTGGTTGAAGCTGTTGTCGAAAACCCAAAAGTGAAAGATATTGTTTTATGTGAAGTAGAAGGGCTGGTATCTGACGACACGGTTCTTACATCTAACACGTCTACAATCTCTATCGACCTTCTTGCTAAAAATTTGAAGCGCCCAGAAAACTTCTGTGGTATGCACTTTTTTAACCCTGTGCACATGATGCCTTTGGTTGAAATTATTCGTGGTGAGAAAACCAGCGAAGAAACAATTGCTACGACAGTTGGTTATGCTAAAGCAATGGGTAAGACGCCTGTAGTGGTTAATGACTGCCCAGGATTCTTGGTTAACCGTATCTTATTCCCATACTTTGGCGGATTCTGTGCCCTAGTACGTGACGGTGCTGACTTTCAGCGCGTTGATAAGATTTTGGAGAAGTTCGGTTGGCCGATGGGTCCAGCTTATCTACTTGACGTAGTTGGTATGGATACTGGTAAGCATGCAGGCGAAGTAATGGCTGCTGGCTTTCCTGATCGTATGAAGAATGAATTCCGTACTGCAATTGACGTCATGTTTGAAGATGGTCGGTATGGCCAGAAAACTGATAAGGGTTTTTATACTTATGAGCTTGACCGTAAAGGTAAGCAAAAGAAAGTTAAAGATGCTGCAGTTTATGACTTGCTTAAGCCTATTGTTCAAAGCTCTAATGAATTTTCTGATGAAGAAATCATTGAGCGTATGATGGTTCCACTTTGCATCGAAACTGTGCGTTGTCTTGAAGACGGTATCGTTGATACAGCAGCAGAAGCAGATATGGGTCTTATCTTTGGTATTGGTTTCCCTCCATTCCGTGGTGGTGCTCTTCGTTATATCGATTCTATCGGTCTTGAAGCGTTCTGTGCTATTGCAGATAAGTACAAAGATCTTGGTGCTCTTTATCACCCAACAGCGGGTATGAGAGAAATGGCTAAAACTGGCAAAACGTATTTCGGCTAATTGCT
>CAJWBE010000026.1 GCA_913020045.1 uncultured Oleiphilus sp.
ATCCAAATTTCTCTGGGCTATCCCCCACTACTAGGCAGTTTCCTACGCGTTACTCACCCGTCCGCCGCTCGTCAGCATCTAGCAAGCTAGATCTGTTACCGCTCGACTTGCATGTGTTAAGCCTGCCGCCAGCGTTCAATCTGAGCCATGATCAAACTCTTCAGTTTAATCTACTCGCCATTCCGAAGAATGACTAATTTTTGCTCAAGTCTAAAACAACTGTTTCGTACAATTACTGTATTACAAATAAATGAATTCACAGGTCGTTGACTTGATAATCTCTTAATTCGAAGCCGTCATCTAACTACATAATTGCAGCTAAAAGTGCTTCTAATCGTGAAACCATCTCAGTCAGCGCCCACACGAATTGCTTGGTCAATTTTTAAAGATCGTGCCTGAGAAACAGTGTCTGTTCCCTCAAGCGAGGCGCGTATTCTACAGCGCCAATTCGTGTTGTCAACGACTTTTTTAGCCGCCTTGAAAATTTCTTTTCAAGCCTTGATCTCTCGATCAAGCAACACTTTCTAAGCTCATGATTTACATCATATTAAGAAGCTTAAAACCCCTCTCTAGTAGTGCTTGTTTTAAGCCCTGTCCGTTGAGGAGGTGCGCATTATATAGAGACCAATCTTCCGGTCAACAGCTAAGACACAAAAACTTCATTTAATTGTGTTAGCAAATGTAAACAAGGTTAACTGCGCTGAACACTAAATAGGCGACGCTTGAAATAGGAAAAACGGAACGACAGAAGAAGCAAGGCCAAAGCGGCATAAAAAGCCGCCTCAGTATAGTCAGAACGCACCTGCCAAAAGACATGAATGACAGCCGCAATCACTGCAACATAAACCAAGCGATGCAAAGACTTCCAGCGCTTACCTAGCTTTTTGACCATAACTTTAGGGGAAGTAACCGCAAGCGATAACAATACGATAAATGCAACAAAACCCGCCATTACGTAGAGCCGACTATATATGTCCTCGATAAAGTTTTGCCAATCGACTAACAGGAACGCATAGGAGGCAACATGCAATGAGGCGTAGAAAAATACAAACAACCCAAACATTCGCCGAAAACGATTGATACCAGAAAGCTGTTTGATCTTTCGTAACGGGCTCATTGCGAGCACCAACATCAAAGCAAGAATCGCCACCTCACCTAAGAATTCAACTAACGCTTTCGCCGGCTCAGCACCCAACCCACCTTGAGCAGCAAGATAGACAATATAAGCAAGCGGAGCGAAGCCCAGCGAAAAACACAAAAGCCAGGCGACTTTACTGCGAAATAAAGAACTCATCTAGAAATTTTTCCGTAGGTCCATCCCTCGATAGAGGGACGCCACCTCATCGGCATAACCATTAAACATAGCCGTATCGATACGGTTTGGACTAAACAAGGAGTTGGGTAATCGGCGCTCACGTTTTTGACTCCAACGAGGATGGTCGACACCTGGGTTAACGTTCGAGTAGAAACCGTACTCACTCGGACCAGACTTCTCCCAACTCGTAACAGGACGCTTTTCTGTAAATTTGATTTTGACGATCGATTTAATGCTTTTGAAGCCATACTTCCACGGCACAACTAATCGCAGCGGAGCCCCATTTTGATTAGGCATCGACTTTCCATACACACCGACAGCAAGAATTGTCAGAGGATGCATCGCCTCATCAATGCGCAAGCCTTCGACGTATGGCCACTCTAGTGAAGTCAGATAGGAGCGCTGACCACGCATTTCGCTCGGGCGCTGCAAGGTCTCAAATTCAACATACTTCGCCTTGGAGTTAGGCTTGAATTTTTCCAGCACTTTGTTCAACGGTAAACCAACCCAAGGAATCACCATCGACCACGCCTCAACACAGCGCAATCGATAAATCCTCTCTTCTAGAGAAACACCCTTGAGCAAATCTTCAAGCTGAAACACTCCCGTCTTGTCCGCCTCCCCCTCTACTGACACGGACCAAGGGTCGACAGTCATCTCGTGAGCATACTTTTTAGGGTCGGACTTATCCGTACCGAACTCATAGAAATTATTGTAGGAGGTAACGTCATCGTAAGGCGTCAGCGTCTCACCGCGCCCATATGGTGTCGTTATTAAATTAGGATATGTTGTCGATAAAGCAGCACTTGAGAACGGAGAGATACCTGCCGCCATCAAACCGACACCGGCTGTAGCGCCGGCAATAAATGAACGCCGACTACTATAGACCGACTCAGAGGTAATTTCTGACGGACAAATATCGGACGTTTTTTTGATCTTAATTAACATAGAGAGCTCCTAAGCAAACAACACTTGCGCAAGCTTAGACCCTCAATCGTAAAAAGATTCCCTAAGCGATTATTTTTTTCTCAAAATAAATTGATTGAACGGCCCTGAGAGCGCATAGATAAAAAAGCCGGCCAATAAAACTAACGCAGGCTCCAATGCAATAACCGCAAAAACCAAAACAATAATCAGAACCGCCGTGAATGGCACTCGTTTCTTCATATCAAACTCTTTAAACGAATGATAAAGAACATTACTGACCATCATCACGCCCGCAAACGCTACCACTAACATAGTGAACAGAGTCAAAAACTGCGACTGCTCATAACTATGCGTCACCCAAACAAAGCCAGCAACCAATGCCGCCGCGGAGGGACTTGGCAGCCCAATGAAAAAGCGCTTATCAACAGAGTCGATTTGCGTATTAAAACGCGCCAAACGCAAAGCAGCGCCCGCCACATAAATAAACGTAGCAATCCAACCCAGATTACCCAACGACTGCAAGTTAAGCGAAAAAGCCACCAACGCAGGTGCAACACCAAATGCAACCATATCGACAAGGCTATCGTATTCTGCACCAAACGCACTTTGCGTATTAGTCATACGCGCAACACGCCCATCTAGACCATCGAGAACCATCGAAACAAAAATAGCGATAGCGGCATTGTCAAAATGACCATCCATTCCAGCGACAATTGCATAGAACCCTGAAAACAACGATGCCGTTGTAAATAAGTTAGGCAGCAAGTATATGCCACGCCCCAACTTCGAAGTTCGCTTGGCATCCTCTGGCTGCTCAACAGACGAATTTGCACCGGAACCCTCAACCTTCACTTCTTGATCGTCAATAACTTCAGTTTTTTTCGTCATTTCGCTCTCGTAAATTCTGCGCCACTCGGCCGCCCTTTGCTAAAAAGAGCAGTACAAAAAAAAACGGCCTATTAGGTTTCCCCATAAGCCGTTCTTATTCTAACGCGATTTAGCCCACTATGTGGCCAAAATTATCACGCCAGCACCGCAATGATTGCAAGCGCTTAGTTTTTCTCTTGATCGACGATCTTATTCGACGCAATCCAAGGCATCATTGCTCGCAACTCTGCACCCGTTTTTTCAATTGGGTGTGCAGCGTTGTTACGACGATACGCAGTCATTGAAGCGTAGTTTGAAGCGCCTTCTGCAACAAACATCTTCGCATACTCACCATCCTGAATACGCTTAAGCGCATTACGCATTGCTGCGCGCGACTCATCGTTAATAACCTCAGGACCCGTCACATACTCGCCGTATTCAGCGTTGTTAGAGATCGAGTAGTTCATGTTTGCAATACCACCTTCGTACATCAAGTCAACAATCAACTTCAGCTCATGCAAACACTCGAAATACGCCATCTCTGGTGCATAGCCAGCTTCAGTAAGCGTTTCGAAGCCAGCTTTAACCAACTCAACTGCACCACCACAAAGAACAGCTTGCTCACCGAACAAATCAGTTTCAGTTTCATCTTTGAAAGTCGTTTCGATGATACCTGTACGACCACCGCCAACACCACAAGCGTAAGAAAGCGCTAGATTTTTCGCATCTCCCGTCGCGTCTTGAGCGATCGCGATCAAATCAGGAATACCGCCACCCTTAACGAACTCGGAACGGACAGTATGACCAGGAGCCTTTGGCGCAATCATGATGACGTTGAGGTCAGCACGCGGAACAACTTGGTTGTAATGAATAGCAAAACCATGTGCAAATGCTAACGTAGCGCCTTGCTTGATATTTGGCTCGATCTCGTCACGATACAACACAGACTGAAACTCATCTGGCGTTAGGATCATTACAACGTCAGCCGCCGCTACTGCTTCTGCCACAGGCTTAACGGTTAAACCGTGAGCTTCCGCTTTGGCAACTGATGAAGAGTTAGCACGTAAGCCAACAGTTACATCCACACCTGAATCTTTAAGGTTGCATGCGTGCGCATGCCCTTGTGAACCGTAACCAATAATGGCAACTTTTTGTCCCTGAATGATCGAAAGATCGCAATCTTTGTCGTAATAAACCTGCATGAAATTCCCCTAAATTAAACATCGGTGTCCGCTATAGTGCGGCACACCCAATCAACTAAAATTTCCAACCAACATAGCGCTTAAAGGCTTAAGACCTTTTCGCCTCTAGCGATACCGGAAACACCACTTCGAACAACCTCTAACACGCTACCTTCTGAAACAGAACGGATAAACGCATCGAGCTTATCGCTATTTCCTGTCACCTGAACGGTATATACAGAGCTGTTCACATCAACAACCTGGCCCCGAAAAATATCGACAGTACGCGTAATCTCCGCGCGCTGCGAACCGGTCGCTTTTACCTTAACTAACATCAATTCACGCTCTATATGAGCACCTTCGGTCAGGTCGACCAACTTAACGACTTCGATCAGCTTGTTAAGCTGCTTAGTAATCTGCTCGATCACCT
Organism: uncultured Oleiphilus sp.; assembly: GCA_913020045.1. Lineage (GTDB taxonomy): Bacteria > Pseudomonadota > Gammaproteobacteria > Pseudomonadales > Oleiphilaceae > PZPK01. The sequence goes on from CAJWBE010000026.1 coordinate 4,721, forward strand.
TATCCGAACCCGAAGTCGTCACCGTCAAACGTGACAAAGATTCATCCTCTGTCGGCGCAACGGTTAAGGTTTCAATGTTATAGTTTCTTTGCGAAAACAAACCCACAACCCGCGATAATGCTCCCGGCTCGTTTTCCAACAAGACTGAAATAATTCTACGCATGGTATTTAGGTCCTCTCCGTTTTGCTAAGCCACATATCATTCATTGAGCCACGCGCGATTTGCATCGGATAAACGTGCTCTTTTGGATCAACATAAACATTGATAAACACTAAACGGTCTTTCATCGCGAACGCTTTTTCTAGCGTTGATTCAAGCTCATCAAGCTTATTAACCGTCATGCCAACGTGCCCATAAGACTCGACTAACTTAGTGAAGTCTGGCAAAGAATCCATATAGGAATATGAATGGCGCGACTCATAATTCATATCCTGCCACTGTTTAACCATCCCCAAAGCTTCGTTGTTCAACAACAGCACCTTGAGCGGCAAGTTATACTGATTACACGTCGAGAGCTCTTGAATATTCATTTGAATACTGCCCTCACCCGTAACACAAACAACCTCTGCTTCAGGAAAATTAAGCTTTATCCCCATCGCAGCAGGCAATCCGAAGCCCATCGTCCCTAAACCACCAGAATTGATCCAACGGTTCGGCTTATCAAATTTATAATACTGCGCAGCATACATTTGATGCTGACCTACGTCAGACGTCACAAACGCATCCCCTTTAGTCACTTTATGGAGCGTCTCAATAACATGCTGAGGTTTAATCGAATCTTGAGTAGATGGCTCATACCTACCGCCATGAACTGTGCGCCAGCCTTCAATTTTCTTCCACCAAGCATCAAGTGCAGCTTGATCGATTTCGATTTCTGACTCCTCAACCAGAGCCAACATATCTGTTAGAACAGAATCAACCGGACCAACTATTGGCACATCAACACCAACGGTTTTAGAAATGTTCGCAGGGTCAATATCGATATGAATGATACGAGCACCCGGACAGAACTTATCCGTTGCATTCGTCACACGGTCATCGAAGCGAGCACCTACTGCAAGTACCAAGTCGGAATGGTGCATCGCCTCATTTGCTTCATAAGTGCCGTGCATACCCAGCATACCAACACTGCGTTTTGCCGTGCCTGGGTAACAACCCAAGCCCATCAAGGTTTGCGTAACCGGATAATTCAAACGGTCAACCAGCTCCGTCAATAACTTTGAGGCGCCGCCAATAATGACACCTCCACCCGCATAAATAATGGGCCGCTTGGCAGACATCAACATATCGACAGCTTTACGGATCTGACCAGAGTGCCCTCGCACAGGAGGCGCATAAGAACGAAGTTTCACCTTTTTAGGATAGACATACTCGAAGCGCTCATTGGGCGCCGTCATATCCTTAGGAATATCAACAACAACCGGACCCGGACGGCCTGATTGCGCAATATAGAACGCTTTTTTCAATACGTCAGGAATTTCAGAAGGGTGCCGAATCGCCATATTATGCTTAACAACAGGACGGGACACGCCCATCATGTCAGTCTCTTGGAAAGCGTCTTCGCCAATTAAGACAGACGGCACCTGACCACACAGGACAACCATTGGAATAGAATCGGTAAACGCCGTTGCGATACCTGTAATAGTATTAGTTGCGCCTGGACCAGAAGTAACAAGTACCACCCCAGCCTTACCGGTTGCCCGCGCATAACCATCCGCCATGTGAACAGCGGCCTGCTCATGCCGGACTAAAATATGTTTAACGTGATCCTGTCTGAACAGAGCATCATAAATATGCAATGCCGCCCCACCAGGATAGCCGTAGATATTCTCAACCCCCTCGTCTTTCAAAAAACGAGTGATCATATCGGCGCCAGATAATAGCTCCACGATAATTACCTTTAATAAGTGAATGTAATTTTTAGGATGCTTTAGCCGAATCAACTATCACTTCTTTTGGAAGTGCCATTTTACATTAAACGTGATTTTTACGATCAACAAGGCGGGGAGTTTCGCCCAATAATGCAACATTTTTGTACTGCACTACCTGTTATCAGTGATCGCTGCTGCCTATCCGATTGGGATGTACCGACAACAAAATCTCGCTAGGGGGGATTGATTACCACTCAGAGGACTGTAAAAACCTCGGCCTAAAGCAACCAACAATTCTGACACGCAATTACGAAGAGTCAACACTCTTCACAGTTTTTTAAAAGATATCAGGGATTTCATGCTTATTTTCGACCAAATCCACTCTCTGTCCTATAGTTGTTAGTGATTCAAACCCAATGCTGAAGAGACCAAAGAACATGAAGACCACCACATTTAGCGCCATAGGCATGGCATTTCTGATCGCTTTAGCGCTATCGCCAGCGCAAGCCTTTGCTGACAAAGTATTTAAATGGACCGATGATGCTGGCAATATTCATTACTCTGACATCCAACCCAATAATGTCGACGCTGAAAATCTAAAGATTAGCGGAGGCAAACCCTCATCGAGTAGAGGGAGCGTTCAGGAAAAAGCGCAAAACCTAAGTGAGAAGAAAAACGCAGAGCTTGAGCAAAAAGCGGCAGACCTTCAAGCCGGCACAGAAAAACGAGAAAATGATGCGCAATGTGTCGCGATTCGAGAAAACCTCAAGAAAATACGCGACAGCAGTCGAGTAAAAGTGAGCGAGAACGGAGAGCTGCGTTATTTAAACCCAGAAGAAATCGCTGAAAGAAAGCAGAACTATCAAGATATGCTCGACGAACACTGCGCAAAGTAATAGCAGCCTCCAACCTCAGTTCGTAGATCATCACTCACAAATTTTATGCGGAGCCTGCCTTCAGGCTCCGCAACAAACCGGCTAGTTAAACGAAATAGTATCCTCATCTACCGCCGCTTTTATTAGATCTCCCGCCGCGAACTCTCCCGACAAGATCTTTTGCGCTAATGGGTTCTCAACCCAGCGCTGAATCGCCCGCTTCAAGGGCCTTGCACCATAAACCGGATCAAACCCGGCATCCGCTAGCTTCACCATTGCCTCATCAGAAAATTCAATGCCGATTCCTTGCTCCTGTAATCTTGCTTCGAGGTGCTGCAGCTGAATTTTTGCGATTCCCTGAATCTGTGAAGCTTCGAGAGCGTGGAAGACAACTACCTCGTCAATGCGGTTTACAAATTCCGGCCGGAAGTGCCCCGTTACAGCTTCCATTACAGCAGCCTTAACTGGCTCATAACCTGCACCGCTCATACTCTGAATAATGTCGGAGCCAAGGTTGGAGGTCATGACAATTACTGTATTTCTGAAATCAACCGTTCGGCCCTGGCCATCCGTTAGACGACCATCCTCAAGCACCTGAAGCAAAATATTGAACACGTCTGGATGCGCCTTCTCAACTTCATCTAACAGCAAAACAGAATAAGGACGCCGTCGAACCGCCTCCGTCAAATACCCGCCTTCTTCATAACCGACATAGCCCGGCGGCGCACCTATTAAGCGAGCCACTGAGTGCTTCTCCATAAACTCCGACATATCTATCCGAATCATTGCTTCTTCGGTGTCAAACAAAAAACCGGCCAGAGACTTACACAACTCCGTCTTGCCCACACCCGTTGGCCCAAGAAACAAGAACGAACCGTTTGGACGATTTGGATCAGACAGGCCCGCACGAGACCGGCGAACCGCATCCGACACTGCGGTCACCGCCTCATCTTGACCAATGACTCGGCCATGCAAGGCCTCTTCCATACGCAATAGCTTGTCTCTCTCACCCTCAAGCATTTTAGACACAGGAATACCGGTCCACTTCGAAACGGTCTCCGCTATTTCTTCTTCGGTTACCCTGTTGCGCAACAACGTCATACCTACCATCTCAGCCTGACTAGCCATATCTAGCTGCTTTTCAAGCTCCGGAATCGTCCCGTACTGTAATTCAGACATCAGGCCCAGGTCACCCGCACGACGCGCACTTTCTAGTTCGACTCTCGCCTGCTCAAGCTGACTCTTCACTTTCTGCGAACCATGCAACGCTGCTTTCTCTGCTAGCCAAACCTCTTCAAGATCAGCGAACTCTTTTGAGGCCTCATCTATTTTCGCATTCAGGTCAACCAAGCTCTTTTTGGAGCCCTCATCTTTTTCTTTCTTAAGCGCCTCACGCTCAATTTTTAACTGAATGAGGCGGCGCTCAAGACGATCCAAGGACTCAGGCTTTGAATCCATTTCCATGCGGATCTGACTAGCGGCCTCATCCACTAGATCGATGGCCTTGTCCGGCAACTGGCGATCTGCGATATAACGGTGCGACAGTTTTCCCGCTGCGATAATCGCGCCATTGGTAATTTCTACCCCATGGTGAACCTCATAGCGCTCTTTTAAGCCGCGCAATATAGCGATGGTATCTTCAACCGTTGGCTCTTTAACCAATACCTTTTGAAAACGTCGCTCCAGCGCTGCATCTTTTTCAATATATGTTCGGTATTCATCAAGGGTCGTCGCACCAACACAATGCAACTCACCACGCGATAGCGCAGGCTTGAGCATGTTACCCGCATCCATCGAACCTTCGGCTTTACCGGCGCCTACCATGGTATGAATCTCATCGATGAACAAAATGATTTGTCCTTCCTGCTTCGACAACTCATTCAAAACACCTTTAAGGCGCTCCTCAAATTCACCCCTAAATTTTGCACCAGCAATCAAAGCTCCCATATCCAACGAAAGCACGCGCTTGTCTTTTAGACCATCAGGCACTTCGCCATTAACAATACGCTGCGCCAAGCCCTCTACAATCGCTGTTTTACCAACACCTGGCTCACCGATCAGTACGGGATTGTTCTTTCGTCGACGCTGCAAAACTTGAACGGTCCGACGAATTTCATCGTCTCGGCCAATCACCGGATCAAGTTTTCCTTCAGCCGCCTTAGCCGTTAGATCAACCGTAAACTTGTCTAAAGCTTCTCTGCTCTCTTCTGCATTTTGATCGCTCACTGAATCCCCCCCTCGCACACTTTCGATCGCGCGCTCCAAGTTTTCTTGCGTGACACTAAGCTTCTTTAGCAAAGCGCCCAAGGCGCCCTTTTCTTCCAGTGAAGCCAACAAGACCATTTCACTAGAAACAAACTGGTCCCCCTTCTTTTGCGTATATTTATCCGCAATATTGAGAAGCCGACCCAGGCTATTAGACATATGGACATCGCCATCGCTGCCTTCGACCGACGGTAACTGATCAATCAAGGTCTCGACGCGCTGCTTAAACGCAGGAACATCCACATTCACCTGTTTAAGTAACGACGAGACACTGCCGTTCTGATCTAACAATGTTTTCATTAGATGGACCGGTTCAATAAAGTTATGGTCCTTTCCTAGCGCGAGCGACTGTGCATCAGACAACGCCATTTGTAGCCGACTAGTCAATCGATCCATTCGCATAATTCACCTCATAAAAAAGTGGCTGAAGTCTATTTAGACGCCAACCTAATCAATCCAATTACTGTTAAAATAAGTCCACTCCAGTGAATTTCAAGCGTAACCGACAATTTTTTGACATGAATCAAGTTCAATCCACATCACAACCTAGTCGATTTCTCGACACTATTGAAATTATTGCTCTGAGCGCCTTACTTGCCGCTCTCGTTTTTTACTTTAACGGCATCACCGAAAACGATCTTTTCAATCAAAGCTTGAAAGACAGCAGCCATACCGCCGTCTTTTTTGTCGCAACACTTGTTCTCGCGAACACGCTGTCTCAGCCATTTTTCGTGCTTCGACTAGGGCGCGGACTGGTCATTCCCGTTGCTTTCTTTGGCGGGATAATAACTGGGGTAATGATTGAGTTGGTCCAGCCATCTTTGGGCCGAGAAGGCAGCTTCTTAGATGTTTGGTATGACCTATTAGGCTGCACCTCAGCAATCCTTGTCTTTATTGCAAGACGCCGACTAGAGCGACGAAACAAAAAGATTTTAGCCATTGCTTGCGCGTGTCTTCTACTTTCAATCAGCAGCATACTCCCGCTTTATTTCCATCAGGTCATCACACTCAGAAACCAGGCATTCCCGGTAATTTTTAATGCAGAAGAAAACTGGCAAAACGAACTATTCAGAGCAAACTATGGCGCATATACCAATACCGTTGGCGCGCCGTCTGGATGGATAAACAATCAGTCTAAAGTGATTCGACTAGACCTAAGTCATGGCCAGTATCCAGGCATCGCTTTCCGGCAAATAGTTAAAGATTGGGGGCAATATGACGCTCTACGGATAGATATTTTCTCAAAGCTTAAACAAAAAACTAATCTTGTTATTCGAGTGAGTGACACCCAGCACAATCAAGAACACAGTGACCGATTCAATCGAACACTAACAATAGAGCCCGGTATAAATAACATCGAAATTCTGCTGGCAGATATCGTCAGCGCTCCTGAGCAGCGTGACCTTTCATTGGATTCAATTGACAGTCTTATTTTATTTTCGACAGAAGCAAGCGCCGACCTAAGTCTCTATATCGATAATATACGACTGGATCGCCGCCTAGAGAGAGGGCTAGAAAACACACGATAAACCCAGCAACCTAAAAACTAAGGTGCTAACCAAATCAACGAAGCCATGCGCCCAGAACGTTTTCCGTCACGACGATATGAGTAGAACTTAGTCTGATCTGAATACGTACAAGCTTCGCCACCATAAACCTGAGTGCCGGCAACACCAACCAATGCGAGCTGCGTTCGGCAGAGCTGATAGATATCCGCGAAATATTTTTTCTTCGATGAAGCACTTGTTGTAGCCGCAAAAAATGCCTGGTCGTAAGTGGCATTCATTGCCAGAAATGCCTCCCTAACCTCCGCCCCAACTTCAAAATGCTGCGGCCCAATCGCAGGCCCCATCCAAGCAAGCACCTCTTCGCTAGAGTCAAACATTTGTGCTGCTTTCGCTACAATGTCAGCCGCTAAACCTCGCCACCCAGCATGAACCGCCATCACTTTTGTGCCTTTTGCGTTACACAATAATACTGGTAAGCAGTCCGCAGTCATTACCGCGCAAACTAGCCCGGGCGCGCTAGTCCAAACACCATCCGCCCGCTCTGCGTTTTGCGCATGTTTCGCCGCAACAATTTTTGTTCCATGGACCTGTTCTAGCCACTGAAAATCCGTTAATTTCTGTCCGATGGCATTCGCCAGAATCTCTCGGTTGAGCTCGACGGTGGCAGGGTCATCTTCAACGTGGAGTGCCAAATTCATACTATCGAACGGAAACACACTTTTCCCACCCATTCGGGTAGAAACGCATGCTTTTACATTTAGCGGGGCTGGCCAATGTGGCTCTAATAACGGTACCGCTTTTTTGTCCACCAAAGAAAAGCATTGAGGTTCTTTCTTAGTCGCCACCTAAGAATCCTCGGCAATCACCGTCAGCAAATGCTGCATATCTTCTGGTAGCTCTACTTCCCAACTCATCTCCTCTTCTCGTTCAGGGTGAATCAAGGTGAGTTTTTTCGCATGCAGCGCCTGACGCCCAAAAGAGCGCAACAACTCTTTCAATTCGACACTCGCATTTTTCGGCATCTTCAATCGCCCGCCATACACAGAATCGCCGACGAGAGCATGATGCAAGTGCGCCATATGGACTCGTATTTGGTGGGTTCGTCCTGTTTCAAGCTTTAATCGCAAGTGAGTATGCGCTGTGTAACGTTTCAACACACGATAATGCGTAATCGCGGTCTTTCCAAATGGCGTCACCGCCATTTTCTTGCGATTACTGCTATGACGGGCAATCGGCTCATTAACCACTCCTCCGCCCGTAAAAACACCGCTCGCGACCGCTTCATACTCTCGCCCCATTTCGCGACTTTGTAGCTGTGCCACGATATGCGCGTGCGCGGACAAGGTTTTAGTCACCACCATCAAACCCGTCGTATCTTTATCAAGCCGATGAACAATTCCTGCTCTAGGCACCGTCACTATTTCTGGAAAATGATGAAGCAAGGCATTTACCAACGTGCCGTCTGGGTTGCCAGCACCGGGGTGCACAACAATACCGGCGGGCTTATTCAATACAATTATCGATTCATCTTCATGGACTATATCGAGAGGAATATCCTGTGGAATCCACTCTCCCTGCTCTTCAAGCTCGGCATGCACTTCAATTAGATCATTGACTCGAAGCTTTTCTTTTGACTTCAACGCTTTCCCATTGACTAACACCGCCCCTTGCTTGATCCATTGCTGAAGGCGTGAACGCGAGTAATCAGGCATCAGTTCCGCCAATACCTGATCAAAACGCGTGCCGGAAAGTTCAACGCTAACCACGAAGTCTGCTTCTACAATTTGTGTCATCTAGTTCGCCTGTAAATAGATATTGTTGCAACTGAGGTGGCAACAGTGTTTCCGCAAATTAATACCCGCTTAGGATGTTTTGTGGAATAATGACCCGATTATAACGAGCTCTTGCCTTTGATGTGCAAGAGATTGTGCAAGAGAAGATGTACTGAAATACGGATTGACGTCATTGTCCGTATTTTTCCAGCTAGTTATCCACCCAACGAAACAGACTATGAAAGCTTTGCTAAATGCGGCCTTAGCCGCTCTAATAATGTGTTTTATCCTGACTGGATGCAGCTCCGCGCCTAAAAAAGATGCGACCGAGCAAGAACTTTACGAAGATGCAAAAAAAGCCATTAAATTACGCAATTTTTCGCAAGCCACCGTTGCCCTTGAGGAACTGGAAGCAAACTACCCATTCGGGACATATGCTGAGCAAGCGCAACTTGATTTAGTTTATGCGCGCTACAGCGCACTCGATTTAGAGGGCTCTATCCTCGCCGCAGACAGATTCATTCGTCTTCACCCGCAAAGTCCTAATGTTGATTATGCATATTACATTAAGGGCATCGCCAACTATCATCTCGACATCGGGGTTGCCTCTCAATATTTTTCGTCCGTTGATATTAGCTCTCGAGACCCCGGCAATATGCGTCAGGCATTTAGCGACTTCTCAGAACTCATCACCCGCTTTCCTTCAAGCCAATACGCAGCCGACGCACAGCGTCGCATGATTGAAATTCGAAATCGGCTAGCGGAATACGAAGTGCATGCCGCACGCTATTACATTAAGCGCGAATCATATATCGCCGCTGCAAACCGAGCCGCTCATGTCGTCGAAAATTATCCGACGACGCCTGCCATAGAAAACGCGCTCATCATTATGATTGAAGTGTATCAGCACCTTAAGCTCGAAGAGCAGGCAACAGACGCGCTATCTGTACTTCGCTTGAACTATCCCAATGGCAAAGGTTTTAATGACCAAGGCGAGTTTTTTCCTCAGTTTATTGTTGAGCAGAACCGAAGCCTACTTAGCGTTGTGACATTTGGCTTATTTGACTAGAACACTTTTTGACTAGGGCATGGAAGAAACAGCATGACGACCAAACAAGACATTCTTGCAGAAATGCGCGTACTCGAAGATATCAACCCTGAGTTTGAGATCAAACGTCGCGTTGAATTCATCAAGAAAACACTTACCGAATCTGGCCAGAGCTCACTGGTATTAGGAATAAGCGGCGGGATTGACTCGCTAACATGTGGCAAACTAGCCCAACTCGCGATAGATGAACTAAACAGAAACGCGCCTGACAAGCCGTATTCATTTATTGCAGTGCGGCTCCCCTATGGAACTCAGCAAGACGAAGCAGACGCCCAACTTTCTATCGACTTCATTCAACCTAGCGAAAGCCTCACGATTAACGTAAAGCCCAGCACCGACGCACTTCATGAGCAAGTATTCGAGGCCGTATCAGGCATTAAAGCGATCGAAGAACACTCTTACGACGCAGACTTCGCTAAAGGCAACACAAAAGCTCGGCAACGAATGGTTGCCCAGTACTATATTGCAGGGTTGGTAGGCGGTTTAGTGCTAGGCACCGACCACTCAGCAGAAAATATTACGGGGTTTTATACAAAATACGGAGATGGCGCTGTCGATTTGATTCCCCTGTTTGGTTTAAACAAACGGCAGGTTCGTTCGCTCGCCAAAACGTTGGGTGCGCCAGATAAAATCATCACCAAAGCCCCAACAGCAGACTTAGAGTGCCATGACCCAGGCAAAGAAGATGAACATGCACTTGGCCTGAGCTACGATCAGATTGACGATTTTCTTGAAGGAAAAAAAGTCGACGCTTCGGTCGAAGAAAAGCTCATTCGCCAATATCAAATTACGCAACATAAACGGCAAGCTATCCCTACCGTTTACGACTAAGCACATCCTGCGTTGATGACGTTTACTCGACACTACGCATTATGAACAAGGCCCAGCTCATTTAGTGATTATCTGCTCACCCGCCTTTTTTACCAAATCAGGTGCAGCGCGAGGCGGCACGTTAATGCCTTTATAACAGGCCTTGCGCGCATGCACTCTATCAATCCAAGCGAGTAAGTCCGGCATCTCTGAAACATCTACGCCGCTCCATTCGTATGTCCTAGCCCAACACCAATTAGCAATATCCGCAATCGAAAACTCGTCGCACAAATACTCGCGCCCCTTTAATCGCGTATCCAGCACGGCAAGCAAGCGCTGGGACTCGTTCTGGTAGCGCTCAATCACTGGCTGAATTTTCTCCGGAAAGTATCTGAAAAAAACGTTTGCCTGCCCCATCATCGGTCCGACGCCACCCATTTGAAACATCAACCATTGCAGAACCTCATAACGCGCCCGCCCTGTTGGCAATAGACGCCCCGTTTTCTCGGCCAAATAGATCATGATTGCACCAGACTCAAATACCGTCTCTTTCGTGTCTCTGTCATATATGACGGGTATGCGCCCATTTGGATTCATTGCCAAAAAAGCCTCTGTCTTTTGCTCTTGCGCCATTAAGTTAATTGGATGCAAGGTGTACTCCAAACCCAACTCCTCAAGCGTACACGAGGCCTTCCAACCATTTGGCGTTGCCGAACTATATAGATCAATCATGCTTCTCTACCTACGCTTTTGCGCTATCTCTTTCGTTAATCTGTGCATACCAACGGTTAATGTTTGGCATGGTATCGTCTCGCCGCACACCGACCACTTTCGCAAAATCGATCGACACGAAAGCCGTAATATCCGCAATACTAAATTCATCTCCCGCAATGAATTCAGTCACAGATAAATGCTTCTCTAGCTCCTTCAAGAATTTTGAAACCTCTTCAACACACAAGGCACCCCACTCTTTAACCGGAGTCATCCTGTCAGCGAAAAAACCTGAGGTATGTTGAAACCCCATCCCTATCATATTCATAAAATAGATCTCACAGCGACGCTGCCACATTTCGACGTTGGCCTGCGCCTTTGGGGTTCTGCCCATTAATGGGTGCTCTGGATACAAGGCTTCGAAGTAGCGACAAATCGCGACAGATTCAGAGATTTCAGTCCCGTCATCCAGCTCCATGACGGGTATCTTCCCTAAAAAGTTTTTCTGCTTAAATTCGCGTGTAATATTATCGCCAGCTTTTAGATCTAACTGAACAAACTCGACTTGATCTAACACGCCCTTCTCTGCCAAAAATATCCTGACCCGCCTCGCATTAGGGGCAATTTTTTGCTCATAAACTTTCATTAGAACTCCACCTTAAATTATCCAAATTATCTCAACGCGACTAGCACTAAAATTGAACATACGGGCAGCGAATAACATACAAGCGATAAAGCTACCTCTAAAAACTAAACATAGTTTCAGACCAGGCGTTCTGCTATCCTAGTAATAACAGAACACATGGTCAACAACAAAGGCAATTTTATGGCACGCCCACTATCCTTTAACCCTGAAGAAAAGCTGCGCGCTGCTATGTTTATTTTTTGGAATGAGGGATATGCAAAGACCAGCATCAATGAGTTATCGGGCCAGCTTGGGATTAACAAATTCAGTATTTACAAACAATTTGGCAGTAAAAACGACTTTTACCTTAAATCACTCCGCCACTACCACGACACTATTTTTATCCCATTATTGAAGCCGCTAGAAGAACGACAAGGGCTAAGGTCAATATTGCGCTACTTCGAAAACTTTTCTGCTCAGGTCTCGAAGCCAAATGGCGCCTCCGGCTGCTTAATCAACAACACATTACTGGCCGACAACAACGCACCGGAGGAAAGTCTTATATGTGCGAAAAAAATGGTTGGCGAGCTGCGAGTATTACTCAAGGATAACTTTGAAATCGCGGCACAAAGAGATCAGATCCAAGAAAATCCAAAAGACTGCCTAAACTTTACGCTGATGAATATTCAAGCCCTGCTGAATACGCGCAGAACATTGGGGCCACTGCTAATGCAGAACAATATTAATTTTTTGGTACGTCGAATCAAGCAGTGGTAGTGGTAGTGGTAGTGGTAGTGGTAGTGGTAGTGGTAGTGGTCATTTTATCGCTAAGCAATATGACGACTACACCCTCTTTGCCAGAAAGATCAAAAGCCCCTGTCATGCTAATTAAATCTATTTGCAAACGGACAACAAAATTACAAAAACGCCCCCAATGAAGTGTGCTATATTTGAATGCAATTTAAACCCATTACGACAAGTGCAGTTCCTATGTCCAACAAGCCTCTAGCGATTCGCGACAAAACAATTTTCGACGGTTTCTTCGTCAAATCTTTCCTTAAGATGCTCTACCTAGCATGGTTTAAGATCTCCGGTTGGAAGACGATTCAAAACCCGCCCGAAGGTGCCGGTATTACCATTGCTGCGCCGCACACATCGAACTGGGACATTGTTTACGCGCTTGGCGCCGCCATTATATTTGACATCAAAATTTACTTTTCAATTAAAGAAAGTTGGTGCCGTCTTCCCGTCCTAGGCCCAATAATGCTTTGGATGGGTGGAATTCCGATTAACCGTTCTGCCGGCGCAAAAGGGCAAGTCACACTCATTAAAGAATTTGTCGATAAACACCGCAACCAACGCATCTTTTTCCTGTTTACCCCAGAAGGAACGCGCGGCGATGTTAAGCAATGGAAAACCGGTTTTTATCACGTCGCTAAAGACTGCAACCTTCCTATATTTCTTGCGAAGGTCGATTACAGAACTAAGGAGTCTGGCGTCTTTCATTCGTTCGACCTTTGTGACGATAAAGATGCAGACATTGCGAACCTCCAAGAGTCATATAAAAGCGTGTGTGGTCGCTTTCCTGACCAACAATTTCCAGTTTATGCCGGCCCTCTGCCGCAAATATCCGCGCGCGAAGAACGCGTGATGAAAGCCTTGTATTCATTGAAAGGCAAAGCCACTCAAGCAGAGATTTCCGCGCGAGCAAAACTGGAAGAGATCAGTACAGAAATGCTCGACTTTCTTGTTGAGAAAGGCATTTTAGAGCGCGATGATTTAAACGAAGGCGACCGACTAACCAGCCGCTATAAACTCACTGTTGCAGGGAATGGCTGCCTCTTTCATCTCGCACCAAGTCTTTAATGCAATGCAAACAAATGCTCTCTGCTGCGAGAGCATTTGTTAAGACATACATCAGCCAATAATTCAGCAAACACATCAGCACCTAGACATCCAAAATACCCCTCCCTACCTTCTCATTTGAATGAATGTCGGCAATCGCTTAAATGAAGCTGGACCCGCTGCGAATTAAGCTACAATGAAAAATATAGATCCCACAATTCGAGACTCTTCAAAAGGAATTCGATGCTGTCTTTACCGCAAACCTACGCCACCATTGCGAAAGCACGAGGCCGTTTTCTAGCACTGATAGGGATACTCATTTTTTTATCCGCGGCAAAAACTCACGCCACTCAAACTCAAACTCAAACTCAAACTCAAACTCAAACAAGGATGATTCGTTACCCTAGCGCTGGCGAAAACTTTATAGAGCACCACGCATACCCAATCGCGCTGTTGTCTCTTGCATTAGAGAAAAGCGAACAAAACTTGCGTTTAACGCCTTCAGAAAAGTTCATGCATCAAGGTCGTGCTCTCAAACAACTCGAAGCAGGACAAGACATTGATGTGCTGTGGACAATGACATCTAAAACGCGCGAACAAGAGCTTATTCCTATTCGTATTCCCATCTATAAAGGTTTGATCGGCTGGCGGGTATTTTTAAGTAGTCGTAAAGATGTGATTAACGCAAGCAATGCGCTTTCACTTGAGCAAGTGAAATCATTGTCGACCATACAAGGCCATGACTGGCCAGACACGCATATTTTGAAACACAATGGCTTCAATATTCAAAACTCGCCTAGTTACGCTGGCTTGTTCACGATGCTGGCCTTACAGCGGGCAGACCTGTTCCCACGGTCAATCATTGAGGTATGGGACGAACTAAGAAAATTCGAAGCTGATGGCATAGGACTGGAGCAACACACGCTTATCAGCTACCCAAGCGCATCTTACTTTTTTGTCTCTCCAAACAACACAGCGCTCGCTATGCAGGTCGAGAACGGCCTAAGAAAAGCAATCAGAGATGGTAGCTTTGAAGCCCTATTCCAGCAGCACTTTGCAAGCGCCATCAAAAAAGCAAAGACCTCTAGCAGAACTCACTACCGATTAGAAAACCCGTTATTGCCAGAAATGACACCAACCCATGACAAAGCTCTCTGGTTCATGCCGAACCAACATTAGTTTCGCGATGGAAACGACGCAATTAGCTCTGAGACTCTCTCATTGATGCGAGATTGCGTTAGCTTGCTGACATCCAAGTTATTAATGTCACGTATCGTAGAGCCCTTCCAGATGACCTTATTCGTTCTGCTATCAATAATATTGACTAACAGCGAGCCCTCATTAACCGCAACCATATTGTGACGCGTATAAATTCCTTTCGGCGTAGGGATGTTTGTTTCCCGTAACTCCTGTCCATGCGTAACATGAGCCATAAAACGTACTTTTATATCAGCAGGGCTGCCGGGCGAATGGTGACTAAACGCCTTTTGCTCCATCGCCAAAGAAAAAGCAGTTTCCAACATCCCGTTAATTCGGGAAAATTGCTCTCCATCCTGCACCGCCTCAATCTCATAGCTTTGATATGACTCAATGTTGACTGCAGGGTCCAGCCAAGCCTGTAAATGCAGTTGTGGCGACGCACATGCTTGTAGCATCAAAGTAGCAACGATAATAGAAAGCAATCTAATCACAAGCTGTCATCTCCAGTTTATACGTAGATAAACAGACGAAAGTTATAGCATTTCTTGCTTGGAAGCGAGGCTAATTATATCGAGCGGTAAGCTAATAAGAAAAACGATAGCCAACCATAAAGTTCGCTCGATCTGTTTGTTGAATATCGGTCATAACAGAGTATTGGCCGTCAGGAGTCATATTTCTCCGATCAAATACATTGCGCACCGTTGCATACACCATAGTGGGGCCTTGCGCGTATTGATAAGCGACATTCACTACCTGGGAAGGGTTCATTCCAGCCCGGTCGCCAATCCAATCTTGAGACAGCCCCACCGAGTGCCCACCTAACAACGCAAATCTTGCACCCGCAGAAAACGTCCACTCCGGCGCCTCCGCCGCCAGCAAATCACTACCGTCGTCATCAGCCCCTTGCTTTAACCACGACGCGTTGGCAAACAAGGTTGAAAAGGAACCCTGCCAACGATAGTCCAGCTCGGCGCCTGATCGATAAAACGTAGCAGCCGCATTTGCAGGCACCCCTGGGTCAAACTCCTCAACTCCAATTAGTTTGTTAACCTCAGTGTAATAAAGGTTTGCAACAAAAAAATGCGCTTCGTTTTCGTAACTGTACGCCAAATCAGTAGTGGATATCTGCTCGGCTGAAAGGTTTGAGTCAACAGGATTGTTAAATGCATCAATATCAATATCCTGAACATAAGTAGGCGAATTGAAGCCCTCCGAATACATCAGTTTAATGGACTCTTCATCCGTCCATCGGTACACAGCACTTGCCCGCGGCGTAAGTTCTGAACCGTACTTCTGATTATCGGTATAGCGACCACCAACCACAAACCGCCAATCTCTGCTCTGGTAATCGAGCTGAACAAATTGAGAAAACTCTTCCAAACGCCCCTCGGGAAATGCGTCAATGAACGACGCTCCAGGGGAAAAGTATGTTGATATGCCCGCGCCTCCCAAACTATCTGTTAATCGGTAGGCGCCTGTTTCTCTGCGCTCATGCTCAACACCGGCGTAAACATTAAAATGTTCATTCAAGGGAAAAGAAATATGCATGCCATTGCGCCAGCGATAATTTGACGTACCATGGCGGTCAAATGAAAACTCTGCAGGAGGGCCATCCGCCTCGAAAATCGAAGCAAGATTGTCGATCTGCAAAGTTCGCTCATATCGATTGAATTCACTAAATAGCTCTACATCCAATGCGTCAAATTTCGCACTATGCTCAATCACGGCAAGGTAGCCCACTTGCTGGGCTTCCTCTCCAGAACCTAGTGCCGAGAAGTTAACCGAGTTAATACCCGATTCAAAAGCATGCGCCGTAAATCTTGTCGAGTCATATTCAGCGTTCAACAGTAGCGAGCGCATTTCTTCTTTGTACCGAAATGTTCCGCTATTGGTCGGCGAAAAACCCATCCCATCGAACTCAAATACTTTGTTAACTCGCCCCTCGTAACCTTCATCACTCTGTAGCTCTAAAGCTAAGGACACAAAGCCTTCTGAAAACTCTTCGAAATGGTGCGAGGCTGCGTTTTTACGCTGGTTGCTCGCGACAAAAAAACCAGCACTACTCGCACCAGACTCCTTAGTCACGACTCGAATAACACCAGCACTAGCATTTGTCCCATACACGACAGAACCAGGCCCACGAATTACCTCCACATGGCTGATACTCTCTATCGGAATCCCAAGCAAAGGGATATCGGCGTGCGAAGGCATCCAATATGGCGTGTCATTTAGGAGAAACAAGACCTTTTGGTTGTTGGTGTCTGATAAGCCGCGCATTTGGATATGTAGCGAACCAATGACGGAACGTTGTACGAGAACTCCTGGGATAAACTGCAGAACATCGAGAAGACTATGTAAACCCAAACCGGCCATCACATCCATGTCATAACGCGACACGATGCCGGGCGTATGAATGATTCGCTCGGGCTCACTTGACGCCACAGACACATAGAGAAGCTGCTCCAAAGACAATTCGAAGACATCACTACGCACTTCAGCATAACTTGGCGTCGCCAAGCATAAGCAGAGAAAACTAGTCTGCACAAAGATATTTGCGCCGCGATGGATCAAGCGATTCACCTTACTTTTTAGTTAGAGCAAGCTAATATAGTGTAGTTAATTAACTGAACTTTTCCGCCCCAAAGCCTAAGTAATCTTCCTGGGCAAAATCAAACAAACTCTTGTCTCGCCATCTCTTTGCTCAAACAATAAGTCCGCCCCGATTTGTTTAGCCCGATAGCGCATATTACTCAAACCTCGTCCGCACTCTGCCCCATCATTATCCTTAAAACCGGAACCATTATCCGACAAAGCAATCACTACTCTAGGAACCTCTCCCGCGTCCAAATAGGATGCAATGCTAAGTCGGCTGGCCCCACTGTGTTTAATCGTATTAGCGACGCCTTCCTGAACAATACGCATAATATGTAGGCTCGCCCTTGGCGTCAGGACACCAATATCGGGTAGCTCAGAGACAGCCCAGTCTAATTCAATCGATACTGCATCTAGCTGAGACTGCAAACGCTCTCTCATCACCCCTAGTAGGGTAGGCAAGTCACTCAATACAGGATCTAAAGAGTCAATCACAAACCGCAAATCTACAAGGCTCTGCTGCACGCGCTTACGAATCCGGCAGAATACTTCTCCTGAGTGGTCTTGCAAAAGCGCAATCACAGAAACCAACTGCCCCCCTATGCCATCATGCATATCACGCATGATACGCTCGCGCTCATCGGACAGAACCCTCTGCTGTTCTAGGTGATTGAGCTTGTCATACTGGTCTCTTAACTCGCCTTCTCGGTCCTTGACCCGCGCCTCCAAGGTGGTCGCCAGCTCTTCTGCGTGATTAATCGACTGAACAAAACGACGAACAAGAAAAAAACTAAATAGCAACGCCGCCGGAATAACACTGTATTGAATCGTCAAACCATCTCGCCGATCCCTCAGATTATTCACCGTCAAAATATCGTGAAGACCAAACACCAAAATTGGAATGCCCACCAAAAGCATGAGATAAACGTCTGAGTCTCGCGTGCGCCAAAAAACTTTGGCTAAATGGAAAAGAGCATAACTACCGAACACCACTAAAAAGCTATCCCAGACGCGATAGCCAAGGTGCAGAATACTTTGAATATCGGGCAACAGAAAAATAGCTGAACCCATGCAGGCAAATAGCAACACGACCTTTTCTATCATCCGGCTTCCTTGCCCCACATAACGATGATTAAAAAATATCATCACAACAACAATCCAACCCAGGGTACTCATGGTCATTGCCTCCCAAAAATGCGTCGAAGTCGGAATTTCGACCACAAATAAATTCAGGTTGTGGGTACCCCAGATAAAAAGCAGCAAAGCAAACAATCCATAGGTCTTGTCCTGAGGTCGTGCGACCCAAAAAGCAAACAGAATGGCCGCCATCACGTACATAATCAGCGTGAACCATTGAATCAAATCAATGCGAATGAAACTCTTCCACTGGTGCGCAGGAACAAGCTCGGAAGCTGGCGCGACATAAAACTGGTCCAACAGCCCCTGCTCATGAAAAGAACTACTGACTCTCAGCAAAACCGTGTTTTCACCCGGGTGCAGCAGTTGCGACGAGAATCGAAATAGCAGAGGCCGATTATGATTGCGCGCAACAGGGTCTTCAAAACGCCCACCCTGCCCCACCCAGATGCCATTCACATAAACCGCAGCATTGTGCGTAACAGAAGGAATGTATATGGCCCAAACAGCCGCTTCCTGAGGCGAAACCGAGAGAAACGCTTGATACCAGTGTTCGCTCTCTTGCCGCTGAGATTGATACCAGTCATCAGGCAGATCAACCGATTCCCAATCATGGGAAGCAAGCCCATGAGGGGTGGAGTTATCACTAGACGTCACAACTGCTTTTGTAACAGGGGCGATGTCAGGCGGATCAAAAAAAGAAATAGGGGCATGCAAAACCAGGTAGTTCAAACCTAGCCAGTATAGAAACAAGGCAACGAAAGGTAGTGCATTTCTTATTGTTAGCGCCATACAGCGTCCTAGCCGATTCTGGTCATTGATAAGAATCTTAACTAAGACCCTACATGATTAAAAGCAAACAATGAAAAGCAGCTTATCGCTACGAAAGTAACCCAAGTTTAAGCGCTTCATGCAACGCCTCGGTACGACTATTAACTTGTAATTTGTGATAGATATTTTTGATGTGGGTGGTCACGGTGTAATAAGAAATGTCTAGCTTTTCTGCGATCTCTCTAGAAGAAAAGCCCTGGCTTACCAGTTTTAGTATGTTGACCTGCCGCTCTGTCAGAACTTCAATCAAGCCCTCACTTACTGCGTTCGGCAATGACTTTTCAACCGGGCTGGTCTGGAATTTTTGCAACATCAATCTAGCGATCACAGGGCTAATCGGAGCGCCGCCTTTCAGCATCGTTAGCATGGAATCCGTTATTTTTTGGCTGTCGTCATGTTTAAGAATATAACCTTTTGCCCCAGACTCCAGCGCTTGGAACACCAGCCTCTCGTCTTGGAAACCTGATACCACCAAGGCCTCGCAATCAAGTCTCTGTGTATGAATGGCCTTAATAATGTCGATACCCGACCCATCGGGTAAACCAAGGTCCGTGAGCAGTATATCGGGATGCAGCGTTACAAGTGCTTCCTTGCCCTGGGCACAATGAGTGACGGCAGACACAACATCAAACTCATCATGTGCATTGACCGTATCACGCAATTTTAAGAGAATCTCCGTGTCATCTTCTACGATTAGTACTCGATGTTTCGGCGGCATACCCGACATCCCCCAAAGGTATCATTCTAATATTTGGTTTCTTCACACCGCTATCATACGCTACGGCGCCACTTTCACGCCCCAGTCTTTGCGCTCCATCGACATCGCTGAGGCTCTTAATTGGAGTTCCATACGCGCAGCGCCAAACGATGAAGACGCCACGCCAAACCTGAGAGTACCCGACGCCGTCTGCCACTGCACTATACGTTCAAACTCTCGCAAATTAAGTTTTACACGCCAATCTGGCGTGAACTCGCCCACATTTCGCTCTTGTATCGGCGCACCATACTGTTTGATCAATAAATCCAACACCCTTTCATATTCTCGCTGATTGGCACCGCTATTAACGTTTGAGAACGCCACTAAAACACTCGCTGATAATAGAGCACTGCCAGACTTTTCGAGCACAAGGGTTTGGGTATTCGACAGCTCCGGAAATAAACGACCGTCAAATAACTCGAAGCGGCCTGACTGACCAGAGTCCGACCAACCACTGTTCGCCAACGTTTCTTCTAGACTCTCGTCATACCATTGGTTGAGACGCAAATCGTCTAGCCCAACAAACGAAGGCAATGACGCTCTCTCCTCACGAATTGTTTGCACACTTGCATCCGGCTTCTCAAACTTGAAAGTCCAATACAGCGCCGCTTTATAGCTATCGACCGCACTCGTATTTTCTCGGTCGTAACGATACCAGTCATAACTCGCTCCCAGTACGTGACTCCCCCATTCAGAGCGCCAGGCGAAGCGAGATTGGCCGACGTCGGAATTAAGTCCACGCGAGCTATCGGTATCAAAATTATTCTGACGATGAGAAAGCTCAATCGAATGTCCGTCTTTGCGTGTATTGAATGCGAGCCCCATCGAGAAATTTGAGGAAGCGCCACCAGAACCATCTAGCTCTTCACTCACGTTAATCGTCGGTGAAAGCAATGACTCCCATCCCGAATGCGCATGACTAAAATCAGCGCCTAGGGCGAGAGCGTAACGGTGCGATAAGTCATCACTGACATAGTCATCCGTTTCCTGCCATCGCAACTGCATTCGATTGCGCCATTGCGAATTAACCGGCGCCGCGAGATTTAAATTGAGCGTTAAATCGTCACGGTTAACACTATGAGAAGCATCCGACACAGCTCTGAATGCCGCATCGAGGTTCATTGTGAGATCCCGGCCATTCAAAGGCCTTCCCGACAAATTGGCCCCCGCGACGCGAGTTCTGAGGGCATTGTTTCCACTAATGCTATCGCGGTACTGCTGAGCGCGCAGTCTGAGGTTCAATGCACGATACATGGCGAACCCAAATTGCGTATCGATCGTTTCTCGATCTGGTGTTACTGAAGCACCTGCCGGGCGAAACTCTCGATTGTTCCGTTCGTAGGATATCAAATAGTTCTTGCCGCGAATTCCATATCCGCTCAACTCAAAAAAAGCACCTGAGCCGTTCAAGTCATCATTGTCCTGACTTTCGCCATTTAGATACGCCAGCTCTAGCTCTGCTGCATGCGTAAAACCGTCGCCATCAAATCGACGGTGCCATGCAACACTGTTAACCAATTCATTGCCGCCGCTTTCGGCTGTGGAAGAATAGTTGTCATTCGACTGATAATCGTCATCATAATATCCGACTGAACTCACCGAAAACGCGCCAATAAAACCCGCTTCGACAAGCCACGACCCACCATAGAAATAATCCTTTCTATCATCAAACATCAGATCATAATCTTGTGCACTCCTCCCCCAAAAAACTTGCAAGGACTGAGGCAAGGACGTCCCACCTGGCTGCAATTCCAACTGAACACCCTTCAAGCCTCGCTGAATTGTTCTGCGACTTTGCGTGGCAAAGAAATCACCAACATCCACCCGAAAAGGCAAGCCAAGTTCTCCGTTCTCATAATGTAGCGATGCACTCGTCAATCGACCCCCACTTGGACCTCGATATGCAGAATTATTCGCACTACCTTGCAAATAACCACGCATACTCTGATAAGGCGAATACTGCTCATAAAAATTGGCGCCAAAGTCATTATGCCGCTGCCACCCTTCAGTCTGATAAAGACCGCTAGAGCGATCACCAGCGACATCATAGTGTTCCAGCGTAAACGTGTTCCAACCGTCGTATCCCAACTCAGCGGCCACGTCCAACGAAACCGAAAGACTCGCCATTGCAACAAGCACCCTCCCTGCACGAGCAACCAAATCGAAACATCTACCTCTATGCCGCATCATGAGTCTCTCCCTTACTCGCGCTCAACAACCCGGAGATAAAACTGGCTGGTATGCGGCAGCTGTATCAATCCTTTGAACGGGTCTACAAACTTTATCTGCATGTTGACCGTCGCGAGCACAGTGCTAATCCGGCTACGATTCGCCCCACTGTGTATGCCCCATACTTGATCCAAGGTACTCACGTTTTGAACGCTCAACAGCACCAAAGATGCATCTTCCGGTATGTCTCGCTGCATCGTTCCTAGAAGCTGGAAACGATCGGGAAAATACTGATCGAGGTAGTCACCCAAGCCTTGCGTATTCCAGCTTTCGACAATCTCTGAAACACCATTTTGTACCACTGAAAGCGAGACAGGCGTCAGTGACTCAATCACTGACTGGTCAACATTGACACTCGCGGCACCGCCTATTTGACCACCGCCTGGCGCTTGGGATTCAAGAACTTGCGGCGCCGTGGGAATAGGTGCCATTTGTCGAAACTGCCTCGCCTCACTGCTAACGGAAAAGCCAGTTAAACAAACGATTAAGACAACTCCCAACACCTGCCGCTGCACTCGCTCCCTACAGATATCTTTCAGATTCAAATACATCATTAGAGTGGGCCTCCTGCCGTGCACTGCCTTCCCGACAAAGTATCAATAACGATTCCCAAGTCATCGAAAACGATTTCGGCCCGAAACGAAAAGTTCACTTCAAATTCGGCTGAGTCGCTATTTCGGCGCACTCGATAGCTGAGATTGGCGCCCTCTGGCTGATTACCTAAGCTCGAACCTGACACGTAACTAAAGCTGCTACCCATGCTGATCACTCCTTGGGTAGGGCTTAGCGGGTTGTTGATCAAAAACACCCTGTCAGTCGGCGAAACGGTGAATCCCGCATTCAACTGATTAAGTCCTGTAATACCCACTTCGTTGGCTAAAGGCGCACCGCTGGGCAAGGCCTCGATTAACGTTAATGCAGAGTTAACAGGGCAGCTCCCCGGCGCTGAAGGCGGGTCTGCAGGGCCTGGATCTGGACTCGGGGATGGCCCGATAGAAGGCACTTGAACCTGAACAATATGGGTATCAAATCGCGCTTGTTGTATCGCAAAAGGAAGCGTTTTTCCATCGAAGGGGTTATTTGCAATCTGGCGTAAAGGCACCACGCTCAGTAATGTCACGGTAGCGTCCTTAGGCACAAATGGAGGGGCATCCGCTAAACCGCGGATCGATAATGAGTCATTCATCAGCACCATATACCGTATACTGCACTCAAGCGGCTGACCCGCCTCACGCCGGTATAGCTGAGGGTCTACTGCCTGACCATCTTCCCCAACCAAGTCTCCCGTTTCCCCGTCCAGCCGAAATCCTTCCTCAGCTAGGCCCCCTTGAGACCCAATATCGCCACCCGCCGTCAATGCCTCCGACAAAAAGGCGTGCCCGTACTGATCGTCGAAGCTTAGGTAGCGACCACGGGAAAACTCTTCAAAATGGCTTTCAGAACGTTTGTGGTACCAAATTCCGGCAACATAAACCACATCGTCTCCGGGATAATCACTATAAGGAGAGCAAGGCATATTTGAATCATTCCGCCACTCCCGAACCCCGCTTGAAATTTTGGGGTGAAAACCAACGATATGACCCGCGGCGTTGCGGTAACGCAAGGTGTCTAGTTCAAATACCAAGGGGCTAATATCTAAACTTTCTATGTGCTGTTTTCCCGGGTACATATTCGGAGACAAATAAACGGGGTGATATGGCGCCTTTGGCGCAGCGCTCATGGCAGTCTGAAATAAAGGCCACGTAGGCCACCACTGCAGGGACTCCAAATCATAATAGGCACGCTGCCCGGCATTACTTCTCAATAACTCAAACTGTGAAGGGTCAAATAAAACACCCTCTTCCGTCACAAGCTCTCCGCTTGGCCCATCAAGCAGCAGGCCATATTGACCAGCCGGACCCGCATCGAAAAAGGGCGTTCCGGCCACTACTTCAAGCTGAAGCGACTCAGTAATGCTTGAGTCGCTGTTTTGTAAGTCAAGACGGCTCCCCTCGTGAAACAGATGCCAGCGACCATCGTCTGCGTGGTAATACCAGCCGCCCTTCTCACTATTGATATAGGCGACATCCTTTCCGCCAAAATCCTGATACTCAGTACCCTCTTGATTAGAGCGGTTTTCCCAAACACGTGCCTGCTCCGGGAGTTCATCAAGCGCGCTATCCAGCGCCCACGCATTAATACTAACTAATAACAGCCATAGCAGCCTGGCCGCATACCTAAGCCCATACTTCATCGTAAGCCTCCCGCTCGAATCTGATCCGTATCCACGGATAGACCGCCTTCTGGGTTATCTGGGTCATTCGGATCTTCGGCGCCATTCACGACAGTTTGTCCATGCACTGTCACTTCATCCACATTAATAGGGCTGCCTCCTGTAATTGGCTGTCCGCCACCTGTCAACGGGTTCTCGCCTCCAGATCCGCCTCCGCTAGAACCGTCTCCGTCGTCCGGCGGGTCAACAAGGCCACCTCCCGCAATCAAGAATTCAATACGCGCAATATCCTGGTCAGAAGCCTCTCCCCCTACCGGTTCATTCGCTGGATTATCATCGACTCCGCCCGTTTGCCCACTGCCAGAGTTATCACTTATCGACTGTGCAGCCGCCGCTAGGATCTGCTGCGCCAATGGGTTATCTGGATTAGACATTGCCCATAGCAAACCACCTTTGGATTTCGACTCGGCACACCCTACATGGCACCCACCAGACGAGCCTTCAATTGACGCCGCTGCGGCAGCCAATATCGCTTGCGCCGCAGGGTTGTCAGGGTTCTGCATTGCCCAAGCAATGCCTTCGCTCATGTTATCGTCGTCTCGCGGATTGGGCGTACTATCTGCTGCGGTGTCAGCGTCTGCGGTGTCATCGTCCGTTTGCTCGTCACCACCGTCTTCGGACTCACTATCGCATCCGCTTGCTCCTTGCTCACTACAGTCATCGCTGCTATCGCTGTCAGAGTCTTCCGAGCTGCTATCGTCGCCGCTTTCTCCGTTGCTCTCGCTGCCAGCATCGTTGTCACTACCATCGGTTGAACCACTACCGCCCTGCGCGCCTGCTGCTGAGCTACCGGTTCCATCAGCGCCTGCCGCGCCGCCGGCCTTATCACCGCTACCTGAACTACCGGCATCAATTTCCTCTTGGCTTAACCACACCCCCCCTGTCACCACTTCGTCAACTTGCCCTGTGGCGACGTCAACCACCTCCCCCTCAAAGTCAAAATAAAGGTCCCCTGACCCATCGGCTGCATCCGCTACCGCAGCCTCACCCGGCTTTTCAGTTGGCGCTTTGTCGCCTCCAGCGCGGCGAGCGCTTTGTTGCGTTTCTGCACGCATGGCCGCGGCTTCTCCCGCCGCGCTTTGTGGCGAGGCATTGTTGCTAGAAGGTGACGCGCTTGATGAACTATCTCCTGCACTTGGCCTTGCCGCGGAATCCTTACTAGGCCTAGCTCCTGGCTCAATACCCGCTGCTTTCTTTGCAGCTTTTCGACGCTCCATTGCGGCCACAGCCTCTCGGTAACCCTCGGGATCCTCCTCGTCATATCCCACTACCGTTTCAAGGGCTCTCAACACTGGTTCGTCCAGCGCTTTGTCGAGTTTAGTTCCCAAGGCAACACCTGCTGAGGCCGCACCAAGTAGTGGCAATGCCAAACCCGTTGCGCCTGCCGCCGCTACCGAGCCAGCGGCAGCTCCCCCTGCGAGCGCCGTTCCGCCAAGCGAAATAGATAAGCCCGCAAGGTCCCCAACAATCCCAATGGATGTTTCATTCACCTGACCAAAGACAGCGTTAGTGACAACACCTAGGGAGCCCGTCGCTACATCCGTTAGGGCTGCGGTATTTTTGGTCACCGCGAATACCAAGACTGCTGCAAGTGTTTCGGCATAGCCCGCATTGGTATTGACGCTTCCCGCGCCATCAGACATCGATTGACTAATCCGCCCAGCCTTACCCTGCGATGCCTGCGTCGTTGAACCTGAGCTTTGAGCACCCGATGTGGATTTCCCTGTCTTATCAGACGCACTCCCCGCGAGCTGGTACGACGGCGGAGGCACCACCATCACTAACGAGTCGTTCAGCTCTTGGTATATCAAATGTTGATTGAGCGCTAACTCGTCATACACCAATCGCTCCTTGTCGCGGCGCTGAAAAGCATTAAGCCCACTCAAGCTGTCAAAATGCGATTGAGTGATTGGAACAGCACATGACTCTTCATAGCCCTGCCCCGTACAAAGCCTGACGTCGCACTCCAAAACTTCATATTCCAACAGAGGATGTACTGCCTCCAACGCAATCGTTACAGCGCCACTAAACGCCCCATTGGACAAGGGTATAAACTGTTTTGTCGTCGCTGAACCCCTGCCATGAGTCATCGAACACCCCAATAACACCGAGTCATTCCGCTCGTGAACACGACTGATATCCACCTCGACGCTAAGCGTCACAGAATACGCAAATGTCGCCGCAGGCAAACAACACGCAAGCAGCAAGGCTGCGCAATGAGAGACTCGAATCATAGCCATTCGCCTAACGCTCCCCATCTCCGCCCTCCGTCATTTCAAGCCGAGCAAGCGCGTCAGCGATTACTCGTTCTACATCGGTAGCGCAAGCGCCTCCCTCTGACACAAGCGCTTCGCTTAATGTTGATACTTGAGTCGTTTTGGTTTCAAATTCGGAGGGACTGAACTGGTTGGAAATTCGATTGAATAGGCATTGGCAGGTTGTGGCGAGTTGCGTGCTGTTCGACACCAAAAATGCCTCAAACGAGCGGTTATCCATTACGCCATTGAAAGCCTGACGATAAATTTCGGTGGTCTGCGCAACGCTTTGTTCGTAACACGTTTGTACTAAGGTTTGCCTGTATTGCCGACTCCAAGGCTCCGGTTCGTCAGCTATCACTATCGCTGAAACTGACTGCATACAAACAACGAGCACTATCGCTGCTCGATTTGGAATATCCATTGCTTTCTCCCTGGCACTGGCATTCAATACAGGCACTCATCGCCAATATCACTATAAAATCGTGTTTCAGAAGTTTAAGTGGAAGTCACTCATATCGACATACCAAGACCTTGGTATGTGCAATGGAAAGTGCGGATAAATGATTGAACGCAATACCATCACGCTAAACAGTTTGGTGAGACGAACTGAAAAAACAAAGGTACTAAAGGAGCTACTAAAAAGCTCTGGGGCGTCTTTGTCGCGACATGGCCGCTCTAGAAATTGGACGCTACACGCTAGCCATAATCAGCTCAGAGCTATCCGCAAAGAATTGGCTCAACAAAACGAAGAAAGCTGGGCTTGGCTGGCGAAGCTGCTCGCTGATAAACAACCGAAGCTAGCGAGAAGCGAGATCAAAAACCTAGCGAAATCACTTCCAAATATCACCATCAAAACACTTAGTATTGAAGCCGACTGCACGCTAAAAGAGGCGCGGGAAATTATTGATGAGCTGGAGTGGGAGTAGAACAAACCCGCTTGCAAAAAAGGCCAAGCGGGCAGCGATTAAGACTCTATATAGTTAACAACTTGTGCAAAGAAACCCAGCGCGTCATCAAGCGTTCAATATTTTCATGAACGACTCAGCGAGTTTCGTGTTTTCTTTTTTATCAACGAGATCTAAACAAAAATACGTCACATCCATACTTCGATAAGCAACGCAAAATACCGCGAGTTTTACCAAAGACAGCGAGTCCAATGAGGACAATGTTTCAACGTCTTTGATAAAAACAGCATCACTCCACAGTAGCTGAGAGCCTTGATTAATGTGCCCACCTAAGTTCACGGGGTTAAGGTTACGACCGCAAAGTCCGTCAAACTTATGAAACATAAAGCCTCGCTCTGTCATGTATGAGAACACGTCAGGAAATAGCGGCTGGCCTTTATAGAGGGGCCCGAATTCAGCCTCGGTGATCACTAACAACGCGGATTCAAGCGCTTTTTCGCCGCCCTTAAAAATATCCAGTTCAGCGCCTTGAACATCAATTTTTATGGTATCTGGGGAAGCCACTTCACCTGTTTCTATCAAGCTGTCTAGCTTAAAGGTCTCTATTGGAATGCTATCAACCATTTTTAAGGCATTCATCTCGTAATACAACTTGAAGAAGTCTTCATTGGGCTCATACAACGAATAACAGGTTCGATCTGCCGTTATGTATAACGTCGCCATCTCATTTTCTTTTCCGAGCGCCTTTGGAATATATTCTAGATTGGCTGGCGCCGCTAAGTTCAGCTTCTTACAAAGGTCTTCATCTGGCTCAAACGCATATAACTTACTTTCAGGAAAAACCTCCATAAAGTCATGCATTGGCTCACTCTCCTCAGCTAATGGCAAGGCTCCAATCTCTATAGCACTGAAAGTAAAGTCCGGGAATTGACGCTTAATAAGGTTGGCTAGTAAAGCAAGCTTGTTCATTTTCATCCTTTAGAAATTGTTTTTATTCATTATGAACAAAATCAAAAAGTAGACCGTTACCTAGTTAATAGAAATTACCGGAGTGCTTAAAAAAATCATTAGCTTCCTAAAGGCAGCGCCGTGCTATTCACCACCTTGCGCATAACAAAACTTGATTGCACGCCTGTCACGCCAGGCACTCGTGTTAGCTTCCCTAACAAAAAGTGCTGATAGGCCTCCATGTCTTGAACAATCACTTTTAGCAAATAGTCAGCCTCAGACCCCGTGATTAAGAGACACTCCAATACTTCGGGATATGAAGCGACCGCCGCCTCAAATACTTCGAAGCGCTCTGGTGTATGTCTGTCCATGCTAATGTTGATGAGCGCCATCAGGTTGAGACCCAGCGCCTTTTCATTTAATAGGGTTACGGTCTTTCCGATCACACCCGAGTCGGTAAGCGCCTTCACTCGACGAGAGCAGGGAGAAGGCGACAGTCCTACTTTATCGGCTAACTCAAGATTGCTAAGCCGACCATCAATTTGCAAAGACTCTAAAATCCTCAAATCAATCCGATCTAGTTTCACTAAACGCCACCCTCATGAGAAACACGAACACCACAAAATAAACCAATTAGACAATAAATAGCCAAACAATGAATGAATGTTAGCATATAACGCTAAAATAGACCCCATTCTCTTCCAAGTTTGCCATCATTCGCTATCGCAATTGCCTTACACTTTATCCTGTCTCACGAGCTGCCCGCTTTGTCATCCAACAAAGTGCTGACCCGATAACGAGTGGCCCACAAGGCCGCTTCACCAGAGCGCTTACCCAGCAATCTGAACCCCACTCAGCCAGCTCGTGAAAACTCTTTAATTCGCGCTAAATGGAATATGAACAATGAACACCTTTGACCATCAAAAATACCGCCCTTTTCCTGTTTTGGCTAAGACTGATCGTCGCTGGCCTTCGCAGCAAATCACAAAAGCTCCCATTTGGTGTGCAGTGGACCTGCGCGATGGCAACCAAGCTTTGATAGAACCGATGAGCGTTAAACAGAAACAACGCATGTGGGCGTTGTTGGTCAAACTGGGCTTTAAAGAAATTGAAATCGGTTTTCCTTCCGCCTCACAAGAGGACTTTGATTTTTGTCGTTGGTTAATTGAAGAAAACCAAATCCCGGAAGACGTGACCATTCAGGTGCTCGTTCAAGCCCGAGATGCATTGATCGAGAGAACATATGAAGCCTTGCGTGGCGCCAAAAAGGCAATCGTCCACGTCTACAACTCGACATCGCCAGTGCAACGCGACAAAGTCTTCAACTTGGATAAACAGGGCATTATTGACATTGCTCAAAAAGGCGCGGCAAAAGTAGCATCTGAAGCAAACAAACAACCCGCCACTAAGTTCCGCTTTCAATATTCGCCAGAAAGTTTCTCCAGCACCGAGATCGAATTCGCTATCGACGTTTGCAATGCAGTCATCGGCGTGTGGAAACCGACACCAGAAAACCCCTGCATCATTAACCTGCCTGCGACAGTCGAATGCGCGAGTCCCAACGTTTTTGCCGACCAAGTCGAAGCCTTTTGCGACCAAGTTAATCAGCGCGATTCGCTGATTGTTAGCTTACATACACACAACGACAGGGGCTGTGCGATAGCCGCGGCCGAACTAGGCTTGATGGCGGGTGCTGACCGCATTGAAGGCACCTTGATGGGCAATGGCGAACGCACCGGCAACATGGACAATGTCACCATGGCGATGAACCTATACAGCCAAGGCATTGACCCGAAACTAGATCTTTCCAACGCTGACGAAATCACCCGTGTGGTGAGTGAGTGCACCCAAATCGCGACACATCCTCGTCACCCTTGGTTGGGCGAATTGGTATACACCGCGTTTTCTGGCAGCCATCAAGATGCTATTAAGAAGTGCCTAGGTCAGCAACAAGAAGGCGCCCCATGGGATGTGGCCTACTTACCAATTGACCCAAAGGACTTAGGTCGTGACTATCAATCAGTCATTCGTGTAAACAGCCAGTCAGGCAAAGGCGGCGTCGCCTATATTCTTGAACAAGACTTCGGCCTTCAGCTTCCTCGCTGGATGCAAATTGAAGCTAGCCGTCTAGTGCAAAGCCATGCAGAAAAGAATAAGTCTGAAGTCAGTAGCCAAGAGATTTGGAACATTATCCAAACCACATTTATGGGCGGGCAAAATGTCTCCAAATTGAAAGCGTATCAAGTCGACAAAAACGACACGTTAGAGCGCGTGAGCGCCACCATTTCCGACGGGGAACAAGTCCATGACATTAATGGTCAGGGAGATGGCACGCTAGCAGCATTCTGCGATGCACTATCAATACAAACAGGCATGCCCCTAGAAATCACACACTACGACCAACACGCGCTGTCCGAAGGAAGCGACGCCAGTGCGGTGGCTTATGTTCAGCTTAAAGCAAACGGAACTCGCTACTGCGGAATAGCAAAAGACCATGACGTTCTTAGCGCCAACGTGAATGCGATATTGGTGTGCATTCAACAAGCTAAACGAGCGGCACAATCAGCAGTGTAAAGATAGAGGCCATTAACGCTTGCGCGGCTTAGCCCGCGCAGTCGCTTGCGCCTCCAGCGGATCGTCAGGCCAATAATGCTTTGGATAGCGGCCTTTCATTTCTTTCTTAACGTCTTGATACGCATTGCGCCAAAAGCTCTCTAGATCTTGAGTCACGGCAAGCGGACGTTGCGCCGGTGTCAGTAAATGCAGCACGAGAGGCAAGGTGTTTTTAGCAACGCGAGGTGTGCTCGCTGCACCCAGCATCTCCTGCAAACGCACGGCGAGCACCGGTGGCCGTTGCGAATAGTCGATACGAATAGTTGAGCCGGAGGGCACTTTGATTCGTTCTGGTAGCCATTCATCTAACTGCTTGGGCAGTGGCCAAGGCAGTAGATTTTTTAAAATATCCGCCAAATCCAAATTCGAAAAATGCTTAATATGGCTAACACGATCGAGATACGGCCCCAGCCATTGGCCTAAATTAGCCAATAGCGCTTCATCGCTTAAGTCGGGCCACTGTTTAACAGACGAGTCTTTAGACAAAAGTGTCTCAGACAACTCATGCATCAACACGACTCGGTCCCGCCATGCCTTAATTTCTTTTGTCCAAGGTAAAATCGATAAACCTCGTGCTTTGACGAGATCAACCAAGACCGCCTGCTTCTGATCCGGCAGAAGATTCGTCGTCTGTTGGCTTTGGTAGATCAAAGCCCCCACTCTCGTTTGAGTCTCTGCCACAAAGCGATTCGTTTGTTCGTCCCACTCGGCAACCACGACCTCATCCGTTAAGTCCTTGAGCGGACCGTCTAACAAACCAGCTTGGAACTCTGCAGCTAGAAATACGGCGTCCTTTTTATTGCCTTTTAGTCCACCTAAGTGAGCACACACTAACCACTCATACTTTTGCAGTGAATCTCCCGCTTTTAGGTGGACAGAGCGCCCGTTGGCAAGCTGGTATTCTTCGCTATTCGGGCGCCGTCGTCGGGCAATGCGATCCGGATAGGCACACGCGAGCAGAAACCCCGTAATAGCCTCTTCCTCAAACGAATAAGACTCAAGCATGTTGTTCGCCGATTCAGGCTCGTCGAATTGAGACAGCAAGCGCTCAAACTGCTGGCTTTGCTTTTTCGCAGCTCCCATTCCTGCAGCGCGCTTACCGCCGCCTTCGATACGACCAGTTTCAAATAATAGCGTTCGATACGCTAGGTCTGCTCCGACCCTGGCGACTTCCTCCCGACTAAGTGGGTCACGATCACTGAGTACCGCCGCCATTTGACACGCCAAACGCTGAGCGCTGCACTGTCTAGACATTAGCAACAGGTGTGCAATTCTGGGGTGAGCAGGGAATCGAGCCATGGCCTGGCCATGGGGAGTAACCCGATAGACGCCAAGGTCTTGTGTATTCGAATCCGTCCCTGATTGCAGGCTGAGCGCTCCCAATCGCGCTAACAGACTGACGGCTTGTTGGTAAGACGATGCGGGAGGCGAGTCAAGCCAGTTGAGCTCAAGCAGGTCATCAATCCCCCAGCAATATAATTGAAGCACTAGGGGTGCGAGATCAGCTTGCAAGATTTCCGGCTCACTGAAAGGCCGAAGCTGAGACTGCTGAAGCTCCGACCAGCAACGGTAACAGTGCCCTTCGCTAAGCCGCCCGGCACGCCCAGCACGCTGTATACTTGAGGCACGGGAGACGCGCCTAGTGTGCAATCGTGTCATCCCCGTATTTGGATCAAACATCGGTTCGCGACTTAAACCCGAGTCCACCACGACACGGATTCCGTCGATAGTAAGACTGCTTTCAGCAATCGATGTGGCCAATACGACTTTACGCCGCCCTTTCGGCGATGGCGCGATCGCAAGTCGTTGCTCTGCAATACTCAAATGACCGAACAAAGGCGTCACATCGATGGGCTCATTGCCAAACGCATTGGCACCGCACGCCTCGATTCGTTCAGTCAGAATTTGAAACACCATTCGGATCTCAGCCTGCCCAGGCAAAAACACCAGCACGCTGCCGTGCCGCGAAGACAAGGCCTCAAACACCGTATCCACTACTCTATTCGCGCCCAACGGGAAAAATCGCTCTCCTTCGTTTGACGGTGCACCGTAATGAACCGATACAGGAAACTGGCGACCCTCACTTTGGATGACTGGGGCTGGATTGGCTTGCGATTCGAGTTGTGAAGCGGACTCTGAACCACCGATCAACGCAGCGATACCGAAATCATCCAGCGTTGCCGACATAACTAGCAGCTTGAGAGGCGTCGCGCCGTCTGCTCGAGACCGAAACACGCTTCGACCATGAAGTGCCAGCGCAAGCCCTAGATCGGCATCAACACTACGCTCATGAAACTCATCAAAAATAACTAGCCCAATACCATCTAGAGACGGATCATCTTGCAGCATTCGTGTCAGAATACCTTCGGTAATGACTTCCACACGCGTCTTTTTTGAAATCTTAGAATCTAAGCGAACTCGGTAACCCACCGTTTGCCCAACAGGCTCATTGAGCAAACTTGCCATGCGTTCTGCCGCCGCACGCGCCGCCAGTCGCCGAGGTTCAAGCATGAGAATTTTTTGATTGGTAAGCCAAGACTCAGACAACAACGCCAGCGGAACTAAGGTTGTTTTACCGGCACCGGGAGGCGCCTGAAGTACGGCTTCGTCGCGCTGGCGCAAAGCCGCTAACAATGCTGGAAGCGCATCATTGATCGGAAGGTCGTTCTGTTCAGGAAAGGCAGTCATCATCGATGCGACCCGCGCTCAGGCTTATTTCAAAATACGCGCTTTGAATTGACGCCCTTTCATTTTCCCTTGCGTCAAAACAGACAATGCTAGTTTGGCCTTGGGCCGAGAAACCGCTACAAAAGCGCGGATATCTTGCAGTTGTATTTTACCGACTTCTTTACCATCGAGCGCACCGTCTCGCGTTAGAGCACCTAAAATATCACCCGGTCGAACCTTTTGCTTTTTGCCACCGTCAATCTGCAAGGTTCGCATCGGGGCGGGCTCTGGGTCACGAAACAATACTTTTTCGTTCGGCAGCGGATGAATCTCTACCTTCTGCTTCAAGTACTCTTCAATGCGTTCAATTTTGAACTTCTCATTGTCGGCAAAAAGGGTCGCCGCCGTCCCTTTGTTTCCTGCCCGACCTGTTCGGCCAATACGGTGAACGTGCACTTCAGAGTCGCGCGCCAATTGGTAGTTAACAACAAGGTCTACCTTTTCAATATCCAAACCGCGCGCGGCAACGTCTGTCGCCACTAACAGCACGACGCTCTGATTAGCAAATTGAAGTAAGGTCCGGTCTCGTTCTTTCTGGTCCAAGTCGCCATGGATTGCCTGTGCGCTGAAGCCAAACGCTTGTAGTTCATTCGCGAGATCTTGGGTCTCACGCTTTGTATTACAGAACACAACGCCTGAAGCGGGCGCTTTATCCAACAATAATAAGCGCAAGGCTTTAAAACGTTCTTTTTCACTTTCAACCCGATAAAAGTGCTGTGCAATGGAGCTGCCACTGTGTGTCGATTCCGCTTCGACCACCACCGGATCGCGCATAACTCGCTCTGCAATTTTCTGAATCTGCGAAGGAAAAGTCGCGCTGAGCAACAAGGTTTGACGCTCTGCGGGAATTTGATCGGTAATCGCATCCAAGGCATCTTGAAAACCCATATCGAGCATACGGTCTGCCTCGTCTAGCACTAAGGTAGAAACGTTCTCTAGCTTTAACGTGCCTTTACGCAGGTGCTCGTCAATTCGACCCGGCGTACCGACAACAATATGCGCGCCATGCTCAAGCGAACCGATTTGAGGCCCCAAAGGCATGCCACCACAAATAGTCAGGACTTTTATGTTGTGAATGGATCGCGCCAAACGCCGAATTTCTTTCGCCACTTGGTCTGCGAGCTCACGCGTCGGACACAGCACTAAGGTTTGAATTCGAAAACGCTTCACATCAAGCTTGTTGAGAATGCCTAAGCCAAAAGCGGCTGTCTTGCCAGACCCGGTCTGACCTTGGGCAATAACATCCTGTCCCGATAAAATTGCGGGCAAGCTTTGCGCTTGTATTGGCGTCATCTCGTCGTAACCTAGCGTCGCCAAATTTTCCAGCAATGCTGGCTTCAAAGAAAGAGTCGAGAACGCTTGAGAGTTATTGCCGGTCACTGTGCTTATCCTGTCGTTATCTTGTTGAAAGACTATCAATCGGCCGCATGGTAACAGATCGGCAAAGCTTAACCAGTAAACAATTGCGACACACTCAGGCAGCTAGGTTGAATCGTGAATAGACGCGATTCTGCCCTTCCAACGAATCATCCGCTATAGTTAGAACCAGCGGTGCCGATACAGACATCTCTTAAGAACGCAGTATGTTCAATGTTACCGACCTATCCGCCTTGCGGGGGGATTATGAACTACTCAAACCAGGCGATCGTATCGTACATGGCAGTGGTTGTGCTGCTTAACCTGCTCGCCTCGATTTTCTATATTTATACACCCGCACGCCGCATTCATGCGATGC
The DNA here is from genome assembly GCA_913020045.1 of uncultured Oleiphilus sp. GTDB lineage: Bacteria > Pseudomonadota > Gammaproteobacteria > Pseudomonadales > Oleiphilaceae > PZPK01. The sequence goes on from CAJWBE010000026.1 coordinate 40,316, forward strand.
GCGTGTCTATCAGTTACTTTCGTAGCTTCTTTTTATTGATGGCCAGCGGTTTTGTGGTGTTTGGGTTGGCATTCCCCAAAACGGAGCCTATTCATTCCGTCTTGACGGCTGCCTTCTTTTTAACCGCCTTCTTTTGTTTAAAGTATGGCTTTATTGTTCGACAAAACCCGGACCATCCTCCCCTGTACAAGAGCAAGTTTTTTTACCTAAATCTCATCGCGATAATCGCCATCAACGGATTCTTATTTCAATACTATATCGAGTCACACCTCATGCGTTCGGCGGCATTGACCAGCAATTGCAGCATTATTTCGATTCTGACACTCAAATATATTCACAAAGACAAAACGTCTAAAAAGTATGGTGAATCGCTTGCCACGCTCGGTGTTCTATTTTCAATTTTCTGCGCGATGGCAATGCTGCTAACGCTCAACTACACGCAAGATATCTTTACCTATTTCTCTGTTTTTATGGTGTCTCAATCGCTAATCGCCATTTTAATTTTAGGAGGTTCTCAAGCCATATTTCTCTCAGACCTAGCCGACCTTTACTATCAAGAATCTGTTACCGACGTACTGACAGGCCTTTATAACCGCCGCTTTTTCTTGCGCCAATCAGAAAGCCTATTAAAGTTTGCGGAACGCCATGACTACCCGATATCCATTATATTGTGCGACATCGATTACTTTAAAAGGGTGAACGACAACTATGGCCACGAACACGGCGACAAAGCCCTTATCGCGTTTGCCAATGTGTTAAAAGAGAGCTCTCGCGAATCAGACATTACCGCGCGATTCGGTGGTGAGGAATTTATTATCTTGCTTCCTAAAACTGACGCTAAGGGCGCCACCGTGCTCGCAGAGAGAATGCGTTCGGCAACCGAGTCGCTCTCTATCACCAATGGTCGCAAAACCGTCTCAATTACGGCTAGCTTCGGCGTCACCACTTTCGACCACACCAACTCTATCGACGAGCATATCAAACAGGCTGATACCGCACTATATCTCGCCAAAAGTCGAGGCAGGAATCAGGTAGTGCTTCACGACGCAAGTGAAGCAATCAACGCCTCGATAGAATGAGTATTTGATTCAAATAGTTGAACAGTGGTTCAATCACGTAATGACAAACTAATAACAACAAGCGAATACAAAGATGGTTTCTTCTTTCCACACTTTTCAAGATGATGCGCTTGGCACCAGCGATGCGGTCGAATTAAGCCAGCGCTTAAGACGGCGCGAACTAAGCCTGAGCGAAGTCACGCAGGCCGCTATCAATCGAACAAAAAAAGCTGACGAGATACTAAGAACCTGTGCGAATACGGACTTTGCAAAAGCCCTAGATAGATCTCATCATGAAACGCTTATCGATACACCTTTCAGTGGCGTCCCCACGTTCATCAAAGATAACCTCATTGCGAAAGGCTTCAAAACAGGCTTTGGTAGCGCCGCTGTCACGCCAAAACTGGAAACCAAAAACGACCCCTATGTCAGTCAATTTAGGGCATTGGGGTTCAATGTATTGGGTAAAAGTGTTCTCCCTGAGTTCGGGTTCAATGCCACGACAGAACCCGCCCACGATAGACCTACACTAAACCCGTGGAATTTAGCCTTCTCCAACGGCGCATCGTCTGGTGGTGCAGCCGCTCTGGTCGCGAGTGGTGCAGTGCCCATCGCGCACGCTAACGATGGTGGCGGCTCGATCCGTATACCCGCCGCCTGTTGCGGGCTAGTTGGCCTAAAACCCAGCAGGGGCCGGCATGTCAAACCTACTGCTGCACGCGTTCTGCCTATCGACATCTTATCCGACGGTGTCGTAACGCGCTCAGTGAGAGACACCGCCTATTTTTTCCACTGTGCAGAAGGTGTCTATCAGAATAAAAAATTGCGCCCCATCGCCCACCTACTTACTGCGGGAAAACGCCGCCTTAGAGTGGGCTTAGTCTTGGAGTCTGCATCTGGCGATCCGACACACCCGGAGGTTGCTCAGGCTACCGAACGCTGCGCCAGCGTGCTATCAGAACTCGGCCACCACGTAGAACCCACTCGCTTTGCTTTGGATGAAAGCTTTGTACATGACTTTCCACTGTACTGGGCAATGCTTGCTTTTTTGACCGCTAAAACAGGCCGATTCACCTGCGGAGAGCATTTCGACGCTAGTAAAATGGACAATCTTTCGAAGGGCCTAATCAAGCACTATCGCGCAAACATGCTGCAAACGCCGCGAGCGCTGTTCCGCTTAAAGCAAAATGCTCATCGCTATCTCAGCGCCTTTAAGCGCTATGACGTGCTGCTAAGCCCTGTCTTATCGCAACCTCCGCGACCAATCGGAGAACTAAGCCCCGACGTCTCGTTCGATCTATTGTTTAGCCGCCTAAGCGCCTATGTCGGGTTTACGCCGCCAGCTAATGTAGCAGGCAGCCCTGCAATCTCATTACCGGGCGGCCTGAGTAGTGATCACACACCGATAGGGCTTCAGTTATCGGCGAATATAGGGCGCGAAGATACGCTACTAGAATTGGCTTATGCGCTTGAAGAAGCCATGCCATGGAAGAGTTTGTATGAGATATGACATTGGGGAAACACAACTTACCTGCATAGACACAACGTCCCTCTACCTATCATAAAAAATAAAAAAAGGGCGCGGAACAAAGTTCTCGCGCCCTTTTTTAAACCGATTGAAAACTAGCTAATGATCTCTAGCAATTCAATGTCAAACACTAATGCTTGGTATGGACCAATATCGCCACCCGCGCCGCGCTCACCATAAGCAAGCTGATAAGGAATATATAACTTCCACTTAGAGCCGACTTTCATATTTTTCAATGCTTCCGTCCAACCAGGAATCACGCCACCGACTGGAAACTCAGTTGGCTCGCCACGGTCATAAGAACTGTCGAACTGTTTGCCGTCGATCAAGGTGCCTCGATAGTGCGTTCTAACAACACTTTCTTGTGTCGGGATAGCGCCGTCGCCTTCTGTCAGTACTTCGTACTGCAAGCCTGACTCCATTACGGTCACTTCGTCGCGCTTAGCGTTCTCAGCTAGAAAAGCTTCGCCTTCAGCAGCGAATTCGGTCGCTTGCTCAGCTTGTTGCTCTTGCAATGCAGCTTGAATAACCTGGAATGCCGCATTGATTTCGTTGCCATCAATGCGAGGACCCTTACCATTAAAAGCATCTTCAACACCTGCAATTGCAGTCGCTAATGAAACGCCCTGAAATGCTGTTGCTAACTGCTGACCCATTTGAAGGCCAATACCATATGATGCTTTCGCCGCATCTGTCGAAAAGTCTAGATCAGACATATTGAATCTCGTTTTGATGATTGAAACGGGATAGTTTGGGGTCAGAATTAATAATTCAAGGGCTGAAAATAAGGAAAAGATAAACAAGGGGATGATTTTGCCGAACGAAGCATTACTTTGTAATGCTTCGTTCGGCCGTCTTTAAGCTTACTCTGAAGAGCCGTTTACTGGTTTAGGTTCTCATACGTTGGCACTAAGCGAGATAAAGCGTCCAGGGTGGCTTCACTTTTAAATGTTGGGCTGCGCGGCGTCTTGCCTGGGAAGAAACCCATATGAAGCTCTAAACTGCCACCATCAGACAACTGCTGCATCCAATCACCTTCAAGTATTGCTCTCGTTTTGTCTTCAATCCGTGTAAACGGAATTAGCTCTCCACCATTCAAGACAACGCCGCTGCCATTATTTTTCGCATCGATATCCGAAGAGCTGTTAACGATCATTCGATCATCTTTAAGCGTTATCCAAATCTGAGATAAATAGCTTCCATCGCCCATTTGCCAAGTCGGCGTTGCAATCTGGAGCGAGTTATCATTCAAGTTACGTGCAATAGACCATAGGCCGATCGTCACGGGTAAATCTTTAACGCTAACATCCAGCGCCTTTTTAACTAGTGCTTTACGCGCTTTCGCAGGCGCTTTCTTAACGGCTTTCGCTTCCTTTGCAGCAGCTGCTTTCGTTGCAGTTGGTGCAGGCTCCGCAGCGATGACAGCATATTTATCTTTAGCCGCTAAGCTAGACATCATCGCGTCTGCTTTGGCTTTCTCTGCACCCTCTTTTGCTGCCAAGGCTTTAGCCTCTGCCTCTGCTAACCGCGCTTTCTCTGCCGCCATCGCTTTGTCTGCAGCTTGCTTGTTCTTCGCAGCTATCTCTTCAGGACTTGGCGCTTTAGGCGCTTTCTTAGCAGAAGAAGCCGACAAGGCGCTGACCTTGCTAGCAGCCTCATTTGTATTAGCGTCAGCCCTTGGTTCAGTGGCGACTTCTGCAACTGCGACCGGTGCATCCATTGCCATTGGCTCGCCATTGTCGTCAGTTGCTGGCGACATCGCGCAGCCAGTTTGTAGTGCAATACCTGCAATCACCGCAGCGATAGCGCTTAGCGATTTTGCGTTAATAGTGTGTTTACTCGCGTTACTCTTTTCTTTTTGTTGGGCTTTCAATTTACTCACCTCGCACGTATTCTTTTTTGAGACGACAATTTTCGTCATTCGTCCCTTTATTCTCAGTGTAGCTATAGAACCTAATATGACCAGCCCTGCTCAACTCCCTCGCTTTGAACAAACCTATTTACGCGCCGCAGAACGCAAGGGAGGCGAAGCTTCACTACTGCAACTGTTATCAGCGCCGCTCTCTAGTCGAGAGATCAAAAAGCAAAGTGAAGATAGGTTTTTGGCTACGATGACCAAGTGCATCAACCAAGCTGGGTTTAGCTGGCGAGTCATCGAACAAAAGTGGCCAGAATTCGAGGAAGCCTTTTTTGGGTTTAAACTGGATACGCTCTGCCTCCTATCTGACGAGCAGTGGGAAGCCTATGCCCAAGACCGTCGTGTCGTGCGCAGCTGGCAAAAAATTAAAGCCTTAAAAGATAATGTCGCTTGGCTATATGAAGAAAGAATGGACCGCGATGGTATCGCAACATTGATCGCCGACTGGCCCGATGAAGACTTTGTGGGTCTTCTCTCCTATATCAAGAAACAGGGTTCTCGCCTCGGCGGCAACTCGGGCCAACGCTTTTTGCGATATATGGGAAAAGACAGCTTCGTGTTGTCTCGCGATGTCGTCACCGCGTTACTTGGCACAGGCCTGGATATCAAACCAGAACCCTCAAGTCAGCGAGAAATGAAACTAATTCAATCTGCATTTAACGCCTGGCGCGCAGAAACTGGACTATCCTTGGTGCAACTCAGTCAGGTGGCGTGTTTTTCAGTGGGTGAAAACTATGTGGGCGTATCCGCTTAAAAAACAGGTCGGTGCTTGATCAATAGTTCCGGGGATAAGTGAAGTCATGACAAAAGCAGTGCTGTGGGGAGTCCGTTTATCCCCTTTTTACTTAAAGCTTGAGGCCTGTCTTCAATTCTCTCGTTTTCCTTATCAACGTCTACCCGTGCACGGCAGCCGAATCGAAAATTTAAAGTACCTTGCGTCACTAGAGCAGGCCAAGCGCAATCACTCAATCAAGCGCTACCCTCAGCGGGACCCTCAATTAGACGAGTACCCCTCTGTCCCATTTTTTTCCACTGCCGACGAAGGTCTTCAATTTGACAGCAGTAGTATCGCTCACTGGTTAGACGACCATAAACAAAGCGAGGACAACACCCCGGCTCTGCGTCCAAATACGCCCACCTTGAGTTTTCTAAGCCACTTGATCGACGAAGCTTTTGACGAGTTCGGATTGTATATGGTTCACCACATGCGCTGGGTTGGCTCGGCAAAGTCTCAAGAGATGGGAAAACGGCTTGGGCAAGAATTCAAGACAGCACTACCTCCGGGTGGCGCAATGTTTCTATCAAAAAGCTTTCCAAAGCGACAAGTTCGACGTTGCCCCTATTTATTCAGTGTGGCGCCCAAGGGCTACCAAGCCGGCGTTTCTAGCGCCCTAAACCCACCCTCTCGAGACGGCTTCCCCGAAACACATACCCTGCTAAACCACTGTTGGAAGCAATATGTCAGAAGCGTTGACGCAGTACTGCAACAACAACCCTACTTACTCGGGGAGAGGTTTACCCTTGCCGACGCCAGTGTTTACGGGCAACTCGCCATGAATCTCGTCGATAAAGAAGCCGCCGACAAACTCTTGGCCCTAGCGCCCACCACTTTCAACTGGCTACAAAAAATAGAACATGGGAAACATGTTCCAAGCCCTATGGAAAATACAGAGTTAGTCATTAGCCCTCTATTAAAGGGCCTTCTCAATACCATTATGGGCACTTTTTCGGCATTGATGGTACAGAATGAAAAGGCTTATCAACTTGCATGGGAGCAGGGAGAACGAACGTTCAACGAAACAGCATTTGATAACGGAAAAGCCTTATATGATGGGCAAATACTGGGCTACCCGTTCAGAGCGGTGGTGAAAACGTTTCAAGTTCGCGTCTGGCGAGAAATAAAAGCGCACTGGAAATCGCTCCCTCCATCTTCAAAAGAAGAACTCAGTACACTGATCGATGTCTGTGAATTGTTTGAATAAGGCGCGAGCTTTCGGCTCCTCGCGCCACGTAGGCTATTTACCCTTAACAATCTCAACTTCTTTTCCATAAGCTGCACTTAATGCGAACAACTTATGAGCAAACACCCCTGCTAGTATCTCGTTGTATTTATCGATAGACGCGCCCGCTTTCACTAAATCAAGGTAAAGATGAACGGCAAAATCAATCGCTTCCTGTGCCTTTTCAATCTCTGCAATATCATAGGTCAGCGCAACGACTCGCAACAAACGAGCAGACTGGTTTGTTAGGTAGTTAAACTTCTGCTGCACATCTTTGATATAGCGAGACGGCACGAACAGCACATTGAGCTCTTGAGTAAGGCTTAGCTGAAGGTCATAAATCAGCGCAGAAGCATGAGGAGACTTCTTAACGAGGTAACCGCTAGCGATTGGGCATAAGCCGTCTTCAATCGTTTTCTCGCGATTTTCCGGTACCGGCTGATTGGTTTGAAAGTCTTTGATCTGACAAGACAGGTTATCTTGCTCATCAAACACACCAATTTGGCATAGCGTATTGGTATTAGACGGCTGGCCGTGGGTTTCGCCTAAGACACGATGCATCTGCGCGATTTGCGAATACTTGGACTTCAGAAACACTTCAAAATTCTTTTTAAAATTCGCGCCTTGGTCCAAATATAATGAAATGTTTAGCAAATACTCTGGCGTTAACGGGCTACGATAAATCGTAAACCCGTACTTACCACTTTCTAAACTCTGGATAGGACCAGCAGCAATGAAGGTAGGCGTACTAATGCCTGCTACTTTCATTTTCTCTGTTTCATTAATTTTGCGTACAACTTGATAAGGGCCGCTTTGATATTCCACCGCCCCCACGACCGATTGGTTAGAGACGACTTTGAAACCATCATCGCTATACAGTTTTGTACCGCCCTCGTTATGACCATGGCGCCGCTGATACGATTCATAACTATCATCCAAAAGCGGATCTTTCAGCACAAAGTGCGCTTTGTCGTCAGGGTCTGGCGCGATAAAGCCTAAGCCTCCGATCGTGTAAGAAAGCCCCGATTTTGGGTCATAAACAGCTAGGTTTCGTGAAATATTCCCCGCGGGTGGACGTTCATAAAACACCAAGCCGGCCTGAGTCAGTTGATCCACCTCACCACTGCGAATGACATCTAACATCAGTTGCTCAACAGATCCGTCCTCGAATGGAACGAAATCCGTGCTTAGTTTGCCATCCTTATCAAGCCCGTACTCCTGAGAGATCTCAAAGGTTGAGCGCTCTGACGTCAGGCGGTAAGGGGAAAATCGAATGCGTTCTTCAACGCCGTTGACCTGACAAGTAAGCGAATAACCTTCACGTTCTGACTGCTGGGACGAGTTCATAAGGAGTATCTACAACCGGATGTTAAAAATTTAGGTCGGAGATTGTATTCACTGCAGGAAGAAACTTTGTTGAATTGGGTATGGTTTTGAAGATTAGAATGGTCTGACAGCGCCAGAGCCATCCTAATTTCTCTGAGAGACGATAGGCCTATTGCATTAAAGGCGTTTCGCTCTGAGGCATATCAAAGCCTTTGATCTCTGCTTCATTGACCAAACTTTGAATATAATGCGCAATAGACTTGAAGCGCAGACGGTCGTTCAAATATTCTGCCACATTCTTGCTCACAGCCTCGTATGGCAACTGCTCTCCAGGAATGATGTGATCCAACCAAACGACATGAACACCATAACGACTTTCAATCGGCGCATCGGCCAATCCCGGTTCGCATGCAAACAGCTTACGCTCAAACTCTGGAACGGTCTGCCCTTTTCCAATCTGACCCAGAGAGCCACCGGTTTTACCCGATGGACAGCGCGAAAATTTTTCCGCTAATTGAGAAAAATCTTCTGGGTTACCTTGCAGCTGTTCAATTAACACTTTTGCTTGATCAAGTGATTCGGAACGCTGTTTCGCATCATCGGCAGGTGCGGCCAGCAGGATATGACGCCCTTGCACCAACGGTGAACTGCGGAACTTATCGAGGTTATTTTCGTAATAGCGACGACAAACCTCTTCGCTTGCTTCGGGTGCATCGAGCTCTTGCTCGAACACCTGATCAATAAAGGTGTCAATGCTGCCCCCAAAGCCCAGCGTTTCTGCTCTTTGCTGCAGCACTTCTGTCACAATTAAGGACTCACACGCTTTATGTTTGGCTTCTTCCTGCGAATCAGCAACGTGATATTGCATCTCCTTCATAATCAGAGACTCATCAATGTGGGTATCATTTACGCGGATCATTTTTGTTCTCCTTAAAACCTTAGTTTTACGAGGGCTAGTTAACACGGAAGCCCTCGTAAATAGTCTAAATTGCCCTAGCTTTTCGCTCGCACAACCTGATAGTTACGTGAGATATACTTCACCGGCACACTCCAGACATGCACTAGGCGGCTAAATGGGAACAGTAAGAACAATGTCATACCCAAGAACACATGCAATTTAAAAATGATATGAACACCGGCAATACTCGCTGACGCTTCAGTGCCGTTGAAGATCACAATATTCTGCGCCCAGCTCATCAGCAACAACATCTCTTTGCCATCTAAATGTCCCATTGAGACGAATATAGAAACCAAACCAAGAATCAGTTGCACGTATAACAGTAGCAAAATGGCGATATCCATCGTTGAACTCGTCGCACGTACTCGGTCGTTCGTTAAACGACGCTTGATCAGAATCGTCATGCCATATAGACAAATCAAACCAAAGAAGCCACCCATGCCCATGGCGATCAGCTGCTTAACTTCAGTCGAAATACCTAATACATGCCAAACAGCCTTAGGCGTTAGCAGCCCAACAAAATGCCCAGCTAACACGGCGATGATACCGATATGAAATGGAAGACTCCCCTTACGCAGTTGCTTGCTTTCTAGCATCTGGCTCGAACCTGTTTTCCATGTGTACTGGTCACGTTCATAACGAAGCATCGACCCCAATACAAATACGCTTAGCGCGATGTAGGGATAAATCCCGAAAAGTAAATGATTCATGTAGTCCATCATTTCAACCCCTCTACTCGTGGTAACTCTGTTTTTTGTTGGGTATTAAAGTCGACCCAGTTAACCGGCACATCAAGATCGCGGCGCTGATTTTCACTGGGTCGTCGGGTGGCTGAATCACAGGCTTTATCTAGCGAATCGGCACCAAATGTGACCTCTTCCTCCTCCCATTCTTTGTCAATGGCTTGCGCTGTATCGTCCCGTTTCTCCTCGGCGACTTGGTTGCGAAACGTTTCTAGCTCGACCTGGCTTCCGGCAATGGTCAGCAAGGTTTCAAACAAGGCAGCGTAATCACTGCCGCGCTTTTCTAAACGACAAAGCAGTAAACCGAGAACGTGTTCCACATCTTTTAGCCACTGGACCGCATTGTCTTCGCCTTGTGTCGCCAAGAACTCCAAGAACAGCGGAATATAGTCCGGTAGCTCATGCTGGCTAATCTCTAACCCTGCCTGCCGATAGACGTTAACTAGGTCTACCATGGCTTGGCCACGATCTCGGCTTTCCCCGTGAACGTGTTCAAATAACCACAAGCCTAATGAGCGACCGCGCTCAAATAGACCGTCGTACTCGGACTGCCACTCCATTAGCTCTTTGGACAGATTGTTCTCTAGAAAATCGATAAGCTTTTCTTCTAAAGACGGCTCTAACCCCGCCTCTTCGATCACGTTAATCATCGCCTGCTCGTTCGCTAGAATCTGCTCGTCGGGGTAATCAATCAATCGAGAAATAACACTTAAGATTTCCATATTATGAATCCTCCGAAGCAGTCGGCGTATAGACATTAACGACCGGAATCATCGAGCGATTCGTCGGCTTGTTGCCACCAAACAAGTTAGAATCTGAAGTACCATCGCTACAACCATTCCCGAAACTGAAACCACACGTGCTCTTCATGTCGTAGGCATCTTCTGCATACTTACGGTGACTCGTCGGAACCACAAACCGGTCCTCATAGTTTGCAATCGCCATGTAGCGATACATCTCTTCCACTTGATGCTTAGTCAGCCCTGCTTTCTCTAAAACGCTTAAGTCTTCGCGACCGTCCACATGCTGTGAACGCTTAAAAGACCGCATGGCAAGCATTCTCTCCAAGGAACTAACCACTGGCGCTTCATCGCCTGCCGTTAACAAGTTGGCCAAATACCGCATCGGAATTCGTAAAGACTTAAGGTCTGGAATTACACCGTCCATACCGATTCGGCCTTGCTCTGCAGCGTTCTGAATTGGCGAAAGCGGTGGCACATACCAAACCATTGGCAGCGTTCGATATTCAGGGTGTAGCGGCAATGCGACTTTCCAATCAACCGCCATTTTGTAGACAGGCGACTCTTTAGCAGACTCAATCCAGCTATCAGGAATCCCTTCTTTACGTGCCGCGTCTTGAACCTCTGGGTCATTCGGATCAAGGAAAATATTCAACTGAGCCTGATACAAATCGGTTTCTAGAGGCGTGCTTGCGGCTTCTTCAATGCGGTCCGCATCGTAAAGCAAAACACCTAAGTAGCGAATTCGGCCAACACACGTTTCAGAACATACGGTTGGTTGGCCCGCTTCGATTCGTGGGTAGCAGAAAGTACACTTCTCTGATTTACCCGACTTCCAGTTGTAGTAGATCTTCTTGTAAGGACAGCCCGAGACACACATTCTCCAGCCGCGACATTTGTCTTGATCGATCAACACAATGCCGTCTTCCTCACGTTTATATATCGCCCCAGACGGACAACTTGCCGCACAGGTTGGATTCAAACAGTGCTCACATAAACGCGGCAAATACATCATGAAGGTTTTCTCGAACTCGCCGTAAATTTCTTGTTGCGCGACTTCGTTAAAGTTCGAGTCTGCTTTACGCTTGTCAAACTCCGTACCCAGAATTTCTTCCCAGTTCGGCCCCCAATTGATTTTTTCCATACGCTTGCCAGTGATCAGCGAGCGCGGACGCGCGACCGGCTGATGCTTGCTTTCCGGCGCACTGTGCAAGTGCTCGTAATCAAAATCAAAAGGCTCGTAGTAATCATCGATTTCAGGCAAGTCAGGGTTGCCAAATATGTTCGCTAACACACGAAGCTTGTTACCTTGCTTCGGAACCAGCTTACCGTCTTTGCCGCGAACCCAACCACCATTCCATTTATTCTGGTTTTCCCACTCTTTAGGGAAGCCAACACCTGGCTTAGACTCAACGTTGTTGAACCAGGCATATTCCATTCCGTCACGACTTGTCCAAACGTTTTTGCAGGTAATGGAACAGGTGTGACAACCAATACATTTGTCCAAATTAAGGACCATGCCAATCTGTGCACGTACTTTCATTATTTCACCCCCCCATTCTCTGACTGGGATTGACCGCTACCTTGGTATTGAACATCGCCTTCTGCATCCAACCAATCGACCTTGTCCATCTTACGGACGATGACAAACTCATCGCGATTACAACCAACCGTACCGTAGTAATTAAAGCCATAGGATTGCTGCGCATAACCACCAATCATATGCGTCGGTTTCATGACCGCTCGCGTCACTGAGTTGTGAATACCGCCACGCGTTTTAGTCGTTTCAGCACCCGGCACATTCACAATACGTTCCTGTGCGTGGTACATCATGCTCATACCGTCCGGTACTCGCTGCGACACAACCGCTCTGGCTGCGAGCGCTCCATTTACGTTGAACACTTCAATCCAGTCGTTATCCTCAATGCCGCCCGCTTTAGCGTCAGTCTCACTAATCCATACAATCGGCCCGCCACGCGACAATGTCAGCATCAACAGGTTGTCTGAATAGGTGGAGTGAATGCCCCACTTTTGGTGTGGCGTCAGGAAGTTCAGCACCAGCTCTTTATTGCCGTTTGGTTTTTTACCTAACAACGGACGAACTGTTTTCAAGTTGATCGGCGGCTTGTACAGGCACTGCGTCTCGCCAAAATCACGCATCCACTCGTGGTCTTGATAAAACTGCTGACGACCCGTAACGGTTCGCCATGGAATCAGCTCATGAACATTGGTATAACCCGCGTTATAAGAAACGTGTTCATCTTCCAAACCAGACCATGTTGGCGACGAAATAATCTTGCGCGGTTGCGCTTGAATATCTCGGAAACGAATCTTCTCGTCTTCTTTTGGTTTGGCCAAATGGCTGTGATCTTTGCCGGTGAATTCAGACAAGGCATCCCACGCTTTAACCGCCACCTGTCCGTTCGTCTCAGGCGCCAAACTCAAAATAACTTCAGCCGCGTCGATCGCTGTTTCGATCTTAGGTCGACCTTCGTGTGCGCCCTCTTCGGTATGTTTGTAATTAAGCTGACCAAGGAAATCGACTTCGTCTTTAGTATCCCAATTAATACCTTTACCGCCATTGCCGAGCTTCTCTAGCATTGGCCCAAGCGACGTAAAGCGCTTGTAGGTATTTGGATAGTCTCGCTCAACGACCACCATATTTGGCGCCGTCTTGCCGGGGATTAAGTCACACTCACCTTTCCACCATGCTTTCACCCCGTCTGGCTGAGCCAGTTCACCGGGCGTGTCATGCTGAAGCGGAACGGTAACGAAATCTTTCTCGACACCTAAATGACCGTCACATAGCTCTGAAAATTTCTTCGCAATGCCCTTAAAAATATCCCAGTCAGATTTCGATTCCCAGACCGGGTCTACCGCTTTCGACAAGGGGTGAATGAAGGGGTGCATGTCTGAGGTATTCATGTCGTCTTTCTCGTACCATGTCGCGGTTGGCAACACGATATCTGAGTAGAGACACGTCGTAGACATACGAAAATCCAACGTCACAAGTAGATCAATTTTTCCTTCTACTGCTTCGTCATGCCATTTCACGTCTTCTGGTTTTTTCGCGCCACGCTCATCAAGGTCTTTGCCCATCAAGCCATGCTTGGTGCCTAGCAAATGGCGCAGCATGTACTCATGCCCTTTACCCGACGAACCGAGCAAGTTCGAGCGCCAGATAAACATGTTGTGAGGATGGTTTTTCACATCATCTGGGTCTTCACAGGCAAACTTCAACTCGCCACTCTTAAGTTTATCGACCGCCCAATCTTTTGGCTCCATGCCAGCGGCAGCCGCTTGCTTGGTAAGCTCCAAAGGATTCATTCCTAACTGCGGTGCCGACGGCAACCAACCCATGCGCTCTGCACGCGTGTTGTAGTCAAGAATCGACGCGCCCCACTTTGACTTGTCAGCCAAAGGCGAGACGACTTCTTCCATCTCCAACTTCTCATAACGCCATTGGTTGGCATGGTTATAGAAGAAAGATGTGCCGTTCATTTGACGAGGTGGACGCTGCCAATCTAGGCCAAAGGCCAACGGCAGCCAACCACATTGTGGACGTAGTTTTTCCTGCCCCACGTAGTGCGCCCAACCACCACCAGACTGACCAATACAACCACACATCATCAGCATATTGATGACGCCACGGTAGTTCATGTCCATGTTGTACCAATGGTTCATCGCCGCGCCGATGATGATCATGCTGCGACCTGTCGTTTTGTCTGCGTTGTCTGCAAACTCACGTGCAATTTTAATAATTTGCGCCGCTGGCACGCCGGTAATTTTCTCTTGCCATTGCGGGGTATAAGGTTTGTTTTCCTCGAAGCTTGCGGCAGAGTTCGGACAGCTCAATCCATGCTCAACACCATAGTTGGCTAGTGTCAGGTCATAGACTGTCGCGACTAGTGCCTCGGTCCCATCTGCTAAGGTAATGCGCTTAGCCGGCACTTTTCGGAGTTGATTCTCGTCGTGGTCGGTATGATCAAAATAGCCCAGTTCGTGCTCTTTAGCGCCAAAGTATGGGAATGAAACACTCACCACTTCATCCGCGACATCTTTTAAGCTAAGGGTAAGGTCCAGCGTCTCGCCGGTTTTCCCATCTAGCTGATCAATATTCCACTTGCCCTTTTCTCCCCAGCGATAACCGATCGAGCCTGTTGGTGATACCAACTCGCCATCAGCGCTGTTGAGCGCAATGGTTTTCCATTCAGGGTTGTTGTCTTGGCCCATATCACCCGCAAGGTCAGACGCTCGTAAGAAACGCCCTTGCTGGTAACCCTGATCAGACTCATCCAAACGAATCAAATACGGAAAGTCTGTTTTGGTCTTCACATACTCTTTGAAATAAGCGCTTGGCTTATCGACATGAAACTCTTTCAGAATGACATGGCCCATCGCCATCGCGACGGCTGAGTCAGTACCCTGTTTAGCAGGAATCCATTCGTCCGTGAGTTTCGCGACCTCAGAATAATCCGGTGTAATCGAAACCGTTTTCGTGCCCTTGTATCGAACTTCCGTAAAGAAATGCGCATCAGGCGTGCGCGTTTGCGGAACGTTAGAGCCCCACGCGATAATGTAGCCCGAGTTGTACCAATCGGCTGACTCAGGAACATCTGTTTGCTCACCCCAAATTTGCGGCGACGCTGGCGGTAAATCACAGTACCAGTCATAGAAGCTTAAGCAGTTACCACCGATCAAAGACAGGTAACGTGAGCCCGCAGCATAAGACACCATCGACATCGCAGGAATCGGCGAAAATCCAGCAATACGGTCTGGACCGTAGGTCTTCGTGGTATACACGTTAGACGCCGCGATAATTTCGTTGACCTCTTTCCAGTCAGAACGAACCAAGCCACCCAAGCCACGCTTGGTTTTGTAAGACTTAGCCTTAACGGGGTCTGTAACAATCGACTCCCAAGCTTTAACGGGGTCAGAATGCGCTTGTTTCGCTTCGCGCCACAGTTTCAATAATGGCTTACGCACCTTCGGGTATTTCAGGCGATTCGCACTGTAAATATACCAAGAGTAACTCGCACCACGAGGACAGCCGCGCGGTTCATGGTTAGGTAGGTCTGGACGTGTGCGCGGGTAATCCGTTTGTTGGGTTTCCCAAGTCACAAGACCGTCTTTAACATAAATTTTCCAGCTACAAGACCCTGTGCAATTCACACCATGCGTCGATCGGACGATCTTGTCATGCTGCCAACGGCGTCGATAGCCGTCTTCCCAACCACGGTCTTCTTCGGTCATGACACCATGCCCGTCCGAAAAATCCTGCTTTTTGGCGTTAAAAAAACGCAAGCGATCTAAAAGCTGGCTCATGTTTTTGGCTCCTCTCTCTCGGTTCCATATCCGTTCGCACTTATTATTCAAGCTAAAGGCGTTCGGGAGTTTTTTAGGCCGGATAAAACAATCCGACGACAATTTTGGAAGCAAGTATAGGAAGCCAATTAATAACAAAGTTGATTCAAATCAATTGCCTTTTGTCAGCAACACGCCACTCTAGAACGCCCTACCACCAAAGGGGTAGAGACAAAAACGGTAAGCATTTGAAACTATTACACTTTGCATTTAGACCCATTGGTATACACTCGAACGAGTGTCTTTAGAGGTAGTGTTCGTGCAGCGACTCAAGCAGCTTTTTTTCGACTCAGTGATGAACTACATCAATCTGTCGCTATTTACGATTGTGGGCATTGCACTCATTTCAATTTTCTTTTCATTTTGGATCACCGAAAAAACTGATAACGACGCCAAAGCCATTAACCTGTCTGGCTCGATGCGCATGCAGACATTTCATATCGGCATGGCCTTGAGTGATTCGCCAAAAGATGCGGCCCGACTAATTGAAGAGCTTGATTCGACCTGGAATGACCCTCTCTTTGTGCGTTTGCAGCGTGACCAAAGTAGTAGCGAACTAACAACGCTTTTCAATGTGGGCTTCCATCACTGGGAAAAAGTAGTCAAACCTGCGCTCATCGCCGAGCTGAACCCACTTGAGCGCAATGTCGACCTCTATAGAATAATAAATGACCAGGTGACGTTAACAGATGATTTGGTTAATCAACTTCAGCGCGATGCGGAATCCAAAATACGAAACCTGCGTACGCTGCAATTGTTTTCTCTATTGATCACCACGCTTGTGGGCAGTCTTATTTTCTACTTACTCAAAAACCGTGTCGAAGCTCCACTTGGGACCCTGACAGACGCCGCATTAAAAATTAGCCAAGGCGACATTCAACAACGGATTCCCGCGACCGGTGACGACGAGCTCGCATTACTCGGTAAAGCATTCAATCAAATGAGTAGCTCGATTAGCCAAACCTATAACGAGCTAGAGTCACGAGTAGACGAGCGCACCAAAGAGCTGAAACGCAACAATGTCATGCTGGAGTTTTTGTTTCATATTGCCCGCGACGTTCTGGATAGCAACCGGCCACGTTTAGACTATCAAAAAACGATAAAAGAACTGTCTGCAATTTTAGAAGAACACGAATTGGAACTGTGCTTATTCACGGCTCAGGGAGAACAACCCTACTTGCAGATAGACGCGCGTAAAAAGAAAAACCTGTGTGAAAAGCAAAGCTGCGATTACTGCAAAGGAAGCGCGCCCTTTGATGCAATAGAGCCTTTGGGCCTCAGCCATCGCTACCCCATTGTTCAGCATGAAACGCAGTACGGCGTCATTCAGGTCGCTAGCAACAACAAAGCACCACTGCATACATGGCAAGACCAGCTGTTGCGCTCCACCGCCGACCAATTTGCGATTGCCTTATCGCTTAATGAAACGAAAGACCAAGAACACCGCCTTGCCATGCTGAACGAACGAACCGTCATCGCACGCGAGCTACACGACTCATTGGCACAATCGTTGTCGTACTTGCAAATACAAGTCACTCGTTTGCAAAAATCTCATGACAAACAAAAATATGAGTTACAACAGCCCATACTCGATGAGCTCCGTGAGGGCTTGTCCTCGGCCTACCGTCACCTGCGAGAGCTGCTCACCACCTTCCGCTTAAAAATGGATACACACGGACTAGAAGGCGCCATTACGCAAACCGTCGAGCAACTTAGGGAGCGAGGCCAAATGCAAATACACTTGGCCTATCAATTACAGAATTTACCCTTGAACCCGATGGAAGAAATCCATCTCATGCAGATCACCCGCGAAGCCAGCCAGAACGCAATTAATCACTCAAAAGGCAGCGACCTAACTATTTCCCTTACGCAGCATGCCGATAAAACCATTGAGCTATGTATCGAAGATGATGGTGTAGGGCTTTCCGACAGTCCTGAAAAGTTAAATCACTACGGCCTCGCGATCATGCAGGAGCGCAGCCGCCACCTTGGTGGGAAATTGCATATAGACAGCAGAAACCCGCAAGGGACACGCATTACCTTGCGGTTCAAACCGGCCTATCTAAGCGAAGCGGTTTCCGCATAGGAAAGATCGAGAAAAGGGCAAGGTATTCGCAATTGGATGGTAAAACGAAATCAGTATTTTGACTAGATATAAACAACTAACTGGCTGAAGCTCGTCGCGGCGCATTGCCTGTCCAACGTTTATAAGCATGACTAAAATTAGCAGCGTCGCTATACCCCAAACGCTCGGCAATGTTGTCCAAGGTCATTTGGGTGTCGTTCAAGTACTTGTCTGCCAAGAGGCGACGAAAATCATCCAACACCGACTGATAGCTAACACTGGCCTCGGTTAGCCGGCGTCTTAAGGTCCGCGAACTAATCGCTAAGCTGGTCGCACAACCTTCCATCGAGGCGCGGTAAAGCGGTGTTTTCAACAAGTACTGCCGCACTTGATCAACAATATTTTGTTCCACCACCAGCTGGGGCCTGATTATTTCTAACTGGTCTCGGCACAACTCCATCGCAAGCGCATTATGCTGCGGCAATTCATGCTTAAGATAAGACTTAGCAAAGCGCACCTCCGTGTCCGGCATGTCGAATCGAATACGGCAATGAAACAACGATTCAAAATAGCCTTCATCTCTATCTCGGGGCCACGAAAAACAAATTTCTTCAACCGGCCGCTCCTCTTGCAACAACAATTGAAACAACACAAATACCGCTGACACATCACGTTCAATCATCGGTCTCTGGAGCAAGCCTAACTCACTCAACTGACGAATTCGCATGCCCGCATGGCGCTCGTCTTCAAAGAAAATAATCTGATTATAGGTGTAGGTGAAATCAATAAACTGCAAACCCAAGGTAATCGCTTTTTCGAAGGTGGGGCTGCTAATCAGCGCTAAGCCCCAAATACCATAGGTCGCAATATTTAGTTTAAAGCCAGCTTCAAGAAGAATGTTGGGATTGCCAGACAAGGTGATCAAGTTGCGATAGAAACTCAGCTCTTCCGTCGGTACCAAGGTACCTTTCGGGTCGAGCAGGCGCTCTTCGTCGATGCCAGTATTCGCCAATAAGTCTTGCCGTGAATAGCCTTTTTGCTCCATCCACTTAAGAACTTCGTTCAGCCCAATAATCGAATGCCGTGTACTCATAAGCGCTCGTCGCTCTAATGAACAAACAAAAAGGTATGCTATATCGCTTAGCTTGTCCGAAATTAACAAAAGGTGTAACCCTTTTCAACATGTCGCTAACAACGCATCATGCTTACAATGACTCACTAGACAACTTGTCACTCATTCAAACAAAAAAAGGTAAGTGCTATGTCCTCAGTCAGCTTTGATTACATCATTGTCGGTGCCGGTTCCGCGGGAAGTGTTCTCGCCAACCGTTTGTCAAAAGACCCTAGCACCTCTGTATTGCTTCTTGAGGCCGGCCCAGAAGACAAAAGCCCGATGATCAAAATACCCGGGGCATTTGCCTATTTCATGTATAGCAAAAAGTATAACTGGCAGTACAACGCCGAATCTGTTGCCGACATTCGCCATGGACAACCTGTCTTCTGCCCTCGCGGAAAAACCCTTGGCGGTAGCAGTGCCGTGAACGCCATGGTGTATATTCGAGGCCATCGCAGCGATTACGACCGTTGGGAAGCCGCCGGCAATGAAGGCTGGGGCTACGACCATATGCTTCCCTACTTCAAAAAATCTGAAACCAATGAGCGCGGCGCTGACGACTTTCATGGCGACAAAGGCCCGCTATACGTTTCTAACACTCAAAACACCTACCCCTTGAACGAATGCTTTTTGAAAGGCAGTGTCCAAGCGGGCTACCCCGTCACCGACGACTTTAACGGCCCGCAATTTGAAGGCTCTGGTTATTATCAGTTCACGATTAAAGGCGGCGAACGCTGCGGCGTCTCGCGCGGCTATTTAACGCCCGTGAGAGATCGCAAAAACCTTTTTGTTGAATGTGAAGCCTTTGTCGATCGCATCATCTTTGACCGAGACAGCGACAGCACAGAAAAAACAGCGCAAGGCGTCGAATACACCCAGAACGGTCAAACCTTTATCGCTACCGCGCGAAAAGAAGTTATCTTGTCAGGAGGCTCATTCAACTCACCGCAAACGCTTATGCTTTCTGGCGTTGGCGCGAAAGAAGAGTTAGCGCAGCATGGTATCGACGTCGTCCATGACCTGCCAGGCGTTGGTAAAAACCTGCAAGAACATGTCGACGCCTGCGTACTCGTCAAAAGCAAAAAGAAAGACGGCTTTTCTACCAGCCCAACTGGCCTGTTGAAAATGCTACCAGATACGCTTAAGTACATGACCTCCAAAACCGGCAACCTCGCCAATTCGATTACACAAGCGGGCGCGTTTCTGAAGTCGAGCCCTGAGGTAGACGTGCCAGACATTCAAATGCACTTTGTCCCCCTCCTGTTCGACGACTGTGGGCGCGACCTAGGTTTGCTGTCAGGCCACGGTTACTCCTTGCATGTTTGCGTATTGCGGCCAAAGAGCCGAGGCAAGCTAAGCTTACGCTCAGCCGACCCGCGCGCGCCGATCAAAATCGATTTTAACTTCTTTGCCGAGGAGGAGGACCGCAAGGTGATGGTAAACGGCATCCGCGTCGCCCGTAAAATCTTGGCAACCGAAGCGTTCGATGAGCACCGTCTAGAAGAAATACACCCCGGCCCCGCCGTCGAATCAGACGACGCCCTGCTGCAAAAGTGCAAAGACAAACTAGGCTTGGTTTATCACCCGGTCGGCACCTGCAAAATGGGTAACGACCCGATGGCAGTGGTGGACAGCCAGCTAAGGGTGCACGGCCTCAAGAATCTACGTGTCGTTGATGGCTCTGTCATGCCTAGTTTAGTGAGTGGCAACACCAACGGGCCGATCATAGCGATGGCCGAAAAAGCCGCAGATTTGATTCTTAACCCACCGTCAAACACATCAGCGGTTCAGGAAAGTAGGAAAACAGAAGATGTTCACGCTTAAGCGCTGACAAGAGCCATCGCGTTATTTTGGCTGTGTAGAGAAACTGTTGTGGGATATGCTTAACGCCGCCATTTTTGCTCGTAGTTTGATGGCGGCGTTAAGCGCTTTTTTCATTCCGGTCTTCGATAATGTAAACACGTAAAGCTCTTTCACTGCGCATGACATAAAGTATGTAAACTAAATCAGCCTCAACTCGGTAAAAAATTCGGCAAGGACCAACAACAATTTCTCGGTATCTAGAGTTCTCTAATTCATCTGGTATTTTGCCAGAACTCGGAAAGTCTTTAAGACGTTTTACGGATTTGAATATTTCTTTAACCAGTTTTTTTGCTGCGCTAGGTTTGTCTAGTGCTATGTATTCTGCTATTTCATTTAAGTCATCAAGAGCTGGCTCAGTCCATTTTATTTGAGCCATTTACCCATTTTCTCTTCTGCTTCAGATTCTGAATAAATACGTCCATCAAAAATCGCTCTCTCCCCCCGAGCAATGCCTTCTAGGATAGCCATTCTATTCTGCATTAACTCATAATCTTCAACGTCGACAAGATACGCAGAAGGCTGGCCATGCTCCGTAATAAGAACAGGCTCTTTTGAGACATGCAGGTCAGCCAAAATTTTAGTTGCCTGCCTTTTTAATGTAGTTACGAGTTCTGTTTTCATGAAGGTGATACTATTCTGATACTTTAATGTATGCAACGATTGCACAGTTAACTCATCAATTTTTCCGACAGCCTGTGCTTGTTCTGTGTAGCTTAGCGCAGAAGGCTAGGCACCTTATTATTAAGTATCTCGATGAGCTGAGAGTCCATGTATTCGTAGTTATCTGGTATATCCAATGAGATAACCGTTTGTTTGTTAATTGCACCGCCAAATTTATTCGAGAGCTTCTTCTTGTGGGATTTCTCCATGACGAAGATGTAGTCGGCCCATTCGATATCCTCGAGACTAACATGGACTTCGGCATCATTGCTGATCCCGGCGGAGCAGACCTCCCAGCCTTCGACGTTGCTGAATATTGCTTCGGCTGTGGGGCTTCTCAGTTTGTTCTTGCTGCAAAGGAAAAGCACCTTAGGCATTATTAGCACCTCGTAGACACAGAACGCATCAAGAAGGATCGCAGTTTACAGCGTGCCTTTGCTTGAATTGTTAGGCATTTAATTCACTATTAAAAAGCCCAACAAATCAATGCTTTTTGCTTCAAGGCCTTCCGAGGTCAATAGAATATAGAAAAGGCCTGTTAACGTAAAAATAGCGACGAAGGCTTTGATAGCTTCAACTCCTTAGGCCCAAATTTATTTGCACATAACATTTTTTGAATTAAAGGGGTCTGCCCCCCTTTAATCGGACGCTATCTCGAAACGCACAGATTAACTTAGCTTCAACAGGTAGCTAAGTATGTGCACGCAAATATAGCCGGCGGTAAAAGCGACCAGCAGGTAGAGCAGGTATCGCAAGTAGCTAACGAAGGTCAGCGCTTCTATCTTACTCATCGCGACCACGCCGGCCGCGGAACCAATAATGAGTAGTGAGCCACCCACGCCAACGGAGTAGGTGAGCGAAAGCCAAGCTGACAGAGGCATCTCGATACCTGACTGCAATAACGCAGCGGTGAGCGGTACGTTGTCGAATAGCGCGGAGGCGAGGCCGAACACATAGTTAGCGAGCGCCATCGGTAACACGTCATACAGCGCCGGAAAGTAAGCCAACACCTGCAACTCCTTAAGCATTCCCACGAGCAGTAGCACGCCTAAGAAAAACAACAATGTGTCGAACTCGATACGACGTACGTAATCCAAAACGGGCTCATCTCGGTTCATGAACTGAAGCACCATAAACATCAACGACAGGCCAAATAGGAATGATAAAACCGGCGGGACAGAAAACATGATATTGCCGACTAGCGTGCCGATAATCGTCAAAATGAATAAGCCACCAAT
>CAJWBE010000027.1 GCA_913020045.1 uncultured Oleiphilus sp.
TCATTGTCGAGTCGGCTCTAAGGTTACCATGAATAAGTTTCATAGGGCTTATTAGCTGTATGTCAGTGTGAGACTTTAATAGTGAAATTAGTATTTACTATTGCCGCTATACGTTTAATATATTTGAGCTATCAGTTGGCTTGGCTCATACTTTTGACAACTTGAGCTAAAACGTAAATTTATGAGGAGGACGGGTTATGTTGCAGAATTCCGAAGGTAAAAATGTACCAGATGTTAGCTTTGCATTGAGAGATGGGGATGACTGGGCAAAGGTCGATACGAAGGCTTTGTTTTCAGGGAGAACAGTAGTGCTGTTCGCGCTGCCAGGTGCTTTTACTCCCACTTGTTCCTCAACGCATTTACCGCGCTATAACGAGCTAGCCGGTGTGTTTAAAGAAAACGGTGTCGACGATATCGTTTGCTTATCGGTCAATGACCCTTTCGTCATGCAGTCTTGGTGTGCAGACCAGCACGCCGATGACGTTACATTTATTCCTGATGGGAATGGTGAGTTCAGTGAAGCGTTAGGTATGTTGGTTGACAAGTCTGCGATCGGTTTTGGCAAGCGAAGCTGGCGCTATTCTATGCTGGTGAAAGATGGCGTCATAGAAAAAATGTTTATCGAACCTGATGAGCCGGGCGACCCGTTCAAAGTGTCGGATGCGGATACGATGCTGAATTATATTAACGCCGATGCGAAGCAACCAAAGCGGATCGCAATGTTTACCAAGCCTGGTTGCTCCCACTGCCATCGTGCCAAGAAAGCGCTATCAGACAAAGGTCTGGCATTTGATGAAATTGTTTTGGGGCAGGAAGGTTTAAGTTTTTCAACTTTAGTTGCCGTGACGGGTGCGGGAACAACGCCTCAGATTTTTATTGATGGCGAGCGAATTGGCGGTGCGGATGAATTAGAGGCTTTTTTAGCGAAGTAAATGTTTGCGCGCTAGCGGTCTGAGAAAGCACCTTTTTTGAAGGTGCTTTTTTCGTTGTGAAGGCTTAGTTTTTATTCGAAATATCGGCGCTTTCAAAACTCGCCATTTGGTTGACGAAGTTAATCGCAGATAGGACCAGTGGGTATGCCAGCGCACAGCCACTTCCTTCACCGAGACGCATGTTTAGATCCAGTAGTGGTTTAGCATCAAGTGCCTCCAGCAATTGTCGATGCCCGTGCTCATGAGACGCATGACAGAAGAGCATATTGTGTCGGCAATCGAGATGTTTTTTACTGGCGCATAGAGCTGCTGCAGAGGCAATAAAGCCATCGACTAGCACAATCATGTTTTTCTTACTTGCCTCTATCATGGCATGTGATATTGCTGCGATTTCGAACCCGCCAACCGCTCTGACTATATTGTCGACCCCTGAAAGCTCGCTGTGGTGTGAGCTGACTTGTTTAAGGATGGCGAGTTTATGCTCAAGCCCTTTGTCGTCTAGCCCTGTTCCTCGACCGATACATTCTTCTAGTGGAACATCTAGCAGGTAGTGTTGTATTAGAGTTGCTGCGCTCGTATTACCAATTCCCATTTCTCCGAAACCGATGATATTGCAGCCTTTTGCGTGCGCCTCATTGACTAACTCTGCGGCATGTTGCTGGCACTTTTCTAGCTCAGCGCAGCTCATCGCTTGGTTTGTTGTTGAGTTTTTGGTGCCGAGCGCGACTTTTCTGTGCTCGATAGGAGCGCTTGCATCGAAGTCAAAGTCGACTCCGATATCAATGACTTTTAGTTCGAGATCGTGTTGTGCGCAGAACACATTGATAGCTGCGCCACCATTGATAAAGTTCAATACCATTTGTGCTGTCACCGCTTTGGGATAAGCGCTAACTCCGCTGTCCGCTAAGCCATGGTCTGCGGAAAACACAAGAATATGGGGCTGGTTTAGAGTCGGAGACAAGGTGTTCTGAATTTGACAGATTTGGAATGCTATGGACTCTAGGTCGCCAAGTGCGCCGATTGGTTTTGTTTTGGAGTCAATAAGTTTTTGAATGCTTTGGTCAGAAATCATTAAGGCACTTCGGCAGAAAAGGGTTATTAAATCACAGAGCTTTGGTGGAATGCAGTGCGGGTTTCATCAAAGAGTTTTTGGTAAGCCGGTTTGAGGGTTTCCCATGTTAGATGCTGCAATTGAGGTGCTTCAGGAAGGGCGGACAGGGAGTGTTCCTGGATGCGGCTCTTTAGCGCATTGGCGAGTGAGAGAGCTTCGTTCTTGCTGTCGTCAAAGCAAAACTCTGGTCTAAATAGCTCAGGGTAGGCGAGGCGGTTTGGTACGACCGGAACGTTTCCCGCGTAGACGGCTTCAAGCACTGCAATACCTTGAAAGTCATGTGCGGCGGTAGATATCACTATGTCACACTGTTCGAGTAGTTCTCGATAAGCAAAACTGTTCTCAACAAAGCCCCAGTGCCCAAGTCGTGCAGAAAAGTTGTTTTTTATCTTTTCGAATGCCGCTGGTTGGTTTCGAAAACTCTGTCCTACGACATGGAGTGTAAAGCTGTTTTTCTCCATTTTTTCGTTAAGAATCGCGAGGGCCTCAAACAGTAGGTCTGGCCCTTTATCGTATTCCCATCGATGGTTCCATACGATCTGGCAGGGTCGATATGGTTTTTTTAGTGCCTGGGTTGTTTGTCTTACTCCAGAAAGCTTAAGAGGTACAGGGACGACGGCTGCAAGCTCGTCAATGACCTGAAGAGTGCTTTGGGGGGCGTGATCCGGTAGTTTTGAAATTAATTGGGATGCGCCTGCGTAAAATGTATCGCGATTATACTGGCTATTGAATGCAATTCTGTCGGCGCATAATGCGGTGTAAAAATTTAATATTTTTGGCTCCACGCTAGTGCGAGTATGCGCGGAGTCGGGATAGGCGAACTGGTTCTCGTGAAAATAAACAAGCGTTGGTATTCTCGCTAGTTGTGGAATCATTCCCCTTAAAGCTGATAGGTCCGTCATCGACGTTACGATGAGTAAGTCATAGTGCTTAGACAGCAGCTCTCGCTGTTCAAATGCCCAGCTAAGACTATTTCCTCGAATCCGCCATGAGAAGTGACGAGCAGGGAGGGTGAGGACAGTCCAGGTGTGTTCGCTGAATGCTTCTGTTAGGCCAGTGCGCCAATACTGATGACTTTTAGCGTCGTAGGCTGAGAGTAGTAGTATTTTCATAGTAGCCTTGATGCTGTGCGCGCGATTAAAAATGTATAGCGGCTATAAAAAAACCTCGGCAACGATAATTTTATAGTTATCTTTGCCGAGGTTTTTAGTTAGTGCAATGCTTACATGTTTGGATAGTTTGGACCGCCGCCGCCTTCAGGCGTTACCCAGGTAATATTCTGAGCAGGGTCTTTGATATCACAGGTTTTACAGTGAACACAGTTCTGAGAGTTAATCTGGAAGCGCTTGCTGCCATCCTCTTCACTCTCAACGATCTCATATACCCCAGCAGGGCAGTATCGTTGCGCTGGTTCATCGAACTTTGGAAGGTTCTGCTGAACAGGAATGCTGGCATCCTTAAGATGCAAGTGACACTTCTGGTCTTCTTCGTGGTTCGTGTTGGACAAAAACACTGAGCTTAAGCGGTCAAACGTTATTTTGTTGTCGGGCTTAGGGTAATCTATTTCCTTACACTCTGATGCAGGTTTTAGGGTTGCATGGTCGTGTGTTGTGTCGCGGAAGTTGAACGGAAGCTTGCCGCCAAAGATATTTTGATCGATGAATGTGTAAGCCGCACCAATGTAGGTTCCCAACTTGTGCATGACGCCAACGAAGTTTCTTACGTTGTAAAGTTCTGCATGCAGCCAGCTCTTCTCGAAAATCTCATCGAAATTTGTTGCCTCTTCGCCCGTTGCACCTTCCGCAAGCTTTGCTGCCACAGCTTCTGCTGCCAACATACCGCTCTTCATTGCGGTGTGTGAGCCCTTAATCTTCAGCGGGTTCATCGTGCCAGCATCACAACCTATCAGCATTCCGCCAGGGAAAGTCATTTTTGGAAGCGCATTCAGGCCGCCTTTAATAAGCGCACGTGCGCCATAGCTGACTCGTTTGCCGCCTTCTAATACGTCTTTTAGGACTGGGTTTAGCTTACAGCGTTGCATCTCTTCAAACGGGCTCAGATGTGGGTTGCTGTAACTTAAGTCAGTGATCAGACCAAGAACCACTTGGTTGTTCTCGATGTGATAGAGGAACCAGCCTCCAGTAGATGATGACTCGCTTAGCGGCCATCCTAACCCATGCATTACGGTGCCTTCGCGATGTTTCGCAGGATCAATATCCCAAAGCTCTTTTATGCCGATGCCATAATGTTGCGGGTCTTTTCCTTCATTCAATTTGAAGTGCGACATCAATTCTTTGCCAAGGTGCCCTCGACAGCCCTCTGCGAACATGGTGTATTTTGCGTGAAGCTCCATACCCGGCATGTAGGAATCTTTGTGTTCGCCATTTTCCGCGACGCCCATATCGCCAGTGGCGATACCTTTTACGCGGCCATCGTCGTGGAACAAAACTTCCGCTGCGGCAAATCCAGGATAAACTTCAACACCAAGCCCTTCTGCTTGCTCTGCTAGCCAGCGACATACATTGCCGAGGCTGACGATATAGTTGCCGTCGTTGTGGGTTGGCTTGGGAATAAACGCATTCGGCAGTTTGACTGATTTTTCTTGGCCGGTCAGGAAATAAAATTCATCGCCAGTTACGGCAGTATTGAGTGGGGCGCCCATTTCTTTCCAGTTCGGAAAAAGCTCATTTAGTGCTGTAGGTTCAAGCACCGCGCCCGACAATATATGCGCGCCGACTTCAGAACCTTTTTCTACGACACATACACTAATTTCCGTGCCGCTCTCTTCTGCTAGTTGACGCAGTCGGCATGCAGCAGATAAACCAGCGGGTCCGCCACCTACAATGAGTACATCAAACTCCATTGATTCACGTTCCACTATCAGTCTCCTCAATCAGTTTTTTTTGCCGAGTCGCAGTCGAGTGCGCGAAGGCTATTTTAAGCGCGCAGATTATACAGATGTAATCGTAATTGCGCATCTCGTTTTCGTTGCTTTTCAAACGAGTGTTTGAATATTAGCGTATTTCGCGCCGTAAGGTAATTATTTCGTTGTTTTTAGCGCTGATTTCACTGAGTGAATCAGAGTGAAACTATTGACCTCTTAGGCGTTTGGCGGCAGTATTATGCGCTCCGAAAAGCATGCTTTAGAGGTTTTGATTCTTTAAGTTATTGAATCTTATGTCTTTATTTGTTTTTCGCTTATGTACGGGCATACCTTATTCTTATGAGAGGTAGTCCGCTTTTATTCATTTATTGCTAAAAACGAGGAATCTATGAAGGTTCTGGTCGCTGTTAAACGAGTTATCGACTACAACGTCAAAGTCCGTGTTAAAGCTGATAATACGGGTGTCGATCTGACAAACATCAAAATGGCAATGAATCCATTTTGTGAAATCGCAGTTGAAGAAGCTGTGCGTTTGAAAGAGAAAGGTGTCGCGAGTGAAATTATTGTGGTTTCAATCGGACCTAAAGTAGCCCAAGAACAAATCCGTACAGCGTTGGCGCTCGGTGCCGATCGCGGGATTTTGATTGAAACGGAAGAAGAAGTTCAATCTTTGCAGGCTGCAAAATTACTAAAGGCTGTTGTTGATGAAGAGCAACCTCAGTTAGTTATCTTAGGCAAACAGTCTATCGATTCAGACAACAACCAAACTGGTCAGATGCTTGCTGCATTGGCAGGTATGCCTCAGGGAACATTTGCCTCTGAAGTAGTGGTTGATGGTGACAAAGTTAGCGTTACTCGTGAAGTTGACGGCGGTTTGATGACTGTTGCACTGAACTTGCCAGCGGTTGTTACCACTGACTTGCGCTTGAATGAGCCGCGTTACGCGTCGTTGCCTAACATTATGAAAGCTAAGAAGAAGCCTTTAGATGTTAAAGCACCTGCTGATTTGGGTGTGGAGCTAAAAGCTAGCTTGGCAATCACTAAAGTTGAAGAGCCACCTGTTCGCTCAGCCGGTATTAAAGTTGCTGACGTTGCGGAGCTAGTGGACAAACTGAAAAATGAAGCGAAGGTGATCTAATGAGTATTTTAGTTATTGCTGATCATGATAACGCCAGCTTGAAGCCGGTCACTCTTAACGTTTTAAGCGCGGCGAAAGCCATCGGTGGCGACATCGACGTTCTAGTTGCAGGTGAAGGTTGTGGTGCGGCAGCTGAAGCTGCTGCAAAAGCAGATGGCGTTGCAAAGGTTCTTGTCGCAGATAATGCGGCGTATGGGCATCACTTGGCAGAAAACCTGTCATTGTTGGTGGCTGACTTGGGTAAAGGTTACTCCCACGTTCTGACGTCTGCTGGTACAACAGGTAAAGATTTCTTACCTCGCGTTGCTGCCTTGCTAGATGTTGCTCAGATTTCTGACATTATTCGTGTTGAGTCGGCAGACACATTTGTTCGTCCGATCTATGCAGGTAATGCGATAGCGACGGTTCAATCTTCGGATGCGGTAAAAGTTATCACTGTTCGTGGCACGGGTTTTGATCCTGTTTCGGGTGAGGGTGGCTCTGCAGCGGTTGAAGCGATTGATAACGTTCAAGACGCAGGTAAGTCAGCATTCGTTAGCGAAGAAATGGCTAAGTCAGATCGTCCTGAGCTGACGGCAGCAGAGATCGTTATCTCTGGTGGTCGCGGTATGCAAAACGGTGACAACTTCAAGATTCTTGAATCTGTCGCAGATAAGTTGGGTGCCGGTGTTGGTGCTTCTCGGGCTGCTGTAGATGCTGGTTTCGTTCCTAACGACATGCAAGTAGGTCAGACGGGTAAAATCGTTGCTCCAAATCTGTATATCGCTGTTGGTATTTCTGGTGCTATTCAGCATTTGGCTGGTATGTCTGGCTCTAAAGTCATTGTTGCGATCAACAAAGACGAAGAAGCGCCTATCTTCCAAGTTGCAGATTACGGTTTAGTGGCTGACTTGTTTGAAGCGGTTCCTGCTCTGGATGCAGCACTGTAATACAAGGCCTGTGAATAAAAGATTGGTAGCTTAACTCGCGAATCTTAGTTCAATGCCTCATAAAAAAACCGGAAAGTGCTAAGCGCTTTCCGGTTTTTTTATGCCCGCGAAATGCCTATATTTGGATCGTTGTGCTGCTGGGTTCTCACTGCTCTCGAAGGTTTTGAGCTTTTAAGGGTGAAAAAAAGGGCGACCTATTGGTCGCCCTTTTTGGTTCTGATAGATAATGGCATCGAATTAGATGTCATACCCTTTTTCTTCATGCAGTGCTAAGTCAAGACCAATGGCTTCTTCTTCGTCATCAACGCGCAAGCCTGTAATGGCGTCAACTAGCTTTAGAATGATCCACGTTGCGATTGCGGTATATAAGATTGTACTACCTATGCCTGTTAATTGGGCGCCTAGCTGCTCGCCAATAGTCGAGTTGTCACCACCAAAGCCATAGCCACTGAATGGGCCGAGGTCTGACGCGCAGAATATGCCGACCAGGAAGCTACCTAGAATGCCGCCAACGCCGTGAACGGGAAATACGTCCAATGAGTCGTCAATTTTTAGCTTCTGTTTGATAAACATGGTGGCATAGAAACAGATAATACCTGCTGAAAGGCCGATTATAATCGCAGCGGCAGGGCTGACTGAGCCTGAGGCTGGTGTGATGGTGCCAAGGCCCGCGACCATACCCGTAACGATGCCGAGAACAGACGGTTTTCCGAACTTTCTCCATTCGCACGCCATCCAAGCTAAAGAGCCTGCTGCGGCGGATAGGTGGGTCGCAACGAGCGCCATGGCCGCGTTTTCGTCTGCAGCGAGTGCGCTACCCGCATTGAATCCAAACCAGCCTACCCAAAGCATGCCAGCGCCGGTGACTGTCATTGTCATGTTGTGCGGAGGCATGGCAGTCTGAGGCCAGTTTTTTCGATTGCCTATGACGATAGCGGCAACGAGTGCGGCTACGCCGGCGGTAATATGAACAACGATTCCTCCTGCGAAATCGAGCACGCCTAGTTCGCTCAGCCAACCGCCGCCCCATACCCAATGGCATACCGGCGCATAAACAACAATTAGCCAAACGCTGCTGAATAGAAGCATTGCTGAGAATTTCATTCTTTCAGCAAATGCGCCGACTATCAGTGCAGGAGTAATGATGGCAAATGTCATTTGAAAGCCGGCGAATAGCGCTTCTGGAATCGTTCCAGAGATTGACTCTTTCGTGACGTTGGCCATGAACATATTGCTTAGCCCTCCAACCCACTGATTACCCTCAGAGAAGGCGAGAGAATAACCCACAACATACCAAAGAATTGACATTAAACAGGTTAGAGAAAAGCACTGCATTAGTATTGAAAGCACGTTTTTGCTTCGAGTAAGGCCCGCATAAAATAGGGATAGGCCGGGTATCGTCATAAACAATACAAGTGCGGTTGCTGTTAGTATCCAGGCGGTATCTGCGCCATTTATAGTGTCTTCAGCCATGGCTAAAGTGGGCAATAGCAATAAGCTCAATCCCCAAAGTATATTTTTCATGAATGTTGATCCTAGTGAAGTTGTCAGTAACGATTACGACAGGTTCTTATTGTATTATGCGGCGCAATCAGATTGCGTCGTCGCCAGTTTCGCTAGTGCGAATTCGAATCGCTTGCTCAATGTTGGAAACGAATATTTTCCCATCGCCGATTTTTCCGCTATTGGCAGCACTTATGATTGCGTCGGTTGCTTGGTCAAGCATGTTGTCGGCAACAACGACTTCGAGCTTTAGCTTGGGGACAAAGTCGATAACATATTCCGCGCCGCGGTATAGTTCGGTATGGCCTTTTTGCCGGCCAAAGCCCTTAACTTCTTCAATGGTCATGCCGGTTAAACCGATATCTGTTAGTGCGGTGCGCACGTCATCTAGCTTGAAAGGCTTAATTATGGCGGTGATTAGCTTCATGAGCTTTCTCCTGTTTGTCGCATCTTGAATTGCCCCAATCGTTTTATGCTTTGGTTTATGAAAGTCATGATTGGAAGCTGTGTCGTTCGTTTTTGTTGTAGCCCGCTTATTATTCGCTACCGTTGTTCATTGTCTGCTGTAGGTGGCTTTTTCAGGCAGCACTAAGCTAATCAAATTAACATTTGGTTTCAACATTATTTGCTCTAACGGAGCAACAAATATGGTGTGAGCTGGTGCCCGAGGCGGCACATCAATAGAATGGCAGTCTCAGAACACGGTGTTGGGCATAGAGAAAATTTGTGATGCTAGTTAAGCTTTCCAGCTTTTACTTTTTTTATTTTGCTTTGCTTGGCGTGATGGTCCCTTACTTAGGGCTTTTTCTCGCGAGTAAAGGCTTCGACCTGATTGAAATTTCTCAGTTGATGTCAGTGTTGATGTTTACAAAAGTTGTCGCTCCAAACATTTGGGGAATAATCGCTGATCGAAAGCAAAAGCGTGTCGGCTTGGTGCGTTTAGGTGCATTTTCCACATTTGTGTCTTACCTCGGTTTTTTCTTCGCGGAGTCATTTTGGCAGTTTGTCTTTGTGATTGTTGCGTTTAGTTTTTTTTGGAACGCCATATTGCCTCAGTTCGAAGTGATTACGTTGCATACGTTGGGTCAGGCGCGAGCTGCCTACAGTAGAATTAGGTTGTGGGGTTCGGTCGGGTTTATTGTTGCTGTTGCCGCTGTGGGATATGTGTTTGAACAATCCGATATCTCTTGGTTTCCAATGGTCATGATGGTGATTATTGTCTGTATCGCGCTTTCAAGCATCATGCATTTTGACGAGCCGGAAACGGTAAAGGAAGAGAATTTTGATGATCGGCCCTTTGGTCGTCAGTTGTTGCAGCCAGCCATAATCGTGTTTTTCCTCACATGCCTATTACTTCAATTATCGCATGGTGCTTACTACACCTATTATAGTATTTATCTAGAAAGCTTAGGGCACAGTAAGGCCTATATAGGCTTGCTTTGGAGCCTTGGTGTGGTGGCGGAGGTGGTTCTGTTTGTGTTTATGCATCGCTGGCTTCAGCACACAAATGTGGTGATGATCATGTTGGTGGCACTTATTCTCACGGCGCTACGCTGGTTGTTAATCGCTTTGTTTGCTGACATCCCGTCAGTACTAGTGATTGCTCAGTTATTACACGCGATGTCCTTTGGCGCAATGCATGCCGCGGCGATTCATTTTGTGCATCAATCTTTTTCAAATATTTATCAGGGCAGGGCGCAGGCGCTATATAGTAGCTTGGGGTTTGGTTTGGGTGGGGCCTTAGGTGCCATTATTAGCGGCTATGTTGTTGAATTTTCGGGCTATCAAGCTGCGTTTCTTGTGTCCTCATTTTTGGCGATCACCGCCGCTTTGCTTGTGTTCTATGCTCGAAATCATTTGTTGAAACCATATTCCGCGGGCTAATTACGACTGAAAAAAAAGCGGCCCCGCGTCTTGATCAAAAAAAAACTTATCGAATTGGTTGAATTGATATTTTAGGTCTATGCTTTCTTAAACACGCATGGATCCTATATGCCTGACAGTGCTCAAGCTTCATTCATGCAATAAAGATAAAACTTATATTTTTGTTCTAATTTGCTTCGCATATGCGTTTTGGAAGCGAATGTCGTGTTTATCGATTTAAGAACAAGTGCATTTGTCTGAGGGTTTTGGCCATCAGCAAATATAAATGAAAAGACGGAGTAGCGTTCGATGACAAAAAAAACACAGTGGTTGCGTCACTGCCCTAAGCTGCCATTGGCTTTAGCAGTTGCGGCTTCAATGTCGACACCGGTTCACGCATTTCAATTTTATTTGGGAGATGTTGAAGCAAGTATCGACACAACCCTGAGTGCGGGAGCAAGTTGGCGAACTCAAGAGCCAAATTCTGTATTGGTTGGCCAAGGTAACGGCGGTGCTGCAGGTTCCGTTAATAGTGATGACGGTAACTTGAACTTTGAGAAGCATGAAACCTATTCAAAACTCGTGAAAGGTAATACTGAGTTTTTGTTTCAGTCAGGTGACTTTGGTGCCTTTGCTCGAACTCGCTACTGGTATGACTTTGAATTGAAAGACGAAAATATGGCGACTGATTCACTGGGTCAAGAGCGTCAACTTAGTCCCGCAGGCAAGCGTAATGCGTCTGGAGGCGAAATTCTTGATGCCTATGTTTGGGGTGACTTTTGGCTAGGCGATGTGCCACTAAACTTACGTTTAGGTAAGCAGGTCGTGAGCTGGGGCGAGAGTACATTTATCTTCAACGGTATCAATGTTATTAACCCTGTAGATGTCGGTGCGATTAGAGCGCCGGGTGCAGAAGTTAAAGACGCGTTGTTGCCGGTGAATATGATTTACGGTTCGTTGGGCTTAACCGACAACGTGACTGTGGAAGGCTTTGTTCAGTTAGAGTACGAAAAGTCGCGTATCGGAGATTGCGGAACCTTTTTCTCAACAGTTGATTATGTTGCTGACGAGTGTGGGCCCGTTTATGCGCTGAATAGCTTTAGTGAAACAGATAATCAGAATGGTCTTGGGCCAGGTTTGCCGACTCAAGTTAGTCGGATAGCTGATGATGAACCTGATGATACGGATCAGTTCGGTATGGCATTACGCTGGTATGTTCCAGAGCTGAATGAAACTGAGTTTGGCCTATACTACATTCAGTATCATAGTCGATTTCCTCTTGTTTCCGGCAAGGTGGCTGAAGATACTAACGGAGACAATGAGATATCTACGTTAGAGGCACTGGACCCTACGACAGGTGCTAAATACTTTATTGAATACCCAGAGGCAATAAAAATGCTGGGTTTGAGTTTCAACACGACCACACCTAACGGTATTTCTGTTGGTGGTGAGTACAGCTATAAGAAAGATGTCCCTGTTCAAATTAACTCTCCTGACTTGATCGGCGCGGCGTTAGGGAGGGGTACGGTTGCCAATCCTGGGAACGTTTATTCACCGGTGTTTCAGAACAGAGTACCTGATCCCGATGGTGATGGAGCAACAATTGCGGATGCAGCGGCAGCTGGATTCCTAGGTTCTGTCGCTTCGGGTTATGATTTATTTGATATCTCTCAGCTTCAATTCACAGGCATCTCTTTTATCGATCAAATTTGGGGCGCTAGCCGTCTTGCGTTAGTTGGTGAGATTGGCGGTACGTATGTGCACGACCTACCTAGTCTTGATGAGATTCGTTACGGACGTTTTGACCAACAGAGTTTTGGTCTGCCTGCTGACCCATTTGATTCTGATGGGACATCTGCTTTGGAAGCGTGTCAGGAGATCAATACCATCGGCACATGTGACAGCGAAGGTTATGTAACGAGTTTTTCTTGGGGTTACCGTGCTAGAGCGGCACTAACCTACAATAGCGTGTTTGCGGGTGTGAACCTGACGCCACAATTAGCATGGACTCATGATGTGAGCGGCTATGCGCCAGGCCCTGGTGCTAACTTTGTAGAAGGACGTAAGTCTATTGGACTATCTGTTAAAGCGGACTATCAGAACCAGTATAGCGCGAGTGTTGCGTATACCGGCTACTTTGGGAATAAACCGCATAATGCGTTGCATGATCGAGACAACTTAGCGCTTAGCTTGTCGTATTCCTTCTAACTTATTAATTTATGGCTCGGGTTTGACGAGGTAGTTTATGAATTTTATTAAAACAATATGCGCAATGGGTGTGATTTCGGCGGCAGTAGGCGCTGGTACAGCCATGGCGAAGGTTTCTGCTGAAGAAGCTGCAAAACTAGGGAACGAGCTCACGCCTATTGGTGCTGAAAAGGCGGGTAATGCTGAGGGTACTATTCCAGCATGGGATGGTGGTTTGAAGGAGATACCGGCAGGTTTTAAGCCTGGTGACCCTTACATTGATCCTTACGCAGGTGAAAAACCGCTATTTACGATTACTCAGGCGAATGCAAATGAGTATGCGGATAAGCTAACTGATGGTCAGTTGGCGATGTTTAAGGCATATAGTACGTTTGAAATGCCGGTTTATACGAGTCACCGTCCCGCGGTGTATAGTGATGAGCTAGTCGAATTTGCTAAAAAGAATGCGTTGAATGCAGAGTTGGTTGATGGCGGCAATGGCATGGCTAACGTTGTTGGGAATAACCCCTTTCCCATTCCTGCTAATGGTCTCGAGGTGGTCTGGAACCACATCATGAGATATCGAGGCGGGAGCTTTGAGCGTGCGTCAATTCAGGTCACGCCGACGGCTGGTGGTGACTTTTCCCCGATTCGTTTTTTTGAGGAGTTTTCAGAACGCTATTATTTGACCGATTACAGTGAAGGCAAAGATAAGAACGTTATGTTCTATTTTAAGCAGATTGTAACCGCGCCAGCGCGTTTGGCAGGTAACGTACTGTTGGTTCATGAAACGATCGACCAGGTTAGAGAGCCCCGTCGTGCTTGGATATATAACGCTGGTCAGCGTCGGGTTCGACGTGCACCTCAAGTCGGTTATGACGGTCCAGGTACGGCTACGGACGGTCTAAGAACGACAGATAACTTTGATATGTACAACGGTGCTCCGGATCGCTATAACTGGAAGTTAGTGGGTAAGCAGGAACTCTATGTACCTTATAACTCCTACAAACTAGATGACAAGTCGCTTACCTATGATGATCTTGTTAAGCCTGGCCATTTAGGCAACGAGCACAAGCGTTATGAGCTACACCGTGTTTGGAAAGTTGAAGCGACCCTAAAAGAGGGGCAGCGACATGTGTATTCCAAGCGAACTCTTTACGTTGATGAAGATTCTTGGGCGGCAGTCGTCGCCGATCACTACGATGGCCGTGGTGAGCTATGGCGCTATGGTGAGGCACATAACAAGTTTCATTATGACTCTGGCGCGATTTTTACGACAGTTGAAACAACGCATGATTTGTTATCGGGACGTTACGTAGCAAATGGTTTAGCAAATCAAGAGCCCTTTAGGTATAACTTTGCGAAGGATTATACGAGCAAAGAGTTTACGCCTTCAGCGCTTCGACGGTCTGGTAAGCGGTAGCACCTAGAGTGTTGAGACATAAAAAAACCGGCGAAAGCCGGTTTTTTTATGTCTACTTTTGCGCCTTCTTTTTGAAACGGTAGGCTATTAATCTCTCCCCATGTCTTCTAAAAGAGCATCTTTGTCTTCCCAGATAGTGTTGATCCACGCTTGGAATTCGCTTTTGAACTCTTGGTCATTTGCGTAGTCTTTTCCAATGAACTCAGTTGGAATATCGATGGTTTTAACGTTTATCGTGACCTCGGAGATGCGGCCACAAATTAAGTCCCAAAAGCTATTTCGCGAGCTGGGATAGACGATAGAAATGTCCAGCATTGTGTTCATTTGCTCACCCATGCTGCCCAAAACAAACGCAGCGCCGCCAGCTTTTGGTTTTAAAAGGTGTTTGAAGGGTGACTCTTGTCGCTTATGTTTCTCTGGCGTATTGCGAGTGCCCTCTAAAAAGTTAAACACCGAAACAGGCGTTGTCTTAAATTTTTGGCACGCCTTTCTTGTTGTTTCTAAGTCTTTCCCTGCAAGCGCTGGGTTCTTGGCAACTTGTGCGGCGCTATAGCGTTTCATAAATGGGAAATCGAGAGCCCACCAGCAAATCCCCAAAACAGGTACCCAAATAAGCTCCTGTTTAAGAAAAAATTTAAGCATAGGTACTTTTCGGTTGAGGACTTTTTGTGCAATCGGAATGTCGGCCCAAGTCTGATGATTGCAGTTAACCAGGTACCATTCGTTCATACTGAGTCCTTCAAGGCCGCTGACTTTCCAGTCAATTTTATGGAATAACCAGAATAATGAGCTGTTGATTGAAATCCAGTTGCTGGCCGAGGCGATGGATAGCTTTGTGGTAAGTGAACGTAGTATGGGAATCGGGAGAATGAGTTTCAATACCGCGCCAATGACTAAAATTGGCATCCAGAAAAGAGTATTAATGAGAATAATAAGGACGATCAGTGAGCCTTTTAACGGCCCGGGAAGAAATCGAAACATGCGGCTACCCAGAAAAAAATTTCCAGAAGCATAGCGCTTGCCTATCTTAGTTTCAATAATGAGTGGTGGAACAGAGTGACTCAGTCTTTATTATTAAACAGGGAGGATGACTCGCGCTCTGCTCGCTCTTTTGTTTCGGGGGTAATGTGGGCAGAGAGTGCCGCAATGGTAGCCGCCATTAAGGCGACGTCGTCGGTATAGCCAAGAAATGGTGTCAAGTCGGGTATGCCGTCAACCAAACTAATAAAGTAAGCTAATGCGCCTAGGGCAACACTTTTACACCAAGCTGGAGTATCTGGTGCGCGCAGGGTATAAAACAAAACGAGAGCATGGTACGACGCTTCTTTACCTATACTCTGCAAGGTGCCTTTCAGCTTAGACATTAAGCGTTGTTTGCTAACCTTTTTGTCATTCATCGACTAAAAGCTTGAATCCAGCTCAACATCACGTTGCGCAAAAACCAATCCAAGTGAGCCTGGCTGGATCCATAGCAGGCTCATTAAATTTCCTGGGGTGCTGCCTTCGTCAGAGGCGTGGCTCATAAAACCTTTCAAAGTAAGAGGATTTCCGGCTTCTAACAATTCCGGAAAAGTGATTTCGACTTCACCGCCGGAAAAGCGGCAGTCCGTGCTTGTGTCTTGAATCAAGTTTGCGGCGAGTTGTTCCTCGCTATCCTTAATGGTGCTGATGGTATTTTCTTCGTTGTCATGTTCGGTTTTAATATAACGAAGCGAAATGGTGGCAGAGCAGTCCGCAATACTACTGGCGCTAATCAAGAGTTCGCTATCCGTGAGATTTCTAAATGTAGTGGCCGCGTTCTCGCCAGCGCCCATTTCTACCGTGTTGCCCTGAATTTTGAAACGGTAAGGGCTTTCATCACTTCTAAAAACGGGTGTCGAGTTCCTTAGTTCGGCAGCAACGATTAACCCTCGTCCCTCGTCTCGTGTGTCGAGAGAGAACGCAAGATGTTTTCCGTTTTGAGTGCTATGCCCTAATGGCGCTCGTGAACCGCCGTCCAAACCTAGCAGGCCTTGCACGGAACTGCTTCCTAGAGGGTTTTGCTGTGTAACCTCTTCAGTGTCAATGGTATAGATACTTCTAACGATGTTAGCGAGGGGGTCAGAAGACGAAGCCTCTACAAAAGAGTCAACAAGTCGCTCAAGTGTTAAGCTTTGGTAGTGTGTATCAGGTTGTGTTTGTGTTACCGAGAAGTTGCTATCTGCTATCCATTTAAACGTGTCGGCACTGACTTTAATGGTTGGGTCACTAATTTCCAATTTAAGTCCATAGCTAAGCACGCCGTACTCTTTCCCTCTTAAGTCTGCTGCACTGAAGTCACTGTTTGTTTCCTGCCCGTGTATTTCCCAACTATAAATATTTGCTTGCTCTCGTTCCTCATCAATTGAGAATGTTGCGCCCGCAGTTAGTGTCGAAAGGTTGAATGCTTTTCCGCCGCCATAATAGGCTGAAGTAAGCCAAGTTGGCGATGACAAGTAATCAAGCGTTATATTGTTTTGGGTTGAAGTGAAAGAAGGTTCAACATAGTTTGATTGATAAAGCCGAGAATAGATCGGATCGTAATTCCAGCCGATAATTTGAGAATTGGATTCGCGGCCTAATATTTGTTGTGGGATATCTCGGTCGAGTAGCAATTGCCCCTCGGTACTCAAGAATCGACTAAATACACTGGCTGCCTGTTCACTTTGGTTGCTTAGATCTCCATTTTGTATAGAGGAACTATAAAACTGAAAGCTGTCTTCATCGATTTCAAAGTAATTGTTGTTAGCATTGATGAGTACTGACGTTCGTGCGAAAGGAAGCAATGGAACCGCCGCATCGCGGCGTATTTCTCGAAGGTCGGTGTTAGTGATCAGCTTGGGATAGATAGGCTGAGTATTAATGCTGTCGCCGTCGATATTTTTCAGCTCACCTGCGTCAATAATGCTTGAGCTTGCGGCTGATAGTATCACTTCGTTTGAGCCATCACTGGGTCGATAATCGTTCATTGCAATATTGAAGTAGCTACTGTTGTATTCGCGAGTCCAAGGGGTAGCATCCAGGGGGATCTCTGTACGTGGTGTGCCCTTCGCAATAGGTGACTCTGTCCTTAGTATCTCTTGGACCGCAATGTCTACTGCATTGCTAAAGCCAGTATTGTTTTCAAGCAAAGCAAGTGACTGGTTAAAGCCCGTTGTTTTTTCAAATTCAATTTCAAAGAACGCGGCATTCGTGGACGCATTTTTCAGTAGCTGCACTTTGGCTCTATGCTGTGTATTGCAGTCGATGTTTGGATTTGAGCAAGGTAGTAATTGTTCGAGAGTGGCGTTGTTATTGATTGCATTGAAGAGTGTGTTGATCACGTAAGTGGTACCGATATTGATATCGATTGGATTCAGAATGTTTGATTCGGTGTCGCCTGTTTCGTATAAGGGGCCATAGAAGGCTGCGCCGTTTGGAAGGTCCACTTTGATGACGAGGTTGATTTGGGGTTCGAGTTTGTCTCTGAATTTGATGACATAGTTGCCATTTTCTAGTTCTTCAACTTCATAAAGCGGTTCAGCGGTAGCGGTGCTGGAGTCGAGCGAGCCGCTCAGATTGGGGCCTAGCGCGACGACGGAAATAGCGTTTTTTGATAATGATGTGATACTGCTCAAGCCTCTGAAGGCAAATGCTTTTGCGGGGGTTAACGCGTCAAAAATCATATCTTCTAGTTTAATGTCTGATCCGGCGACTAGGTCGTCGAGCATGCCCGACGTAGCCTCGATATTTATCCCTATCGTACTTTGAAATCCCGTCGTTGCGTCTGAAGAGGATGACGACTGGTTGCCGCCACTTAAGCTCGGCACGCCGCAGCCACTCAATAGGGCTGATAGCAGGATAAAAAAGAGCGGAAGAGAGAGAAGACGATATTGCATTGACTGAAAAAACCTATGGGTGTTGGGCGCCATTGCCAGACGGGCGCGCTAATGGGTAGTCAATGTACCCAAAATGCTCAGTGCTTAGAAGTGCCAAGTCGGTAAACTGTGACCCTTTTCGTGAGATTATAGGCGGCAGGGGCTTTCAGGCGCTGTTCGAGTCATGCCAGTTCATCAGCTGGTCTATCGCATTGATCAACTGATCAAATCGCGCAGGGAAGTTTTTTGCATTAGTTTTTATTGCATGTTCAGCCTGCATTGCTGCATTTCTGAGCTGTGGTACGCCGCAATAATGGCAGGCTCCGTGCAGCGCGTGGATCCGAGATTCCAAATTGTTTAATGCTGACGCGGTGTGGTCGCTCAGCAGACTATCTCGCTCTTCTGGCAGTTTATTTAGAAGCTTACTAAGTAACTCTGATGCCAGTGATGCATTTCCATTGCAAAGGTGGGTGCCTTCAGTTTGGTCGACGACGAGTAGCGCGCCAGTATTAGCCTGCGCGAGCTGCTCGATATCTTCAGCCTTAGTTGGCGCTTTCTTGCGTAATGATTCGCACTCAGGAAGATATTGCACGAGCGTTCCGACGAGGTTGGACTCCCGGATCGGTTTGGTAATTAAGCTATCAAAGCCTTGGCTCAAGAAAGACTGCTTTTCTTCTGGTAGGGCATATGCTGTTAAGGCAATGATCGCTGAATTCTTATAGGCGGGAAGATTGTTACGCAGTTTCTTCATGGTTTGTATGCCGTCCATACCAGGCATTTGAATATCCATAAAAATGACTGGGTAATGGTATTCGTTGCACAGGCTCAGTGCCTCAAAGCCATCCCGTGCTCGATTAGAATTAACACCTAGGTCATCCAGCAAAGCACTTATCAGATCCAAATTAATTTCATTGTCGTCGACGACAAGCACTTTGTGCGGGCTTGCCAAGGTTAGTTTACTGGAATTTTGTTCTGGCGGTTTAGCCTCGGGTGCGAGTGTGAACAGCTCGCAGAGTCCGTTATAAACGCGGCGATGCGTTAATGGTTTGATGATGTGGACGGACGAGAGATTTATCGGATTAAGGTCATAGTCGTCGAGTGTTGGTGTGACTAGCGCAACTTTATGGTTTGCTTGAACGAGCCGCTCCAGCAGCGAAGCCGGACGCTCTTGGCTGAGTGCTGCTTTGTCTAGCGCAACACAAATAAAATCAAAAACGCCTGTTGCGGTGTATGTGAACGCTTGGGCCTCTAGCTCGTCCAACGATTCGCAAAAATGGAAATCTACGCCCCAGCTGTTTAGTAAGTGCTGTAGCGCAAGTTGTGGTGCGCCAGCACGTTCGAAGCACAGCGCAGATAAGCCTTTCAAAGGGGAGTTGCCCGGTAGCTGTTCTATGTGTTCTGCCGAGTCGATAGGCAGAGTAAACCAGAAGGTAGAGCCTTGTCCCAGCTCGCTATCAAAACCGATGAGCCCCCCCATCTGTTCGATTAGTTTTTTACTGATTGTTAAGCCTAGTCCGGTGCCTCCATAGTTGCGGGCCGTAGATGCATCTGCTTGGGAGAATGCATTGAATATCGAGTGCTGCTGCGCCCTCGATAAGCCTACACCGGTATCTGAAATGGATATCTTGATTGACTCCAAAGAGTCATCGAACTCTTGCTCATGTAGCATGACTCGAATAACAACTTCCCCGGCCTGCGTGAACTTGATCGCATTATTTACGAGATTCGTGACCACTTGTTTGATGCGCAGTGAGTCGCCCAAAATAGTGTGGGGGACGTCTTGAAAGTGCAGGTGCACGAGCTCAAGGTTTTTGGCATGGGCGGTAGGCGCCATCATCATGACGACATCGTCTATTAAGTCTCTAACCTCAAGTGTTCCCTTATCGAGGAGTAGTTTTCCGGCCTCGATCTTTGAGAAGTCTAGAATGTCGTTAATGATCATGAGCAAGATTTCAGACGATTTCTTGATCGTTGATAAATGCTCTATTTGCCGACCATGTAACTGGCTTTTTAGAAGTAGATTAGTAAAGCCGATGATGCCGTTAAGAGGGGTTCTTATCTCGTGGCTCATGTTGGCCAAGAACTCTGATTTGGTGCGGTTCGCCA
This sequence comes from uncultured Oleiphilus sp., assembly GCA_913020045.1. Classification (GTDB taxonomy): domain Bacteria; phylum Pseudomonadota; class Gammaproteobacteria; order Pseudomonadales; family Oleiphilaceae; genus PZPK01. Next base: position 19,952 of record CAJWBE010000027.1, read on the forward strand.
GTACGGCTTGTTTTCGGGCGATATCGAGCTCAACGTTCTGAACTTCGATCGTTTCAAGCGTTTCGCGTAAGTCCTCAGTGGTTTTTTTAATCTCAGTTTTCATGGCCGCTTCAGTTTGCCGTAAGCGACTGGCGAGCAGGTTGATGCCGGACTCTAAGGCGACTAACTCCGCAGACTTTTTAGGGCTGACCCGTTGCTCTAAGTCGCCCGCAAGTATGAGGTTGACGGTGCTGGAAATTTGCCGAATAGGTGACGAGACCTTGTTTGCCAAGTAGCGAAGAAGGAATATGGACAGCGAGGCGATCATCACAAAATAGCCAATCGCCTGCTGTATTCCAGAGGCAATCTCTTGTTTATAAAAGCGATCGTCGGGTTCGATCAACAGCCAGCCAATAAGGGAAAGTTGACTAGCTGACTCGCTTGCATTGGAATCTCTATTGACCGGGACGATATATTGCATCGCGCTTCCGGATGAAAATAACATCGCTTTTAGGCTTGGAAACTGTGGGATTGTTTGTCTTTGGCGGGGCTTAAAGCCTTTGTGTAGTAACAAAGTTTTGTTGAGGTTAAAGACCGACAATGCTTTTATTTGGGGTGCTTCAATTAGTGACTGAACAATCTTGTCTGTCTCAGCGTTGGCTTCGAGAACGTCATTTTTTTTAAGTTGTTCGACGCTGGTGAATATTAGCTGTTGCAGTCCCGCCTCAAAAGCTGTTTCGAGGTGCGCCAAATGTCGCTGACAAAGATGCCAGCTCAATGCTGCAATAATGAGCAAGGATAAGGTACTAGCGGGAACTAAAATCCGAGTTCTTAAAGTATAAGGTTTCATCAAGTGTTTGTTCAGTCGCGGTCTCGGCCGTACGCCCTTGTCAGGGAAGCTTTCGCCATAGAATAACAGGTAATCACCGTCTTCTCAGTGTATCATTCCGCACACATAGTAATCCGCGTTTTCCGACGCACTCTTGTTTAACATATCCTCAACAGGGAGAGGGAATGACATTTCCGACCATCGAAGATTACGTTGGTAATACGCCTTTGGTTCGTTTGCAGCGTTTGCCTGGTAACACGAGCAACACCATTTTATTGAAGCTAGAAGGCAATAATCCTGCAGGCTCAGTCAAAGATCGCCCTGCATTAAGCATGATCCAGCAAGCTGAATTACGCGGCGCTATCAAGCCTGGCGATACCCTGATTGAAGCCACGAGTGGCAATACGGGGATCGCGTTGGCGATGGCTGCCGCCATCAAAGGCTATAAAATGATTCTGATTATGCCTGATAACATGAGTGCTGAACGAAAAGCCTCTATGGCGGCATATGGCGCACAGATTATTCATGTGACTCGCGAGCAGAGCATGGAGGGAGCGCGGGACCTGGCACAGACGATGCAGCGAGATGGCAAAGGCATCGTGTTGGATCAGTTTGGTAATCAAGACAACCCACTCGCGCACTATAACGGCACAGGTCCAGAAATTTGGCGGCAAAGTGAAGGTAAAGTGACGCACTTTGTTAGCGCAATGGGAACGACCGGCACCATAATGGGAACCTCTCGATTTTTGAAAGAGAAAAACCCTGCCATTCAAATCGTTGGCTTGCAGCCTATTGAAGGCGCGTCCATACCGGGTATCCGCCGCTGGCCTGAAGCTTATATGCCAAGTATTTTTGAAGCGGCTCGAGTGGATCGGGTGATTGATATGGGGCAGCAGGAAGCAGAACAAACAATGAAGGCGCTCGCGTCAAAAGAAGGTGTTTTTTGTGGCGTGTCTTCTGGTGGCGCGGTAGCGGCAGCGCTGAGGTTGTCTCAAGAGCTTGAAAATGCAGTGATCGCCACCATTATTTGTGATCGCGGCGACCGCTATCTATCGACGGGCGTTTTTGAAGGTTAGCAAATCTTCGGTTAGCGCTAACCTAGCGTCGAAAACAGGCGCAATAAAGAAAAAACAAATGATAGTAAATATGAGCAGCCTTATCTTCTTAGTAAAAAGATATCGTGCAGTGCTCATGACATGCTTTATCCAATATAGGAAATGATCAGTAGCACATGGCCAGACGCAGACGTAAAAAGGTTCCACAGGAACCGATTCAATGTGACATTCTTAATCTTAGCCATGAAGGGCGAGGTATCGCCAAGCTGGAAGGGAAGACGCAATTTGTCGAAGGTGCTTTGGCGGGTGAAACCGTCATGGCGCAGTATATTGAGCAACGTGGAAAGTTCGACGAGCTTAAGGCTGTTGAGGTACTAAAGGCATCCGATGAAAGGGTCGAGCCGCCGTGTGCCCACGCTCAAATATGTGGTGGGTGTAGCCTTCAGCATATGGGCTCTGAGGCACAAATTCAGTTTAAACAATCTGTATTGAAAGAGCAGTTTGAACACTTTGGAAACTTGTCTCCCGATGAATGGATCGCGCCAATGCAAGGGCCGACATTAGGTTATCGAGGCAAAGCGCGTCTGGGTGTACGTTACGTATCGAAACGAGAAGAAGTATTGGTTGGGTTTAGAGAGAAACGAAATAGCTTTATTGCAGACATGCGTCAATGTGAAGTGCTGGACCCGCGTGTGGGTCATAAGCTACTGGAACTGAGAGAACTAGTCGCGTCGTTAAGCGTCTATCAGTCTTTACCACAGTTCGAGGTGGCAATGGGTGGAGACGGAATTGAAGGGTATGATTCTGTTGCCCTCGTTGTTCGACATATGAACCCTTTGCTAGATGACGATATTGAGAAGCTAAAAGCGTTTGCGGCCCAGCATAATATCGCGATCTACTTGCAGCCCGGCGGTATCGCTACCGTGCATAAAATTTGGCCGGAAAGTGGATTGGAGCGTTTAGCTTATGAATTACCCGTCGCTAATCCAGCTAATGAGAGCGACGTAGTAACCATGGCATTTCATCCGATGGATTTCACGCAGGTGAATGCAGAGATTAATCAAAAAATGATTCAGCGGACGTTGGACTGGCTTGATATTCAGCCGGGCGAGCGAGTGCTTGATTTGTTTTGTGGCTTGGGCAATTTTACGATCCCCTTAGCCACCAAAGCCGACAAAGTAGTGGGTGTTGAAGGTGATGATGCAATGGTGGTGCGCGGACGTGAGAACGCTAAGCTGAATAAGCTCGAGAATGTTGAGTTTTTTGGTGCTAACTTGCAAGCTGACTTCACTAAAGAAGCATGGGCCGCTGAAGGTTTTGATAAAATATTGATCGACCCACCTCGTTCAGGTGCGCTTGACGTGGTGAATTACTTGGCGAACTTTAACGCGAAGCGGGTGGTCTATGTTTCCTGTAATCCTGCAACGTTAGCGAGAGATGCGGGCGTGTTGATTGAGAAGGGTTATCGAATGCTTAATGCCGGTGTGATGGATATGTTTCCTCATACCACGCATGTTGAGTCGATCGCATTATTTGAGAAAATCTAGTATTTCATCAGGACGGTGAGCGGAATATGGTCCAGGTACGTGAAGACTATATCGCCAACGCAGTTGGTCGTGACGGTGCAGAGAAATGGCTGGAAAGTATTAGTCAGGTCGCTGAGTTTGAGGACATAGAGCTGGTTCGAAAGGCTTGCTACGCATGTCTTGAAATTGAAGCCAAGCCTCTATCGGAAGATCGGCGCTGGGGGGGCGACCATAATAGTTTTAAAGTGGGTCTGGAAATGGCGCAAATATTGGTCGGGCTAGAGCTTGACCAAGATGCGATTATTGCTGCGATCCTCTATCGTGCTGTCCGCGAAGAAAAAATGTCGATCGACTTTGTTCGTAAAGAGTTTGGCAAAAGTGTTAGTAAATTGATCGATGGAGTCGCGCAAATGGCGGCGATTTCGGCGACGCATCGGCCCTTCCATGGCTCTGTTCTGGGCCAAACGCAAGGCCAGGTTGATAACGTCCGTAAGATGCTAGTAACGATGATCGACGACGTTAGGGTTGTGCTGATTAAGTTGGCGGAGCGCACCTGTGCTATTCGGGCGGTCAAAAACTCCAGCGAAGAAAAGCGTCATCGCGTAGCGCGTGAAGTGTTTGATATCTACGCGCCACTAGCGCATCGATTGGGGATCGGGTATCTCAAGTGGGAATTAGAAGATTTATCTTTTCGCTACTTACATACCACTGCCTACATGAAAATCGCGAAGCTGCTTGATGAGCGGCGCCTCGATCGTGATGACTTTATTCAACGTGTTACCGACAAAATAAAGCTTGAGCTAGAGAATGCTCATATCGAAGGCGATGTCGCTGGCCGCAGTAAACATATCTATAGTATTTGGCGAAAAATGCGGCGTAAGAATCTCGATTTTTCAGAGATCTATGATATCCGTGCTTTTAGACTGCTGGTGCCTACGATCCCTGACTGCTATGCCGCGCTAGGTGTTGTTCACGGCCTTTGGCGTCATATTCCTTATGAGTTCGACGATTATATTGCGAACCCCAAAGAGAATGGTTATCGGTCTTTGCATACCGCGGTGATTGGCCCAGAAGGTAAAGTCATGGAGGTGCAGATTCGAACCGCTGATATGCACGAAGAGGCTGAGTTAGGGGTTTGTGCGCACTGGCGCTACAAAGGGACAGATACACGTAATAAATCCTCTTCTTATGAAGAAAAAATCAATTGGTTGCGTCAGGTGCTTGAGTGGCAGGAAGAGGTGGGTGACGTTTCTGAAATCGCGCATCAACTCAGTGCCGATGTCGGTGCAGACCGAATCTATGTGTTTACGCCGGACGGGCATGTGGTTGACTTGCCTAATGGTGCGACCTCAGTTGATTTTGCTTATCGTGTCCATACCGAGGTAGGACATGCATGTCGTGGCGCTAAAGTTAATGGTCGTATTGTCCCGCTGACCTACCCCCTGAGAACCGGTGAGCAGGTTCAAATACTAACATCGAACAAATCTGCACCAAGCCGAGATTGGCTAAATCCCAGCCTGGGCTACATTCAAACCTCTCGCTCTAGAGCGAAGGTTGTGAATTGGTTTAAGCAGCAGAATCGAGACAGTAATATTTCTGATGGCCGAGCTTTGCTTGAAGATGAGTTTCGTCGCTTGTCCATTGGTGACATCTCATACAAAGAGTTGGCGGACCAAGCCAAGTTTGCCTCATCGAGTGACATGTTTGCAGCCATTGGTGCAGGCGACCTAAAACCGACGCATGTGGCGCATGTCGCACAGAAAATACTGCACCCAAAAGAGCAGCAGTTAGATTTAAGTTTTGATACCGCGAAGCAGATAAAAAAACCAAATGAGAGCAACGAAGACATTCGGATACGAGGTGTCGGAAGGCTCCTGACTTCGATGGCGAATTGCTGTCATCCCGTGCCGGGTGATCCAATTGTTGGTTACATTACCGTAGGCAGAGGGGTTTCGATTCATCGACAGGACTGTATGAATGTTCTTCAGTTAGAGGACATGGAGCCAAACCGCATTATCGAGGTGTCTTGGGGGCGCTCGCCGGAGTCAACGTATAGTGTCTCGATCGAAGTGCATGCTTATGACCGCGAAGGGTTGTTGAGGGATATTTCTACGGTGCTGGCTAATGAGCAAATAAACGTAACGGGTATTAACACCTACTCTGACTCGCAAGAGAATACCGCTACGTTGACGATTGTCATGGATATTGACTCTTTAGACGCATTAGGGCGAGTTCTGACTAAAATCAAGCAGCTTCCTAATATTATCGAAGTGCGTCGTAAACGCGGCGCTTAAGCCGTGCTGAAGTTCTTTAGCGTTTAGTTATCTTGTTTGGATCATATTTATGTATCAACTTTCTGATTTGTTGTATTTGATGGAGCGCCTAAGAACGCCCGTGACGGGTTGCCCGTGGGACCTCAAACAAACTTACGAAACGATCGTTTCTCATACGCTAGAAGAGGCGCATGAGGTGGTGGACGCGATTGAGCGCGGCGATAAAGGTGATTTGAAGGATGAGCTCGGCGACCTGTTGTTTCAGGTGGTGTTTTACGCGCAACTTGGGCGAGAAGAGGGGGCTTTTGAATTCTCTGATGTGCTCAACAATATTGTAGAAAAACTGCTGCGCCGACATCCGCATGTATTTCCTAAGGGACAATTGCGGGAGTCATTTCCTGAGGGTACCGAGTTTAGTGACGAAGACGTCAAACGTCAGTGGGAAGAGATTAAGGCAGAAGAGCGCCGGCTCAAGCCTCAGAAAGAGTCTAGCACGGCAGGCTTTTCGGTTGATCGGGATAGCGTATTGAAGGACATTCCCAAGAACTTTCCTGCATTAACTCGCGCAGAAAAACTACAAAAAAGAGCGGCACAACACGGCTTCGATTGGCCCGATTTACCGCCAGTATTTGGAAAGCTTGAAGAAGAAATTGCCGAGTTAAAAGTTGAGATTAATCAGTTCGCGGGACAAGATTTGCGCTCAGAAGAGGCTCATAGAAGACTCACCGATGAAATGGGCGATGTGTTGTTCTGCTGCGTAAACCTAGCACGGTTTTTGAAAGTCAATCCTGACGAGGCATTGCGAAGTACCAACAATAAATTTGTTTCTCGCTTTCAATACTTAGAAGAGAAGCTACATAAGCAGGGTAAAAAATTGACTGAGACTGAGCTTGCCGAACTGGACGCCCTGTGGGATGAGGCTAAACTAAAACTTCGGTCCGAAAATAACGGATAGTCGTTTACGGTTTAGAGGAGGTTTGATGATAGATCTAGAGCAGTTTAATGTGCGTTTGGGCAACAACACAGCCATTATTCAACAGGTCATGAAAATGTTTGTCGACCAGTATGCGGATCAGCCTGATTTACTGCGCGGCCCTTTTCAGTCTGGTGATACCGATGCATTATTCCATACTGCTCACTCAATCAAAGGTGCGTTAGCGAATATGTGTGCTGACGAAGATGCCGCCGCTGCTGCGGCTGTAGAGAGTGTTGCGCGTGGTGGTGATTTGCCTGACGAAGCGTTGATGGCAGACCTTGAGTCTCGCCTCAATGATATCTTTGTCCAGATTCGTAGCGAGCTCTCTTAGCTCGTATTACCAAGTTCATGTCCATCAAAGTGGTGCTTTCGATTGGTCAGGTCAGATACGGCCGCACTAACTGGGGAACTTCCCAATTTAATTGCGGCCTTTTTATGCAGGTCTTCTTTTAAATAACACTTTCGTCTCAGGCTTCCGAGAATTCGAGCCTAAATATTAAACTCTATGCGCGGCTGCGCCTCTTCGCTGCCATCTATCGTCGCTTGGCATATCAATAGTCTGGCCGAGGCAATGCCATACTGTTTGATCATTGCATCTTTAAAGTGATCGCCACGAGCCTTAGCAATTTTTTTCAGCTGAGAGACCGTGTCTTTATCCTTCAAATCAATATCTCCAGATTCTAGGTCTGCCGCGCTTGCAAAGGGACAGGCTTTGACTTGAAGGTCCGGTTTTTGATTCAGCAGCGCAACAAAACCGTTGATGAACTCTGATTGTTCGGAGCTAAGTTCGACTTGTGCTGGTTCGTAGATAAGGTCTTCAATACGTACTTTGAGTGCATACTCTCCCGCCATTTTGGTGAGTGAAACGATATTTGCATAGGGGACAAAGGTATTAATTGCGTAGCTTTCAGCCGCCGCTAGTGCGGCCTTCTGGGAGACGAGATAAATAAATCCGTTTAAACCGACATCGGGATCATTCACGTTGCCGGATAGTGGAATGTCCATTTCAATATTGCCGTCGCTGTCTTTCAAAGCACCGAGCGCAAGACCAAGCGGAATAAACGCATGTTCGCCAATATCTCCGGTTTTAACGTCAGACGCTGTTTCGACTTCCAGGCCGCGCAGCATAAGGGTAGAGATTCCGTCTAGTTCATCCTCGACAATGGTTAGCGATAGCGCGTTGTCGAGCTGCCCAGATAACATATCCATACCCGTCTGCCCTCTTACATAAGGCGAAATTCTTGGTAGTGAGAACTCCTTTACAGCTGCTTCGAGGTCAAGGTTTAGCTTCTCAGAGAAAACAGCGGCAGAACCTTTAAGTGAGCCATTGGCATATTGTCCGGCTTTAAACGAGAGAGAATAAGGGCTCTTTGACTGGCGGTCGGCAGAATCAAACGCGCCCAAGGAGATATTGCTAAGCGTGAAATCCTCAGAGAAGGCTGGGTTGACGCTTTCATCATTGATGGCAAAAGTACTGTCGCCATCAATGATGAATTGACCCAGCGAGAAACGAAAACCCTCTTCGGTTTGGTTGCTTGCATCGGCTTGTTGCGAGTTGTCTTGAGGTTCGGGTGGGACATCTGTCGTCCCGTTGGCTTCGGACTTAAGCGTTTGAGCAGACTCTGATGGAGCGCTATTCGTATCGCTTTTGGGCTTTGTTGGCATGACAAGATTGGCAATGTTTTTCTCCGAATCAATATGCAACGCCGCGATAAATGAAGCGAGTACAGCGCTTTCAATCGTTAACTGATTTGGATTGAAAGCGATATTGTTTAATTCAAAGCTGTCTGTTTTAAACAAGGGTTGATCCGCGGGGCTTTCTGAACCAATGTCTGATGCCAATATGTCTTTGAGGACGATTTGCGGGACAATAAGCTGAACTTGTTTTTGCTCGTCTAAGCTGAGTGTGATTTCGTTAAGGCTTAATGAAGAGAGTGTGAAAATTCTGGGTGCCTTTGCATCGCTGCTTTTTTCGGGTGTATCTGTATTTTTGTTTTCTGATGATGACTCAGCGGCAGGGCTAACCGCCAAGCCCTGAAGGTCAATATTTAGTGTGCCATCAAGTGAGCTGAGTGTGTTTTTCTCGATAGCCAGTTCTGCATCCTTAGCGCTAAGTTCGATTACGGAATTTGACGCTTCAACGCCTGCCGTTGTCGCGGCGAGTTGCTCGATTTTTAATGACAGGTTCTGGATGTCTAGCGCGATCGTATCTGGCGAGAGAGTGATCGTTTGTTCTATCTTCGCGCTAATATTTGCGGAAGCGTTCTCAATGATTTCACCGCCTAAGTAGATAAGAGGTTGCGGGTTGAAATTCTCTAGTGATAGCGAGATATTTGCCTGACCCACTTCGTTCTGTAGTCCAAATTTTACTTGGCCAGCGAGTATTGCGTCATTCATTTGCGCATTAAGCGACAGGGCGCCTCTTTGGTCTGACAGGCTGAGAGCAACATTGTCTAGGCTCAGTTGATTTAAATTGAGTGCGTGGTGCTTTTCTTGATGATCGAGTCGAGTCAGGAAATTAGTGATCGAAAAGTTGAGTATCTCAACTCTCCATTCGGACGGCGGACCATCTTCCGTTTCGGGAGCTGGTTCTTCGCTGTGCGCTTGCTCATATAGCTCAATGGCGAACCCGGCAACGGTCAACGTATCGCTAGCGTGGCTGACTTCCAACTCAGCATTATCAAACGATACGGATTCAAAAACGATGGCATTTCTTAATAGCCCAAATGAGTCGAGATTGATGTGGCCTTGCTTAATGCTAGCGTGCGTATTTTCGTTAGCCAGGTCGGTGAGCGCCAAAGAGTCGAAGCTGAGCGTGAACGTGAATGGGTTAAAGCGCAGATGACTGCTTTCTTCGAGTTGGTAAGAAAACTCTTTCAGGATCGGCTTGGCTTGGCTCTTAATTATCCAAGGGCTTAATGCCCAGATGAGTAAATAAGCGAGCAACAACAAGCCGCAAAGCGTAATGAATATATTTTTTAGCACACGACCCAGCACAACTTTCATCCCTATGATGTGGTTAATTGAATAATCTTGTTTGAAATAGCTAGAAGGTTTTGTGAATCTTCCGAGAATTTTGACGTGTTAGTGTAGCCTTAAGTTGGCCGCATTTGAATGCTTTGTCTACAGACTATCTTGATAAAAGCTAGGCGCTCAGGCGGAGGGCTTTGTTTGCAAGGCAGGGCCGGAATCGTTTGCTAGTTATCGGCTGATTAATTCTTGGTATAGGGCTCAATAACTCTCGATGTTTTTAAAGAAAAGCGATACTGTTTCCTCAACTAAACCATTGGTAGAAAACTGATATGAAAGCGATTGCACTGACACGATACCTGCCTATCGACAACCCTGAAAGCCTACAAGATATTGAACTCGATATTCCAATGGCGAAGGGGTACGACCTGCTAGTCAGTGTTGAGGCAGTAAGCGTTAACCCTGTGGATACGAAAGTTCGAGCGCCCAAAGCCTTGGTAGAAGATGAGCCGAAGGTACTAGGCTGGGATGCCTGTGGAATTGTAATAGCGACAGGTGAAAGTGTCTCTTTGTTCAAAGAGGGTGATCGTGTTTTCTATGCCGGGGATATTTCACGGGCAGGGTGCAATGCAGAATTTCACTTGGTGGACGAGCGCATCGTAGGCGCGGCGCCAGAAAGCCAAACCCCAGACCAAGTTGCCGCGTTGCCATTAACAACGATTACGGCATGGGAGTCGCTGTTTGATCGCTTGGCTATTAGTCTCGATGCTGACAATAGCCAGCGTTCAATACTGATTATTGGCGGAGCGGGTGGCGTGGGCTCAATGGCCATTCAGTTGGCGAGTCGCTTGGCTGGACTCAACGTAATCGCCACTGCATCGCGTCCTGATAGTATTGCGTGGTGTGAAAAAATGGGCGCGAATGAGGTGATCAATCATCATAACGATATTGCGACTCAACTAAGTGAGCTCGGCCGTAACGAGGTTGATTACATCTTGTGTTGCAATGACACGGATACTCACTTTGATGCCATGGTGGAAGTGATCAAACCACAAGGTTCAATTTGTTGCATGGTAGACAGCAGAGAGAGTCTTGATATGAATGCTCTCAAAGCTAAATCAGTTAGTTTTTCGTGGGAATTTATGTTCACGCGGCCTAAGTATGGAACTGAAGATATGATTGAACAGCACCACTTGTTGAGCGAAGTAAGTCGTTTAATCGACGAAGGGACATTGCAAGGGACCCTAGGCAAGACTCTTTCGCCGATAAGCGCGGAAACACTTCGCGCGGCGCATGCCGAAGTGGAGCAAGGAGGCATGATAGGAAAGTTGGTGGTCTCTGGCTGGTAGCTCGTCCGGTCACTTGCGCTCGTCGTTGGTAACCAGGCTGGCAAGTCTTCTTTTACACTCTAATCTTGAATGTACTCGCAAATGCCGTTTCTAACAAAGAGCCGATGTTGATGGCTTCGGTCGGCTAGATCGAGCGTATGGTAGGCCGCATCTTCTCGGTAGAGCGTGCAGAAACCGTCATCTGTTTTAACCAAAATAGGTTCGAAGAATGGAGTCACTGTGGCGTTGTTTGTGATAACTGATTTGCTGGAAGAGTATCGGCTGAGGTGTTGCAGGCTCACGTATGTCGGTGGAGGCAATGCAAGCTCGCCCTGATGATGCATGGCTAAGGCGTCAGCCGTCGTTAGCCACTGAAAATCGGTGATTTCACTGCCGTCGACAATGACTTCCTGTGACGGCATTTCTGCATAGTAGAAATAGGTGTCGAAGCGTTTTGGGAGTCTCGCTGGCGTTAACCAACGCGCACTTGCGTACAAGCCTTCTTCTGCCAACGAAATATTCGCTTCTTCCATTGTTTCTCGGCACGCCGCTGTCTTTAATGCTCTTTTAGCGATACCTGCTTCAAGCGAAGAAAAGTGCTCGTGAGGTAGGAATGACGGACCTCTATGCTCTGAGAGGATATCGCTAGGTTCGAGTTTTCCACCTGGAAAAACCCACGCACCGCCATGATTTTTGATAGCTGGGTTCCGCTGTAGCAGCAATATCTCTAGTTCTGCCGCAGGCGATGGTCTGTCTCGAAGTAGAATAACGGTTGCTGACGGTATTGCGCCGTTCATTTGGCTAGCGCCCCGTTTCTTGCTGAGCGTTTGAGATGTCTAAACCGTCAAAGCGATAGGCTTGCCCGAAGCCTTGAATATACGTGCCATGATTGGGCGATAGTTCAACGAGAGAAAAGTCTGGCAGCGTTCGTAACAGTGCCACGGTATTGCCTTGCCTTGATGCGAACAGATCCAGCATGCTGTCCCAGTCTTTATAAGAGCGCTCAATAAAACGTGCATGACATTCTAGAGACAGGCGCTTGCGCGCAAACATGTTTTTGCAGCTTTGTTCATCTTCGATAAATAACAGTGCAGCAATAGGCTGCTTTGTTAAGTGTTTGGTATGTGGGGCCAATGCGCTGATGAAAAGGTAGATTTTTTGGGCTTGTATTATAAATGGCGTGTAGCTGATGGCGGGCGTATTGCCCTCTCCAATCGTTGCTAATTGAACACTTTTCATTTGCTCAAGAAGGCAGAAGGCCTGCGCCTCAATAGCCTTCTCGGTGACAGTCATGCGTCGCGGCTCTTTTTTCGTGCGCCTTGCATCGCTTTTGACGCGATTACCGTGAATGCTGCCGATGACTCGTTGGCGGCGTGAATGAGCGCAGCCGCAACGTCACTCGCATGTATCGTGCGGTAATTTCCGGGCAGTCGATCAGTGAAAACTTCACCGACTTTTTCAAGCATTCTGAATTCGCCGCGATCGCCTTTTAACATCCCGGGGCGCGCGATGGCCAAATGTGAATAGTTCAAACTTTCGAGTCCCGATTCCATTTCGCCTTTCATTCTAAGGTAACTCGACAGTGATTTTGGGTTGGCTCCGTGGGCTGATACCACACCATAAAAGCGGGCGTTCTGCTTGAGGCCTAATCGGGCAAAGTCGTTTGGATAGTCCACATCGATGCGACGATAGACGATGGGGTCCGGCGTGCGTTTTCGGGTGGTGCCGAGTGCGCAAAAAAGGTCATGTGCTTCAGACTCTGGTTGCAAGGCATTGAGGTTTGCATAGTCGACAGGCCATTGCTCGGTTTTACTATGCTTGCTCCACGGCGCGTCTGACGGGCTGCGAACGAATGCGATGACACGATCGTAAGCCTCGTGTTCGCAAAGTTGAGACATAAGGTGTCCGCCTACTAAGCCGCTGGCGCCTGCAACCCAAGCCGTTTTTTTCATAAGAATCCAGTTAAGTCATGATGAGGTGATCGATTATTCGCGATGACTGACTTGCTTTCAAGCGCTGATGAAAGTACTTTCGGTCGGCGTCATCGCCAGAGAGCAAACGTTGCAAATATCTGCGCTATTCGTATTTTCTGAACGAATATAAACGCTATACCGTGACCAGTAGATAAAAGTTACACAAAATAGTTACTTTAATTGGCAACTAATGCTGTATACTGCGCGCGAATTTTTCCCCTGATTTATCGAGTAAAACAATGACTGATTTAAGTAAATACAGAAACATTGGTATTTTCGCGCACGTAGATGCGGGGAAAACAACCACGACAGAACGAATCCTAAAACTCACTGGTAAAATCCATAAAACCGGTGAAGTTCATGATGGTGAATCGACGACTGACTTCATGGAACAAGAAGCCGAGCGCGGTATTACTATCCAGTCTGCGGCGATTACTACCTTTTGGGATGATCACCGCATGAACATCATCGATACTCCTGGACACGTTGACTTCACCGTTGAAGTTTACCGTTCATTGAAAGTATTGGATGGCGGTATCGGCGTATTCTGTGGTTCTGGTGGTGTAGAGCCACAATCAGAAACTAACTGGCGTTATGCAGATGAATCAGGCGTTGCCCGTATCATCTTCGTAAACAAGCTAGACCGCATGGGCGCAGACTTCCTTAAAGTTGTCGACCAAGTAGAAAACGTTTTGGGTGCTAAGCCTCTTGTCATGACATTGCCTATTGGTCGTGAAGACGACTTCACGGGTGTTGTTGATATTCTGACTAAGAAAGCTTACATCTGGGATGATTCTGGTCTTCCAGAAAACTACGTAGTTGAAGATGTTCCTGCTGACATGGTTGACGATGTTGACATGTACTACGAGCAGTTGATCGAAACTGCGGTAGAAGTTGATGACGACATCATGATGGCTTACATGGAAGGCGAAGCGCCTTCTATCGAAGACATCAAAAAATGTATCCGTAAAGGCACTAACGAACTAACGTTCTTCCCAACTTACTGTGGTTCTGCGTTTAAGAACAAAGGTATTCAGTTAATTCTGGATGCGGTTGTTGATTACCTACCGTCACCAACAGAAGTTATTCCTCAGCCGTTGACTGATGAAATGGGCGAGCCTACGGGCGAAGTGGCTACTGTTTCTGTTGACGAACCATTCCGTGCGTTGGCGTTCAAAATAATGGATGACCGTTTTGGCGCATTAACCTTCGTTCGAGTTTATTCCGGTAAGTTGAAGAAGGGCGACACGATTCTGAACTCGTTTACAGGTAAAACTGAGCGTGTTGGCCGAATGTGCGAAATGGAAGCGGAAGATCGTAACGAACTAGATTCAGCGCAAGCGGGTGACATCATCGCGATTGTGGGTATGAAGAACGTTCAAACCGGTCACACGCTTTGTGATCCTAAGAACGAATGTACGCTTGAAGCGATGGTCTTCCCAGAGCCAGTTATCTCTATCTCGGTTAAGCCGAAAGATAAGGGTTCAACTGAGAAAATGGGTATTGCGATTGGTAAGATGGTTGCAGAAGATCCTACCTTCCAAGTGCACACCGATGAAGATTCGGGTGAAACGATTCTACGTGGAATGGGTGAGCTTCACCTAGACATCAAAGTAGATATCTTGAACCGTACTTACGGTGTTGATCTGCAAGTTGGCGAGCCTCAGGTTGCTTACCGCGAAACGATCACAGCGGAAATCGAAGATTCATATACTCACAAGAAGCAATCTGGTGGTTCTGGTCAGTTCGGTAAGATCGATTACCGTATCAAGCCAGGCGAGCAAAACTCAGGCTTCACGTTCACTTCGACGGTTGTCGGCGGTAACGTACCGAAAGAATTCTTCCCAGCAATCGAAAAAGGTTTTGCTGGCATGATGGAAACGGGTGTTCTTGCAGGCTTCCCAGTACTTGATGTTGAAATCGAGTTGTACGACGGTGGTTTCCACGCGGTTGACTCCTCGGCAGTAGCGTTTGAACTTGCAGCACGTGGCGCATTCCGTCAGTCAATTGCAAAAGCTCAGCCTAAGTTGCTAGAGCCTATTATGAAAGTTGACGTGTTCACGCCAGACGATCACGTTGGTGATGTTATCGGTGACCTTAACCGTCGTCGTGGCATGATCGAAGGTCAAGATGCAGGCGCTTCTGGCGTACGTATCAAGGCGAACGTTCCGCTTTCTGAAATGTTCGGCTACATTGGCTCACTGCGTACTATGACTTCGGGTCGTGGCCAGTTCTCAATGGAATTTGATCACTATGCACAATGCCCTAACTCAGTAGCAGAAAAAGTTATTGAAGAAGAGCGCATTAAAAAAGCAGCTAAGTAATTAGTTAGCTTTTTCATAATAGAAAGCCCGGATGGTGTCTTGTTATAAGATCGCCATCTGGGTTTTTTTTTGCTTGTTTGTCACATTGGGACGGTGTTTCTGCATGTCTCATCAGGATACTGAATACTTTAACCAATGCTAACTCAATAAAAGGGGCGCTAGCTTCAGAATTTATGTTTAGGCGGAGAGAAATAATTGTTTCAAGTGACTCCAGAGCTGTTTGTGATCGAGCGAATAGAACCGATTTTTTGTGAGAAAGGTTTTGCTGTCATACGTTTGACCCCTCTAGCGTCTTCAGCGTCTTGATGGCGGCGGAAGTGCGGTTTTCTACCATCAGTTTGCGAAAGATTTGTTCGAGATGCTTATTGATCGTTCTTGGGCTGATGTCCAAAATCATGGCGATTTCGCTATTGCTTTTACCGCGGGCTAACCAAATCAACACCTCGGCCTCACGGGCCGTAAGCTCATAGCTGTCTTGTAAAATCTGCGTATCACTAGGACGTTCAAGATCGACTAAACGCAAAAGATATTCATCACTGTCATTGGCGCTGATATAGCGAATCGAAAGCGGTTTGTGCCCGTCGGTGATATCGACGCCTTTATCTTTGTTGTAGTGTTCAGAAAACAGCGGCTGTACTGTGTGTTGTAACGATTCATCTAGCCACTGCTCGGTAAGTCCAGAGGAAATGAAGAGTTGGTGGGCTTGAGGCGTTGCCCACTTTAGTTTGCCTTCACGACTGGTTGCAAATAAGTACTGGCCGGCTGAATCTAAGGCTAACCGTGCGCTCTGGGTGAGCCTAGCATTGTGCAGATGAACTTTCATGCGGGCGATCAACTCGTCGCTATTGACGGGTTTCTGGACATAGTCAACGCCGCCTGCCTCAAAACCTCGCACGACACTTTCTGCGTCGCTGAGTCCGGTCATAAAAATGACTGGAATATGTGCCAAGTGACTCTGTGACTTGAATAGTTTACAGGTTTCGAAACCGTCAAGATTTGGCATAATAGCGTCCATCAAGATGATATCTGGCGTAATGCTATTAGCGATGCTTAGTGCTTGATTCCCCTCCAAAGCGACCAAGACGGTTAAGCCCGCCGCGTCTAAGGTGTCATTAATCATGCCCAGTGATTCAGGCGAGTCGTCGACAACTAGCACCAGATCTTTGCTTTGCGTTGCGGCTTTAGATTTTGCTGATACTGTCATCCCGCATCCTCTAATCTTTTTGTTAATTTAGCGAGTTGAAAGCTGTTGGTGAGTTCGGCGATCGCATCTAGCTCTCGCAGCCCATCTGGCTCCAATTGATAATTTTCTCGAAGAGAGTCTATTTTTTTTCGAATGGCATTGATGTAACCAATTCGGCATAGCTCTATTAGTTCTGCACGGGCAGACATATCTAGGGGTGTCGTCGCTGAATCAGCATCTCTTGTTAGTTTTTTGGGTGTTGTTGCCGCCAGTGTAGGATGGTCCTGATACTTCCACTGAAGCGCACAGGTTCGTTGTAACATTCGCAGCAGTTCGCTTTGCCTAAGCGGTTTCACCAGGTATCCATTACTCGGGTCGGGTTGCGTAGGCGGATGGACGTTAGCGTTAGCGGAAATCATCAGAATAACTGCATTAGGAAGTAATTTGCGAACCTGCGTGGCGAGCTCCCAGCCGCTCATGCCAGGCATGAATACGTCGAGCAAAAATATGTCTGGCTGAATAACACAGTGTGCCAGCATATTTAGGCAGTCTGGGCCGTTTTGAGCGATGGTGCATTCGAACCCCAGCGGCGACAGCGTCTCTACCAAAACGCCCTGATGAGAAGGCTCATCATCAACAACAAAAATATGTTTAGGAGGCCCTTCATAGCCCTGTATGACTTTTTCAGCAGGACTGAGGATTTCGTTATGTATGTTAGAAAGCATGAGAGAAACCTTAAACTCACTGCCTTCGCCGGGCTTACTTTTGACTTGAATATCGCCACCCATAATGTCGAGCAGAAGCCGCGTAATCGTTAATCCTAAGCCTGTGCCAGTGACATAAGGTTGGCCTGTCTCTCTAAGCCGTTCAAAAGGTTTGAATATTGTTTCCATTGCTTTGGCAGGTATACCGATGCCGGTATCTGAAATGGAGAACTCAGCGACTTGATTTCGATAGCTAACGGTAAAACGAACCTGGCCTTGATGTGTGTATTTGATGGCATTGGATAATAGGTTAATCAATATTTGCTTGAGCCGTTTTTGATCGGTTTTGACGTGGGCGGGAATTGGGCTCAGTTTAATGTAATGCAGCTCGATGCCTTTTCCTTCGGCCTGCATGCTAAACATGCTGACGAGTTCATCGAGGAGACTATCCAAGGGCACTTCATTGCGCTCAAGCTCAAGCCTACCTGCCTCTATGCGGGAGATATCCAGTAGCCCTTCAATTAAATCCGCCAGATGCTCGCTGCTTAGGCGAATTGTAGACAGCGCTGCGCGTCGATTTTCTGGGATGTTTGGGTCTTTTTCGAGCAGTTGGGCATACCCCATGATTGCATTAAGAGGGGAGCGCAACTCATGGCTGATTCCCGTGAGATAACGGCTTTTTGCTTGGTTGGCTGATTCTGCCATTTCTTTCGCTTGTTGCAGTGCCAAATCGGTTTCTTGGTGGGCTTGGATTTCCGCTCGTAGACGCTTAGTTTGGTCGTCAGACTCTTGCTGTGCCATAACGCGCGAATCATGCGCTAAGGTGAACATCCATGAAATAACGCCAAAGATGATTAGCAGGATGAAAAATACATTCGTCAGCGCATTAGCAATGGTGTGCTCTGGCGCTTGGCCCTCGATGGTTATTTGAAAGTAGACCAGTGACAACACACTTGAAATGACCAAGCTCGTTAGCAGAAACAACCCCAGAAAATGACCGATTTGACTATTGAGAGAGCCGACAAGTTTGGCAGGTAGAGCAAGCCCTAACCAATCGCTTAACTGCTCTGAGAACCTAGAGCGAGTTTTGCACATATCTTGACAGCGTCCATCCAAAGAGCAGCACAGTGAACAGATATTTCCGGCATAAGCGGGGCAAATCGTCATGTCTTCGGGTTCGAAATTATGATCACAAATACAACATGAGACGGTGTCCTTGTCCGTGAATATCGGGGCTGTGCGTGCGATGTAATAGCGTCCGCGAGTCGCCCATGCGAGCAATGGAGAAAAAATAAAGGTCGCGCCGAGTGCGATAAACGACGATAGCGCTTCTAGCTCCTCACCGAGCCAGCCGAGGTGACAGAAGAAGCCAAGCGTTGAAGCGATCGTCATGGACCCAACGCCGACAGGGTTAATGTCGTATAGGTGTGCCCGCTTGAACTCCATTGTTTTTGGGCGCAGACCCAGCGGCAAGTTGATTGTTAAGTCGGCCACAATGGTGCCGATCCAGGCTAGCGCAACAATCGCGTAGCTGCCTAGGATTTCCTCAAGTATTCGATAGATACCGAGTTCCATGAGTAGCAAGGCGATCATGACATTGAAGACGAGCCACACGACGCGACCCGGATGATTGTGAGTGACTCGCGAGAAAAAGTTGGACCATGCAATCGACCCGGCATAGGCGTTGGTGACGTTAATTTTTAGCTGTGAAATCACGACAAAGATGCCGAGAAGTAAGAGGCTCAATTCTGGTGAATCTGTGATGTATGAGAAAGCAGTGAGGTACATGCGATTCGGATCGCTTGCGTCGGCAAATGCTACGCCATGCTCAAGTGCTAATACTGCCAAAAACGACCCGATTAAGATTTTTATCGTGCCCATGACGATCCAGCCGGGCCCTCCCGCAAATACGGCTATCCACCAACGCTTTGTTCCTTGTTCTTCTTTCGGCAGAAAACGAAGAAAGTCGACTTGCTCACCTATTTGCGCGATGAGTGAAAATATAACGGCGGAGGCAGCGCCAAAGGCGAGGAGGTTAAAGTGACCGCCTCCTTCATTTTCGACAAGGCTTGGCGGTTGATAGCCCTCCCACAAAGCCAGTGCGTCTTCGGATTGAACGGCAATACATAACAATGGAATGACTTGAAGCACTATCCAAGCAGGTTGTGTCCATACCTGAAACCGACTGATGAGTGTAATGCCGTGCGTTACCAAGGGAATAACGATAAGCGAACTAATGACGTAGCCAATAAACAGCGGGATACCTAGCGTGAGTTCGAGTGCGAGCGACAGTATTGCGGCTTCTAATGCAAAAAATATAAACGTAAAAGAGGCGTAAATCAGCGAAGTGATCGTTGATCCGATGTAACCAAAACCTGCACCGCGAGTGAGCAAATCGATATCAATGCCCTGTTTTGCAGCGTGATAGCTTATCGGAATGCTGGTTAAAAATATGATTGCACCGACCACCATGACAGCGGCGATCGCATTATGGAAACCATAATTTAAGGTAATGGCGCCGCCAATAGCTTCCAAGGCAAGAAACGAAATAGCGGCTAGTGCCGTATGTGAAACCCTCGCGGATGACCAACGCCTCGCGGACTTGGCGGTGAAGCGCAGGGCATAGTCTTCTAGGGTTTCATTGGCGACCCATTGGTTGTAGCGACGGCGTACACGAACAACTTCTTGCGTGGCTTTCATTAAGACTTATGACCTTTTCAATACAAAATACGTCGGCTGGATTTAATGCATTCTTTTCCAGCGTGTGAAATTGCGCGGCTTGGGTCTTGTTTTTTTGAAGGGCCGTAAAGCAACTAACAAAGCAAGTCACATACCAGCTTGACCATTTTTCGTTATCAAATAGACCGCGCGAACCATACGACCTGAGCAACAGAAACGCTATACGCAAAATGACGTAGTCGAGGGGAGCAATTGGCGCATGGTGCGTTTTTGGATTTCAGTAGACACTCGTTCTCAGTCAATCACCATTAGGAGAAACAGACTATGAGCGACTTAGAATCGAATCGATCCTTAGATCAAACGGCTACCAATACAGGTAACCGACATCTCATAAAACGACGATCACTATTAAAAACACTTTGTGCACTGCCTGCAGGAATATTGCTCGCGACCCACATGAGCTTTGCGGTAGCAGACGTTAATACAACCGGTTTAGCGGTGACGGACAAAGACGTCACTGTCGGCATTTTGCATTCGCTGACGGGTACGATGGCCATCAGTGAAACTGGTGCCCAGGAAGCTGAAAAACTTGCGATCAAACAGATTAATGAAATGGGCGGGATTCTTGGTCGGCAGATCAAAATCATCCAAGAGGATGGCGCAAGTGATTGGCCGACCTTTGCTGAAAAGAGTAAGAAGCTGCTAGTGCAAGACAAGGTCGCAGCTGTCTTTGGCGCTTGGACTTCTGCGTCTCGAAAAGCTGTGTTACCTGTATTTGAAAAGGAAAATGGCCTGCTTTACTACCCGACTTTTTATGAAGGTCTAGAGCAATCGAAGAATGTTATCTATACCGGGCAGGAAGCCACGCAGCAAATCCTAGACGGATTGAACTGGGTTGCTAAAGAAAAGAAAGCAAAGACCTTCTACTTGATTGGTTCGGATTACATCTGGCCCAGAACGTCTATGAAGATTGCACGTAAGCATATTGAAAACGTGCTGGGCGGCAAGGTTGTTGGCGAAGAGTATAAACCGCTTGGCAACACCCAGTTTGGTTCAGTCATCAATAAAATCCGTCTTAAAAAACCTGACGTAATTTACGCTGCGGTTGTTGGCGGAAGTAATGTTGCATGGTTCAAACAGCTTAAGGCAGCGGGAATCAACTCGAAGAAGCAGACTCTGTTGACGATATCTGTTACCGAGGATGAAGTGCTTGGCATAGGTGGTGAGAACCTCGAAGGGTTTTATTCCATCATGAAGTATTTCCAGAGTCAGGATAATCCTAACAACATCGCGTTCGTCAAAGCATTTAAAGAAATGTGGGGTGACGACAGTGTGATTGGTGACGTGACTCAAGCCGCTTATCTCGGACCATGGTTGTGGAAAGCTGCGGTAGAAAAAGCCGGATCGTTTGATGTCGACAAAGTTGTCGCGGCATCCGAGGAAGGTGATATCGAGTTGACCACGGCGCCAGAAGGTTACGTGAAACTGCATCCGAACCATCACTTGTGGAGTAAGGCACGTGTTGGTAAGTGGAACAAAGATGGTCAGGCAACCGTGGTATACACCTCTGATTTGCTTGAGCCAGATCCATTCCCAGCGGGCTACCAATAGGGGCCGCTATCGTTAGGCGCTTATAGAGCGCAGTCATAAAGAGGTGTGAGCAAAACCGCTCGCACCTCTATCAACCTTTACAGAAAAAATATCTAAGGTTTAGGCGTTTCAATTGCGCAGTTTATTCATCTCTTCGGATCAACCTTGAGGAATTAAAATGGACGGTTATACCTATAGCGAACTCGGAGCGATTCTTGCGATGCAAGGCTTCGCCGGTATTAGTTTGTTCAGTGTGCTTCTGCTCATGGCCCTGGGTCTTGCCATCATCTTCGGACAGATGGGCGTGATCAATATGGCGCATGGCGAATTTATGGCAGTGGGTGCCTATACCACTTATTTCCTGTCGTACCTGACAGAGACTTACTTTCCGGCATTCATGCCGTATTACTTTATTTTTGCCATTGTGGTGGCCTTTATTGTGGCCGGCATTCTGGGATATTTTGCCGAATTTATTCTCATACGGCACCTCTACGCTCGTCCTCTCGATACGCTTTTAGCGACTTGGGGCTTAAGCCTGATTATGCAGCAGTCGTTCCGTTCAATGTTCGGAGCGCGTGAAGTCAGTCCGACTTTACCTGAATGGTTAATGGGCGCTTACCAGCCAACTGAAATGATCGATATACCTATCAATGGCATGTTCGTGCTGGGTCTTACCGCTGTGGTGACATTAGGCGTGTTCTATCTAATGTTCAAATCTAGCTGGGGGCTTCGCGTGAGAGCGACGACGCAGAACCGTGTCATGAGTGGTGCCGTCGGTATCAATACTAAAAAAGTCGACCGTTATACCTTCGCCCTAGGCTGTGGCATCGCAGGTATCGCTGGTGCAGCGTTTACAACGATTGCCTCAACGGGCCCGACCACGGGCAGTCTGTATATCGTTGACACCTTTATGGTGGTGGTCTTTGGCGGTGCAGCGAGTTTGTTTGGCACGATCGCCTCTGCTTTCTCGATAGCGCAGGCCCAGTCGATTATGGAGTTCTTCATGAGTGGTTCCATGGCGAAGGTTTATACGCTGTTTGCACTGGTTCTAATTCTAATGTTCCGTCCTGAAGGATTGTTTGCTAGCAAGGTTCGCCGTTAGGCGGACCTGAGTATTGTTCGCGAATCTCAATTAAAGAGAGTTGGAGATAGCTATGAGTTTTGTCTACGAAAAATTGATGGGTGGTAAGCAGGGCATGGTGGGGCTGATTATTCTGTCTGCCTTGATCCTAGTGGTGTTCCCGATGTTTCTGGACTCCTTTCGTTTAAACCTATTGGGGAAATATCTGACCTATGCGTTTGCGGCGGTCAGCTTAGTGTTGATCTGGGGGTACGGCGGTACGCTTAGCTTGGGGCAGGGAATATTTTTTGGTCTGGGTGGTTATGCAATGGCGATGTTTTTGAAGCTAGAGGCGTCGTCACCAGAGAATACTGCGATTCAATCAACACCGGGTATTCCTGACTTTATGGACTGGAACCAGATAACCGCACTGCCATGGTTCTGGGAGCCCTTCAGCAGTTTCAGTTTTACCATTATTGCGATATTGGTCGTTCCTACCTTTTTTGCTTTTTTGATTGGCTCCGCGATGTTTAAACGTCGTGTTGGTGGTGTCTACTTTGCGATCATTACCCAGGTTATCTCTGTGATCCTCACGGTATTGATTGTCGGCCAGCAAGGTTTTACGGGCGGCATTAATGGCATCACTGACCTGCGTACGCTTAACGGTTGGGATATCACCTCAGATAGCGCTAAGAATATCTTCTACTACGTCAACTGTGTGTTGTTGATTGGTGTGATTGTACTGTCTCGATGGGTGCTGACCAGTAAGTTTGGTCGATTGTTACTAGCGATTAGAGACAAAGAAGATCGCGTGAGATTTTCCGGCTACGACGTCGCTAATTTCAAGATCTTCATCTTCTGCCTAGCCGCGATGATATCGGCCATTGGCGGAGCGATGTTTACCTTGCAGGTAGGCTTTATGTCGCCTTCCTTCGTCGGCATCGTTCCGTCGATCGAAATGGTTATTTTCGCAGCAGTGGGCGGACGAATGTCCCTTATCGGTGCGGTTTATGGCTGTCTGTTGATCAACTTCGGTAAGACGGTCTTCTCTGAGTCGTTTCCAGAGTTATGGCTCTTTCTGATGGGCGGTTTGTTCATTGCGGTCGTGATGTTTTTCCCCAATGGTTTGGCCGGCTTGTGGCAAGACTATGGTCACTATGTGACGGATCGATTCACCGCGATTAAAAACAAGATCCTGAATAAATCGACCCCTAGTAACGATAGTGCGAAGAAAACGCTGCCCGAAACAGAACTTAGTTAAGGAACGAGGAAGAAACTATGTATTCAAATACAGATTACACCTTGGCTGTAGAAGGTTTAACGGTTTCGTTTGACGGCTTCAAGGCAGTTGACGACTTGAATTTCTATCTCGACAAGAACGAGCTGCATGTTGTGATTGGTCCGAACGGGGCAGGCAAGACAACAGTGCTTGATTTGATATGCGGTAAGACGAAAGCCACGTCAGGCAGCATCAAGTTTCTCAATCAGGAACTAACCGAGCTCTCAGAGCACGCGATTGTGCGAGCAGGGGTTGGCCGAAAATTCCAGACGCCGTCCATCTACGAAAACCTGACGGTATTGGAAAACCTGGAGGTGTCTTACCCACAAGGTCGCGGCGTGTTTGGCGCTTTGATGTTCAAACGTACTCAAACGGTTCTCGACAAAATTCATGAAATTGCACGCGAAATCATGCTGGAAACCGAACTCGATACCGAGGCGGGTCTGCTTAGCCACGGCCAGAAGCAGTGGCTAGAAATAGGCATGTTGCTGATTCAGGACCCACAACTACTGATGCTAGACGAACCGGTTGCCGGCATGAGTGTGAAGGAGCGAGAGCAAACCGCTGAGCTGCTCAACAAAATCAGCATGGGGCGTTCGGTACTGGTGATTGAACATGATATGGAATTTGTCGCGCAAATTGCGCACAAGGTAACAGTGCTCCATCAGGGGAAAATCCTCGCGACGGGTGATATGGCCGAGGTTCAAAACGATCCTAATGTGATCGAGGTGTATTTGGGTCACTAGCGTCCAGTATTCGCGTCAGTGCGGGCGCGGTGTAACGGCAAATTATTGATAGGTGCTTGTATGTTGAATGTTTCAAATCTAAAGGTGAGTTATGGCCAGAGTGAAGTCATTCATGGCCTCGACTTTAGTGTTCCAAAGAACGAAACCCTAGCCATTATGGGGCGAAACGGGATGGGTAAAACAACCTTGTTCAAATCGCTTATCGGGGTGCTGCCGGCAAGTGAGGGGACTATTTCTGTCGACGGAGTCGACGTAACGAGTTGTGAGAGTTATCAGCGAGTAGAAAACGGGATTGCTTATGTGCCGCAAGGACGAATGATTTTTCCGAGCCTAACGGTGAAGGAAAATATTGAGACCGGTATGGAAGTGTCAAAGATGAAAACTATTCCAGATGAGATCTATGCCTTGTTCCCGGTGTTGCATGAAATGCGCAACCGTAAGGGAGGCAACCTGTCGGGTGGACAGCAACAACAGTTGGCGATAGCTCGCGCGCTAGTAACAAACCCCAAGGTGTTATTGCTGGATGAACCGACCGAAGGGATCCAGCCTTCCATCATTAAAGACATCGCCAATGTTCTAAATGAAATTAAGAAAATGCGTGACATCACCATCATTGTGTCTGAGCAAGTACTGAGTTTTACGATGGCTGTTGCGGACAGAATTATTGTGATCGACGGCGGAAAATTTATTCACGAAGACCGCCGTGAAGATGTCGATACCGAGCAGATACGGGGTTATCTCTCGGTTTAATTCTTTATGCGCTGCTTTTGGGCGCTAGAAGTGAAAAGCGTAAGCACGAAGAAAAAAACGTTGTTTGGTGACACTGACCTGGTCAGTTAACCGGGCTAAGCAAAACGAATCTAGAACGTGAATTGAAAAATAAATCAGGTGATAACAGGAGACTAGATATGACCGATACCATCATAAAAGTGAACCTAAACGAATCTGCTTATGATAACGAAAAGATTCATAACCGTTGGCACCCGGATATCCCGATGGTCGAAATGGTAAAGCCGGGAGATGATTTTATTATTGAATGTGTCGACTGGACCGGCGGACAAATTAAGAACAACGACAACGCAGATGATGTTAGAGATGTTGACCTAAGTCAGGTGCATTTCTTGTCTGGGCCTGTCGGGGTAGAGGGAGCGGAACCCGGCGATTTGCTGGTGGTTGATATTTTAGATATCGGCACCTTTGACGATAGTCAGTGGGGCTTTAATGGTTTTTTCTCTAAGCAGAATGGAGGGGGCTTTTTAACGGAGCATTTTCCGGAAGCGCAAAAGTCAATTTGGGACTTTAAGGGCATGTTTACCAGTTCTAGACATGTTCCCGGCGTGGAATTTGCGGGATTGATTCACCCAGGATTGATTGGTTGTTTGCCATCAAAAGAGATGCTGGAAGAGTGGAACACTCGCGAAAAAGGTTTATATGATACTGAGCCAGACCGTGTGCCTGCACTGGCGACTCTCCCATACGCAGACACTGCGCACATGGGGACGATGACCGGCGAAGCCCGCGATGCCGCAGCGGCTGAAGGCGCTCGTACCGTGCCACCTAGGGAGCATGGCGGTAACTGTGATATCAAAGATCTATCTCGCGGATCAAAAGTTTATTTCCCTGTTTATGTGAAGGATGCTGGCTTGAGTGTTGGTGATTTACATTTTAGTCAGGGCGACGGTGAAATTACGTTCTGTGGCGCGATCGAAATGGCCGGTTGGATACATATGCGGGTGAATTTGATCAAAGGCGGGATTGAGAAGTACGGCATCAAAAATCCGATCTTTAAGCCAAGTCCGATCACACCTAAGTACGATGACTACTTGATTTTTGAAGGCATATCGGTGGATGAGTATGGCGAGCAGCACTATCTAGATGTCCATGTCGCTTATCGTCAGGCCTGCTTAAATGCCATCGAATACCTCACCAAATTTGGCTATACCAAAGCCCAAGCTTATGCGATTTTAGGCTGTGCGCCGGTGCAAGGTCATATCAGTGGGGTGGTCGATATTCCAAATGCCTGTGCGACGCTGTGGTTGCCGACAGACATCTTCGAGTTTGATGTCCAGCCTAACGCTGATGGGCCGAAAATAATGCTCGATGGCAGTGTTGATGTGCCTTTGTCCAAGGACAAGTAAACACATGCGCTTGGGTAGCGACTCGTTCGTTAGGGTCGCTGCCTTTTTAGGCGACGGGGTACTAAGTCGCTAAATGATCCCAAGGAGTAAGTTATGCCGGTATATGATTATAAGTGTCCAGAGCACGGTGTGTTCCATGAACTTGCGACGATTGCGCAGAGCGGCGATCCAAAAACCTGCCCAAAATGCAGCAAACTTAGCGCGCGCGTGATTATGATTCCACCCGAAGTGTTAGCGATGGCTCCCGCCAAACGCGCGTCCATGGAACGCAATGATGCAGCACAGCATCAACCGATTATCTCAACCACAGATTCTAGAGCCGAAGTCGCCGATCGTCGCGCCTTTGACCAAAAACATGGTCATCAGCACAGCAAAGGCAGCTGCTGCTCCCATGAGCATGCCTCAGATAAAAGTGCACTTAAACAGCAGGTTATTCTGTTGCCGGACGGCAGTAAGGTATTTCCATCTCAGCGTCCGTGGATGATCAGTCACTAGCATTTAGGGAGGAGAGGCGTCTCCCCTGTCGTTTCTTTGTTTCTCATACTGGGTATGAGAAACCCTCCCTAATCTTACTTTCCGTAGCCAAGCCCTGCGCGTGAGACTTTTGGGGTAGGCAGTTCCGAGAATGCTTAATCATAAAGGCTAGGTTCTCCTTCAGGGCGCGTCTTGAAACGCCGGTGTAGCCATAGGTATTGTTCCGGATGAATCATGATTGCATCCTCTAGCCCTTTGTTTAATCGACTACAGTTTTCTACTTCGTCATCAGACGGGTAGCCTTCATAGATAGGTGTGTAATGGACGCTGTAAACCCCGTTTTCTTCTCTAAATTGGCTCAGTTGCAGCACTGTGGCGCCAGTCTCTCTTGCGATCCATGCAGGAGTAGTGAGGGTAGCAGCAGGAACGCCAAATAAGGGGGCGAATATTCCGCGTTTGGGGCCAACGCCTGAGTCTTGGTCCGGCGCATACCAGACCACGTTGCCTTCTTTGATAAATTCCATCATTTCTTTTAGCTCACGCTTCGTAAAGCCTATTCCACTATAACGACGACGTGAACGCTCAATAAATGCATTCAGTAGCTTGTTGTTTTGTGGCCGATACATGTAGTTGAACGTGGTCACATGATTTGCCAAAGGGCCAGCAAAGTCGATGATGCTGAAGTGAGCGCCAATCAATAGCACGCCTTTGCCGCGCGCTTTTGCTTCGTCGAGGTGCTCTTTGCCGTGCACTTGAAGGGTCTTTAAGAAGGGGGTGAAATCGCGCCACCAAGCAACGGTACTTTCCATATATCCGACAGCGTTTGAGATAAACGATTTACGAATCATCTCTTCTTGTTCGTCGGGAGAAAGGTTTGGGAAGCACGCACGAATATTGCCTCTGGCTACTTTGTAGCGGCTGCCGCCGAGTTTATAAAGGCGCATACCGAGCCAAGTGCCAAGTGCTTGTTTGGTTTTGTGTGGCAAGAAAGAGATTAGGTATAAAACAAACAGCAGCAGCCAGGTTGCCCAGTAGCGAGGGTGTAAGAAATTTCGGTAGTAGTGGCTTGGATCAATCGGTCGCACTGAGATATCCCTGAAAAGTTCATGCCCTGTTTTGGGGGCGAATCGTGAGGCTAAGGTGGCGCTTTTCACACGCTGGTGTGACAGCTAAGCGCATTAAACCATGAACTCAGTGGGTCTAGAAATACTCAATAGTCGAAATGAATGTTCCGTATAAGCATGTGTTGAGTTTGGGGGCTCGACAGGGATAGTGTCAGCAATGCAGCTTTTATTTGAAAAGTGGAACGACTTCGGCTTTCGTTTGCTCTGTGTGTTCTGTGTGCTCGGCGTCGATGGGCGCGATGTTGAGTGTCGCATTGAGTTCTAGCAATGCTGAGCGCATCATCTCAGATATGCGCATGCAGGCTTGTACGTTTGTGCGGCAACGCGCGCGTTCCATATTGATTGTAAATTGAATGCCTTCTAGGCGTTTTTTAGCCCGCTCTGGCGCGCGATCGATAACTTGCGCGCAAAGCTGTTCTCGCAGAGCTTCGAATGCGACAGGATCATCTTTTGCCAGTGATACCAAATGGTCGAAATCTGGCAGCTCGATATGCGGATATGCGTCTTCGCTTTGCTCCTGTTCTCTCGGCGAACGGGTGGTTGTCTTCGTCATGGAAACGTCCTCAAACTGTTACGTTGGCTTAAGCAGCGGCTCCATTCGTTTTATTGCTTCTGCGCATCGTTAGATATCTCGTTGAAAAAAGTATCAGTCTGTTTAAAAAGCGTCCAGCTCTGGGCCGCCAGATATCGATCTGCATCAAACAAATTGACAAGATTTTAAATTTCATTGCGGTCATACGTTTAGCTTGCCCAATCATTTCAGCGCTTTAATCGCGGTGGGCGGTCTTCCACGCTATAATCTGCGCAGCTTGCTGGGGCTGACTAAAAAGCCTTCGCATCCACTTCTTTTTAGGCACCTGTTTTATGACAAACGATAAGCAACCACCGACTTCTCAGTCGTCTCCTGACCCTCATGCTGATAGGGAGGCGACTAACTATGAAAATCCAATCCCGAGCCGAGAGTTTATCCTGGAGTTTTTGGACCAAGCAGGAAATGCACTGACGCATCCTCAGGTCGCGAAGGAGTTGGATTTGTCGTCGGCGGATAATGTCGAAGCACTGCGGCGCCGGTTAATCGCCATGACGCGTGATGGTCAGCTGGTTTGTAATCGTCGCAATCAGTTTTTTCCAAAAGCGAAAAGTAAAACTATCATCGGAACTGTTATTGGTCATCGCGATGGCTTTGGTTTTGTTAAACCAGACGGGGAGGGCGATGATATTTTCCTTTCTGCTCGGCAAATGCAGTCAGTGTTTGACGGCGACAAAGTTGAAGTAAGGCTTGATTCTGCGGATCATCGCGGCAAGGTTAACGGCGTGATCGAACAGGTGCTGGAGCACAATACCGAGCAGCTAGTTGGACGTTTATTTATTGAAGGTGGATATGCGTTTGTAGAAGTAGAGAATGTGCGCATTGCTCAGCAAGTGGTTGTTCCGCCAGAAGAAGTTAAAGACGCGGTGCATGGCCAGTTTGTCGTGATTAAACTGACGCAACAGCCGTCAAAGCGCAGCCATGCGGTAGGGAAGGTGATTGAAGTGTTGGGCGATTACATGGCGCCTGGAATGGAAATTGAAGTCGCGATCCGCTCTCATGGCATTCCTCATGTCTGGCCTGACGATGTTGAGCAAGCGGTGTCGACGCTAACGTCCGAAGTTAGTGATGCCGAGAAGCGTGAGCGCATTGATATTCGTCACCTTCCTCTCGTGACGATCGATGGTGAGGATGCACGTGACTTTGATGATGCCGTCTATTGCGCGGCAGATAACAATGGTTTCCGCCTCTATGTCGCGATAGCCGATGTTAGCCATTACGTTCGTCCAGGTTCTGCGTTAGATACCGAAGCGCATACGCGTGGTACATCTGTTTATTTTCCAGACCATGTAGTGCCGATGCTGCCAGAAGCGTTGTCTAACGGCTTATGTTCGCTTAACCCAAAAGTTGACCGCCTTTGTATGGTGTGTGAAATGCAACTCGGGCCAGACGGTGAAGTACTCGAAAGTCAGTTTTATGAAGCGGTTATGCATAGCCATGCGCGTCTAACGTATAACCAAGTCGGTTTGATGCTAGAGAACGCTGACTCTCCTGAAGGTGTCCAGCTGTGTGACGATTTTGCGGATACTTTGCCGCATTTGCATCAGTTGTATGCGCTCTATCATGTTTTGAAAAAACGCCGTGTGAAGCGTGGGGCGATTGATTTTGATACGGTCGAAACACGCATAGTCTTTGGCGAAGGCCGTAAGATTGATGAAATTGTTCCGACGATCCGAAATGACGCTCACAAACTGATTGAAGAATGCATGTTGTGTGCGAATGTCGCGACCGCAGAGTTCTTGGCGAGCCAGGACTTGCCGACTCTTTATCGTATTCATGAAACTCCCGGTGCTCAGAAATTAGAGAACCTGCGCTCTTTCCTTAGCGAGCTGGGCTTGCAACTCATGGGGGGAGAATCGCCAACTCCTGCAGACTACCAAAGCCTGATGAGCCAAATTAAAGAGCGTCCTGATTTCAGTGTGATTCAAACCGTTATGCTGCGTTCGATGAGCCAAGCGGTCTATGGTCCTGAAGAAAAAGGACACTTTGGTTTGGCGTTTGATCACTACGCGCATTTTACGTCGCCTATCCGTCGTTACCCGGATTTATTGACGCACCGTGCATTGAAGTCTCGTATTTATAGCAAGCAAACGATCAAACAAGTTAAGCGCCCTGACAATATCGAGTTTGGTCGATATGGCTACAAATATGACATGGCAGCCATGATTGCGTTGGGTGAACATTGCTCAATGACCGAGCGTCGCGCTGATGATGCGACTCGTGACGTCGCCAGTTGGCTTAAATGTGAGTACTTGCAGCAGCACTTGGGTGAGGTATTTGAAGGTTTGATTTCTGGCGTGACCAACTTTGGCTTTTTCGTCGAACTCGCCAACCTCTATGTCGAAGGGCTTGTTCATGTGGCGACCTTAGAAGGGGATTACTTCCAGTTTGACCCTCAGAAGCATCGCTTACTCGGCGAGCGCACCGGTACGCGTTATGGCTTGGGCGACAAAGTAATGGTGCAGGTGGCGAGTATTAGCCTTGAAGAGCGCAAAGTAGATCTAATATTGGTCAGTGCGGAACCACGCTCAAAAGCCAAGCGTCGTCTGAGTCGTGACTCGGGTGGAAGGGGAGCTGCTGAGAGTAAGGGTGGTGCTGATAAAGGCCGTGACAAGAAACAAGGCGCGAGAGGTGCAACCAAAGCGCGCGGTAAGCCTGCTGGAAAAATAAAACGTGATGCATTCGGAAATGTCATCAGTGGTGAGAATGAGAAAGGGCCGTCTGAAGGTCGCAATGGTGACAAAAAGCCTAAGAAAAAAGTAAGGCAAAAAGACACCAAGAACAAAGGCAAACCAAAGGCGAAGGGCGAGAAAACCGCGGCGGGCGCTAAGAAATCACAAGGTGGTAAAGCGCCATCGGCACCTAAACCAGCGACTTCATCCGATCGTTCATCCACGGATGGCGATAGTCCGAGACCGAGAAAAAGGCGACTGGTGAAAAAATGAGTCACCCAGAATTAGATACCGTGTTCGGCATTCATGCCGTTGAGTCATTGTTAAAGAAAGACACTGACGCCATTGTCGGATTAAAATTTGCTGAGGGCCGAGACGATAAGCGTCTCGCAGGCTTGTTTGGCGCGGCTCAAAGAGCTGGCTTGTCGGTCGACTATGTGCCGCGTAAGGAGCTCGACAACCTAGTGCGGGGGCGGCATCAAGGTGTTGTTGCACTGGTAAAACCTGATGCGGAGAAAGACGAAGGTGACCTAGAAGATGTTCTCAATTCCCTTGACGTTGCACCCTTCCTGTTAATTCTAGATTCCGTCACGGATCCGCATAACCTTGGCGCTTGTATGCGATCTGCAGATGCTGCCGGTGTTCATGCCGTGATAGTTCCCAAGGATAAATCGGCGCCTTTGAATGCGGTGGCTAAGAATGTCGCGTCAGGCGCAGCAGAGCATGTGCCCTTGATTAAGGTGACCAACTTGGCGCGCACGATGCGCTGGTTGCAAGACAGAGGCGTCTGGATTACGGGTGCTGCGGGTGAAGCGGAACAAGACGTTTATCAAACTGACATGAAAGGGCCTTGCGCCATTGCGATGGGAGCTGAAGGCTCCGGCTTGCGCCGTCTGACGAGAGAGCATTGTGACCAGTTGACGAAAATTCCAATGGCGGGGACGGTGAGCAGTCTGAACGTCTCGGTTGCCACCGGAATTTGTTTATTTGAAGCGGTGCGCCAACGAAATGCTGGCGCATAGGGGCTGTTGTTTTAGTTAGTTTTCCGTTTGTTTTGGCAAGCGACAGTGAGCGTGTTAAACAAGAGAACGATTAGTTAAACATGAACAAGAGGGTAATCAACTAGGATGCAATTGGATACAGCGAAAAAACCAACGGACTCGTTAATTAAGATTCTATATATCATCTACGCACTACACATTTTTAGTGCGGTAAATGGTTTGCTAACGCCAGCTTTTGTAGTAACTGCGTTTTTGTCTGGTTGGCCTTCGGTGATAGCTTTGGTTATGAGCTATGTATGGCGTGGCGACGCTGCTGGTAGCTACTTATCATCGCATTTTGATTGGTTAATACGTACCTTCTGGTTTGCTGTTATGTGGTTTGTTATCGCCGCACTGTTTATTTTTACCATTGTTGGGTTAGTGATTGGCTTTCCAATACTGCTTGTTGTCGGTATTTGGGTGGTCTACCGTTTGGCACGAGGCCTTTTCGCATTGAATGACCGGCGTATCGTTGGTTAGACCACTCTTAAGGGTTGGCGCCTTAGTCCCAAGCGCGCCGTGACCTCACATGGTTCGACCCTGTGAACGGTGCTAGAAGCTTGTATCGAAGAGAAATTTTGCCTGGCTGGCACATAGGTGCAATACCTTCGGGGTCCCAGTTAGACTGAATATGGGTGTCTTGTGTTAGAAACTCCCAGCCTCCTAACGGCTCAATGATGTTTTTCACATCCGCTTGTTCGGTGTCCGATAACGCGAATAGTTTTTGTTGCAGTCTCTCTCTGCACCAAACTCGGTAAGGGCTCGTGTGAACCTGAGGATAGGTATATCCATCGATATCAAAGTCGAATGTTGATTGGCCGTTTTCGTACGCTTTGGCGTTTTCCGATAAATACTTAAGATAGCTCTGGCAGACATCTTTTAGTAATGGGTCCCAACCTTTGGGTTTTCCGGTAGCTGTGACGGATAGGTCGCTACCGGACAAACGAGACGCTTTCGCGTTCCACATACGCGCTACCCATTCGTAAACGGCGGGTGCCTGCTCCTGCATAATGCGGTTGGGCGTTGGGTCATTTCCAAAATGCCAAAACATAGAACCAAAAAAACCGAAGTCAGCGTAACTGGGACGATCTCCCAGCAGGTAGTCTTGATGTTTGAATATGACTTCTAGTCGCTGTAGCGTGTTGATATAAATACTTTCAATATGTTCACGGTTTTGCTCCGTCATGCCGTCACCATATAAGAATTTTTGTTCTTGGTGACGATGAATCAACTTTCCACCCAGCCAAGTTAGTGGTTTCGCGGCTGCCCAGATACCACCGACGAACTCTTTTGCGAACAGTGTTTTATACATATGTCTATCGCCGGGATACATCCAGCGATAGTAAATGGCAGGACGCCACATCCATTCGTCGGCATAGTCTTCCATTAGGTAACTTAGGAAGCGTTGCACCGGGTCGGTAGGGATAACCGGAACGTCTGAGTAGCGTTCTTCGAACCAGTCCATCATCGGCGTAGTGTCGCTCATCCATTGACCATTGGACGCTTTGATAACAGGCATTTGTCGTAGCCCGGTATTGCTGTAAATTTCCTTCCCATGCTCGCCGAGACTGCCGTAGATCGCGGTATGGGGAATACCTTTGTACTTGAGGTACGCCAGCATTTTTCCGCAAAAATAGGATCGGTGAAAAACGAAAATGTCATAACTTAGGGCTTTTTCTTGCACGGCGTATTCCTCTCTTTTATCGATTTGTGAGCTTAGTTTAATAAGATTACTCACTTAAACGATGGCATCGAAGGGTAAGTGATCGGTCAAATCTGGCCAGCATGCCTGATAAAGCATACACTGGCGAAATGCGCACTCAGAGTCAGTTAATTCAAGAGGACGAAAAACTCCTGCTCCCTTTTTTTCCGGACATGCTTGTTCGTTGGCTGGCGGGTCAAGGCATCCCCGCTAACGATGTATTGCTTGGTTCGGGTTTGAGTATGCAGGCGCTTTCTTCAGCGCAAACTCGATTGAGTATTAAGCAGGTCAGACATATATTGCTTCGTGCGATGAGTCTGTCTAAAAACCAGCACCTTGGTGTTGATTTTGGACGCCAGATTAACCTCATGTCGATGGGCAAGGTAGGATACGCCGCCATGTCATCACCGACATTAGAGCATGCCCTGTTGGTGTTTCAACGCTATCTGAAGTTGAGGGATCCCTTGGTTCAAACGTCATTAACACGCAATAAGGCCCACGCTATTCTTTCGTTTAAAGAGCCTGTTGATTACGGAGAGATACGACACTTTATGTTTATGGCAATTGCGAATGCTCTGCATACGATCGTTCAATTCTTGCTACCGTCGGTTGAGCAGTTGCCATTTTCGATTGAACTTAACTATCCGTCTCCTGATGACTGGGACTCTCAAGTTCTGCCCGCTGGCATGGTCGTGCAATTTTCTTGTTCCAGCTCTCGTATTGTTTTTCCTGGTACTTGGTTGGAAAAAACGTTGCCAACGGCTGACAAGCAAACCGCTGAGCAAGTGCAGCGCTTATGTGAGAACGATTTGTTGGCGTACCAGAGCTCAGAAGGGCTGGCGAATCAAGTACGAGCATTTGTTGTATCAGAAATGACTGGTTATTTAAGCATGGAGGAGTGTGCAGAGTCGCTGGCAATTTCTTCTAGAACCTTGCGTCGACTATTGGCTGGTCAAAACCTGACGTTTCTTAAAATTGTCGATCAAGCCCGCTACGAAAAGGCGTCTGATTATTTGTTGAACTCTGAACTGTCGATTGCACAAATTGCTGAACAGCTTAACTATGCGGACCCTTCAAATTTCAGCCGGGCATTTTTGACATGGACTGGAAAGCGGCCCTCTAAGTATCGCGAGAGTGGTCATGAGTTTTAGTGATGTCTCGATCACCGTTGGTCAACACAGTTTACTCACTAGATATACCGCCTATTATTTGCGTTAACAATTAATACGAGGGAATAAACATGCATTAGTTTTGGCATTGGGGTTGAAAGCACTACTCAAACGCGTTTCACTGGTTCGTGTATTTCACAGTATTTAACAAGAATAACCACATTTTAGGATCCTTCTATGCGAAACAAGATGCTCGTTCTTATGAGTAGTTTTTTTCTTCTTAGTGCTTGCGGCGAATCTGCCGATACAGCCAAAACGACACCTGAAGCGGCGCCAGCGGCGACAGAAATGGCTGAAGCCGCGCCGTCCTGTGGCAAGGTGACTATTGCTGAAATGAACTGGAGTTCTGCTGCGCTAATGGCGAATGTAGATCAGTTTATTTTAAAACATGGCTACGGCTGCGATGCTCAGCTAGTAACCGGTGATACCATGCCAACCGGCACCTCGATGATTGAAAAAGGGGAGCCTGATGTTGCACCTGAAATGTGGAGCAACTCTTTGCGAGAAGCGCTAGATAAAGGCGTTGCAGAAAAACGTCTTCGCTATGCGGGTGACTCGTTGTCAGACGGCGGTGAAGAAGCGTTTTGGGTACCTCAGTATTTGACAGAGAAGTATCCTGAGCTAGCAACGATTGAAGGTGTTAAAAAGCATGTTGCAATGTTTAAGCACCCAGAAGACCCTGATAAGTCGATGTTTATGGGCTGTCCTGCGGGTTGGAACTGCCAGATTTCTGCTGGGAACCTTTATCGTGCATTGAAATTAGAAGATGCTGGTTTTGCATTGGTTGACCCTGGTTCAGGTGCAGCTTTATCTGGTTCGATTGCTAAGGCGTACGAGCGTCAGGAAGCTTGGTTTGGTTACTATTGGGCGCCGACTGCGGTGCTAGGTAAGTACAAAATGACTAAAGTAGACTTTGGCAGCGGCGTTGATGAAGCGCACTTCAAAGCATGTATTACGAATGCAGATTGTGCTGAGCCTAAGCCGACTATGTACCCGCCATCGTCAGTTCAGACGGTAACGACTGAGTCGTTCGCGTCTAAATCGCCAGCGGCCTATGACTACTTCACTAAGCGTTCATTTGGCAATGCTCAAATGAACGAGTTGTTAGCTTGGATGGAAGACAATCAAGCAGATGGAACCGTCGCGGCAGAATACTTTATGAAGAATAATCGTGACAATTGGAGTCAGTGGTTAACGGCCGATGTCGTGGCCAAGGTAGACGCTGCCGTCGCCAAACTATAACGACAACGACAACGACAACGACAATGACCATGGGGCTGCTTATAACAGCCCCATTTTTTTAGCTAATCTCCCGTCCTAAAAAAAGTTGGAAAGCAAGATGTCCTGGTTTACTGATTTCCCTGAATTAAGTCGAGAAACACTAGTTTCGATCCGTAAGTCCCTCGATGGCGCTTATCGAGGTTTTTCCCGAGAATATGGAGAAAATATAGAAGCTTTTTTTGATCCCCTATTAACCTTTTTGGTTTGGTTCGAAAAGCTCTTGCTCGCGACCCCGTGGTGGCTAATGATCGGCGTAATAGCCTTGATTACCCATTTGGCTGCCCGTTCTTGGCGTCTTACGATAGGGGTTATTATCGCACTATTCCTGATCGGCCTATTCGGCATGTGGGAAGACACCATGAGTACGCTCAGTATTATCACCGTTAGTACTTTGTTATCGATTGGTATTGGGATTCCAATTGGCATTCTGATGGCAAGGTCGGACCGCACACAGTCAATCGTGACGCCTGCGCTTGATGTCATGCAAACCATGCCCGCATTTGTTTACTTGATTCCCGTCGTGATGTTGCTGGGTATCGGTAAAATACCGGGCCTGATCGCCGTCATTATTTATGCGATTCCTCCGGTAATTCGCCTTACCAACTTAGGTATTCGTTTAGTGGATCGTGAAGTACTGGAAGCCGCCGTGTCCTATGGTGTGAGTCCATGGCAAAAGCTTTGGCATGTGCAGTTGCCACTAGCAATGCCCAATATTATGGCGGGTATCAACCAAACGATTATGATGGCGTTAGCGATGGTTGTTATCGCCTCCATGATTGGCGTTGCAGGGCTAGGGCAGCCAGTCCTTCGCTCAATTACCAATCAATACTTCGCTTTGGGCCTATTTAATGGTCTCGCCATTGTGGTGTTGGCCATCATTTTTGATCGTGTTTCTCAGGCTTATGCGAAACGTTCGCAAGCGTATTTGGGAGGCCGAGAATGAGTACGCAAAATTTTATTGAAATAAAGTCGCTATATAAAGTTTTTGGGCCGAAGCCTAAGAGCTTGATTCCGATGATTCAAGCGGGTAAAGGTAAGCAGGAGTTATTGGAAGAGACCGGCCATACCGTTGGTTTGAATAACATCAACCTTGATATCAAACGTGGCGAAATCTTCGTGATCATGGGGCTTTCTGGTTCTGGAAAATCGACCTTGATTCGTCACTTTAATCGTATTATTGACCCTACTGAAGGCCAGATTTTAGTCGATGGTGAAGATGTTCTAACGCTTGATGAGAATAGCTTGCGAGAGTTCAGACGCTCTAAAATGTCCATGGTATTTCAGCACTTTGGACTAATGCCGCACCACAGCGTGATTGATAACGTTGCCTTTGGTTTAAAAATTCAAGGCGTGGCGAAAAATGAGCGTTTAGAGAAAGCAAAAACTTGGTTAGCAGACGTTGGGCTTGAGGGTTATGGAAACCAGTATCCTTCTCAACTATCCGGCGGCCAGCAGCAGCGAGTGGGACTGGCGCGTGCTTTGTGCACGGATGCTGAAATTCTGCTGATGGACGAAGCGTTTTCGGCATTAGACCCATTGATCCGAAGCGAGATGCAAGACCAGCTGATAGAGCTTCAAGAGAAGCTGCATAAGACGATTGTGTTTATCACGCATGATCTGGACGAGGCGCTGCGCCTTGGTGACCGTATTGCTATTTTGAAAGACGGTGAGCTAGTGCAAGTTGGGGAGCCGAAGGAAATATTACTGCAACCGGCCAATGATTATGTCGAAGCTTTTGTGCGCGACGTGAATCGTGCACGTGCATTGACGGTAGAAAACGTGATGAAACCACCGGTGAATCGCATTACTACGAGCACCATCGGGGAAGCGATTGAGCAAATGAAAGCAACCTCTAAAGAGTATGGCTACGTCGTTTCGAATGAGGGTTTTGAGGGCACTGTGTTGCAGGAAACGCTTGAGAAGGCGGTTGAGGGCGAGGATTGTTGTGCGGAGGATCCGCTGACCGATGCCTTGTTTGAAACGGTGGCAGAGATTTCGCCAGAGTCCTTGCTCGAAGAGGTTATTCCTGAAACCTTAGACAATGAGCGGCCATTACCTGTTGTTGATGAAAGCGGCGAATTGAAGGGTGTATTATCTCGTTCGGGATTAGCGAAAGCCTTGGGTAGCTCTGTTTAGGGTTATTTGCGTGCTGATGATGGCCAGGGCCAAAGCGGCTCATTCAAGTAGAGAAAAGCGCGAGTAGGGGGTAAGTGTATGATTATTGAAAACGAAATTCCTCTGCTTGAAAGTATTCTTACGCCTTGGCGAGAAGTAATTGGGGAAGATTATCTCGGCTATCGTAATCATGTCTATCGAATGTTGCATTGCTGTTTTGAGCTTCTGGATCATGATAGTTACGCAAACGAGTTAAGTAGTGATCCTATTGTTATCGTGGCCGACCATGAACAAGATAGGCAGAAGTTAATTATTGCTGCGGCTTTTCATGATATTGG
>CAJWBE010000028.1 GCA_913020045.1 uncultured Oleiphilus sp.
TCGCTGCACCCGCATCTAATCTTAGGCAGTGCTGTGCTAGCATCAATCAGCATGGCGCTCATTTTTTTACGTTTCACTTTAATTTGGCTTCGCCCGCGTCCTGACGCGGCTTAACCAACCATCACACTTTACGAGACAATTAGTATGAGCAAGCTTTTTTCAGAATTACTCACCATGGCGTCGCAACAGGAACAGCCGCAGCGCTTATTGTTTCTGTTTGCGTCAGTCGAAGAAAAGAACCCAAAAAAAAGCAAAAAACATAAGCAAGGTACGATTACTCCCGTCATGTGTGTCGACAAGCTGCCGGAAGATTTAAGCGATTTCGAGACCCTGATAAAAGAAGCAGACAGCATCAATAAAACGTGGGACTTCGTATTAATATCAGGCCTGAATGGCCAAAACGGCGTGGCACCGACCGAAGAAGAAGCAGAGCCATTTCTAAACAAAATGACCAATGATGTAGCAAGCGGTCAGCAGCTATCGCGCTACATGATTCTGGATCGCCAGCAGCAACCTATCGAAATGATGGGGAATTAATCTTTATTCGAGTTTAAAAAAACATCGCTCAGTATGCTGCGCCAAGCTGTTTAGGGCGCAGCAGTCGGCGCTAACGCCTGAATTTCTTCTCTGATTTTTTCTGCTTCAGCCGTCATCATCGAATAAGACTTGATGTCGCCGCTGCGCTGCGCCTGCATCGCTTGCTCTAGCTTCGCTTCATAACTTTTCTGTAGTGCTTTTGCGGGATCTTTCTTGAAAAAGGAAAACATAGTCGTCAATACCTCAGTAAACGTTGCTAAGTATACGCAGCTTAATGGTTTCCAGATTGCTTTGGTAAGCGGCGCTACAAAAATAACTCGACACACAAGCGGCCTTATTTCATTTTGAAACAAAGAGCACGCTTATCAGCACAAATCGTTAATCTACATGGCTTTAGTTAATCGCAATCTAGTGCTAAGTTGGTTAAACCTTGTACAAAAGAATGTGAGTAATGCCATGCCTATTAACATTAACGGTTCCAGCTCTTACGCACCTAGCGCATCAACGCGAGACTCAGTTTCGACGGGCTTCGAACGTGTCAGCTCTGGGCAGCGCATCAATAATGCTAGTGACGATGCGGCCGGCGTGGCGATTGTTAGTCGTATCTCAACAGAAATAGAAGGCTTAAGTGTCGCCTCGCGTAACGCAGCCGACGCTATATCACTAACGCAAGTCGCCGATGGTGCCTTGAGTAGCGTGAGCGACAACATCGCTAGAATTCGAGAACTGGCATTGAGCGCCGCAAATGGCACCTTAAACGATCAAGATCGTCAGGCACTTGCTGCCGAGGCTGAACAGTTAACGGAAGAAAACAGCCAGATTCTCGAAGGCTCAAGTTTCAATGGCGCCTCCTTATTCGATAATCAAAATGAGCGGTCCTTCCAAGTAGGCCCTAACGCTGAAGACACCTTAACCACACCAGCAAATGACCTTGCATCTGCATTGGAAGCACTAGGTCTTGAGGATATTGATATCAGCACGCAAGAAGGCGCCAGCAACGCCCTAAGCGTGCTGGATGAAGCAGAACAAGCCGTGTCCTCTCAAGCCAGCAAGTTCGGCGCGCTCTCCAATCGACTCGAGTCCAGCATTGACAATATAGAGCGCACACGGATCAATGAAACCGAAGCGCGTAGCCGAATCGAGGACGCAGATCTCGCTGAAGAACTCGCCAATATTTCAGCAGGCTTGGTTCGGGAGCAAGTGGGCATTGCAGTTCAAGCGCAGGCGAACACCTCAGAAAGCGCTGTGCTGAAACTACTTCAATAACAAGCCGTCGCTCTTGCGCTAAGCAATACTTTTCCGAGGACATTTGCGATGACCCCGCTTTAGGGTTTCATCGCGAACCTTCATCCTCCGGCTTAAAAGCCGCTTAGTTGAAAAGCGATAGGAGTTCTGTACAAGCAAATACTGTTTACGCTATTCTTTTCTCTCTCCACAAGAACGGAACGCCTAGCAGCAACACTTTCGATGACACACAACCAAGCCAAACAATCTCACTGGATGCTCGCATTGCTATTTTGCTTTAGCTTTCAAGCATTCGTGCCTGCCGGCTATATGCTCGGCAGCACCAGTGATGGTGTGATCACCTTGTGT
Organism: uncultured Oleiphilus sp.; assembly: GCA_913020045.1. GTDB lineage: Bacteria > Pseudomonadota > Gammaproteobacteria > Pseudomonadales > Oleiphilaceae > PZPK01. The sequence continues at coordinate 2,131 of CAJWBE010000028.1, forward strand.
ACCGGCGATGGCCTTAGTCAGGTTCTTGCGAGCGCTTTCTCTGATGAACCCGTTGAACAGTCACACGACCTAAGCGCCGAACCGTGCGTGCAGTCTGCATCAGCTGAACCCGCATCACTCAATTCATTGACCATTGTGCAACATGCGCAAGCTCACACGCGCTACGCCCAGCGTATTGTTCGTAGTCATCAACAATCACTCTCTCCCCGCTACCATTCCCGCGCTCCGCCACGCCTTGTGTAAGTGCTGCATCGCGTAAATCGCTACCTGCAGACTCAATCTCAATATTACTAAGCAAACGCTGAACGCTTTCTATCGAAATGTGATGACTCTCGTCGAGTGTATCTTTTTCATGTCATAGGTGAGCTTCAGCCAAACGATTGATCAAACACAAGACTGGAATAGCTCATGAAAAACGCCCTTATCACGCTGATAGCGTGCACAACTCTCGCCGCCTGCAGCAGTAGTAGCAATACCCCGATCACCAGCAGTAACCTGCAAGACATCACCATTCCATTTAGCGCCGTCGCAGGCGACACCGCCATCACGTGTGACGCGACCCTCACACCGGTAGGCAGCGCAGCAGGTAGCGCCTCGATCCTCAACTTCAAATTCTATGTCCACAACGTCATCCTAAACGGCGACGACGGTAACGATTACGCAGTGACCCTCACCGACAGTGATTGGCAAGATGAAGGTGTGGCCTTGCTCGACTTTAACGATCTCAGCACGGACCCAGACCCTTGTGGTGGGGCTATCAGAGAAACCAACACGGAGCTCACAGGCACCGTAAATGCTGACGCAGATGTTTCATTTGAAGGTATCACGTTTAGCATTGGCGTCCCTTCAGACCTAAACCACATCGACATCAGCACCTTTAGAGACGGCTCAGTGCTCAATATCATCTCCATGTACTGGGCATGGCAAAGTGGCCACAAGCACATGCGATTGGATGTCGACCCCTTAGAAGGCGCGTTGGCGAATTGGAATTTCCACCTGGGCACTACGGGCTGTAGCGGCGGTTCAGAAACCGAACCAGAACTCGTGACTTGCTTGCGATCTAATATTCCAACGATCTCCTTGGACACTTATCGCCAAGGTAGCGACAGTATCGAATTTGATTATGCTCAATTGGTCGCTGACACAGATATTACGACCACCTCTGCTCCAGCGTCCGGCTGCATGTCTGGCCCAACAGACACGACTGATTGCAATGAAGTGTTCTTAAAGCTAGGCCTAGACCACAGCACGGGCAATGCCCACGCCTCCACCATGCAAAGCGCATTTTCGGTTCAATAAGAGTCAGTTGAATCCTATGAAAACTTTGCATGTTTGCGCGCAGCCAATGCTGCGCGCCTTTTTTACGCTCTTATTCGTTGCGTCTCTGTTCGGGCTTTCGGCTTGCAACGGCAGTAGCAAAACGACCTTTGTGCTAGAGACTAATAGCGAATTTTCTTGGGGGCTGAGCGAAAGTACTGCCCTGCCCATTGAACCCGATAGCAACCCAATGACCGAAGCCAAGTTTCAACTGGGCCGCCATCTATTCTATGACGACGCCCTGTCAGGAAATGGCACTCAATCATGCAACTCTTGCCACGAACAAGCCCTAGGGTTTGCAGATGGCGAAACGCTACCGGTCGGCTCAACGGGCCAAGTCTTAGCACGCAATGCGCAAGGACTCCTCAATGTCGCCTATAACTCGACGCTCACTTGGGCTAACTCAAGCTTATTGTCACTCGAAGCACAAATCGCGGTACCGTTATTTGGTGAAGATCCTATCGAGCATGGCATTAACGATAGCAACGAAGAGCTTGTACTAGATGCCTTGCGTGCCAACCCTCTTTACCCCGATATGTTTGCAGCTGCGTTTCCGAACGATGGCGACCCTGTAGACATGAACAATGTTATTCGTTCACTTGCTGTGTTTGTGCGCGGCATGGTGTCCTTCGAAACGGACTTTGACCGCTTTCAATCGGGTGACACCGACGCCTTATCGGCGTCTGCCCAGCGCGGACAAACCCTATTTTTTAGCGAAGGGCTTGAGTGCTTTCATTGCCATGGCGGCTATAACTTCAGCGACTCAACCGCCGACCGGACCATGTACCCCGCCTTCATCGAAAGGCCGTTCCATAATACCGGACTGTTTAATATTGGCGGCACCGGAGACTACCCAAGCGACAACACCGGTATATTCGAGTTAACAGGCGTTCCCTCTCACATGGGTAAGTTTCGCGCGCCGACGCTCAGGAATATCTCAGTGACAGCGCCCTACATGCACGATGGTTCGATGGCAGACCTTGAGGAAGTCATCGATTTTTATGCAGCAGGGGGCCGCAACATTGCCGCTGGCCCCAACGCCGGAGACGGCAGACTCAACCCTTTTAAAGACAGTCTGGTCAACGGTTTTAGCGTCACGCCCAGCGAAAAACAAGATCTGATCGCGTTCCTGAATGCCCTAACCGATGAATCGTTCAATACCAATCCACGTTTTAGTGACCCCACGGAGTAAGCAACGTGAAGACAAACTACCTTGCCATGGCAGCAGGCCTATCGGCACTGCTAATTCACACCTCTGTCTCGGCCCACGGATTATGGCAACCAACGCCTGGCGCCGCATTGAATATGGAAGTGACCACCAGCTACCGCAATCAAGGAACCGCCGACGGGCAACTATGGAACATTCCCGGCGTATTAATGGGAGGAGAAACTCACGGAACCGAAAAAGGCTTTTCGCTAGACAGTGCCGTAATCGAGCTGTCCTACTTTGACAACGAACATGTCTACGGCATTGCAGAAGTCTCGGTGCATGGCCAACACAGCGAAGTCGACATGGAAAAAGCTTACCTGGGCGCACTGTGGCAGCAAGGTGCCACCCAACTGCAACTCGAAGCAGGCAAACTATCCGCCCAGTTCTCACCCCAACATGGCAAACACACCAATGCGCGCAACTTCGTAGACCAACCTCTGGCGTACGATGCACTGTACGGCGGTCATTTTAATGACATCGGCGCTCGCGCCATTCTCAGCCATGCCGAGGGTCGCGGGGTCGGCATTGAAGTTTTTAATGGGGACAGCTACCCGGCCAGCAACAACGACAACCCCGGTGCAGGAGACATCTTTGCCTTCTATCACCTGACGTTCGACTCAATCCTGCTGCAAAGCCGTGTTTGGTATGGCGCATACAAAGCGAACGACCGTGTAGACGAAAGACTGACCAGCGGCGATGGCCACAGTCACGGTGTCACCAGCACGGACCCAAGCTACTGGTTCGACGGTGATACACGCACTCTAGGGCTGCGCAACAAGATGATATGGCTCGGCTGGGATTGGGCTCAGGTTAACCTTACTGCAGAATACATGCAGGCAGATATCGAAGGAACAGTGCGTGACGATTTACGACAGGCCAAACTCGACAGCCAAGTCGATGCTATGTGGGCAGCACTAGAAATAAAGCGCGGCAAGCATACGCTCGCCCTCGCCTACGATCAGATTCAAACAGACAACACCTTACTCGGCGACGCAGGCCCTGCATTAGCTGAACTAAGTGGGTTAAACACTATGTCCGATAATCCAAACCGTTTTCGCATCGCCTATCTTCAGCAATGGCAAGACCATTTAAAGTGGAGTGTTGAGCTGCACGCTGACGGCAGTACCGAAGATGAATTTAACGCCGTATTGTTTGCACTGCGTTGGAACGGAAGCTGGCCTTAGCATTTGAAAATAGGCATCGAGGGTATGGCGTTTTCCATGACCATTTCGATCGATCACCTGGCTGTAGCGCCGTATTGAAAGCGTTAATTAAGTGCGCCGTTATCGGATAAAAGCGCATAGATTTCTGCTGCCATATCGGCGTAGCCTTGCGCATTAAAATGAACGGCGTCTGACTTCTTGGATGGGCTACGCATCAAACTAGCCACCACGCTTTCATCAAAGACTAAGTCATACTTTTCAGCAAGATCACCATAAAAAGGCGCGGCATTAGAGAACAAACTTTTTTCGGGGACGCCAATGAGTACCACGGGTAAACCTCTATCGAACGCGACCTGAATCATTTTTTCTAGATTACGTTTTATCTTACTTTTGCTTTGATTCTGGAGGATATCATTGCCTCCTTCTAACAGAATGAGCAAGCTAGGATGATGTTCCTCAAGTACCTCTGGAAGCCGAACTAAACCCTCACTCGTTGTTTCACCTGACACCCCAGCGTTTACGACATTGAGTCCCGACAACTCAGCCAGCACACTGGGATAGCTATTTTCCAGACTCGTCCCGACGCCCGCCGTTAAACTATCGCCAAAGGCAACAATGACATCGTCCGCACCCAATGCATCCAGCTTCGGTCCGCCGCACCCCACCAAAACAAACGCGAACCAAATAGTTAAAAGTGACCTCGACGTTAACATTGGCTTTACCTATCTAACGCTCGGTTAAGGTAGTGTTTGCGCGCCCAGAACCGCAAACAACGTTGACTAATTTGTTATGTGTTTTTTTGCTCATTAAATAGCACTTTGTTTGAAAATGGATCAATAACTGTAAAGCAACGACTCCCCCAAGGAGCTTGCTCAATGGACGGCTTGCTGTACCCGTATGATGTTGAAGCTAACTCCTGAAATAATGTATCGAGATCAGCGACATTAACAAAGGTTTTGCTGCCTGGAGTGCAGTCGCCGGAGTGCTCACTAAGGTGAAATAAAAGACTCCCTTTTGATACCTGCATATAAACAGGAAAACCCGCGTCGAACCGGTGCTCCCAGTCTAAGGTCATGCCTAGAAAGCCCAAATAGAACTCTTTAGCCTTTTCTTCATCAAATATTCTAATAATTGGTATAGCTTGAAAATCCATTCTCAATACTCGGTTTACACCTAACCGTTAAAGGGGTAGACCCTTTCGCCGCAACCAGGAAGCTTTAGTCTTGTTTTTATGCATAAGGAATAAAGGGGTCTGACCCCTTTATTCCTTGACCCCTTTATTCCGTCTAAGTCGAGTTGCGCATAAAAGTCTCACGACCCTTGGACGACACCTTGAATCTACTTCGAATCAGCCCGACTAACAAAACGTCGTTCTTCAACATTGACCGTTATACGTTCGCCGCTAGAGATATGTTCTGGCACCTGAACCGTTAAGCCGGTGGATAAAATAGCGGGTTTAGTGCGCGCAGTTGCCGACTGCCCTTTGATCGCAGGGTCGGCTTCGACGATATCTAGGTCAACGTTAGCAGGCAGGTCGAGAGCGATGGGAGCCTCGTCCACGATAACCACTGACAAGCCTTCGGTCGTTTCATCGATAAATAGTAATTCGTCTTCGATTTGTTCTTTATTAAAACTGTAGGCGGAATAATCTTCGTCATCCATAAATACGTATTCATCACCGTCCGAGTACGAAAACTTCGCAGGGCGTCGCGTTAGGTCAGCCAAGGTCAGCATATCGGAGTCTTTAAATGACTGATCAATTTTATTTCGCGTCGCGGCATCGTACATGCGCATGCGATAGATACTGCCACCTGCCCGACCTTGCGGCACAGAACGTTCAATGGTCTTGATAATGTAGACACTGCCATTGTATTCAATCGCACTATTCTTTTTTATTTCACTCGCTTTTGGCATCGGTTTGGACTCTGTTTAGATTCTGAAATCAAAGGGTAAAGATGGCGGTCTTTCTCGCGCCGCCAAATAAACGCAGCCGGTATACTAAACAGTTTGGGGGAACGGTTCAAAGCGCTATCTTACGTTTAAGACTCAGCGCAAAACGACATGGCGTTACTAGGCCTGACTGAACAGGTACATCACCAACAGTAAGGTCACAAACCAAAAACCCGACATGAGCTTCCAAAATAGCTCAGTATTGGCGCGTTTAGGACTAGGGGGCTCGTCCCGCAAAAATTCTGGGTTAGGCTGCGTCAAATCTTTCATCAATTGAGCAACCGTGTGATACCTGCGCTCCGGGCCAAACGCGACACCCTGCTCCAAAGCGCGATCAAACCAAAGGGGGATCTGTGGGTTGAGTTGCGCAGCGGGCCGGTAGCGTAAGCGATCAAACTCCGCAGCGACTCGACAATCGTTTATCGCCTCACCAAACGGCAACTCGCCTGTGAACATCTCATAGGTAATCGTCGCTAAAGAATAAACATCTCCGGCAAAACCGGGGTTACTACCCATTATGTAGTTAGGGTCTGCGTAGCCAGCGGTGCCAAGCGCTTTGGTTTCCGCATGGCGTTGGTCTAGTTCGGCCAAGCCCGCCACATAAACAGAGCCAAAATCAACGATGACAACGCTGCCATCAGGCCTAACCATTACATTGCCGGGCTTAAGATCTTGATGAACCGTTTCGTAATCATGAAAGGCCTGCAAACCTTGCGCGACTTGCTTGATAATTTTGATCGCTTGTTTGGGGCTCGGGGGGCAATGTGTTTGCATCCAGTCATCGAGCTGCTCTCCCTCGACATGTTCCATCAAGTAATACAGCGCCGTTCGTTCACGCTCTTGTCGAATCAAACGGACAACATTTGGCGACTGTACTCGCAAGCCAATCCACTCTTCTTGCACGAAGCGGTCGATGTAGTCGAGATCATCGTCGAAATTCAATGACGGCGTTTTCATCACACATTGCGCGCCACTCGACTCGTCTTCAACGAGGTATAGCTGGCTGCGCGACGACGCAAATAGCTCCCGCACCACACGATATCCGTCTAGGCACATGCCCGGTTTAAGGTCTGGCGGGAAAGGTAAACGGGTGAGTTCAGCGGTGTGCTCTTCTCGATCTTGATGGTATAAGCTGTCGACCTGAGCAACCACGGCACTCAAATTGTCATCACTGGCGTTTTCCAGAGAGCGCTCGCGAATCGTTTGAGCGATTTGCTTTAGCGGCTGATCAAGCGATAGCAACTCGGATAAATCCGCATCATTGATAAAGTCATGCACCCCATCAGAGCACAGCATCAACCGGTCGCCCTGCTCTAAATTCACGCGGCCGTAATCGATATGCAGACGGTTATCCATTCCCATCGCTCTGGCAAGCACCGAGTGGTTTTCTGAAATTTTCGCAGTATGGTCTTTGGTAAGCTGCTTTAGATCGCCCTTGCGCAATAGATAGATACGGCTGTCGCCGACATGAAAAAAGTGCCCCGTACTGCCTTTTACGACCATCGCGCTAAAGGTACATAGGAAGCCTTTATTGCTGGAGAATTCATTGCTCTTTCGATAAAGATTAAGGTTCAGAGTCGACAGGATTTTTTCACCACTGCGCCCAACGCTCCAGCTGTCGGGCGTTCGGTAGTACTCATCCATGAAATGATTGACGGCAGTTTCGCTGGCTTCTTTCCCCGCTTCAGCCGTCGAGACGCCATCGGCCACACACAAGGCAACGCCTTTGGCTTTTAAGGCATAAGACTCGGTGGGCTGAAAATAGCCGACCGAGTCTTCGTTTTGCGGTTTGATACCCGCCTCGCTAAACGAGGCGATTTCAAGTTTTAAGTCAGTCATTAGCCAACATCAATCATCTGCACGGTTCCGTCAGGTAGCGTCTCTGCGATCTTACCTTTGGGTTCACTAAGCATCATGGCGATAAAGAAGATGATCAAAGCAGAGCAACCAATCACCATGAAAAACGTACTGTAATCGACGAAGCTCAATACGGTCAGGTAAGTTACGGCACCCACGTTACCATAGGCTCCCGTCATGCCCGCTATTTGCCCCGTCATACGGCGCTTAATAAGAGGAACGATCGCAAAAACGGCTCCTTCACCCGCTTGCACAAAGAACGAACAACACATGGTCGCGATCACTGCCACCGGAATCCACCAAGTACTATCGACTTGCGCCAAGACAAAGTAACCGACCGCCAAGCCACCAATAAGAATAAGCAAAGACTTACGACGGCCAAAGTGATCAGAGAACCAACCACCAGTCGGACGCGCTACCAAGTTCATAAATGCAAAACCAGAGGCCAACAAACCCGCCTTAACAGGCGACAAGCCTTCAAAGGTATCTAAGAAGAATAATGGCAACATTGAAACCACCGCCAGTTCAGAACCAAAGGTCACAAAATAAGACCAGTTTAGAATCGCGACTTGCTTGAATTCATACTTATCATGCTCTGCTACTTCATGCTTTAGGTGGTCTTTGTTAACCCCCCAAATCGAATACAGTTGAAAGAAAAACAAAGCGGTCAAACCAATCCATATTGGCCATACAGCCGTTTCTGACAATAAACCAACACCTGAAGGAGAGAGTTTCCAAGCCAACACTGCCAACGCGGCATACATTGGAATGTTCATCGCAATCAACAACCAAAAATCTTTCCAGCTCGTCACTTCTAAGCCACCCGACTTTTTAGGTTTAAAGTAGGTAGACCCCTTAGGCGTATCTCGGGCGGCTATGTAATAGAAAACACCATAAAGGCCTGCAATAACACCGGTCGTTGCAAGTGCATAGCGCCAGCCGTCTTCACCACCATAAGCCAGTGCTAGAGTCGGTAGCGTCATCGCTGCCGCGGCAGAACCAAAGTTGCCCCAGCCACCATAAATACCTTCTGCAATCCCAACACTTTTATGCGGGAACCACTCGCCCACCATGCGAATACCAATTACAAAACCGGCACCCACGAAGCCCATCAGAAAGCGGAACAAGGCCAGTTGTTCGTAACTTTGCGCGAACGCAAACATCAGACACAACACAGAAGAAAGTACCAATAAGGAGCTATACACTTTGCGAGGGCCAAGCTTGTCGACCAGTATGCCAATGATAATTCGGGCCGGTATTGTCAACGCGACGTTTAGAATCATCAGCGCTTTCACTTGCTGAGTCGTCATGTCGAACGCTTCTTTCATGAAAATCAAAAGCGGCGCATGGTTAAACCACACGGCAAACGTCAGAAAAAACGCGAACCACGTAATATGCAGCGTTTTTATTTTTGGGTCTTTAACATCGAGTAATCGTATTTTGTGATCAGCGTGCATCGTGCTCCACCTTGTCATTAACAGGTTTAAGACAGCTCATCGAAAAACTGAGCTACCTATTCTTCATTACTGGCGACGAGTCTGCGTCGTTGAGCCCTTGAAATAATTGATCTAAGTCAACATCGAGACACCCGAAAGGTCAGTATTGGCGGGGCTTAAGAGGACACTTACTTATAAGTAAGTACGCCGGCACCCACCAAATATGCCGCGCCATTTGGCGCCATACCTATTTGGGAGTAGTCATACGCCTGAGCACAAAGGAATAAGAGGTAGAGACTAGTTAAGACAATAGACGCTTGGTTAAAGTGGCTATCAGCACACAACGAATCAACGAGTCCTGGCTATGAGCTATTCACATCCACAGTCTGCCCGCGCCCTAAGCCTAGCTACGATTGCCTTTGCGATTAATTTTTCCGTGTGGACGCTATATGCGGTGCTCGCGATTGATCTGCAAGAGCGCTTCGCCCTTAGCAGCACAGAGCTGGGCATGATCTTCGCTGCGCCAATGCTAAGCGGCGCACTGCTCAGAATTCCGGCCGGTTTTCTTGCCGACGCGATAAGCCCTAAGAAACTTTATGTTTTACAGATGCTGGCCACTGCACCAAGCCTGTTCCTGCTGCCTTATGCCGATAGTATTTCGGACTACCTATGGATTGGCTGCTGGATCGGCATTAGCGGCACCTCTTTCACGATAGGTATCCGCTACGTTACCGACTGGTTTGAGCGTTCCATGCAAGGCACCGCAATGGGTGTTTTTGGTGCAGGGAATGCCGGCGCAGCAATCACCTTGGCGCTCGCCCCCGTGCTTACGCACTACTGGGGCATTGAATATATTGGGCCTATCTACGGTGCGGCCTTAATCGCTACCGCACTGCTATTTGCAGCGTTAGCGCCAGATTATGGCTCCGCTGGGCAGGCTGTCACACGCGCTTCTAAGGCAAACGCTGGCGCGAATTTTATGGATACGGCGGATACGCACCTGCCTCGCGACCAGCGCTGGTTTCTGAGGCTACAAGTGTGGCGTTTTGGACTTTACTACTACTTCGTATTTGGCAGTTTTCTCGCCTTGCTAATGTGGTTGCCGCAATACTATGTAAACGCCTATAGCACGAGTTACGAGCTTGCCATGGCACTCACACTTGCTTTTGCGGCGAGCTCTTCGATGGTTCGAGCCCTAGGTGGGTGGTTTGCCGACCGCTATGGGGGCCGATCTGTTAATTGGACCGTGTTCTGGATCTGCTTAGTTTGCTTGTTCGTTTTGAGCTATCCACCCACCACTATGACGATTCATGGGATTGATCATGATGTAAACCTGAGCATTGAAGTCAATCTTTGGGTGTTCACCTTACTGATTCTGATTATTGGCATCGCTCAGGGTTTTGGTCGAGCCAGCGTCTATAAAATCATTCATGACTATTACCCGCATCAAATGGGTCAAGTGGGTGGCTTTGTCGCCGCACTCGGCGCGCTTGGTGGCGCCACTCTACCACTCGCTTTTGGCCTCATTGTCGATGGCGTAGGTATCTACAGTGCCTGCTTTATGCTCCTTTATGGCGTTCTCGCTTTTTGCATGATGACCATGTTTTTTGCCGTTAAAGCAGACCACCACAGTAAACGCGTGCAGTACGCCGTCGAGAACAACTTCCTCGAACAGGATTTCGTAATCGACAACGATGAAAATTCGCGAGAGAACACACCATGAGAACGATCGGACTTACGCCCGTCAACGATCACCCCACACTCACAGATGGCTTTGGTAGACGGTTCAATTATCTGCGGCTTTCTATTACCGAAGCCTGCAACTTCCGCTGTAATTATTGCCTGCCCGAAGGATACTGCCCAGACACGAAGGAGCAGCCACTCACGGTGGATGAAATTCGTCGGCTCGTCTCGACGATGAGTCAACTCGGTACGCGAAAAATCCGCATCACCGGCGGCGAACCAACCTTGCGAAAGGACTTAGTTGAAATCGTTGAAGTCTGCGCCTCGACGCCTGGTATCGAGCAAGTCGCTCTCACTAGCAACGGTTATCGGCTCGCGCAACAACTACCTGATTTAGCAAAGGCCGGACTGACAGCACTAAATCTCAGCGCGGATAGCTTAGACCCACGTAGCTTTCAAACGATCACTGGACACGACAAACTTACTGCCGTATTAAATGCACTGGATCTATCCACCAAGCTTGGCCTAAAAACAAAGCTCAACAGCGTGTTAATGCAATCCTTTAATGCAAATGAGATCAGTAACTTTGTTCGCTTTGTCAAAGACCGACCCATCAGTTTACGCCTCATCGAGCTGATGAGAACCAATGACAACGCTGAGTTTTATCAGCAACAGCATGTGTCGGCAACGGGCATTCGCGACACCCTTATCAACCAAGGTTGGCTGGCACAAAATCGCAGCCAGCTTGCAGGGCCAGCAGAAGAATTCACTCACGCCGACTATACCGGCTCGATCGGTTTAATCATGCCGTATAGCAAAAATTTCTGCGCAGACTGCAATCGCCTGCGCATTGCGGCAAATGGCAACCTGCATTTGTGCTTGTTTAACGAAGCCAATAGTAATATTCGACGCTACCTCGGCCATGACGAAAATTCAGCGTTCGTCGATCATCTCCAACAAGTGGTGCTCGGCAAATGGCAAGGACACCAGTTAGAGAACAATTACAGCGGCACTACCTCTCAACTAGCGATGCTTGGCGGGTAAGTAAGTACGTCTTTACGGCGCATCAAGACCTAAGAAAAAACAGGAAATCTTTATGGGACACAATACGACGGAACAACTTGTTCCTCTAAATATCGCGGTACTGACCGTGTCAGACACGCGAACAAATAGCACAGACACGTCGGGGCAATTCTTGGTCGATGCGATCATCAGCGACGGGCATGCACTGGCAGATCGAAACATCGTTATCGACGATATTTACCAAATACGTGCTCAATTAAGCCAATGGATCGCGAGTACTGATATTCATGCAGTGCTGATTACAGGCGGAACCGGCTTTACCTCGCGCGACAGCACGCCAGAGGCCGTGAAAGTATTGTTCGACAAAACGGTTGAAGGTTTTGGCGAGCTATTCCGACAAATTTCATATCAAGAAATCGGCACCAGCACCTTGCAGTCGAGAGCACTCGCTGGACTGGCAAATAGCACTGCGATATTCTGCGTCCCCGGCTCGACGAACGCTTGCCGGACCGCCTGGCAGAGAATCATTAGCTCTCAATTGGACAGCCGGCAAGGCCCCTGCAACATGGTCCCTCACCTTAAAGGAATCGATTTTCAGGCCTGCCAACAACGGGACTAAACCTTAGAATGTCACCCAATCAAGAAACGAGCGCCGCCGCGCTCAACGCAATGCCAGAAGCACCCTACAGTCAAGCAGAAGAGCACGCTAACTTCCTAAGCCATGCGCTAGGATTGTTATTAGGGCTGATCGGATCTCTCGTCATGCTTTATCAAGCCTATGCGCTCGATGACAACTGGAAGATCGGCAGCGTTGTCATTTACGGTCTTAGCCTCTTAGCGCTGTATTTAGCGTCGACCCTTTACCATGGCGCCAAAAATCCTGCGACGAAACAAATACTAAAAGTGTTCGACCATTGCGCGATCTATCTGCTTATCGCGGGCACTTATACACCATTTCTACTCGTGCTAATGCGCGAGGGGACAGGGCTCAACATGATGGCTGGCGTGTGGGGAATTGCCGCCGGAGGCATTGTACTCAAGCTCGCCTTTCCACTGCGCTTTCATTTACTGCGAGTAGCGTCTTATGTATTGATGGGTTGGCTGGTGGTTATCTCGGGTAGTGAACTAATGGAAGTACTGCCGAGCGGTGGGATGACGCTACTAGCGATTGGCGGGATTGTGTATACCGTGGGCGTGGTTTTCTACTTAGGAAAGTCGATCCCGTTTAATCATGCGATCTGGCATTTGTTTGTGTTGGGCGGCAGTGCCTTTCACTTCTTTGCTATTTATCTATACGTGCTACCAGCGGGGGGCTAATCGCTCTCATTATCAACCCCCTATTCACGCGTATCGAGCGCTGCCCGAGACTGCGTATCAGCGCCTACAAGCGATAAGACGAATCAAAATATGCTTTGGTATTAGCGTGAACAAGCGCGCTGGCCAGCAGTTCATGCTCCTGCCACCAGCGTTGTTCGCTATGCTGATCATCTAAGGTGCATGATTGCCCCTCAGCTAGCTGAATCTCGTAAGCCAAAACAACATAGTGCGTCCCAACACCACTCGTTGCTAGAAAGTTGTCGTCATAAAGATGTTCGTAAGGGCCTAAAAAACGAGCGTCGTCCATCGCAACCGAAAAGCCCAGCTCTACCTGTGTGAGGCGCACAAAGGCTTGCGCCAGACGCTCTTGCTTGCGCACACGACCGCCCGGCACAAACCAATAATGCTGAGCAGGTTTGTTATCTCGGTATCCCAATAATATTTGCCCACGTTGATCACGCACAACCAAGTCGATTGATATCAGGGGCGTTGCGTCTATCACTGCTAAAAAATCCTGATCATTCAAACGCTGCGTCACTTATCTTCTCCTCGTTGCTTAGCGGCATCCTTTAGGGTGGAGGCTGATTCATAGCGACGCTCAATCGTTAGCACTTCGACCGAGTAATCGATATACCAATCACGCTTTCCGCATTCTTGTGCCTTGCGATGCTCAGCGTCCTCACGCCATGCAATAATGGATGCCTCGTCAGGCCAATAAGAAACCGCTAGCTCGTCACCATTGTCAGTCATCGCAACAAAGTCCACGCAACCATAGGTCCCAATCGCTAAATCTCGCATTTGCTGCGCAACCCGATCATATTCACGTGCAGACGATTCGCTAAGGTCAGCGCGTATCTTTGCTCGAAAAATCACGACATACATTATTTTCCACTCCTAAAAATACGCATTATTTGATACCCATCAACTACCTACCAGAACTTGCTTGTAGATCACCGACTAATCAACAATAGTGCAATATCAAACAACAAAAGGCACGACCATGATCAAAACAAGCGAACTGATCTGGCAAGACACCCAGCACCAAATGTTGTTTCGTCTAATCGACGACATTCGGCAAGAGCCATTTCAGGTAAGTGTGCTAGAAGAATTGCAATACTATGCCGACCACCATTTTGCACTCGAAGAAGCTTACATGGAGGCGTTAGACTATCCGCAAATGTTTAGTCACATAAGAGCCCATGACCGTTTTCGCAAAGAATTAAAACAACTGTCAGCGCGCCCCCATGAAATGAGCTTGGCAGTCAGGCAGTCGCTTTCGTTATTTTTGGAGGAGTGGCTCAAACGTCACATATTCGGAGTAGATAAAGAGTTCGAGCAATTTGTACTTGAGTCAGAACAAAAATAAGGTTTTTTTCTCCCTGCGATCAGAGGAGCGTTGCATTAACTAATGCCTGCGCTGGGCGAGCTATCGACTAGGCTGCAACACCGGCACATTCAATAGCGCGAGAAAACGCCAAAGAATACCTCCCGCAAGCAGCAAGAAAAACGTCACTAGTGTAAACGACCAATAGCCAAACGAAGCTTGGTCAAAAGCCAATGAGGCTGCTCTGCCAATCAAGTGATAACTGAGTAGAGGGTAAAGTAACAAGGCCGGTATCGAACACTTTGCGAGTATTCGCGAAAGCTCGCCCGTTTCATGACGAGAAACAACAAAGGCCAAAACGGCAAACACGCTTGTGTATAAAGATAAGCGCGCAGAAACTGGCAACGCAGCCAACTGCGAGGCACCATAAGCTTCGGAGAGCATTACATTCCACTCATACACACCACTACAAACGGCCAACACTAAACTACTCAAAATCACCTTATGAGCGTTGTCTCGAACCCAAGATGCGCTAAACAGTATCCCAACACATGAGGCAACCGGCAGCGCATTGAGAGGGCTCCAAGGCGCAAACAAAAACGGCATCGAGCTGCTTGCTGCGTATCTTGGCAAAAACATTACTGCTGGCACCATTAACGCCAAAGTTAAACACTGGACCACTCTAGGCAGCCGGACAGCTATATGAACCCAAACCAAAGAAAGCATGATTGACCAACAAACGTAGTAAACCGAGCCGTAGCTGCTTAGCCAAGCCAGCGCAAAGTTATCAAGGTCCTGCCACTGATAAAGCTGTATGGCCTTAGTGCCGAGTTGCATAAAGAAATGTACAGATGTGAGTGCTACACCTAATACCGCGTACCCGAAAATGAAGCGCAGTAAGTCTGTCGTACTGGGCCGTCGATTCAAATAATGAAAACAGGCCATGGCAACCGTTAAGGGCAGCGCCAAAGCAAGCACATGAAAATTAGCAAAATCAGAGAAACTAAATGTATGTTTCGCTAAATCCATCGGGGCATAGACAGCGGATCGACCAAATAGCATCGTTACCTGAGCGAAATACAATACGGGCAACATCGCAAAAACATAACATAGGCCCGGATAACGCCTCAAAAGCGTCGATTCAGACACAGCGGTTAAGCGATGTCTCAGCGCTGAAGAACGTAAAGATAATGAGCTTACTAACCCTTTGCTAGCGCGAGCCCCCACTCCAATAAAAGGCTGCTCAACCCAACGATAAGAAAACTGTGCAATGACAACTGCTATAGGAATAGAAATACCTGCCAACGCGAGACCAAACACGAAGCGATACTCGTTCACCCATGCCGGGCTTACCTCTCGCAGCCCAAGATAAGCTAGCCAGTACAAAACAATAAAATGCAGGACATAGAATGAATAGGATATTTTCCCCAGTTCGCGCACCCAACGGTGATCAAGACAAGCACCCAATCGCGCACCCTCTAGGCGGTTAGATAACACAAATACAATCAATACGGCGCCCAAGCATTCAGTCGCTGCAATATCAAACATTTCCGTTGCACTAACTACCATGCGTGCACTCAGTAAAATACCCAAGCCCAAAAAGAATAGAAGGCTTGCGACACGGCTCGACATACTTATCAGGGCACTTGGACGCAGCTGGGAGAGCACTAATCCTGCATAAAATACGAAACTGTAAATCAAGAAAAAGTTCTGCAGGCGATAGCAAAAATAGGCCACGACAGCCAAAGCAATCAAATTGCCACCAATGCTTAACCCTCGACAAACAAGAAACGCCACGGGAAATAACAAGGACATAATCAACTCTACTTGCAATGTCCAAGTTACCGGGTTCAGATTAGTCGATAACAGTAAGTAGTTATCTAGCACATTGCTTAAGGAAAGAGAGCTACCATAAAAACCAGAAAACCAAGGAGACGCCACCGTGAAACGAGCGGGCTCATGAAAAAGATATAGACTTGCGATAACGACCGACAAGCTTACGATGTGCGCAGGAAACAAACGAAACAAACGACGAACTACAAACCCGAGAGAGTCTAAAAAACTATTTCTATCCTCACTCAATGCCTTCTTGTTCAACGATAAACCAAGCACATAACCGCTTAGTACGAAAAATATACTGACGGCAGCGCCGCCATTGAAGAACACAAACAGGCTGCGGGTAGCAACATCACTCCATGAATTCAGCGCTGAATAATGAACTCCGTACGCTGCATCCATTTACCCAATCGACACCACAATAAAAGAGTGGCCTAGCGCCACCATTAGCGCTGCAATACCGCGTAGCGATTCGAGTCTGGGATTAAACATAAGAAATTCCGAGGTGTAAACTGGCGCCATAATAACGAAGTCTTAAGAGGCATGTATTGAGGTAATCGACACTTATCTAGGAATTTTAAAAGCTTAACAAGGGCAGCATTCAGCACTCGAACAAAAGCAGGTAGTCCAGACAAAATCATAGAAATAAAAAAAATAACTCGTTAGCATGCTAGGACGAAACAGACATGCTTTAGCTGTCGCTAACAATAAATACAACCAAGAACAAAGAGATTCGCCATGACCGTGTTTGACTCCCAGTGCCAATGCCCATGCGGCCAGACTCACTTCTCCGTGCTAAAAGCGCCGAAACTTCGACTCTACTGCCACTGCGAGATATGCCAGCGCGTTTATCAGCAGCCTTATTCAGACTTTACGGTGTTGCCGCTTTCACATGTGGAGCTTCCCATGGACGATATACGTTTCAAAAAACTACGCCCGCCGCCCTATCTGCAGCGCGGTTTCTGTCAACACTGTGATCAACCTGTCGCAGGCATTTTTACGCTGATGCCAGGCTTAAAATTCGCATTTATACCCAGTGCAAACTATCGCGCCAAAAAAGGCCTACCAGAGTCTAGCGGGCACCTGTTCTATCATCGCCGCAGAGTGCCCTGTGACGACAACATAACAAAGCACCACGGTTATTGGAGAAGTGAATGGGCTGTCACGAAGGCTGTGTTAACACACGTTATGATGCAAGGTCGCACATAGTAGCGAACTAACTTACCTCTAAGACTTCTGCGAAAGTACGATCAACGTACGACCCAGCAATGCTGTCTTTCCGTTCTGAAGCTTAACGTTCGAACTGCTACCGTACTTTTTTCGCGCTAGAATTTTAATCAGTGGTGCCATCCAATAAAACCATTTAGACGTCGATTGCAGTTTGTCAGCCGCCACATCTACTAAGGTTAAACCGGACAGTGAGAGCAACCAAGTATAGCGGTCCAAACTAAAGGGTGAGATATGCTGTATTGCGGGTTTGCGCACACCCGGTTCGAGCGGTCCAAACGAATACCCATACCCAGTAAACAAAAAGCCTAAGCGGTACTTCAATGATAGAATATTTGGGGTAGAAAAAATGTAGTGTCCACCGGGCTTCAATACTCGCGTCACTTCGGAGAACAATAAACCATGGTTTTCTATATGCTCAACCAGCTCAATAGACAAAACTAAGTCTAGGCTACTATCTTCGTAAGGCAGAACACCATTCGCATCGACAGCCAAACACTCGACATCCGGTACTCGAAAGTTGTCCGCGTCTAAGTCACACGCTCGAACATCAAAGCCCGCATTTTTTAACTTGAGTGATAGAGAGCCTTGACCAGCGCCCAGATCTAAAACTTTTTTTTGTGTCTCTCCAGGAAAGTGCTTTTTAACATATTCAACTACAGTATCGTGAGTGCCGGCGATCGCCATTTCTCCAGGTATTTGAGATATTGTATTCATAGTTCCTTCGTCCATTGATATTTTTTCGTCCAAAAGCTAGTTAGAACGGCTGAAATTATAGTAATTCTCGCCATATTTATTATTCAGATTCTCGAGGCAAGCCCCGCTGCTGCAATACCCATAGCGAACCATATTTATTGAACGTATAAACCGCTGATACGCCAGCCAATAAAACGCCATGCCGGCCTTCCATAAAGCCTCTTCGAAGAATGTATTTAATCAGAAATGTTCCCAGGCTGCGCACAAAAACACCGCCGAGAGTCGTACGCTTTCCTCTCGCATAGCGCTGTTCAGACCAATCGCTCGCGTAACGCAACGACTTCTGCATAAAGTCGTTATAACTTCCGGTCGTGAAATGAAGCAGTTCTCCCGCTAACTTTACTTTTTGAGCGCTTTCGCAAACAACACGCTCGTGAACCGGTGCGTCATTATACGAAAATTTGTCTTTGCGATAGAGGCGTTCAACCCAGTCTGGATACCAACCACTGGTACGAATAAATCGCCCAAAGAAGTCACTCACCCGGTCAAAGCAATAGACCTTGTCGGCATTAGGCTGAGTTAGCAGTGATTCAATAGAGGCGCGCAAAGCGGGCGTTACTCGCTCATCCACATCAATCATGAAGATCCAGTCATTGGATGCATAGGATTGCGCTCGTTGACGCTGAGAACCGAACCCTGGCCAGTCTTCACTGACAAATACTTTAGCGCCAAAAGACTCAGCAATAGCAACAGTATCGTCATCACTTCCGCTGTCGAGTAAAACGATTTCATCCACCCAAGCTATCGACTCTAGACAGTCCGGCAAATCAGTCGCGGCATTCTTGGCTATCAAAACAGCGGTAATCGCTTGGCGAGTCACTTTCACCCCAACCTTAACTATGTATTAGTAATACCGGCATTATAGGTGGCGACGAAGCAAGGTAAAAGCACTAACACCATCATGTAAAATCATACAGTTGCCGGTCGCATCCAAACCGTAAATTCTGGTTATACAAACAATGATTACCTTGACACTTTCGTAGAACAAGTAATGCTATACATTTACGTAATTGGTAACGCATTAGTGCCTTCGAAACAAACCAACGAATCAAAACCATCTTCGACTGCTATGCCGCACGGTGCGGACCGAGCACTAGACAATGTCGACAGTCAGTTGGCATTCGATGCCAGTCACTCTCGTTGGACCTACCATCGCCGACTTTGCCAGACCATTGCTATCGTTGCCAGCGTCGTATCTGCCTGCAACGCCTTAGCACTTTGGCTGCTATTCGACAGTGCTTTTGGTGCGGTATTTGACCTAGCGTTTTGCGCAACGCATCTCTTAGCGTTCTATTGGATCAACAGCGAAAAATACACCGTATCCGCTTATTGGACAATGCTGCTCACTGCGCTCCAAGTAAGTGCAGGTGTCGTATTATTTGTCGGCGCTAGCACCGGATTTCAGTTTTATCTGTTGTGCCTACCAGCGGTCGTTTACCTGCTGTTGCCAAGAGAACCAAACTGGCGCAAAACAGCACTCGTCATTGTCGGCTTCAGTATGTTTGTTGTTGCCGAGCAAGTTCACATCGCTGCGTACCGTGTCGAACTGAGCAACACGGCCGAACGAATCTTGTATTTTCTCAATGTGATTTTCGTCGTCATCATCAACTATCTCGCGATCAAATATTTTAGCGATGACTCGAAATCCGCATACCAAGAACAAAAAGAGCTCGTCTTGTCAGATAGTTTGACCGGGCTATCGAACCGTCGTTTTGTTGTGCGCTACGCAAATAAGTTGTTGGCCCTGTGCGAACGCTACCATCACCCACTAAGCATCATTATGCTCGACATCGACAACTTCAAAAACGTAAACGATCTACATGGCCACCTTGCCGGTGATAATGCGTTACTACTGGTAGCCGATTGCTTGCGAGATCAGTTGCGAAGTGCAGATATTGCCGCCCGATACGGCGGCGAAGAGTTCATTATCCTGCTACCCGAAACCGGCCGCAGCGCGGCAAATAACATCGCCGAGCAACTCAGACAAGCACTCGAACAAAGCGTATTAGTTATCGAAGGGAAGAAGATAACGATAACTGCCAGCTTTGGCGTTAGTCACTACCCTCCGGGCGAAGCCTGCTCGGTACACGAACTTATTAAAGACGCCGACGATGCGCTTTACCGTGCAAAAAATGCGGGTAAAAACCAAGTAGTCAGCAGTGACAGCCGCACGCAGAATAATAACTAATACTTGAAATCAATTACTCACTATCCAGCTACTCGCTCATGGCGACCCAGATTACGCAGCCGCGGTTAGCATACAAACGATTGACGGGAGAAAAACTCTCTCATTGAGTACAACCGCGCCTTGGTTTTGAAAGCATCTTGAGACATAGGTATCAAAACAAATATCAATAACTATTGACTGACCCACTGACAACTAAGAAGCATTGCGGCAGATAATCAACGCATAGGAATCATCACCACGGCCCTGCCGCAAACAGACATGACATACCCTGGCGCAGATTGTTTACTATGCTGGGGTGCAGCCGCAGCTATGAACTCATCATTAAGCTCTCACGCAGAAACCATTGACGCTTCGGAACTATATCAAGTAAAAGCGGATATCGCTGATGTACTAACCAAACAGGGCAAAACGGTCGTAATTATTGATAAACCGTTAGACTTGGACACACTTGCAGACCATTCATCAAAAATACCTAATACCTCGGATAAAAGCTTTACTCAGTTCGCCAACGCTAGCGACGTAACGCACCTTGTCGTTCTAGATGTTAATTACATTGGCTTTCAACGCAAATACGCGGCCTACATCCCAACGTCAGACCCGTATGCTCGCGTCGCCGCACGTGCTTTTTTAGTCGACACAAATACCAATGAGTTTCATTGGTATCTTCCACTAAATATTATGCGCCCAGCTACCGGTGAATGGGATGAGCCTGATACTAACTTCCCGGGTTTAACAAATGCTCTGTATCAGGCCTTAGCGCAGGCTCGTGAATCTATAACAACTCCGCTAGCTGCTCAGCAGGCTATCAAAGCTCCTCCAACCGGAAATAGTATCGAGCTAGACCCTTCCAACACTAGCGAAAACCTTTCATCAAACCCTGTGGCGGAATAAGGTGGTATTTAATACAAAGCGCTGTACCTTGGCGCTTCTAATATTACTAATTTCAGGCTGCACTTCTGCTCCAAAAAACCATCATGCCTCACACATACATTCAGGCGCAAAGATACCAGAAAAAACACTATTTTCAGTCTCGCCTCTAATAAGTGATCATCTTCTGTTTAGAGGTGCATTTGAAAGCGCTGTACAAGAACAAGATTACAGTGTGATGTACATGGGTGGCGCTGGAATTGCTGGAATAATCGCCGAAATAGCTACTCATGGAATGCTTGAGTCTAACTCACAAAACAGTAAAGCAAAAAAAGCGCAAGACATAGCGAACGAGGCTCTTATACCCATTCAGCCAGCCATCGAAATGTTAGATAGTGCATCAGCCCTAGACAATGTCATTGATAGCAACCCAAAACTAATACATTTAAGTGCTAAAAAGAAAAAGCCTCTGCTTGAATTACGTATGCAGCCCATGTTCTTTGTAGACCAATCCTATTCGACCTTATCATTAAAGAACATCGTATCAGTACAGGAAAGGCACCAAAAAAATAAACCGATCTACCAAAATATGGTTGAAATAGTCTCTTTACTTCCAGAGGGCTTAGAAAAAGAAAATACAGACGGGCAACTGCAGCATTTACAAGAAATCACTCAGCAGCAGCTTGCAGACTCTGTGAGTCTTGCTTTAAAAGATGCGATGAGCATACTTAACAAAAGTGACGCCATGCAGACGTTTCGCTACGCAGAATACGGAAAATATTCATACGAACGCGCCAGTTTGATCGAGAAAAGCTGCTCTAGAGTGATCATTAGAACGCTGAGAAAATGGTTAAAGTCACGCCCCGTCGAGCTATTCCCTGACATGAAAAACTCATTAGAAAAAAAGTGTAGCGAAACGAACCATGAGACTACTAAAGTAGAAACAACCGTCACAAAAAAAACGACCTAACACATACCTTAAACTTTGCTCGCCAATGAGCGATTAAGGCGTATGCCCAGGCTTTACCACATATTGATCATAAAGCGCCGACACTCTGCCAGACGCTCGCAGTCGGTTCATTTCTGCTGCGACGCGGTATGCCAAAGACTTTGGCGATAACCTGTAAGGGAAGTTCTCAGCAGAAATGACGAACTGGCTGTCATAGGCAGGATTTGGCACCTCAGCATAGTTCGCTGACGTTCGGGAAAAGCCAGTATATAAAGGGTGAGACTTTGCTTCGCAACAGCGGGTATGAGTAGAAATTCCAAAGTCCGTTAAGTCTTTCTTTTTATGTTTTTTCAAATACTTCGAATAGTCCCCATCAATAATCCGATAGAAGACCTTGCGCCCTTTTTTTAACATTTCGATGGCTCGGTCATCCGAGAGATTGAATAAGGGCTCAGTATTCACACCAAGCGCGAGCGCCTTGTTGCTAGTAGTGCTACCCGCCTCAAAGATCCAAGACAAATCATAACGACCAATGTCTTCAATACTGGATAAGTCATCAACAAATGCAGGGGTTAAACCAAAGTAGGCCTCATAACGAAATAATCCATTAGGAATGTAAAACAGGTACTCAGAGCGCTTATTGTCAAATCCAGTACTTGGGTACAAGTCAATATCGCCGAGCTCTAACAGACGATGCGTTCTTTTTTTCGGATACCGGGAAATAATGAGATCACACCCTAAATTGGACGCTAGTTCCTGATAAAGGGCTTGGTACAAACCATCGTTGCTCGGCGCGGCCGCCATGTAGCCAGGCTTACCTTTATCTTTGTAAGCGAGGCTCAGCGAGCATGCTTGCGCCACAGACGAAGTGCTCATAAAAAGCAGAGCTAAGATACCTAACGAACGAGCAATCAAAAGAACCTTCAAAACACCACCAACACTCAGTTAACGCTATTTGTGCATTTAAAATAGTATAGACGCCATGTCTACACCTGAGTAGAGCGCTAGACCATTTTGAAGCACAAACGTAAACTTATGGATGATAACTAGGATCAAGGTGCTCTAGTTAAACAGCGTATCTTGGCCAATCCGCTCCACCTTGTCACCCACGCTTATTCGCCCGCCCTGTTCAATAACAGCGCAATACCCTGCATGGCCATACATCGCGATCACGCCCCCCGCACCAAAGGTTTTCTCCATTCTTACGCAGGGGTGACAATGCGCTCTAATTTCGATAACCGCTTCGCCAATACGTAAACGTTGATAACGAAAAGCGTGCAAGTTCATTCCCGACACAACGATATTTCGCCGAAGCAGCCCCGGATCAATCGCATCTAAGGCGAGCAGGCCACGCATCGCGCCAATGTCTTCCTCGTTGATAAGCGTCAACTGACGCGATGAACCATTATTGCGAGCACTCTTATGATCGCCTTCTAAACCAGCGCCAGATATTGCCATTGCCGAGTCTACGACAGTCATTGTCTGTTTACGCGCGGGTCGAAGACCAATCCACTCAACACGGCCAGCCAGTGCGCTAGGCATATATTTTTCGAGCAACTTAGCTTGAGTTTTCACAGCATCCTCTTTTTTATCGGAACATCTCGCGGCAAGCGGCAAACTTGTCCAAACCAACCCTTAGGATCGAACAAGCTCGTTAAGCTCATGCCAACACAGGTCTAAGGTTTCAGGCAATACCTTAAGAACCGATAAACGTAGCGGATCGGCGCTCTAAAAACGAGGTGACACCTTCTTTGGCGTCATCGCTTTGAATAATGGCGGGCATGTCTTCGAATACCGAATCGAGGGCCTCTTTTTGAGAGCGCCTACGAGCCAACTTAGAAGACTTAAGCGCGGCTTGGACGCCGAGAGGCGCAGCTTTTGCGATTTTTTGTGCAAGCTCCTTTGCGCGCTGATGTAGCTTTTCCGGCGCTACCAGCTCTTGCACTAGCCCCCATTCCAATGCTTGTTGCGCGGTAAATTCGTCGCCGGTGAGCAAGTAACGCTGGGCATTCGCCCAACCAATTTCTTCCGGCAAACGAACCGTTCCACCCCCACATGGGTAAATACCACGCTGCACTTCCAGTTGGGCAAAACGCGTATCTGGCGTCGCGACACGAACCTCTGTATTCAGCAGCAATTCCAAACCGGAGGTGTAACATAAACCTTGCACCGCACAAACGAGAGGCTTCGTCAGAATATCGCCTTTGACGCCATAAGGGTCAAGCTCATTATCAGCAACATCTAAGGAGCCTCCTTTTGCAAATATCGGGGCCCATTTGTCTAGCTCCAAGCCACTGGTAAAGTGTTTACCTGTCGCTTGGATGACGCCGACGCGCAGATCGCTATCATGCTGCAAACGATACAAGGCCTGACTTAGAATATGATAACTTTCTAGGTCTAAGGCATTGTATTTTTCAGGCCGATTAAAGGTAATAAAAAGAACATGCCCTTGGCATTCAACAAGTACTTTTGATTGCTGCTTACTTTCCATAATTGCCTCTCTAAAAAAACCTAAAACCAGCTTTCTTGCATGGTTGCACAGGTGTCATCAAGAGCGGTCAATAGGCTTGCCTGATGCTCCACTTCGCCCAACTCCCAATCAATAAAATAGCGACATGCCTGAAGTTTACCCGCAAGAAACTGCTTATCTTCTTCACCACTGCTATCACCAAATGTTTGCTGCGCTGTCTGTGCCATTTCTAGCCATAACCAGCCAACGACCATCTTACACATCATATCTAAATACAAGGCGCTATTAGCCAGCGCTTCGTCCGCTTTGCCTGTCTGTAAGTTCTGCCCAAGAGACATCGTTACTTGCGTGAACAAGGTTAGCTTTTTCTGGTAACTCGCTACCAAAGGCTGCAATGCCTCAACGTTTTTCGCTTTAGCTAGCGTCGCGTTGACTCGCGCTAACAAGAGCTGCAACCCTTTGCCCGAATGCATCCACAATTTTCGGCCTAATAGATCGAGCGATTGAATGCCATGCGTTCCTTCATGAATCGGATTTAAACGGTTGTCTCGATAGCATTGCTCGACCGGATACTCGCGAATATAACCCGCGCCACCGAGCACCTGAATAGCCAAATCATTGGCCTTTGGCCCGTAATAAGAAGGGAAACTTTTCACCACCGGCGTCAACAGGTCCAACAAGATCCCACTATCTTGATCACCACCCGCTTCAAATTCATCAACCAAGCGAGAGGCAAATAAACAGAGCACAAGCGACCCTTCAACGTAAGATTTTTGCGCTAGCAACATACGCTTAACATCCGCATGCTCAATGATGTTAATGGGTTTAGTACCCTGATCTTTATTCGTTGGCTTTCGACCCTGAGGCCGGTTTTTCGCGTAGTCTAGTGACTCTAAATAGCCGCGATAACCAATCATTGCACCGCCTAGGCCAACGCCAATGCGTGCTTCGTTCATCATTTTGAACATGTAAGAGAGCCCCTTGCCCTCCTCACCGATGAGATAACCAACGCAATTATCTTTTTCACCGAAACTCAGCACCGTTGACGTGGTGCCTCGATACCCCATTTTATGCAGCAAGCCCGCCAATGCGACGTCATTGCGCTCGCCAACCTCACCATTTTCATCAACTAAAAACTTAGGCGTAATAAACAAACTAATACCTTTAACGCCCGCAGGAGCGCCCTCTACTCGCGCGAGGACTAAGTGAACGATATTCTCGGTGATATCTTGATCGCCGCCAGAGATATACATTTTCTGGCCTTTAATGCGATAGCTGCCGTCTTCATGGGGAATCGCCTTAGTATTCAGGTCTCCTAAACTGGAACCTACGTCTGGCTCGGTGAGAGCCATAGTGCCTGCAAACCGACCATTAAACATATTCGGTAAAAAGGCTGTTTTCTGGGCATCACTACCAAACGCATGAATGACATTTGCGGCAGCGCTCGTCAGAAATGGATACCCTGCGGTACCGGGGTTGGCTGACGCAAACAAGCCTACACAAGCAGAGTGAATCAATGATGGAAGCTGCATTCCGCCCTCATCAAAGCTATGTCGAGGGTTCAACAGACCCGCTTCGGCAAAATGCTTCCAGGCCACCTTTACTTCTGGAATGGTCGTGACTTTCTGTCCGTCAAACTGAGGCTCATGCTCATCAGCTTTACTGTTGTGGGGTGCAAAATAGTCTTCTGCAATTCGGTTGGCTGTTTGAATCACACCATCAAAGGTGTTCCGATCATGATCGGCATACAGAGGAATAGAACGTAAACTTTCGGCGTCCAATACCTCGTAAAGCATAAAGCTAAGGTCTTTGTGATTGATTAACTGAGTCATGGCAATTTCCTCTGAATGATAGCTTTAGTATGACGTTTGTTTGATAATTCCGTTATTGTCATTTTTGACACAAAAGCAGCTAAAAACGCCAAACCAACTACATTAGTTCGTATTGCTAGCAGATACGGCTGAATAGTTGCTCGATACAAAAAAGACAAGAGAATTCAAAATGAAACACGTCATCATTGCAGGCTACCACGGCGCACTGGCGACTGCGATCACCGGCGCTGTCGACATTCTTGCTCTCGCGGGCGTGTCATGGCAGCGCATGATGGACTCGCCACCTGAGCCTGCGTTTAAGGTATGGGTTGCCAGCAGTGACGGGCTCGCAGTCCGATGCCTAAATGGTCTCGAAATATCTGCCCGTATGAGCTTTGATCAGGTCATGCAAAGCCCACACTTCAAACAGCACTTACTGGCTGTTTTAGTCCCTACCATTGGCGGGCCAATCGAACACACCCTGTCTCGCAACCAAGACATACTGTCTCTGCTGCGCTGGGCCAACGATCAAAACGCGATGGTGATCGGCAACTGCACTGGCAACTTTTTCTTGGCCGAAGCGGGCCTGCTGAATGGCAAAACTGCGACTACCCATTGGGGCTATAAGGCGCTGTTTGAGCAACGCTACCCCAAGGTCAAGCTGCGCGCGGAGCAGCTCATTACCGAAGACCAAAATATCTATTGCGCCGGCGGGGGACTCGCTTGGTTTGATCTAGGCGTTCATATCATCGAAAAAGAACTTGGCTACGAAGCGGCGCTCCAAACAGCAAAAGCGTTTGTCATTGATTACCGTCGTGACAGCCAACTTAGCTATAGTTTGTCGCGTTTAGCTATCCAGCACCACGACGATGTGATTGCCAATATTCAAGCATATCTAGACGACCATTACGCCGACATCAAAAGCCTCGAGGCTTTAGCGCTAAAGTTCAACATAAGTAAGCGCACACTTATCCGACGTTTTAAAGCAGCCCTGCACATGACACCCAACACCTACTTACAGCAAATCCGCATCGAGGTCGCTCAAAAGTTGCTCGCCGAAACGCAATACAGCGCTGAACAAATAATGAATCGCGTAGGCTATGAAGACATGAGCTCGTTCAGGCGCCTGTTCAGAAAACAGGCAGGCAGCACTCCCGCAGAATACCGCAAACGTTTCGCGAAGCGGCTTTAAGAAGATTCCAGCCTAGACAATGATTTGCGAGCACCTCGCGCGGCAATAGCAGACCTTAATGACCCCACGACATAGGGGAAAAGCGACATGTGCGACATGATGTTCAAACGGCACCTTCGCAGCCACCAAGGCTTGTACTTATTGCCGTTAATCAGGTTTTCGAAAGTTTGCACCATACTCTCTGGATAGTCTTCGACCCGCTCAGGATGCGGGACCACTTTCCACATTTGATTCCGTTTCGCATCACTCATATCCATGCTTTCTAGCTTGCCGATAATCGCCGCGCTAAATACCTGCTGGCACATAAACACGGACTGCAAGGTAATACGTTTGTCGTTGAAAATAGGCAGCGAAGCTCGCTGCTCTAGCCCGTTCGCAGAGCAGTCGACGATAAGTGTATCACTGTCTATTGGTATGCGTCCGTCTGACAGAATAATCTCTCCATCACGGATTTCATTCACGCGCCCAAGCCGAACTTGATCTCTGACTTGTTTAAGTTGTGCAAATTCATCCGGCGCGACCGTAGCGCAACGCCATTTGGTCGGCCGTATCGTTGGGTTCAAGCGAAACACGCTCCCTAGCTTTTCGAGCGTTTCAAAAATTTCATTAGTCGAACCCGACGCTTTCACGGTTTTTATATGTCGGACGAGCTCATCAACCACATTATGGATTTGCACATTTGCGCGGTTCCACAGCCACATATCATTCGAGATAACCCACTGAATTTTATCGGGTGAAACACCGCTATCAAGCAAGAAAAGAATCGCATCGATACCGGTCTTTCCAGCTCCGATAATCGTATATCGACCCCAAGACCGCTGCTGTCGAATTAGCCCGTTGGGCGGCACTAAGGTATAAGCGTCGCTGACTGAATATTTAGGCGGATGAGAAGCGGGTACTTGCACTTTCATATAGGTCGCATCGACCAAACGCTGCGCTATCGAGATACGGTAGTTTAAATCTGAATCCACAACCGAATGAACAATTACCTCGTCATCGGCAAACGCATTACATTCACACAAGGGCAAAAAGGTCACTCGACCGCTCGCTAACAACTTCTGCATCACGCGCTCAAAATAGAACATCAATTCAGCATGCGATGATAAGTCCGCACCGCCTGAACCCAGCTTACTCGAGTTCACCCCGTAAGCTGCTGCAGGTTGGTGCAGCGTCACAAAGGGGTATGCGTCCACCCAATGGCCGCCGGGCATCGCTCGTTTGTCCACAATGACAAACTGCGCGGTTTTGTTCTCGGTCAATAAGGTGTCAGCGAACGCTAAGCCCATCGCCCCCGCACCGACAATGAGGTAATCCGTCGAGATCTCATTAATGCTTTCCGTTACCTGCTCCATCTCTTTATTCATCCTTGTTTTTATCCCGGAAACTAGGGCTGGACTCACCGGGAATATCTCGAAACGCATGCCGTATTATCATGAAAAAAGCGGCACAAGTAACAAATGAAAAGATTAGCGCCGGCGCAAACCCTAGCACTCCGGCAATATTCGTCTCACCAAATCGATTGTCGCCGAAGGTGATGGCTCGCGTTTGCGAAAACAAGCCTCCCCAATAAAAAATAGTGTTGGCGTAGCCAGTGCCAATTAACATCCAGTACAGTCGCCTTTCCAGATCGCCATCAATGCGCATGGCAAACATCACCAGCGCCACAACAATCACCAACATGCCATTCATCAGACCGCCCGCATGCGTTCGCGCCCATGCACGGCTATCGCCAGGTAACTCGAAAGGAAGAATATTTCCGGGAAATATCTCGAAACCGCCCACAAGGCTCATGGTTAAACCAAACCCTGCGACTAACGCCATTAGGGTCACAATCGCGCCATGGCCAATCATTCTTCTCTGCCGTCTGTTCATATAAAGCCTATTTTTCAGAATAGCGATTCACTAATCTGATTGGTTAGCGACGAGAACTGCCGCATGGGTTACTTTATTATTTTTTGTATTTTCTTTTCTTTTAGTTAGCACTTGGTACCAAGAGCCAGTTCCTGACACGCGCCAGCAATTTATCACCGTTAAAGCGCCTGCCGCAACTAATCAACAGGTAAATCGACAGGCCACCCTAAAAACTAGAAAGGCCTCACCCTACCGTCCCATCACAAGGCCTTCACGACGCCGGTCAGCGGCACCAATCATTCCATTTTCGTCAAACTTGATGCCATGTAATCCGGAGTTTAAACCGCGCACATTGGTCTCGTAACCCATTTGCTTAAAGTCAGACGCCAGCTGCTCAGCAGTGCTACCAGACTCCAAGTCCATCACCCCAAAACGGTTCACAATATGTGGCGCATTAAACGCTTGTTGCAGCGAATAATCCCAATCCAAAATGCGGATCAAGCTGTTCGCTACGTAATTGATAATGCGGGAACCTCCCGGTGAACCGAGTGCTAAAAATGGTGCTCTTTTTTTGTCTATGGTGCGTTTGAAAACAATGGTCGGCGCCATTGATGAGCGAGGCCGCTTGCCAGGCTGCACCCGGTTCGCAATCAGTCCGTTTTCGTTTTTGGCGGCGAATGAAAAGTCTGTCAGCTCATTATTGAGAAGGAATCCGTTCACCATCAGGCGAGAACCAAAGCCATTCTCTATCGTACTGGTCATCGAAACAATATTGCCCTGCCTATCAACAATTACGAAGTGTGTTGTAGACGCTTGGGATGGGGAAACTCCCTCTACATAATGCACGCTATCTTGGCTTGGTTGCCCTGGTGACACCTGCGCTGCCGCCTTTCCTTTTGTAATCAAGGCCGCTCGTTTAAGTAGGTAGCCCGGGGCGAGTAATCCTTCTGGCGGAGACACAAATTCTGGATCGGCCAGATACAAGCCTCTATCCGCGAACGCTAAACGCGACGCTTCAGCGACTAACTGCCAAGTCGACGCCGCTTCAGGGGCTTTTCCTTGCAGTGAAAACGACGCCAAAATACCCAAGGTTTGATTCACAGAGATCGCACCAGAGCTCGGTGGGCCCATCCCGCAAACCTCATACTGATGGTAGGCACTGCAAACCGCCTCACGCTCGATGATTCGATAGTCTGCAAAGTCTTTCACGCTAAGGTAACCCGGATTTGCCGAACTCATGACCTTACGACTAATGAGGCGCGCATTTTCTTCTTCATAAAAAGCATCCCCTCCTTTTTTGGCGAGCAGCCCTAAGGTCTTTGCATAAGGAAGATTAGTTAAGGTTTGTCCTTCCTTAATTGGCCGACCTTCGGGAAAGAAATAATTTGATGTCTCGGTATCACGCTGAAGAAAATCAGCGTCTTTTGCAACGGCATTTGCCAAGCGAGGCGTCACGGTAAAACCATCGCTTGCTAACCCAATTGCGGGCGCTAACAAGGCGCCCCAGTTTTGAGAGCCGAAGCGCGCATGCACGTCTGATAATAATTTAACGGTTCCGGGAGTCCCAACTGACCGCCCTCCTACCACCGCATCAAAAAATTGCATGGGTGTTTGGTCTGGACCAAGAAATATATCATCAGGCACTTGTTGAGGGGCCGTCTCACGACCATCAAACGTCGTCAATCGGCCCTGCCGAGCATCGTAATAAAGCAGAAAGGCGCCGCCGCCCAAGCCGGAAGATTGTGGTTCGACTAAACCCAGAACGGTCTGCACAGCCACCATCGCATCAATGGCATTGCCACCTTTTGCAAGAACTTCATAGCCCGCTCGACTCGCTTCGGGATGCGCCGCGACCACCATAAACTCTTGCGCTACTTGCGACGAAGAATCGCCCTTGGTGTTAGCCGCCTGACTGGACGGCGAGCTACCCGACTCTGGAGCAAAGCCGTCGCTAACCTGTTGCGCCTTAAGCAATGAAAAGGGCTGCAGTAGTAATAGCAGCCATACAAAAAATGTTGAGCGCGCCCTGAAACAACCAAAATACATCGCCATAGAAACCTCTCCATCCAAGTAACGATTCATGTTAGCTAGTTAAACCTTAATCATCCGCCAAGTATGCCCTGCAATATCGGTCTAAGAAACCATTTAAAACGGCACAGGCTATGCCATCTGAATGACCACACCTAGCACGAAGTTTTCACTACAAAAATCATGATTTTTATTTCACTAAAAACTAACAAGAAAGCTGGCTGCATCGGGCGGCTCTGTCTATAGTGAAAGTGTATTTCCATTCGTAAATAGGTGTTTATCCGCCTAAACAGTTTTAGCCAATAAAATGAACCACCGATCAACTCTACTAAATAGCGCGATATTAGCGGCAATTCTGACCTCCTCCAACGCAGGAGCGCAAGACAACGACCTCTTTCAGATGCCGTTGCGCGAGTTGCTGGAGGTAAAAGTTTCTGTTGCCTCCCTGTTTGAAGAGTCGATGCTAGACGTTGCTTCAAGCGTGTCGGTAGTACAGCACGATGAGTGGGAGCGCCGAGGCGCGCGCCGCGTTGGCGACGCGTTAGAATCAGCACCCTCGGTCATTTCATTACCGACATGGGGCGGCGCCGACGCTATTGCAATACGGGGCTACGGCACAGAGCTCTCTGTCAGAGGCGTCGCGAACTCTCTCGATGGCGTCCCCTTGAACTCATATACCTATGCGACCTCGTTCTACGATAAGCCGGTTATCAATTTAAAACTATTAGATCGTATTGAACTTATTAGAGGGCCGGGTAGCACGTTGTATGGTTCAGATGCGTTTCATGGTGCGTTGTCTTATCAGACTCATACCTCACAAAGCGACATTACTGAATTCAATACCGAAGTGGGTGGGCCATCTTATTCATCCAGCAGTTTACTTTCGTCATCCGGCCTTGGTGCCGGGCGAATACATGCAGGACTAGCCTCTCAGAAGCAGGGTCGACAGGGCCTAGAATATCGCTATACCTCACCCGAAAATGGCCAGATAGAAACCGGAACACGAGAAAATGCTTATCAAGATATTAGCGGCTACCTCACCTACGAGCTAGAAGATAACGCGCTCGGCAACTGGCGCTTTAATATGTACGCCAGTGATTATGAAGCAAAAGACTTTCCCGGCATCGGCACTCAATTCTTCCCCAGAGTCTTTCAGGCATTTGATATCGACAGTGCCAGCATTCCTCAAGACAGAGATCTCTCCTCGCAGGACTCCAGTTTTGTGCTCGGCCAGATCGACTTTTCAAAACAGATCTCTGAGTCCCTTGAGATTTCGTCACAACTCTATCATTGGCAGTCTAAGCAAGAATGGCGTTTCGACAATTCTCGCTATCCTACGTCCCTTACGACCCGCAGCGGCTTTGGTCCATTCCCTTGCCTAACGGCGCCCTCGGCAACCAACCCGAACCCGCTTTATTGCCCACATGAATTACAGCAAGGCGCTGAAGAAGCACGGTCGGGTATCGAGACACATGTTAAATCGGAACAACCCGAGCTAAACACTAAATGGGTAGCCGGTCTCGGTTTTGATCGCCTAAAAATCAAAGGCAGTTATTTTAAACGCGTGGCCGCTAATAATGACGTTTACGTTGATGAGTCCAATCCGTATCTAGGCGACAAACGCGATATTCGCTTTGCTTTCTTTCAGGGCAGCACTAACGTTATCCCTAGCGCCATGGAACTGGTATATGGCGTGCGAGTAGATGATTACTCTGATATTGAGTCGCACACCTCGCCAAGGCTTGGAGCCATTTTTCACTTCAACGACACCTACACCTCGAAGTTGCTATACGGACATGCTTTTCGTGCGCCCAACGCAATAGAAAAAAGTGGCAACTTCGATGCAATCATTGCCAACCCTGAGATCAAACCAGAGGAAATTGACACCTACGAATGGGTTAACCTTTTTCGCTATGGCAAAAGCCAAACGGAGCTGACCTTTTTCAACAGTCATTGGGATGAAGGTATCGTGCTAGCACCAACCGGCAGCGGCGCAGACAACCAATACGTCAATACCGGAAAAAACGAATCATACGGAGCTGAAGTAAGCACTTTGCATACCTTCAGTGACTGGCAGCTGCAAGGTTCAGGAAGCTATGTTCGTAGCAAAAATGAACGTACCGAGCTCGAATATGGCGCATTTCCAAGCTGGTTGTTTAGCGTGCAAGCCGACTACGCCATTCCTGGCACTAGGCTCGAGTTGTCTATTCACGAACGTATGATGTTGCGTTATCGCCAGTCCGATACGCTTGGCGCAAGCCTTCCGACTAAAGCTAAAAATTATTATCGAACAGACATCAGTGCCCGGTACAGTTTGTCTAACGATTCAAGCAAAGAAAAGATCCTGTTTGCAACGATTCAGAACCTGTTCGATAGAGATAACGTGTTACCGTCTCTATATAATTCCGAAGGCGGTTTGAGCGACCTTTCTCGCCGCATCAATGTCGGTATTCGCTGGTCACTATAGGTCAGCAATATAGACCAGCAATCCGGCCACACTCGCTATTAAAGCGTTCAGCTAACAATCATTCGCTAGCGTTCTTTTCAACGCTTTTTCAACATTGATGCGTGCTGAGCTTTGCGCCAAGCAAGCGGCGTTTGGGAAAAACTGTCCTTGAATACTTTGCTAAACGCCATATCGGACGAATACCCTACCGCCTCAGCAATATCTGCAACAGAGCGTCCATAGTCTCGCAAAAGATTGGCTGCCATGCGCATACGCACTGCCGTGAGATACTGAAACATTGGCTGACCAACCAATCCAGTAAAACGCCGCGCAAACGCCGCCCGAGACATGGCGACTCGTTCAGCCAACGAACTCAATGTCCATGCCTGCTCTGGGTGCTGATGAAGCAGCACCAAGGCCTGCCCTATTTGTGGATCAAACATCGCCGCAACAAAGTTATTTGAATCGACTGACTTCAAATGGAAACGAATCAGCTCAACCAACACAATTTCAGTCAACTTGTCGACGACCAACATTGCTCCTGGGGTTTGTGAGTCGTACTCCATACTAAGGTGTGACAAAGTGAGCTTCAGCCATGGCCGCTCTTCAATATCATCAGAGCGCAGCAAGAGCAAAGACGGCAAGGCGTCGTTTAAGGGCGTGGGTATGGGGTATCTAAAATCAAAGTAACCGCAGAGTAGAAACGTCTCCAAGGGATAATCACTTTGCGACACCGACGAAACGTCATTCGACAAGATATGTGCATCACCTTTACCAATAAACACCAGGTCGCCCGGTCCTAGCAGTGTTTTCTCGCCATTGAATTCAAGCCAACACTGTCCCCGCCTCACGTAATGAAACGATGCCTCAGCACTGCTTTTCTTTTCCATTCTCCACGGCGACTCCAAGCGATCGCAAAAATACACACTACCGCTCGCTTTAATGCTTGAAAGTATTTCTGACAAAACATCCATGAGACGATCTCACCATTATTAGACACCTTTAGATATAGATAGGATATACGCAACACCCTACTATGTCATCACACCAACAACATGACAGCAGGACAAAACAATGAATGTTGACATTTTCACCACACAAACCTGCCCTTACTGCATCGCCACCAAAAAGCTGTTAACGCAACAGGGGTTTTCTTACACAGAGCATGACGTGAGCACAGATAGCTCACTAAGAAAAAAAATCATGAAAAAGACAGGCCGACGCACCGTACCGCAAATTTTTATGGCTGACAGGCATATAGGAGGCTTTGATGACTTACAACAACATCTAAACGTGCATTAAAAGCCGTCTCTGTTAGCAACAATCACACGACAAGTTCTCTTAATATCAATTTGAAAAAACAGGAAACGACAATGAAAATCAAACAGTACGTACTTTCTTTACTCGCTGCACTTACACTTTTTAGCGGCTTAGCCTCAGCGGCTGATCACGCAACGATTGCAACAGCCGTTGGCGGGTATGACCTAGTGTCTTATCATCAAAAAGGTGGCCCGGTGATTGGCACAGGGCATCATCTCGCTAACCATGAAGGTAATATTTATGCCTTTGCGAGCGCAGAAAATAAAGCGGCTTTCGAAGCAACCCCGAGCAAGTATTTGCCCGCTTTCGGTGGCTACTGTGCCTATGGCGCAGCGCTAGGTAAAAAATTCTATGGTGACCCGAGCGTCTATGAAGTCGTTGACGGAACGCTTTACCTTAACCTAGACAAGAAAGTTCAATCTATTTGGGAGAAAAACAAAGCCGATAACATCACGACAGCACACTCACTTTGGGCTTCGATCAAATATGTTCCTGCGGCGGAGCTTTGAACACTCCCTCAAACCTTCAATAAGCTAAAGACTTAAACCGGCACTCGCCGGTTTAAGTTCGCTAGTAGGAAATCGCCGACGTTCAGCGCTGTTCAATTCAGATCGCTATCCGCTAAAATGCAGGCTCAGTTTTACTTCAATACGAACGGAGCTTTATCAATGAAAAAGGAAATTTACCAAGCAAGCGCTATAGCGATCTTCACCGCCTTTCTCAGTGCTTGTGGTGGCAGCGATGGCGATGACCCTATCGTACCCAGCTCAAATATTCTCACCGGCAGTACCTATGCATTTTGCGACTTGGCGGGTGAAGAGACATCCTACCAATTTGAACAGGACAGCAGTGGAATAAAAACCGTTCAGGACTATTTAGATAACAACTGCCTGACCCCGGATGGAGCACCAACAACCAGCACCTTTTCGTACCGACTTGGCAACACCTCGATGGCCAATGACGGCCTAGATGCAAGCCAGTTTACGCTGACAATTACAGGCAATACCCTATACACCTTAATTCGTCTCACTGGCGGTGCATTAGGCATTAGCAATCTGTACTTCGGAGATACCGTCACCAGCTCAGCGGGTCTAGATGGGAGCAGTTCGGCCCTAAGGCACGATGGGGTAGACCTGACTGAAGAATACTCACTGCAACCCTAGCCTTTTCACTCAAGCTAGCAGTGATCAGCGCCAAATGGAGACTCAGGAGTCCCCAGCAACCTAGGAAGAGGGCGAAGCTTTGCTCTCTCGCCTTAGGAATTCTTTTGCAGCGGCGTCAGGATGCAAAGGTTTACTCATGTAAAAACCCTGGATAGCCGACACCTCAGAGTTCTGAACCCATGTCAGCTGTGCTTCTGTTTCTACACCCTCGGCGATAACGGATAAACCTAAGGCATTTCCAAACGCGACGATCGCATTGAACACTAAACGAGAATGCTCGTTAGTCCCTAGATGGTCGATGTACGTTTTATCAATTTTCAATGTTTGAATCGGCAGGTTTCGCAAATAGTTCATTGACGAGTAGTCTACTCCAAAATCATCAATCCCCAGGCTACAGCCCAACGACCTTAGACGCTTCAATGTAGACATCGATTGCTCAATATCACAAAGTATTGCTGACTCAGTCATCTCGAATTCAATAATCGTCGCATCGATATTTTGTGATAATAGAATGCGCTGAACAGAGTCAGCGAACGATGCGTTTCTTAGGTCTGAGCCAGAAATATTTAGTGCCACTTTAGGCATTTTTATTCCTCTACGCGCCCAACTTTTAATATGCTGAGACGCCGTTTCCAACACAAATATAGATAGGGTTTCCGATAGACCGTTTTTCTCAGCAAGGGGAATAAATATTTCGGTTTGCATGGGACCAAGTTTAGGATTAACCCAGCGCAACAACCCTTCGACTTGGATAATATTGAAACGCTTATCATAAACCGGCTGATACTCTAAAAACATTTCGTTGTTGTCGACAGCCATTTTCAGCTCAGACAGTATTTCCAAGCGCTGTATTTCTTTCGCGTTTAAGTCAGGACTAAAAAACTGGTAACTATTCTTACCCTGCCTCTTAACCAAATACATTGCCTTGTCTGCAAATGACATTAGCTCTTCAGAAGAGGTCGAATCTCTCGGAGTGATAGCAATCCCAATACTGAGCGACACGCTAATATTTAGGCCTGAAACGGTAAACGGAGACGACACACCTTGGATAATAATCTTAGCCACCCAAGCCGCACTATCAGGATCTTTGACGTCGGATAAAAGAACGGCAAACTCATCACCCGCAATACGCGAGACCATATCAGTCTGACTAACGCAACGACCTATACGCGCAGCCAACTCCACTAACAATGAGTCGCCAGCAGCGTGCCCATAGGTGTCGTTAATACTTTTAAAGTCATCGATATCGATAAATAAAACAGCCTGTTGGGACCCGAGCCGCAAGGACTGTTCAATTGAAGACTTGAGCTGGCTCATAAAAAGTCGACGATTAGGCAGCTCGGTTAAGGGATCTAAATAAGCCAGCTCAGATATTTCTCGCTCAACACTCTCTCTCCTAACGATCTCTCTATTCAATTCCTTGCCACGCTTTATCATGATAAATAACATGACGATCACTAACACAAAGGTTGTCGAAATAAGCTCATCCAACTCCCAATCTTCATGCGCCTCACTAAACGCAACGAAAACCTCCAATGCATCAAAGTAACTCGCTAGAAAAAACGCGACAACACCCGAGAAAAGCAACACAAAGCCGTCATTTTTTAGTTTTTTATTGGCACTCACTTTTGCTTCCTGTTCTTATAAAAGCGATCATGACTCTATAGTCTAGTCGAAAATATTCGTCCCGATAGATACCTCTACACGAAACACCAAGCCTAGAAATATAAGATAATTGTCAGCCTGTATTAACACGAGACAGCAACTTACCATGACGACCGCAATTGAAGATAAAAAACGTTATTTACTTCACTGGATGTATGATTTTATCGAAGACGATGATGAGCCTGCATACTTAGCCGAGGATGTAGAAGAGTGCGACCAGATTCTGTCCAACTTTATAGCAGAAGTGCTAAACCACGAGCAAAACAAGGACTTTTCATGGTTATCGTCAACAGTCGAAACACTCGTCAAAACCTTAAATCATCTAAATGAAAAGCATGCAAATCAGTTAATAGAGTCCGATCAACGCGAAGACCTGTGCGCATTGATTACACTGATATTGGAACACTGCGGTCATCGTGATAAAGGTGACATTACCGAAGCATGGCGCACATGGTAGTTATGCCCGGTTTGCATCGCTCATTCAGAACAACCTCCTGCATAGCGCCTTGCATAGTTGATCTTTTGCCAAGCGCTAAGCTGTTTCAGATATGAGCGACATCCCCTCTCCCTGTATTCGAAACTGTTGTCTCGATGATAATGAGATTTGCATCGGCTGCTACCGCTCTCTCGATGAAATACTGCAATGGGGAAACGCGTCAACAAAACTGAAGCAAACGATTATCGAAGAGTGCGATAGACGCAGACAGATCACAAAGCATCCTACAAAACCAACAGGCAGGTAAAAGCATGGCGCGAATGACCGAGCAAAAAATCTAAACCCGACACTCGTGACGGCATGCACCGCTTAACCTGTAACGCTCATCAGTGGTAAACTGCTGCGTCCATCGCAGTAAACACGCGGTACGCAGCTCCCCTAGCGGAGACACTTCAGCCCTCTAGAACAAGGCCTCACATATGAGTCAGGAACAGCCCAACGACCTTTTGCACGGAGTCACGTTAGCAATGATCGTCACCAAGCTCGAAGCGCATTATGGATGGGACGGCCTTGCTCAACGAATAAAAATTAACTGCTTTAAGAGCGACCCTTCCATTAAATCGTCTCTTAAATTTCTGCGCCGAACGCCGTGGGCGAGAGATAAGGTCGAAGCATTGTATCTCTCCACTTTTTCTGAAAAGTCACCCTGGAACAACTCTCAAAACCTGAGCTAAACGATCTTTGGGAATAACGGAAAAAAAGCATCAACGATGCTTTCAAACGCTTAGCTCACACATGCACTACAGATGCACTAAAGGAAACCGCATTGATACCTCAGAAATTTACGCCTTATGTCTTTGCCTTCTTCATGGCATTTTTAATGTCTGGCATTATGTCGTTAGTGATCAGCATCTTTAATGTTGGTCTCATTGACGGAATTCTCACGATTTGGCTTAAGGCTTGGGTTTTCTCTTTCGTGGTTGCCTTCCCAACCGTTATCATCGTCTCTCCAATCGTTCGAAAGTTAGTTGCTATCGTCACGACTAGTCACTAAGGAAGCTTCTAACAATACTAACGAAAACAACAGACAACTTTGCCACCTCCGATCAGGACAACGCATTCGACGATGACTAATACGCTGAACAGCGCTCAAGAAAAGCGACAATTGGAGCACCAAGCCGCGAAATTATTCATGCGATGCTATGAAAGAGCCAGCGGCCTCGAAATTCGCCACATCCAACACAACCAGCCCAACAAACCAGACGTCAGCTGCTCCTTAAACGGCGAACCACTAGACTTAGAAATTGCGCATTTGTATGGCTCTGAGCAAGAAGCCATGCAAATTCTTGATCGAGAACTGTCGACAAAAACACGTGATGCACTGAGAGAACAAGAGCAGTGCTCAGACGTCAACCAACGCTTACTTGCTGCACTAAATCGCATTCTAAAAAACAAAGCCACTAAGTCCTATCAGTCGCCCAAAGTCTGGCTGATTATTCGCAATGCTCACCCCGCATGGCATGCAAAAGACATTGAGCTATTGCGAGATCATATCCACGTATCAAAACCTCACCCTTTCGAACAAATATGGGTGGTAGCCGACATCGATGCGCAAAGCGGATTGGTAAAGCTTTTTCCCTAGCTCAGAATGATAGCTACCCTCACGAAGAACAATTTCATCCTTCTTTGCGCCAACAATAATTAGCAATCAAATCACTCGCTAAGAGCTGTTGGCGCATTCTGTGCAATACCCTAGCAAATGCTCTTGTTTTACTTAGGTTGTTATGAAGAAAGAGACGAAAAAAAAGCTAGTAGTCGTCGGCAACGGAATGGTTACCGGCCGTTTTTTAGATGAGCTGCAGGCAGTCAAGCATATCCCTTATGACATCACTGTCATCAGTGCAGAGCCCTATGGCAGCTACAACAGGATCATGCTGTCCTCTGTATTATCTGGCGGTTCAAATATCGACTCTATCGTCCAGAAAACACCAAAATGGTATAGCGACCATCAGATCATGTTGCACCACGGCGAAGCCGTAACGCACATAGATGGTGCGAACCGAACGGTCACGACAGATAAGCAAGCTGTTATTCATTACGACCACTTGGTGTTGGCGATGGGATCTCGTTCGTCAACCATTTCGGCCGCCAACCAAGACATCGAAAATATATTTCCGTTTCGCTCAATCGCAGATACCAACCAGATGCTGGAAGCGGCTAAAAAAGCCAACAATGCGATCATTGTCGGCGGCGGTTTTCTGGGGCTTGAAGCGGCATGGGGTTTAGCCCAACACGGGGTGGAAGTGACCGTCATTCACCGCGGCTCATACATTCTGAATCGCCAGTTGGATCGAGCTGCTGCAACAATGTTGCAAGGTAAACTTGAGACAAAGGGAGTTCGGTTCGTCCTAGACGACGAGATCGCTCGCTTCAATGGACAAACACGGCTCGAGGACGCCGTGTTGAAAAGTGGGAAAACCATTAAGACTGACATGGCCATTATCGCAACAGGGATTACACCCAACGCTGAACTTGGCTGGGAAGCAGGACTGGCAGGTGACAAGGCCATTAAAGTCGATGCACTGATGCAAACGAATAATGCGCACATTAGTGCTATTGGCGAATGTATCGAATTCGAAGGTCAAACCTTCGGTTTAGTCGACCCACTTTGGCGACATGCAAAAGTACTGGCTGACCGGCTGTGCAGCACAAACAAGCCTTACCCAAGTTTCGAAAATACGCCTATTGCAAGCAAACTAAAGATTTCTGGCATCAACCTCTACTCGGCAGGGGTAATGAATGCACCGGACGGCGCGCGCGAGCTGATCATTAACGACCCAGCGTCGAACGTCTATCGTAAGTTGATTATCCAAAATGAGCAGTTAATCGGGATCGTACTGTTTGGCGACGTTCGCTCCGGGCCTTGGTATTTCGAACGGATGATTGAAAGGTCGAGCATCCAGCAGCTTATGCCAGACCTAATTTTCGGCGAAGAGTTTCTCGCCGCTTAGTCCGCGTGAGCCCGCGGAATAGTTTAGCGATTTGAACAAACGGCCAGCATCAGTGAGCGGTGCGTAGTGAGCAGTAGTTAGTGAAAGGGATTGGCAGCTCACCCCTTTTATTTAAGCCCAACACCGAAAATCAATACACAGCCGATGCTCCTCCGAGGGCCCGGCAAAATGCAGTAGTGACGACAGTAGTGACAACATGAGTATTATCGCAACAAGCAACACTGACACCGACACCCCCGAAACCGCCCTTAGGCAAATCGACACATCCTGTCCATATTGTGGCGTGGGCTGTGGTGTCAAAGTGACCTGCGACGCGAACGAAAAAATCTCTGTCGCAGGGCAAGCAGCACACCCTGCAAATCACGGCAAACTCTGCGTAAAAGGCTCATCCCTTCACGAAA
This sequence comes from uncultured Oleiphilus sp., assembly GCA_913020045.1. Lineage (GTDB taxonomy): Bacteria > Pseudomonadota > Gammaproteobacteria > Pseudomonadales > Oleiphilaceae > PZPK01. Next base: position 44,028 of record CAJWBE010000028.1, read on the forward strand.
CGCTATCTCACGAAGGGCGCCTGCTAAAACCGCAGGTAAACGGAGAAACCAAGAGTTGGGATGAAGCATTAGAGACAGTCGCCGCGAAGTTTAAATCGATTACCGCCGAGCATGGGCCAAACAGCGTTGCATTCTATCTATCGGGTCAGTTACTCACTGAGGACTACTATGTCGCAAATAAGCTGATGAAAGGATTTGTTGGCACCTCGAATATCGATACGAATTCGCGTTTGTGTATGGCGTCTGCCGTCGTCGCGCACAAACGCGCATTTGGCGCCGACGCCGTGCCTGCTTGCTATGAAGACTTAGAACAAACTGACGTACTGTTTTTTGTCGGATCTAACGCCGCCTATGCGCACCCCATTGTTTTTCAGCGCATCGTTAAAGCGAAAAAAGAACGAAACATGAAAATCGTCGTGATCGACCCACGGCGCACTGCAACTTGCGACATTGCAGATATTCACCTTCCGCTACGTCCCGGTAGCGATGCTTTTTTCTATAACGGACTGCTCTGTTATTTGGCCGACAACAAGCTCTTAGACAAAGAGTTTATCTCGAACCACTGCGACGGTTTTGATGACGCAATTAGCGCAGCGCGTGCACAAACACCTGACCTCGAAACTGTCGCCAATTTATGCGATCTGCCAATTGATGACGTGGAGCAAGCCTACCGCTGGTTTGGCGAGAACAAAAAGGTCGTGACACTTTTCTCTCAAGGCATCAACCAGTCATCCTCTGGTGTCGATAAAGGCAATGCGATCATTAACTGCCACTTAGCGACAGGAAAAATTGGCAAAGAAGGCGCAGCGCCGTTTTCTATCACTGGACAGCCAAACGCGATGGGGGGGCGTGAAGTAGGCGGCTTGGCAAACCAACTCGCCGCTCATATGGGTTTTAACAGTCAGGACATAGAGACCGTTGAGACCTTTTGGAGCGCTCCAAACATGGCGCGAACCGAAGGTTTAAAAGCGGTCGACATGTTTGACGCTATTTATCGTAAAGAAATAAAGGCGGTCTGGATAATGGGCACCAACCCCGTTGTCAGCATGCCTAACGCAAATAAAGTACGTGAAGCTCTCGCGCGTTGCGACATGGTTGTTGTCAGTGAATGCATCGCCGATACCGACACCGCAAAGATGGCCAATGTTCTATTGCCCGCCACAACATGGGGGGAAAAGCACGGCACTGTCACTAACTCTGAACGCACAATTTCGCTTCAACGTCCCTTCTTGCCCCACCCGGGCGACGCTCTAAATGATTGGCAAATCATTTCTCGCTTTGCGAAGAAAATGGGCTGGGGTAAGGACTTTAATTATCAAAACCCTCGCCAGATTTTCGCGGAACATGCAGCGCTCTCGGGTTTCAAGCGCAGCGGATCAAAGACGCGAGGCTTTGATATTTCCGGGTTTCGGGATATTAGCGATGAAGCATACAATGCACTGATGCCAACGCAATGGCCCGTCAATCCTGAAAACTTAGACGGCACTATACGGCTATTCAAAGACGGTCATTTCTTTACTGACAATGGCCGCGCCAAATTAATACCGATTACTGCGCGCTTGCCAGTAAAACTCGCTAAACCTGAACAGCTCCTGATGAACACGGGCCGAATCCGTGACCAGTGGCACACCATGACACGCACAGGCAAAGCGTCACGCTTGCTTAGCCATGTCAGCGAGCCCTATGTGCAAATTCACCCAAACGACGCAAATAGACTCAAGATCAGTAACGATAAGCTAATTGAATGCAACAACCTCTCTGCCCGTTACATTGGTCGCGCAAAAGTGAGTACCGATCAACGCGAAGGCGAAATCTTTGTCCCCATGCACTGGAATGATATGTACACCAGTGCAGGTCGCGTCGATGCCTTGGTCGCCGACACGATTGACGCTCTTTCAGGTCAACCCGAGTTCAAGCAAAGCCCTGTCGCCGTTAAACGTTATGATGCTAGCTGCCACGGCATGCTTCTGAGCACTTCAAGTACTGACTCACTGAGCTTTGATTACTGGAGTAAGATTACCTGTGATACCGGCCAAGCATTTTACTTTGCAACGCCGGAAGAATCGGTCTGCTGGCAGTCTTGGTTGAAAAATCATTACGGCCAAATCACTGACTGGGTCACCATGGACGATGGTGTCGGCGGCTATCGAGCGCTAGGATTTAACAATGGTTATTTAGCGCTGGCGTTCCTTGCTAGCGCGTCCAGCGAATCCCTACCTAGCCACAACTGGCTATCAAAACACCTCGGAAAACCTGTCAGCTCATCGGAGCGTTTTGAATTACTGGCAGGAAAACCTGGTGACAACGAGAACTCACCCGGGGCAATTGTCTGCGCCTGTTTTCAAGTCGGCGAAAACCAAATTAATGCTGAAATTGC
>CAJWBE010000029.1 GCA_913020045.1 uncultured Oleiphilus sp.
TGTAGTCTTCGCCGTCGTCGTTGTCCACGCCACCAGTAGAAGACTCACCTTTTGACTCGTACGCAGCCATTAGGGTTAGATCGTCCAAACCAACCGTCACACCCAAACCGAACGCATCGCCAGACTCATTGCCAGCTTCTTCACGACCAAGACCATACGCCAACACAACTTCGATGTTGTCCATCGCGTACTTACCAGCCAAAGCGCCACCGAATTCTGAGTCACTATCAACAGGAACCGTCACGCCAACAGTCAAACCAGACATGTCAGGCGAGTAGTATTGAATATTGTCACCCTCTTCCTGAGTCGCTAGATCACCTTCTAAACCCGTGTACTCGTACATATCCATGATGTCTACCCATTCGTAGACAGTGTCATCAGTACCTGCTTGAACCGAACCGAAGTCACCTTTCACACCGATGTAAGCTTCGTCTAACTTCTCACCTAGACCACCTTTCACACCATCATCAATACCGTCACCATCTGCGTCTACACCCTTGTATCCGCCTTCGTCAGCATCAAAGTGAAATTCAGCTTTCAAAAAGCCCGTTAGGCCATCTGAAATCATGTGATCATGCTTAATACCTAAGGTTGAACCATTGTCAGCAAACTCGTTAGTAGAAGTTTCAGTCGTACCGTCATCTACTGTTTCACCAGCCCATGCTAGCTGGATGTTGCCGTAGAACGTTGGCATTGAATCTAAACGTTCTGCTAGGTCAGATGCTGGGTCCATAGCGAACGCAGTTGAAGATAGAGTAGCTGCTGCAACAGCTGAAGCGATCAGAGTCTTTTTCATTTCGTCTTCCTTTATACTTAATTGAAGATTAAGGGCTTTAGCACCCGTTACTTTTTTCTTACTTAATTTAATAGCGATTACGCTAAATTTTTTCACCAATAGGCATTCGGCTGCCTATTTAACGCTTGGATCATTTCAGATTTATGACAGCCCTTCGGCGCAGTTACATCTGAAATGTTCCGTGTTTTCTCTGCCAACCCCTCAGCAATCAAAAACGTTTCCCAATTGTTCCATCAGTATCTTAAGCCAACATTGTGCAGTTACGCACGTTTACGGAGATTAAGTTTTAGTCATCTTAAGTTAGAGTTCCAAAAACTTTCGCCTAGGTTGCTGACTCATACAGCCCTGCTCAACAATTAGTCCTGAAAGCCAATCACACACTGCTAAAATCTAAACACAACACAAAGATAAACAGTGAGTTAAAGGTTTTACTTAAAGTTAAGCTTAATACTTTTTTTAGACCATTATGTAAAATTATGCAACTTTATAGTGCAAATTATTACCTTGGCCTCTTTTTAAGACCCCTACCCAAACTCACTTGTCGAGAATGGAAAAGCCTCCTAACTCAAGGTAAAAAACCGTGAGCGGGTCTACAACCTTTGAGCCGCCTTCGTATTCAACGTCACGCCCTATTTAGACTTCGAGCATAAATGTGACTGGGCCATCATTAACCAGCGACACCTTCATATCCGCCGCATAGCAGCCCGTACTTATACTCACCGGACTTTCACGAAGATAGCTAACAAAATCACTATATAGTCTCTCACCAAGCTCGGGATCTGCCCCCTCTGAAAAACTTGGCCGGAGTCCTTTCTGCGTGTTTGCCACCAAGGTGAATTGCGACACAACCAGCAACTCACCCTTTACATCCAGCAGACTCTTATTCATTTTACCCTGCTCGTCCTCAAACAAACGGTAAGCGAGCACTTTGTCTGCTAGCTTTTTCAATGAGCGATCGTTGTCATCACGCTCGACACCCAAGAAGAGCAGCAAACCGAAACCAATCTTGCCAACACATCGCTCATCAACCGAAACCGACGCAGTGCTAACTCGCTGTATCAGCGCCTTCATAACCCACTCCTTTCAAAAAAAGTTCCAGACACAAAAAAAGCCTTATATTTCATGCAAATAGAAATAAAAGGCTTTTTCGCTTTCTAGTACGCCCGCACCAAATTAATTCATTAGGAAGGACGATGCACCCAAAATAGGCGTATGAAAAATCAACACCCTAGCTTTATTTTGCGCGCTTTCGTTCGTTCTCAGTTAGGAGCTTTTTACGAATACGAATGCTTTCTGGCGTCACTTCGACCAACTCATCGTCCTCGATAAACTCAAGCGCCTGCTCGAGCGTATGCGTAATTGGCGGCACGAGGGTCAAGGCTTCATCTGTACCCGAAGCTCGAACGTTTGTTAGCTGCTTACCCTTTACTGGGTTAACTGCCAAATCGTTACTACGCGAGTGAATACCAATAACCTGACCTTCATAGACGTCCACCGCATGCCCTAGGAAAAGTCGACCACGACTCTGCAAATTAAACAGCGAGTAAGCTGCCGTCTTGCCTTTCAGCATACTGACCAATACGCCATTCTGGCGCTTAGCAACATCACCAACCTTAACCGGACCGTAATGATCAAAAACACTCGTCATGATGCCCGAACCAGACGTCATGGTTAGAAATGCACCACGGAAGCCAATCAAACCGCGCGATGGGATAATAAACTCTAGACGCGCACGACCTTTTCCGTCTGGCTCCATATTAGTAAGCTCACCCTTACGAAGGCCCAGCTCTTCCATAATCGCGCCCTGATGCTGCTCTTCTACATCAATCACGACCTGCTCATAGGGCTCTTGGATCTCACCATCCACTTCACGCTGCACAACCTCAGGACGGGACACCCCCATCTCAAAACCTTCACGACGCATAGTTTCGATCAAGACGGACAAATGAAGCTCGCCACGCCCAGATACAACAAACTTATCAGGCGAGTCGCCTTCGGAAACGCGCAGCGCAACGTTATGGATCAGCTCTTGGTCCAACCGGTCCTTAATATTTCGTGTCGTAACATATTTGCCTTCGAGACCTGCAAACGGCGAGTCGTTAACGATAAAGGTCATGCTTACAGTTGGCTCATCAACACTCAATGCAGGCAACGCTTCGACATTGTCTGGATCACACAAAGTGTCAGAAATACTCAAGCCATCGATACCGTTAATACAAACAATATCGCCAGCCGTTGCGAGCTTAGTCTCTACCTGCTCAAGGCCCATATAGCCTTTCACGTTTAGAACCTTACCTTTGCGCTCTTTGCCTTCTGCGTCCTTAACAATCACTTGCTGATTTGGCGCCAACGTACCGCGAGTAATTCGCCCCACACCAATAACGCCTACGTAACTATCGTATGCCAGTGCCGAAATTTGCATCTGAAATGCGCCTTCCGGATCAACATCTGGTGCAGGAACTTTCTCGGTAATAATTTGGTAGAGCGGCGTCATATCTTCTGCCATCTCTTCTGGGTCAAGCCCAGCGATACCATTAATAGCCGAGGCATAAATAACCGGAAAGTCTAATTGTTCGTCTGTTGCACCAAGGTTATCGAACAAATCAAACACTTGATCCATCACCCAATCTGGACGTGCGCCCGGACGGTCAATCTTGTTAATGACAACAATTGGCTTCAAACCTTTCTCAAATGCTTTTGAGGTCACAAAACGCGTTTGCGGCATAGGGCCGTCCACAGCATCAACCAACAAAAGAACAGAGTCGACCATCGACAAAACCCGCTCTACTTCGCCGCCGAAGTCTGCGTGGCCAGGGGTGTCGACGATGTTGATGCGGTAGTCGTTCCAAGTAATAGCCGTATTCTTCGCAAGGATAGTAATACCTCGCTCTTTCTCTTGGTCGTTGGAGTCCATGATGCGCTCCGCGCCCTCATCTCTCCGATCTAGAGTGCCAGACTGACTAAGGAGTTTATCGACCAGCGTGGTTTTGCCATGGTCAACGTGCGCGATAATGGCAATATTTCTTAACTTCTCAATCACTTCGAGTGTACCTATCAGTCTGGATAAAATTGGACGCGGATTATACAGAATAGACGCAGCAATAGAACTGTCTCCCACAATTATTTGCATTCAATGACACTCACCCAGCAATAAACCCCAAGAACACCAGCGCTACATATTGGTGCGCGAAGATATCATTGCGCACCATATCGGTGCTAAATTTATATAAAACTAAGCTTTTCAATGATAAGACTCAATAAATTCAAGGACTTAAAAAATCACACAAATGGCACGAAAGATGCTTTTATTGCACCACCAAATAACTAGAGAATCTTGAGGGCAGTTCTGCTATCCTCTCGACTTTCTTTTAGGTGCCGCCACTTTTACCTTTTAAGGAAGTGTCTGTTCGGCCCGATACATCGATGCGAAGCCCCTCGTGGCTCATGTCCTGGAATATCCTGACAATCAGGCCCATGACAACTGCATGATTTATACGAAACATTTGTTTGTTTCAGCAATTCATCCAAAATAACGGAGTAAAGAGAATGTCAGAGAAAACTCTGGGTCTTGTTAAAGACAATGAAGTAAAGTGGATCGACCTTCGCTTCACAGATACCCGCGGTAAAGAACAACACGTCACCATCCCAGCTTCAGAAGCTTGTGATGAGCTTTTCGAAGAAGGCAAAATGTTCGATGGCTCGTCTATTTCAGGCTGGAAGGGAATCAATGAATCAGACATGATCATGATGCCTGTCGACGAGACAGCGATTCTTGACCCTTTTACTGAAGAAGTCACCGTTAACATTCGCTGTAATATCGTTGAGCCTTCGACTATGCAAGGTTACGAGCGTGATCCTCGCTCTGTTGCAAGCCGCGCTGAAGAATACTTGAAGTCGACCGGTATTGCTGACTCAGCACTTTTTGGTCCAGAGCCAGAGTTCTTTGTTTTTGACGACGTAAAATGGAAAGCCGATATGAATGGCGCCATGTACGAGATCAACTCTGAAGAAGCAGCATGGAGCAGCGACGCTAAAATTGAAGGCGGTAACACAGGCCATCGTCCAGGCGTTAAAGGCGGTTACTTCCCCGTCCCACCCGTTGACTCACTACATGACCTCCGTGGCGCAATGTGTGCGGCAATGGAAGCAATGGGTCTCGTTATTGAGATTCATCACCACGAAGTTGGAACCGCTGGACAGTGCGAAATCGGTGTTGGCGCTAACACGCTAGTTAAGAAAGCTGATGAAGTTCAGATTCTTAAATACTGTGTGCATAACGTTGCTCACGCTTACGGCAAAACAGCGACATTTATGCCTAAGCCGATCGTTGGCGACAACGGTTCTGGTATGCACGTTCACCAATCACTATCAAAAGACGGCAAGAACATTATGGCTGGTGACGGCTATGCAGGTCTTTCTGATGAGTGCTTGTACTACATTGGCGGCATCATCAAACATGCCCGCACAATTAACGCATTCACTAACGCATCGACTAACTCATACAAGCGTCTTGTTCCTGGCTTTGAAGCACCGGTTATGCTGGCCTACTCTGCTCGCAACCGTTCTGCGTCGATTCGTATCCCATACGTTAACTCTCCTAAGGCTCGTCGCCTAGAGTGTCGCTTCCCTGATCCAACGGCTAACCCATACTTGGCATTCTCTGCCATGTTGATGGCTGGCATCGATGGCATTCAGAACAAGATCCACCCTGGCGACCCTGCTGACAAAGATTTGTATGACCTTCCAGCAGAAGAAGCCGCTGAAATCCCAACGGTTGCCTCTACGTTCGATCAAGCACTTGACGCGCTAGAAGCGGATCATGAGTTCTTGACTAAAGGTGGTGTTTTCACTGAAGACATGATCCAAGGTTACATCGAACTTAAACGTGAAGAAGTAGAGAAGCTAAACATGACAACTCACCCTGTTGAGTTTGACCTGTACTACTCTTGTTAATCCCTCAGGATTAGCTAAAAAGCCCGGCATAGCCGGGCTTTTTTCGTTTCAGGCATATATTTTTACAAAGCAGCAAACTGAAGTGAAAAGCAATTACATTTGTTCTCAATAAGCCGTTACCATTTAGAAAAATAAACGTTATAGTTTTGGGATAGACACTTAAGTTGGAGAAGCACTCGTGCCCATACAAATTGGCGCCGTTATCGCAATTCAAGGAAGCGCAGACGTCAGGCTGGCAAATGGCGAAGTAAAGGCGCTGTCGCTCAACGACATTGTCAATGTGGGTGATACGATTTCAGCAACAGATAACAGCCAAGTGGTTATTCATACCGGCACACATCCGATCACAGTGAAACCAGGCGAAACGTTACTCGTTGAACCCGGCAGCGCATCAGAGCAAATTTCTGCAGCCAAAGCCGATGCTCAAATTCAAACAGAGACTTTTGACCCAAATGAGCTGGAACCCACTGCTGCGGGACAACCAAATGAAACGGCAGAGGAAGGAATCGTCGACTCAGGCATTTCAATCAGTCAGCTCTCGACACTTCAACCACTCTCACTCGAAGAATCGCTTCTCGCTGCCAATGAAAGTGACTCTGACCCTCAGCAAACCGAAAAAATAGCAACATCGTTTACCTTAGACGATGACGCTTCAGGCGACCTCTTACCAACAATCCAGTCCCAAACGAATGAACAGGCCCTCAGCAATATTGATCTGGGCAAAATCAGTGTAAGTGAAGACATTAACATTGAACGGTCAGGGCACCTCAGTCTAAATGCGGCACCTCAAACTTTAGACACTCAGTATGGCTCTCTAACGGTTTCTGATAGCGGAGCATGGCAGTATCAGCTCAACAATCAGCTCAGCGAAATACAACAGTTAGCAGCCGGCGAGTCACTCGAAGAGTTTATTACGATCACTGGCAACGACAGCATCAGCTATCAACTTGCGATTTCCATTAATGGCAGTAACGATTCGGCCCAGATTGATGGCGATCGAAAAGCGTCATTAACCGAAGATCAGCAGTTCAGTAGCAAAGGCAAACTAAATATTAATGATATCGATTTCGGTGAAGCACGATTTACAGTAAACAGTGAGATAAAAACCAGTTTTGGCAGTGCTCAGATTAATGGTGATGGCACATGGGAATATGCACTCAATAACCAGTCAAGCGCTGTTCAAGGCTTAGGTGAAAATGACCGATTAATCGATAGCTTTGCCGCAACAAGTCTTGACGGCACAAACGAAATTATCCGCATTACCATCAACGGCACTAACGATACTCCGATCTTTTCGGGCAGCAATCAAAGCAGCTTTTACGTAGAAGACTCTCAAGACGCGCAAGGAAAACTGTCAATTAACGACGCTGATTTTGGTGAATCCGTTTTTATCGCATCACAAACACTGGACGGGCGCTACGGTACTGGCAGTATCGACGAAGATGGCAATTGGAGCTACCGCATTGACCCTCAGATCGACGAAGTAGAGGCGCTCGTTTCAGGACAAAGCATTTACGACCAGTTCACCGTTAGCTCTGCAGACGGAACGGCACAGAGCATCATTGTTGCGATCAAAGGCGGGGCGGAGCCAGTAGACATCACTGCCGAAGCGATGACAGACCAAGCCCTAGCGCAACTCGACTTTGACAATGATGTGTTGTCATCGCCTGACCTGTATATCTGGCAAGCATCCTCATCAATCGCGGAGAGCAGCGTTGAAGTCATTACAGGGTTCACTGCGGGAACTGAGGGCGATAAACTAGTCCTTAGTGATTTAATGATTCAACAAGGTGACGATGTCGATCTAGAGCAGTATCTACAATTTGACGTTGGCCCTGAAGGCACCACGCTCCACATCACTCAAGAAAGCGCTAACGAGCCTCACGACATCCTACTGAGTGGTTTTGATGCTAGCTTACATGGCAGCTCAAACAGCGAAATAATCACTAATTTAATCAATGCCGGCAATCTAGAAATCAGCTCTATCGGGTAAAACCGATACCCGTACAATCGCGCTATAAGGTCTCATCATCAGACAGAATACTAGGCTGCGCCGGCCGCAAACACTCCCTCACCTGCTCCCTCACCAACAGTTTACGTTGGACTACTTGGGGCAATTCAGTGAATAGAATGATTTTCTTCTCCACTAATAAATGAATCAAATCCTCCGTCACTCTAGCAAATTCAGCATCGGTATCACTGAGCGCAAGTTTAGCACCGACTGAATCTTTCGAGCGCGAAAGATAATCAATCATGGCGGGGTCATCCGCACCAAGGTACTCAGACATGCCGCTCGTAGGCTCCGCATGCACACTCTGAATTTCACCCTTTTGATCGCGACAAACATACGGCATGCGACACCTCCCGTTAGGCCTAAGCCTTAATCAAGCGTAATGGTAAGCGATGACAGTAAATGACCTGTCAAACCTGCTATTTTGAAAGAAGATAGTCGATATTGGACTTGCGTATCCAGCCATTGTTCTCGCGCCTGCAATAACTCATTCTCTGCATCCAATAAATCAATGAGCGAGCGCTGACCAATGTTGAATTGTTTCTGGTAAGCCTGTCGAGTAAGCAACGCAGACTCAATATAGCGTTCCAAAAACACCATTCTTTTCTCTAATGATTGATAATTAAGCCATGTCTGCTCAGCTTCAGCCTCAATGCCAAGTAGTGCTTTATCCAGTTCGAGTTCAGCTTTTTGTCGGTTGAGACCTGACTGTTCTTGTACCGCTGTTCTGGCGCCACCTTGATAAAGGTCATAGCGCAATCGAAACATCGCATAGGCATCACTATTACGACCGCTAACACCATCGATATTATCATTCCAACTCGCTCCGCTCTCAAAATGCAATGAAGGCAGATAAGCACTGTTGGTCGCTTTTTGTCGTTTCTCTGCAGCCTCTTGATGAAGACGCTTCGCCTCGAGCAAGGGGTTGCTTTTTAGCAATCGAGACCTGACGACTGACCAACTAGACGGCAAGTCCGCGCTCGCCTTAGATTCAAGCTTCGCACTCGATTTCTTTCCTACCCATTTTTTATAAGCGACCTCTGCCTGAGCCTTAGTAGCGCGAGCAAACTCAAGGTTCGCCATCGACAGCGCCAAGCGAGCATCAACCTGCGCCACCTTAGCGCGGTCATCTTTGCCCGATTTAACGCGCGCTTTTATGCTCTCCGAAATTTTGTCATGCGCATCAACGCTTTCCCGGTGGTAATCAAACACACGCCGCGCTTTAACCAACGTTAAATGTGCATCAATCGTATTGACGGCCAAAGATGTTGCCGCATGAATCAATTCGAACCGCGCGGCCTCAATTTCTGCCTGCTGACCTTGTTGCTGCCAATGCGTATCGAAACCATCAAACAACATTTGCTTGATGGTTAAAGCAGACTCCCGACGTTCCATTTCTTCGGAACCGCCAATACGCGCGCGCGTTGAAGTATTATTGCTATCCTCGCGGCCAACGCCCAACGACAGCATAACTTTGGGCAAAAAAGCTGCCTCAACCTGAGATAACACGCTACCTTGAATATCTTGTTCGAGATGCTCGATCATCATGTCCGGATGACTATTTAAAGCCAATTTGACGGATTCCGGCAATGTCGTCGCGCTAACGGGAGTAATCGAAAATAGGAGCGAGTAATACAAAATGAAGCACGTCGAAAGCGGTGCTCGTAAAGACATCTATAGACCCCTGCGGCCACTGGTTATGGCTCTGTTCGTTGGAAATCATTAACCCGAACATTCTATGCGTAGGGAGGCGCATCTAACAAGAGCGAATATGGATTAACGCTCGGTAAACACAACATGCCGCGCTTTTAGAACGGGCTTTAACAAATAATCCAAAATCGTTTTTTTCCCCGTCACGACATCTACTTGCGCAACCATACCAGGAATAATTGGCAAAGGGTGTTCAGCCGACCCTAAGTTGTTCCGCTTAGTTCGTACTCGCAACTGATAATATGCCTCGCCTTTGTCGCCAACAATCGTATCCGCACTAATATGAACAACCTCAGCCTCCAGCCCACCATAAATAGAGTAATCATAAGCTGTCACCTTTACGCGGGACTGCTGCCCTGGATACAGTCGCGCAATATCTGACGGCCGCACTTTGGCTTCGACTAATAAACTATCCTCAATCGGAACAATACTCAAAATATCCATACCTGGTTGCACGACACCGCCGACTGTATTTACCCAAAGCTGTTTAACCGTACCCCGCACAGGCGAACGAATAGAGGTTCGCTCAACACGATCCTCCATAGCACCACTTGACTGCGATAGCCTCGGCAACTCAGCCAGTACACTATTAAGTTCAGCCTGAGCCTCACTTTTATAGCGCAATACACGGCTCTCAGACATACTTTCCAGCTCACCAATCGAGGCTTCTATTTCTGGCACCTGAAAACGATACCGACTTAAATCCGACTGCGCATTCAAACGAGCCTTTTCAGCGCGCAAGACTTCCATCTCAGACACGACACCCTGATCCAACAAGGGCTTAAGAATATCCAACTCTTTTTGAGCCAGCCCAAGCTGGGCCTCTGTCTGCCCTGTTTGCGCTATCGCTTGCTGTAGGCTCTGACGCTTCTGTTTGATCTGCTGCTGAATAGTTTTTCTTTCACTGTTGAGCTGAGCTAGCCGCCGTTTAAACAGCTTTTGTTCTTCCTCAAACAGCCGCTCATACTCGCTAGAGTTATTCCCTTGCGGCCCTGCCAGCAACGCTGTTTTACCCTCTACCTCCGCACTTAATCTCGCAGCTCGGGCTTTTAAAGCCATTACCTTTAAATGATTACCTTGCAGGTTTGAGTCAAATTGAGTGTCATCCATTTGCAACAACACTTGCCCTGCTTCGACAAACGTACCTTCAGCGACGAGAATTTCTGAAACAATACCGCCCTCTAGATTTTGCACCACTTGCAGCTTCTGCGATGGAATGACGCGCCCCTCTCCGCGAACCAACTCATCAACCTCCGTCATAGAAGCCCATAAGACAAAAGCACAACAAAACAAGGCGATCATCCACAACAATACGCGAGAGCGAATACCCGGCGAATCAAGCACCATCCATAGGGTAGGGAGTGATGGCTTCATGACTCCCCTCCCGTCTTGATCAGGCCTTTTTTCAGCGCATCAAGCACCTGATCTTTGGGGCCGTCAGCGACAATACGACCCGCATCTAAAATCACAATTCGGTCGACCAACGCTAACAATGACGCGCGGTGCGTATTTAGAATCATCGTTTTGCCTTTCGTTATCTGCTTCACTTCGTCGATAACACGATTCTCAGTCTGGTTATCCATGGCACTAGTCAGCTCATCAAACAGATAGATTGATGGCTCTCCTAACAAAGCTCGAGCAATCGCCAGCCCCTGCCGCTGACCGCCCGACAACCCTTTGCCTTGTTCTTTAATTGGCAAGTCCAAACCCATCGGATGCTGCCCCACTAAGTCCGCCAGGCCCACCTTCTTGCACAAAGCCAACAAGTCTTCATCTGTCACACAAATATTTTTCAGCGCAATATTGTCGCGCAAGGTGCCAGCAACTAGCTGAATATCTTGCGGCACATAAGCACATTCCTGCCTAAGCGAGGCTGGGTTAATTTGAGATATCCCACGACCATCTACCGTCACGTGCCCGACTGTTGGTTCAACCAAACCCACTAACATCCGCAATAAAGACGTTTTGCCAGAGCCTATTTTGCCAATTAACGCGACGTGTTCACCTTCCGCAATACTGAGATCAACACCCTTAAGAACATCTGACTTGTGCTCGAAGCTTAAGCCAACAGAGTCAAACTGAATCGCACCACGCAAACCTTGATGCCGAAGGTAACGCGTATGCTCGCCTTGCTCTGTCTGACACTCGCAAAGCGCATTTAACGCTACCAGCGCCTCCCTAGCTTGAAAAAACTGCGCACTCAAATGAGCCATCTGAATCATCGGAGCCAAGGCCCTATTCCCTAACAACACACAAGCAATTAATGCCCCCAAGCTAATCTCAGAGGCTGCAATTTGATATACCCCAACGACTACCACGCCCAACATCGACAGCTGCATCAGAAATGAAGACACCATACCGATAGAGTCGGCCAAACGGCGCGAACTAAGCCCTAAGCGAGCCAATAACACACTCGCTTGCTCCCAGTGCCCCTGCGCTCTTCCTTCCGCATTAAATACTTTAAGCGTCTCCGCCACAGACAACGACTCTATCAAGCTCGCATTCTTGATCGCTGCTGCCGCTTGAGTTTTTCGCACAATTTGTTTGAGTGGAAAATGCACCAGCACGCCATAGATAACGATCAATACGGCAGCAGCAATCGGCACCATCGCGATCGCGCTATTCAAGTAATAAATAATGAATAAAAACATTAAGGCAAAAGGCAGATCGACCAAACTTGCAAATGAAGCAGCAGTGAAAAACTGCTTAATCGCATCAAATTCTTTAAACTGTGAGGCAAAACTTCCGACCGAGTCTGGCAATTGCTGCGGCCTAAGATTCATGACATGACTGAATAGCTTAGTCGACAACACCACGTCAACCTGTCGGCCCGCTGATTCCACAAAGTAATGACGTAATAGTTTTATAACAAGATCAAAAACCAGTACGACCGCCACGCCAACCGCCAAGGCCCAGAGTGTTTCAAATGCTTGGTTAGGCACCACTCGGTCATAAACATTCATGACAAATAGCGGGCTAACGATCACGAAAAGATTCAGCAGTACCGTCGCCAACAACACGTCACGATATAATGGCCGTAAGCGCACAAACTCTTTCATTAGCCAGTAAGAAAAGTGCTTACCCTGCTTTTCACGCTTTACCACCACAACAGGACGATTAAGGCAAAGGGCTTGCTCTTGCGCGCTAGACTTCAATTCAGCTAGCGTCATTTCATGCGTTTTGCTAATGCCGTCATTATCATAAATATCAACAAAAAGTCGTTCGCTGTCACTTTGAATCCCAATCGATACTCGAGCAACACAAGGCCCAAACTGGTCACCCACCAAGCATACGAGAAGTTCGAGCGATACCGGCTCAAGCAAGGCATCATCCAGACTAATCAATGCACTATCTAAACCCTGACGGTCGCCAGCGCGCTTTAGCCAAGAAATAGATACTTGCTCCCCCTCAGGCATACCTGAAAGCAAGGCGTCATTGTCGCAATCTTGGTTCGTAGCAGTTAATGCATTCTGATAGGCACTTAAGAACGAAGTCGATGATATTTCAGCGCGTTGATCAGTTTGACTCAAGAATCATTTCCCTGTCTGGCATTGGAAGGTAAATTTGCTCGTAAACTCATTATTAATCACAGAGTTAAGAAGTCATTTTCTAACTATAGCAGCTAATCAAACGGTCAGAGTTATGAATTGCGCGGCAGCATGTTATGCTGAATATTCGTTTAAATAAGAGAGTCCATCATGCCAATTTCCACCTTATTCAGCACGGAAAAACGCACCTCAAGCTGCACTCAACCGCACCGTGCAGTCATCATGTTATTACGCACTTTGGCGCTGAGCACCTTCGCAGCACTCTGCTACGCAAGTGAGCCGACGACGACAGTGTATAAAAAGACTATGCCTGACGGCTCAGTTGCTTATTCAGACCAGCCTAGCCAAAGTGCAAAAAGCATGGAAGTTGCCCCCATACCAACAATACCGGCAATTGAAACAAACCGTTCTTTCGAGCGCCAAACGTCCGAAAAAACAGGCGACCAAACCTATGAAACCCTAGCCGTTAGCTCGCCAGAAAATAAAAGCGCCTTTTACTCAGGCGATGGCTCAATGAACATATCAGTCTCGCTATCTCCAAAGCTAAAACCTAGCCACCTGATGCAATTTATTCTCGATGGCGCAGTCGTCGCGACACAAAAAAGCACGGCTCTTAGTCTGTCGCGAGTAGACCGTGGCACACATAGCCTGCAAATAAACATTATTAACTCCGCAGGGAAGATTGTGCAGAGCACACAAAGTAGTTTTACGATTCATCGCCCGATTGCTCGCGCCATCAGCGCACCATAACAAAACAACAGCACTACTTTGGTGCAAAAAACTAGACCTGAATCCCTCCCTCCTTTTATAATCAGCACTCCCGCCCGGCAGGAGTGCGCCCTGTTATAGAGCCTCCTCCCTATACAGCCATCAATTGGGCAAAGATCATCATCAATTTCAGCATCAATGACAGAGTGGTTTGGTTCTTGCTTTACCCTCTAATTCAAAACAGATAACGCGTCATTCACCTGAATTAATGAATGTGATAACACACCGGAGATGCATTCCGAATGCTGCAAGACCCCGCTCATAAGTATGTATTGGAGAACCTGTCGTCAGCGATATTTATTCTTGATGCTCAGCTTAACCTTGTTTACTTTAATCCTGCCGCTGAAATGCTCCTCAAAGTGAGCCATCGACGCTTGGAGTCTTCGCGCTTTGATCAACTGTTTGGACGAATGGATCCCACCTTGCTCAAAGAGCTCGGTGCGATTATGGAAACGGGTCATACCTACACTCAGCGCGAAAGCGAATTTATCTTAGTGAATGCCAGCACTATTTTAGTCGACTGCACGGTATCGAGTGCGTCCCTGGATGGTAAGCAAGTATTGATTGTAGAAATGCAACAGAAAGACCGCCTAGTTCGCATTAGTCGAGAAGAGCAGCTCCATGAGAATCAAGAGACAGCAAAAACACTAATTCGTGGCCTAGCTCATGAGATCAAAAACCCGCTAGGCGGAATTAGGGGGGCAGCTCAACTGCTGGATGCCGAGCTTAACGAAGAAAGCCTGCACGAATACACAAACGTGATCATCGCAGAAGCAGACCGCTTGCGCAGTCTGGTTGACCGCATGCTGGGCACCAATCGCGCATTATCTTTGTGCGCGATCAATATTCACGAGATTCTCGAGCGCATCTGCTCGCTAGTTAATGCAGAGTCAGGCAAAAAAGTTCGCATCATAAAAGACTACGACCCCAGTATTCCGGAGTTTAAAGGGGACAAAAGCCAGCTGATTCAAGGCTTTTTAAATATCGCTAAAAATGCGCTGCAAGCACTTGATAAACAAGTAGCCGCAGGCGAACCCGCATCTATTACTTTTAAAACAAGGATCTTACGGCAGTTTACCATCGGGCATACGCGTCACCCATTAGCGATGCGTATCGACATACTCGATAATGGCCCGGGGATCCCCAAAGACTTATTGCAAAGTATTTTTTACCCCATGATTAGTGGCCGCGCCGAAGGTACAGGTTTAGGTCTCTCTATCACTCAAAGTATTTTCACCAGACATAACGGTCTAGTTGAATGTGAAAGCCTACCGGGCAGCACCAATTTTATCGTTTATTTACCACTGGAGCTTTCCTCATGACAAACTCACCACTGGTATGGATCATCGACGATGACCGATCAATTCGCTGGGTGCTTGAAAAAGCACTTGAGAAAGAGCAACTCAACATTCGCTCTTTTGATGGCGCCGTCGGCGTAATAGAAACGCTCGATAACGAAGTGCCCGATGCGATTATCAGTGATATTCGTATGCCCGGTGTGGACGGACTTGAGTTGTTAGGCAAAATTCACGCGAAAGAACCTGACGTGCCAGTAATCATTATGACCGCTCACTCGGACCTCGACAGTGCCGTGACCTCCTATCAAAGCGGCGCATTTGAATACTTGCCCAAACCGTTTGATATGAACGAGGCCGTTAGCTTAGCGAAACGCGCCATTGCACATTCACGAGAACTTCGCGCACGAAATGGATCGACTACGCCGGAAGTCTCTGCTGAAACAACTGAGATCATTGGTGAAGCGCCAGCGATGCAGGAAGTTTTTAGAGCGATAGGCAGGCTTTCTCAATCAAACATTACGGTACTTATTAATGGCGAGTCCGGCACCGGTAAAGAGCTCGTCGCCAAAGCCTTGCACCAGCATAGTCCCCGCGCTAGCAAGCCATTTGTCGCACTCAATATGGCCGCGATTCCAAAAGACTTAATCGAATCGGAGCTATTTGGTCATGAAAAAGGTTCGTTCACAGGAGCCGGCGGACAACGCACCGGCCGCTTTGAGCAAACCAACGGTGGGACGCTTTTCCTAGATGAAATCGGTGACATGCCCGCAGATACACAAACGCGCTTATTACGCGTTTTGGCTGACGGAGAGTTCTATCGAGTGGGCGGCACGGCGCCGGTTAAGGTCGATGTTCGAATCATTGCAGCAACGCATCAAAACCTCGAAAAGCTGGTACAGGCTGGTACTTTCCGAGAAGATTTATTTCACCGATTAAACGTGATTCGTATTCACTTACCCAAACTAAGTGATCGCCGCGAAGACATTCCTAAACTGATGCATCACTTTCTTAAAAGCGCGGCAGACGAGTTGGCGGCGGAGCCTAAGCAACTGCGCCAAGATACCGAAAACTATCTTAGCGCCCTACCTTGGCCAGGAAATGTAAGGCAACTCGAGAACACTTGTCGCTGGTTAACCGTGATGGCGAGCGGCCGAGATATACACGTATCCGACCTGCCACCTGAGCTACTCGATCAAGACAACATCGCCCCCACTGCAAGCTCCTGGCAAGAAGCATTGCGCCGGTGGGCGGAGCAGGAGTTGCAGCAGGGGAAAGATGCGATTCTAGATACGGCTGTGCCCGAATTTGAGCGCATCATGATCGAAACCGCATTAAGCCGCACCGGCGGAAGACGCCGCGATGCATCGCTATTACTAGGCTGGGGACGAAATACACTCACTCGAAAAATCAAAGAACTTGGTATGAGCAGCGAAGAGGAAGAAGAGAGCTAATTTATTGGTTTTCACTGACAGAGCAGTGCGAGCCATTTAGTTTGTGAAAATTTTTTGTTGGCCAATATTATTGCATCACTAGCGCTCGAAGTCGGAGTGCCTCCTCGCTGCGGTACTTCGACAAAAGCGCCTAGATTAAAGCAAATAAAACTATTGAGCAGCAAGCCGTCAACGTGTTGGAATAGAGGCTTCGCGGGGCAATTCAACAGTCCCGCTCACTCAGAATCAGGAACGCGCTTTGCTCACGCCCGCCTTAAAAATGTTAGCCGATATCGCAACAGAAACCCACGCCCGCATTCAAAAGGACTTCCCGACTATTAACCCCGTGGTAGGCGTCAGTCGAGGCATGCGCGCTAGCGGTATTCCCGCCGATGCAATGACGATTGATTGCTTACAAACACATAAACGAATCATTCTTATTCTGCATGATGATCAACCCGAACTTGTACGCTATCAATTTGCGTTTCGGGATAAAGACCCAGCCGAAGAGTTTAATGAAATAGCACTGACAACAATAACAACACAATTGCTATATGAATGGATTTCGGCGTACTTTTCGGCAAACCATTCATAGCAAACATTGCTACTGCTGCACTTCCCGCCAGTATATAACCCTGTCATGGCCGCGATACTGCCCAAATGTCGCACTGCTCTGAGGTGCATCCTCAACAGAGCCATCGACACTACCATCCCAGTTAAAACGCAACCAAGGCAGCGTCGTCAGATCAACTACAAACTCAATCGAGCCTGAATGGTCGTCTCCAGACGCCGCTAATCCTGGCTCGGCAAACGTCAAATTAGCAAGCCCTCCGACAACTGGCCCATCAAAGCCTAACGCACTGGTCCCGTCGCCGACCCCAATAGAGCTGTAAGGAGAGCTCACCGACGAACCGCCAGAGTCCGTGACGGAAATACCCGCCGTAATGTCGGTACAGCTGTCATCAGTGTTTAGCACAAAATTACCCATAGCATCCAGGTACTCGGCCTGCCCAAGCATCAATAAATCATCAGACTCTGGTCCAAATACATTCTCTGTACGCCATCGGCCATAACGATGAGAGACACCAAGCGGCGTCCATGTCGGCAAGGAAGCTGCCGCAATCGTATCGCCATCGGTGATGGCGCTACTGGTAATAGCAAAACTACTGACAAACGGAGCGACTACCGCATTCGTATTTTTGGTGTATTCGTAGGTATCTGCCCCATCAAACTGATAGTCCAATACGCCAGCGGCTGAGACGGATAAGGCTCCTGTGTTGACGTTGCTAGTCAAGGCTAATGGCGTCACGCCATCAACACCAAGCGTCGCATCGTCGGCGCTTGGGAACACTCGAGCAACATCCAAGGCCGCCAATTTTAAAAAGTTACTATCGGTGTAATTCTCGGTGATTCCGCCATTACCATTACGCGCGGTAATGCTGGCACTAGGGGCCGACGCAACATCATAACCTGTCGGTTGTCCGATATAGCTGAAGATGCCGCACGCGGGCGCTAATGCGCCGTCGCTCGCGACCACATCAAAATAACTCGGCGTAAAACGCCCAATATTACCCGAAACACTGCCCGATACAGACTCGCCAAAATAAGATGAACTAGCAGTAGTGAGTGTAAAAACACCCACCTCGCTCACTTGCTGATCTGCAATGACGCGCTCACCCGGCGTCGTCTCTGTGCCGTCAAAAATCGCCTGACTAACACTCAAACTGCCCACAGTGCCACTAGAAGGCGCGATAAGTTGATGACTCAGGCCAACGGTTCCACGATAGCTCGGTGCCAAACTATTGCCGGCATCGGCGCAGAGTGCTTGCGCCGTAATCGAAAAATCACTCCCCGCCGCACCCAACACTGAACACGCACCAAGCAAGGCTTCTGTCCCGCCTGCACAAGCACCCGAAGCACTCGTTGCAGCAACCGCCGTACTTGCCGGCGACACGATAAAGGGCGACACACTAGCCTGTAAAGAAGAGAGCTCAGCAAATGAGCCATCGTAAGGCGCGTCATCATGAAGCACATTTATACCAAGCACTTCACCCACATCTAGGTAGCCAATCGCTAAGCTGCCGACGCCTGAGTTAAAGGTGGCAGATGCATTGTTGGCCGCAGGCTGGTTTTCACTAATTGTACTGCCGTTAATGGTCATACTTCTCGGTAAACCGGTATCTTTCACCCCTGGTGATTCTGCAATATCAATATTAATGTCAGACCAAATTTTTAAGCCTTTAGAACCAGTGAAGCCGGTCAGCACGTTGCAACTGCCGCCACCTGAAACATCTTGCCCAATGGCCGTCAGTGTCACGCTGGTAGAACCGCCACAAGAAAAGTCCGCCGGCGCTGATGCGACAAAACCACTGGTTCTGAAATCGGTGCCGGAAGACGCCGCTGAGCTAACACTTGCCACGGTATCACTCGCCGTGACACTTACGTCACTGTTCTCATTTTGATGGAACAGATACACGGTGCGATCACCGCTTTCGCTGCCATCAAAGGTATAGGATGTGATCTCACTACCGCCGGTGCTCGCTAAATAGAACTGGCTTAGGCTGTTCTCATCAGAACTAAGGTCAACGCTACCGGTATAGTCCGTCTTCACGGTCCCGTCAGCACACAAGGCTTCGATCTGAACCGTTGCTCGTGTTTGCGGGCACGCTAAGCCCCGTGCCTGCTGGGTGACACCGAAGCGATCCAAATCACAAGAAGCGATACAAGGGTGACTTTCCGCACTCGCAATCCCTATCTCAGCCTCGCTCAGCACCTCTGTGTACAAGCGAATTTCATCAAAACGTCCATACGCCGATGCGCCGGGTGCGATATTGTAGGAAGACGAGTTATCCCCGATATAGATTTCTCCCAAATCGCCCAATACCCCATTGGTACTAAACGTCTGGCTGCCAACAGATGCTCCATCGACAAAAATTTCAACCACATCATTAGGAAAGTCCCACGTAACAGCGACATGAGTCCAAGTGGCTGCCAGTATATTCTGCACACTGGAGTCGAATGTAAAATCGCCATCATTGCTGTCTTCTAAAGAAAACCTCAAGCTACCGTTGTTGCGCTTAGAAACGAAAAAATATTTGTCATTGGCATTATTAAAAACTCTTGTACTCGCATCTATTAGCGTTCTGTCACCACTTCCTACCCAGTCGCTTTCAGAGCGAAACCAGAACATGATAGAGCCTTCGTTGCCCAGCGCCGTGTTAATGTCTTGCTGGGTATTGATCGCATCGATCTGAGCAACCGTGCCATTATCTGGAATATCTGCACCGCGACAAACATAACCATCGGCGTTGTAGGCAACTAAGCTACTGCCCAAACTAACAGCGGCATTACCATTGCCGGTGTAATCCTCTATGACCACACCGGGGCCAGACCATGCTGCTTGTTCAAAAGCATAATGAGCGAAAGGAAGTGTCCCACCGCAAGGCCTAGTTTCATTAAAAAGCGTTGTTACATCTGCACTAGATATGACCGATGAGAATATTTTCAATTCATCAAGCGTGCCCTGAAAGTACTCTTCTGACCCGCCGGTATCTTCAATACGTCCGATACTGCTAAACAGGTTACCAATGGTTCCGCCCGGGAGCGTGCCACTATTGTTGAGTACATCATCAATATATATTTCATAGGTCCCTGCCACCGCATCGCGCGTCAACACGATATGATGAAAAACATCATCGTTGATTGCGATGGTCGACTTCGTCGAAAAATCGTTGGCTACCGATAGTCCAATGCGTCCTGAGCCGTCGAGCCAACCCCAAAAAATATCATCACTACCACCCGCCTCTTCGACGCCCGCAATACCCGGTGCACGCCACCCGGTATCATCCCCTGTTTGCGAGGTTTTTATCCAAAAACTTAAAGAGGCCGTTCCACGCAGTGCATCTAGAGTGCCTGCACCCATTTCAATAAAGTCGTCCGCGCCATCAAATTCGCCCGCACGACAGAGGTGCCCGGCACTAATCGTGTCTGCGCCACCACTCGCAACGCCGTCATTGCCGTTACCGGTGCTGTCTTGCACTTCGTCAATTGCGCCACTCCAAACGTTTTCATCCATACGAAGCTCAATATCAGGACTCAGCGCGGGGACAATCGTGGGGCAAGTATGCAAGTTAGTGTTAGGAATATTCTCCCAAGCACCGCCGTCTCTGCGCCACTCGATCTGAGCCACCGCCTGACCGGTGTTCTCGTAGTGCTCAGCTTGAACGGTATAAGCCTGACCACTAGTCAGCGCTTGCGCAGCGGAAATACTCGAATAGCTGGGCCCATGCAGGGTCCAAAAGTCAACAATTTGAGTCCCATCTAAATCAAGGCGCATGCCGTCGTCAGAATAAAGTCGGAACTCATAGCTACCCGTTACAGTAGGGACGACTGATCCCGTCCAACGAATACTAAAGCGCTCATTATTACCTGAAACAGAAGGAAAAATCGTGGGAGTTCCGCTACCCCAATTAAAATTGACTTGGCTGTCTAAGCGCAGAAATTCATCGCCAGAAAACAAGCCTGTCGTATAGTTAACTTTCGCGCCGCCAGCACCACTGCGTTGATCAAAGTAACGCCCCAACAGCCCCGAGTAATCAATAGTTTGATCGACGCCATCTATGCTAAGTGTGGTTGAGGTGCCCGCGACTAAACCTGTCACAGATAGCACAATCACCGTGTCGCTTTGCGCTGCGGCGGCAGTCACTGTACCCACATTAAGTGTATATAAACTGGTGTCCAACGCCTCCGCGCCGACCGCGGAATCATATTCAACAATCAGAACGTTATCGGAGCCACACGCACCGCCTACACTCGTCACAGACGGAAGCGTATTTTCGGTGTAATCAATCACCAGCAAAGGCGCATTGGCGCTTTCACCGTCATGGGATTCCGCTGTTCTTTGACAGGTAGAGCTATTGCAGCCTGTACCGGGGGCAATCAACAACGCCATGTTGTTATTCGCGACCCAGCCGGGGCGGTCAACTAACTCTTGAATAATATCGGATAGATTAGGCGTCTGGTGCTTTTGACTAACGGTATTCCAAGCGCCTGGTGACCAAGTCTCTGTCTCTGTGGTCGGCGTTCTCGTACTCAAATTCCCATCGTTGTTTCCAATGTTTCCAGCGGAATCTTCATCCTCTGCATAAATAATCAGATTCGTTGTGCCAGAATCCGTTTCATCCGTTTCAAATTCGATATACGCGGAGTTGATCACCGCTCCCTGCGGGACGTCCACTGACCTGAACAACATACCGACAATCTGTAACCCTCCCGCAAAGTCGTCAAACCCAAGTTCTAAGTCAGAGCTGTCACGGTACATATCGCCATCTGAAATCAACTCTTCTGCATCTCGATTGTCGTTATCGACTCGGATTTGCACCGTGACGGCATTGGCATAACTCGCTAAGCTTGCGAGCAGCAGAAGCAATATAGAAGAGGCCACAGATCTGGCAGACAGCCCATTAAAACTAAGGTTCATCATGAGCTCTCACCTCAACCGATCGTGTTGCCTCGCCAAAGCCACCACCACAACTCGCGGTGCTCGAAATCGTAAAATAATTGACCCCGCTAACCGTCACTTGGTTACAGCCCAAATCTGCCACACAGTCTTGCAAGCCATCTCCCGCCGACGAAAAGTCGATGTCTGCAATCGAGTTGTTGCATGCCACCCCGCCAACAAATATCCGGTTAAGCGCCACTTGCGCCCCGCTTTCAGCTGCATAAAACGCTTTTTGCGACTGAAAACTTTGCGCAAATGCTTGGCTAGAACTCTGATTCAATTCCGCCATCGCGACCACAATGAGTGCCAACACGGTAATAATGAAAATGGTCGCAGGCAAACCGATCCCGCGCTGAGCATTCTTATTAGGAATCTGATTAGGGCACATTTCTGACTTGTACCTCCTGAGCAATCGACTGCGTTAGGCCTGCCGACTCACTCACATCAAATTGTATGGTAATCACACCTCCACGGCTGAGTGTGCCGGGAGTATAAGTAAACGCGCCGTTACTTACATTGTGTGCGACAACCGCCCCTGTTAACCCTGACGGATCGGGGATAGAAGCTTGAAACCCTTGACCTTGATAAACATTTAGAAAGTTACCCTCGAAACAGAACATTTCGGGATTGCGCACAACAAACAACCGGCGCGTTGGCGAGTCGCTCAAAAATTGATGTGCTGAATTCAAGGTTAGTAGCAACGAACCGGTCGTTGTGCCCGCCGCGAGCGAATCAATCGTGCCACTCACCATTCCTGGATCTGCAAGACCATAAAGTCCGGTTAAGGTATTGGGGTAAACCACAACACGGTCCCGCGCGCTGTTGATGCTTGCATTGTTATAGGATGAAAAAGGAACCACTTCAAAGGCGCTAGCCGCCGTGAGCGTGGGGACAGACAGGTAGTCAGTACCCGCTACTGTCGGGATGTATTCGATACACGTACCAGAACCACTACCATCATTGATACGGAAGCTATTAGGTAACGCGTCGCGAAAAGCCCGACTTAATTTTTCAGACACAATCCAAGCAATCGATGCCACTTGCTGACGCTCAGCCGTATCCGCAAATCCTTGTACCGAGCGCCCCATAAAATTCGTAATACCCACACCCAAAATACCGATAATGACAATCACAACGATAATTTCTATCAGCGTAAAACCTTTCGATGGGCGGCGCATTAATAGTTACCTTTATAAGCTGCAAAAGACACTGGATTTTGCCCGGGCGAGGTAATCACTACTAATATTTTTTTTGCTTGGCTATTGCCACTCGCTGAAACATTACTGCCGTCGCAACTCACCGTAACAGTAACCGAGTATTGCGCATATGACGCATCAATCGCTCCAATCAAACTAACAGGGGGCGCATCGACGAGACCATTGTAGTCGTCAACATCGTTATAATTAACGCGGCTTTCTGAACCGTCTGGACCTAGGCTAGCGCAACTAGGGCTGGCCACTGGCGGCACGCCTCCAAGGGGAGTGGCGTGATCGTAAGACTTAGCCAAAATTTCATCTAAATAGAACTGAGCTAGTTTTAACGATTTATTGCGCCAAAGTGGATCGGCACTTTGAGAGATCGAAACACTAAATGAATTTAAAACAGCAACCATTGCGATCGATATAATCACAATCGAAATCACCAGTTCGACCAATGTAACGCCTGCTTGTTTTGGTCGATAGAGTCGATGTACTCCGGCAGAACCGATGTACTTTTCTTGCTCAAGAGTAGGCTTCATGGGCACACCACTGAGCTTTCATAAACATAACCCTGCGGCGAAAAACAGACTCTAAAATTATTCTGCCCCGTGAAACGCACCGTATGACTAGCGGCGTCACTTAAGCTCGCGGTGTTGGTCCAGGTAAAGGTTTGGCTGTCTCCAGACGAGAAATTAACACTATCCACTTGCATGCCGTTGCCACTCGACTCAACAATAACTGGGTCTGGGTTCGTGACACCAGTCTTCTGAATCGCAAACACCCAATCGTCATCGCTATTCACAGACACGGTTAAGCTCACCGGATTGGCAATGCCGCTTGACCCAAGAGCCACTTGTTGGGCGAGTAAGGATTGAGAAATCAGCACGTCTTTGGCGACATATCCCGCGTAGACAGACTGCGAGGTAAATAGGCTAATTCCGCTGTAGCTTAGAAGGGAAATGACCACCAGCACCATCACAAGCTCGATAAGCGTGAAACCTTGCTGGGCGTTTGTGTTTTTATGAGTCATATCAACACGCGTATTCATATATCAGCACTAGACGAAAAAAAGCGCCCTGAGGCGCTTTTTCACAACACTAGATTCTAACAATCGCTTATATCAACAGCTATCACTGGCGCTACGCCAGCACCGGTTGACTCCGTATAAGAGACCTGACAGTTCGCTGCAGTGGTCGCACCGATTGCCTGAACGATTGCTGCAGTAGTCGAAGAACCAGTAATGGTAAAATCTGTGCCACTAATTTGAGCGGCAGTCAGAATGTCCTGCGTGCCTTCTGTCGTATCGTTAACATCAGGGTATCCGTTGATTAGGTTGATCGTCTGACCTTCCAATGTAACTGACCCAGTTCCTCCAGTCTGATTACTTACCAACGCATCTGCATAAGAAATAGCGGAGGCAGATTTAATCGCACCCGCCGCTGCCTGAATCGCCGCTTCACGCGCATCCGTTCCAAGATCTGCAAATCGCGGCAAAGCAAATGCTGAAAGAATACCCAGAATCACGATAACCATGACCAATTCAATTAAAGTAAAACCCGCTTGACGCTTCATCTAAAACTCTCCAAAACCTAAAATATAAAATGGTGCGCTACTGATACAACATTAACAGCACATTCGAACTTTGTAACAAGTTACTTTAACTATAGCGACTAAATGAGTGTTAGCTATGTTGATTTTGTTCGATTTTTGTATCTGGCGAAGCCTAATGGATACACTCCGTGTTACTGAACAAACTCTAGGCTCAGTGACTCAAGTTTCGCTCCGTTCATCAGCACCTTGACCTGGTACTTTAGCCACGGCTGCGAGGCAGAAATCTTAAAACTACCGCCTTCTTGCAACTGCCCTGTCGAATCAACGTCAAAGCCTTCTTCGGTATTCGGCAAATACGCTATGACCCTTTGCTTGGGGTCATAAACCCAATGACCCGTTTCTTCCAGCGCACTGCTTAGCTCCGCCTCACCAAAATAATAAGCGGGCAAGTCCACCGGCCACCCTTTAATCCATCGCATGGGGTTAGTCCCTGCAAGCTGCCGCGGGTCGCCCTCAAAACCTCTGGTCCGAATCTCTAGCTGCTTAAGAAGCAAAGCAGAACGCAGCTCTGCTAAGCGCAGTTCGAAATGCGTTCTTTCTAGGTTGTCCATCTCGCGGCTAACACGTTCAACGAGCATATTGATCAGCACAGCAATGATAATCAGTGTCACGCTGATTGTTATATAGCGGCCTTTGAAGGCTCGGGCTGATACAACCATAATATTGCCTACCCTTAACGCCCTGTTGCCGCTTGCCCCAAATCCCAAATTGGCAGAAATACACCCAGCGCGAGAATAAGAACAATGCCGCCCATCGCGACAATCAATATTGGCTCGATCGCCTCCGACAAACGTTTGAGCGAGTAATCGGCCTCTTCATCATAAAAGTCTGCCACTTCATCCAAGAGGGCATCAATCTGGCCGGTTTCTTCACCTACCGCAATCATTTGTAATACCAATGGCGTAAATACATTGGTATTGCGCGCCGAGCGCAACAAGCTATCGCCGCGCTCAATCGATACCTTCATATCTAGAATTCGCTGACCAATAAAACGATTTCCTGAGGCCTCTGCCGCAATCGCCAAGGCATGCGTAATCGGCATTCCCGAGTTAAGCATCATCGCGAAATTTCTGGTAAAGCGTGACAGCGCTATTTGTTCAAATAACACTCCTACGATCGGAAAGTTGAGCTTACGGCGGTCCCATTCATGATGGCCGTTCTCTGTTTTCACCCATCGCTTAAAACCAAACACAGCAGCGATTACGACCAAACCCATTAGCCACCAATAATCCAAACAAAAATTAGAGGTTGCGACCAGAATTTGCGTAGGCAATGGTAGGTCCGCACCAAACTTCTTAAACACGCTGGCGAACTTTGGAATCACAAATAAATTCACGACAAACAGTGCAATTAAAATAGCGGTTAACACCATCGTTGGATAGCGCGTGGCTTGCTTAACCCGTTTGCGCGTGTCGCGCTCCATTTCTAGATTCTCACTGAGGCGCTTAAACGCTTCATCTAATTGACCGGTGTTTTCACCGACGTGAATCATACTAATAAATAATTCAGAAAATACTTTAGGGTGCGACTGCATTGACGACGCGAGGTTGATACCCGACTCTAAACGCGCCGATACATCGGCCAATGTTTCGGACAGCACTTCTGACTTGGTCGAGTCGGCTAGGCCTTTCATTGCGCGAATGATGGGAATACCCGCACGCATTAATGCGTTCATTTGACGACAGAAAATAATAAGCTCGTCCAAGGACACTTTCTTGGGAAAAATATTAATTTCGATTGGCTTACCGGCCGCTTTTTGCCCAGCCACTTCGAGAATCTTAATTGGCGTAATACCTTGGCGAGAAAGCTCGGACGCGGCGGCGTTCTGAGAGGCAACCTCTAGCCTGCCCGACACCGACTTTCCCGAATTGTCTCTACCTTGATACTCAAAACTCGCCATAACGTGCGCCCTTACTCTTCGTCCAGATCTAATTCAAAATGATCTTCAAGTTCTGGTTCTTTGTCTTGTAACGTCGCAGAAACACGGAATACTTCGTCTAAACTCGTTTTTCCTTGTTTCGCATAATCTAAGGCGCAATGTTCGAGCGGCCGATAATACGGATTTTCTCGTGCGGCCTTCTCAAATTCATCCGGATCAGCCCGCCGCAATGCGCCTAGCGTATTCGCGTCCATCTCCAACCACTCGTAAATACCAATACGACCTTTGTAACCTGTATTGCTGCACTGATAACAACCAGAGCCTTGCGTATACGTCTCGGCTACGGCCTCTCCCTCATCCAGCAAACTGGATAACCAAATACGTTCTTGCTCGGTCGGATGGTAATCTGTTGCACAATTTTCACAGACCCTTCGTATCAAGCGCTGTGCTAAAACACCTTGCAGCGAACTTGCGACCAAATAAGGCTCCGCGCCCATATCAATCAAGCGCATGGCACTGCTAATTGCATCATTGGTATGCAGTGTGGACATGACCAAATGGCCTGTCATTGCGGCACGAAGTCCTATTTCCGCTGTTTCTTGGTCTCGCATTTCCCCAACCAAAACCACATCTGGATCTTGACGCAAACAAGCGCGCAACACAGACGAAAAGGTCAACCCTACTTTTGGATTTACTTGGACTTGCGTAATACGTGGCAAGCGATATTCGACAGGATCTTCCGCCGTAATAATCTTCACTTCAGGTTTGTTCAAGCGCGTCAACGCGCCATAAAGCGTCGTCGTTTTACCGCTACCGGTGGGCCCTGTTACCAAAATCAAACCATGCGGCCGCGTTATCGCCACTTTAAACCGGTCCATTATTTTGGGTGGCATTCCGCTGTTTTCCAGCCCCAGCATGCCATCGGTCTGATCTAGCAAACGCATAACAACCGACTCGCCATACTGCGTCGGCATGGTCGATAAGCGCACATCCACAGAGCGGCCTTTTACACGCACGTTGAACCGGCCGTCTTGAGGGATACGCTTTTCAGAAATATTCAAACCTGACATCAACTTCAAGCGCAAAACAAGTGCTGCGTTGATACGCGTTTCTTTCATTTCTTGTTCTTGCAACACGCCATCAATACGCTGGCGAATACGAACCACACTCTCATCCGGCTCGATGTGAATATCAGACGCTCTTGCCATCACAGCATCTTCAAAAATCGATTGTAGTAATTTAACAACGGGAGCTTCAGAGTCATCGCCGGTAGCGGTCAGTTCGGCTAAGTCGAACGCGTCATCGGATAGCTCACTATCAAGTTCTTCCGCCAAATTCGAGATTTCGTCGGTACGGCGATAAACCATATCAAGCGTACTTAACAATTCACCTTCACGCACCACCGCTTGGCGAGTTGCCTGCTTGACCGATTGTGTAATCTCGTCAAGTGCCATCAAGTCCATGGGGTCTGCCATGCCGATTAGCAGCGTTCCCTGTTGTTCGTCCAAAACAATCGCGCGGAATCGCCGCGCCTGGGCTTCCGGAAGTTTCTTGATCAGGTCTTGATTAAACTGATAGTGCTTGAGCTGTACAAAAGGAATTTCAAGCTGGCGAGACAATAGGCTCAGCAAGCTATCTTCATCGACATAGCCAAGATCGATTAACGTACGACCCAGCTTTCTGCCAGACTTTTTCTGCTCAGCTAGTGCTGTCATCAACTGGTCTTCGGTAATCACGCTGTTTTGAATCAGCAAGTCACCAATACGAATTTTTTTCTTCGGTTCATTCATACCTGATCTTCTCTAATACTCGCTGGGTGCGATGTTTACCGTGTTAACTGTTCAAGACGTGCTCTGGCAAACTCTACCAAGGACGTTTTTAGCTTAGGTGACACAATCGCTTGGCGATAAGCGTAAGCCGCATCATCGTAACGTTTAAGGCGGTCATAACCGACACCTAGACCTAACCACCATTCACCTTTTTCTGAATTAAATTCAAGCAGTTCTGCGTAGGTCTCAACAGATTTTTCAAACTGACCCGCTTGTTGATAGTAGTTTGCCAATAAGGCTGCATAATCGCGGTCCTTCGAAACCTCAGGTGGATTCGTTTCCAACCACTGTATCGCGCGCGCTACATCGTATGTTTGTAATAGCCAGCGCGCCTTGAGAACTCGTAGCGCGGGCAAATCATCGAAATCAACTGGCGTTAAGACATCTCCGGCCTCTGCAAATCGTTGCGTCTGCATCAAATACGTCGCCAACACCGTTCGGCTATAGTTGTCTTGTTCTGAGTCCGCGATAAAGGCATAAAGCGTCTGAATCGCAAAGGAAGCCTCTCCCTTCTCTAAACGCTTTTGATTCTGCTTGGCAACTTGCTGGTCTTGCGCTGTGGGCGTCAAGCGCACGACAGAGGTACCTTCCTCCAACACTTTCTTACTCGGTTTATCTGCAACCATTTCAGCGGCACCAGTCGCCTCAGGCTTAGCAACACTCGCGCGCGGCTCGCCTAGACTTTTGGTCTTCTTTGCGCTGTCGACTTCGGTGTGTTTCTCTTGTTTCTTTTGCACCTTAGCTACGACGGCAGCAGGCTCGCTCTCTCGCTCGCTTTGAGTCACGCGCTTGTTCTCTTGAGGCAAGGCGCGCTCTGACGCTATATGCTTTTCGAGCCTTGCCGATTCCGCCTTGCTAACAACGTGTGCTACCGGCTCGTCAATACGTACCTGCTCGTCCGGCTCCGCAACCCTGTCTGTCGTCGACTGCTGAATCTCAGGCCCGCTGGGCTCTATGGCTGTGCCTTCTGAGCTTGGCGGCAAATAAGCTTGCGTAAGAGGTTCATGGTTTTCACCAGCCCCTCCCAACCAAAACGCCCCTAAAATTAAGGCAATAATAACGACTATTGCGGCGGGTAAGTGCCACTTCGGCTTTACCTGAGACTGCACCAAGGAATGACCTTCACCAGCCATGCCGTCGCGTTCTGGTGCCTTTCGTGCGTCTAAGTCCCGTAACATGTCATTGATGACACTCACAGCATCCACTCCATCATCGGCAAAAACGCAGGCATTGCAGTGTTTTGAACCAATAGAACTAACGCGGCACTAGGCAAAATAGACTGCCACCAGCGTTTGGCCTTTATGCTCTCGGTGTCATTAACCGCTAATTTCATATGCTGCTTGGTTACAACTTGAGAGCCTTGTCCATAAGCCACCATCAAAGCTTTGTGACACAAAATATTAACCAGTCTTGGTATACCTTTGGAGGCCTGGCAAAGCACGGTGACGGCATCGCTATCAAACAAGCGTTGGCCGGTATACCCCGCTAGCAACATTCGATGTGAAATATAACGTTCAATATCTGGTCGACCTAAGGCCTGCAAGTGGTGCTGAAAGGTAATTCTTTGTTTTAACTGACGCAGCCGTTCTTGCGACAAGAGCTGATCAAGTTCCGGCTGACCGAACAACACAATCTGAAGCAACTTGTCTGATTCAGTTTCTAGATTTGTCAGCAGTCGCAAGGCTTCGATTGTTTCGGCAGGCATAGATTGCGCTTCATCAATCACCAGCACGACTTGCTTACCTTTTTTGGCGTATTCAAGTAACTGCGTATTGATATGTCTCAACGCTAGGACTTGCCTATCTTGCGTAAAACTTTGAGGATTTTGTGATGTTGAGTCAGCAGACGATTCGCCGAGTTCATCTGCGATCAAGCAATAAAGCGTTTCCGGGGAACAGCAAGGATTAGGAACATAAGCACTGACGAAGCCGTCATCTAAGGCATTCAATAACTTTCGGCATAGCAGGGTTTTTCCCGTACCCACTTCACCGGTTAGTTTGATAAAGCCTTCTTTGTTTTTGAGTGCCACCAGCAACGTTTCTAAACCTTGCCGATGCGTCTCTGACTTCAAGAAGAAGTGCGTATTTGGCGTGAGCGTAAAAGGAGCTTCGCTCAATCCAAAAAACTGCTCATACATGCGTACAGCTACTCGTAAAAATCAGTTTCAGGAGCGCTTCCCAACTGATCTCTCAGTCGCCCAAAACGCTCTCGAGTGCCACGAATATCGTTATTCATGACATCTTGATCGGTAATAGTGGCGCGCAATAGGATGACTAACTCAGTTTTACTTGAGCGCTCATATTTCTGTTTGAACAACTCTCCAATTAGTGGAATGTCAGAGAAGAAAGGCACCGAGCCATTGTCGTCTTCATTCTTCGTTTGAA
This sequence comes from uncultured Oleiphilus sp., assembly GCA_913020045.1. Classification (GTDB taxonomy): domain Bacteria; phylum Pseudomonadota; class Gammaproteobacteria; order Pseudomonadales; family Oleiphilaceae; genus PZPK01. The sequence continues at coordinate 30,917 of CAJWBE010000029.1, forward strand.
TCAAACCGCCGATCACTACAATTTGTCCGTCCTCTGCCGTGATCACGCTGTCTGACTCACGAATGGTTGATAGCGCTAAGGGTAAGTCGACATCATCTCCCGAAATTGTAATGGTTTTCTGCTGGTCTTCGACTTCGCTGATGGTTGGGTGAACGTGCAGTATAATCTTGCCGTCTTCGCTAATCTGAGGCGTAACATCTAAAGCGATCCCTGAGAAAAATGCAGTCAAATCGATATCTGTCGATGTTGAATTACTGTCGCTATTTGATTCAAAATCGATGTCCGTCACAAAGTATTCATCACTACCCACTTTGATAACCGCTTTCTGGTTATTAACGGTGGAAATGCGCGGACTAGAAAGCACTTGAACATTACCTTGCGTCCCCAACAAATCGATGGTCGCATTAAAATTACCTAAACGGACCGTCGATGCAAAGACACCGTTGGTTGCCGTTGTTGCGATGGTCCGAGCGCTCTGCCCTAAGTCAATAGAACGGCGAGCGACACCATTAGCGCCGAACTCTCCTGCTTCAGAGAAGTTCCAGTCAATACCTTGCTGATAGCTATCATTCAAAGTGACTTCAAGAATCTTGGCTTCGAGGATGACTTGCCGTTGCATAATCAACTCGGCGCTACGCAAGTAACGCTCAACAGAGTATAAGGCGTCAGTATCGGCTCGCACCACGACCACACCTGCGCTTGGCGTCAGCACCACAGAACCGCTTGTTTCGCCGCCGATAATCAGATGCAGCGTGCGCTCTAAGTCTTGCCAAAAGCGGTGTTCACTTTGGGTGTTAATCTGAGTGCCCATCGTCGTTTGGCCTGACGAGCTGTTGCCGCTATCGCTCGAAGAATCGCTATCGCCAGACTCCCCACCACCATTCATAGTGATCTGACCAGAACTGACGCGTGTTTCTGAACCGCCTCGACGAGCGACATCTAAGTAATTCACGTTGAAAATGCGCGTCCGCTGACCCGACGGAAACACCTTAATTAAGCGACCCTTTTTTAGGAACTCAAAGCCATAGATCGACTGCGTCACCTCTAAGACCTCAGAGACCGTTACATCCTTCAAGTTCAAACTAATACTACCTTGAACGTCTGGATGAACCACGATGTTCTGCCGCGTATCTGCGACAAGGCCAGCAAAAAAGTCTGCGGCATTGACATTATTTACCGCAATATCAAATCTAGGTTCAATGTTGGCGGTCAGCTCGCCACTGGCTAAATCTGGCGTTAATGCCGCAAGAACATCATTAGATAGCTCCGGCGGTGCAGGCCTTTCCAATGCCGCATCTAGCTCAGATGTGATGTGGTCGATACCTGCTGTGCTATTCGCCGCGGGCGACTGAAGCAAGGCATTCTGGTTGGCACAGGCGGTTATCAAAACCACCGCACTGCCCAAAAATAAACCTTTGCCTAGACTCTTGATTTGCATTGACATGGAACTCTATACCTTTGATTTGTCTCTGCACCCATACTACGCTGGGCGCTAGAGGCTATATCGAATCTAACGTTACTGTCCGCTAACGCTCTTAAAACTTTTGACGGGTTTGACCCTCAGGGTCTTTCTTTTGCCTTTCACGAGCAAGACAACACGTTGTTGTCCTATCTCCAATACTTTTGCGCCCGATACCATATCGCCTTCTTGCACGGTTTTACCGTTAATGACCGCTAAGGTGCGCGAGGCCGAATTGATCAGGTAATTCACTTCATAGCGCGTTGTTTGCTGAACCTTTTGAGTTACCGTTACTCGGCCAAATGGCTTGGTCGGATCATGCAATACATCGCCATTACTCAACTGATGGGTCGAGCCAGCATGCGCTAGACCTGATCCGATGAGTGTCATTAAAAATAGTTGTCTAAACACCAATCCAGCCCTCTTCCAAGCTCAGCGTATTTAGCTGAATCGTTATAATCGCTTGCGGATAGCCGTCTACCTCATAGTCAAACATCTGCCAATAAAAGCCTTCCATCTTTTCTAAGCGCTGAAGAAACTGTAGTGACTGAAAGTAAGTTCCTTCGAACTCCATTTCGAAACCATGCGAAAAGATCGCCGCGCGATCTGCCCGCTCCTCATCCGATGTACCAGATTCAATATCACTCGACGACGCAACGGTTAAGGCCTTAACGGGAAGATTTCGAGCCTTCAGCAGCTTCAAGCCTTGATAGTCTGACAGTACTGACCTTAGAACTTGCGCCATTTTCTGTGGTGCTAGCAGGTGCGATAAGTGCTGCTCTATTTCGAGACCCAACTCATCAAGCTCATTGCTTAGTTTGCGCTCCTGCTCTCTCAAGGGAGCGTTGGGGTCGTCCTTAACTTTCTGTTCAAACGCATTCAATTGCGCCGCCAACTCAACAATCGCATCATTGTTCTGCATGAGGCTAATTCGTTTGTTTTTCTGGCCTTCCTCGAACGGAGAAAACACGAACTGTAGCCACAGAAAAAGCACCAAGGCCAAACATACGCCGAGAGCAATCCCTCGTTCGCGGAGCGTCAACGCTAGAAAGCGCTCGCTGAGTTGGCTCCATTTATCTTGCATTGTTAGCCTCCTCACTATCTCGCTCTAACACCTTGGTATCCCGAGTTTTCGATACTAAAACCGACAAGGCCTCAGGCGCCTTCGACTTCAAACGAAAGTGCAGACTGCCAGCACGAGTTTCGTCAGCACTTAAATCAAACATCTCAAACGAACGTCCAGCAAATACTGATTCAGTATTTAATAGCCCTAAGTATTCGGGTACTAATTTTGCCTCACGGGTGGTCCCCTCTAACGTCATACTGCTGCCTGCGTCAGATACCGAGATTCGCGTTAGCCATAAGGGTTTTAACGAGTAGCGAGCGAGCCCAACCAAGTACGGCGAAAATCCAGTCGACTCTCTGACTGCGACCGTTCCGAGCGTTCCGAGCATTTCTTCCCTAGCGTTTATTTTCTCGCGCAAGCGACGATTGCCTCTCACCAACGACTCATCTTGTTTAACCAATGCCGCTTTCGCAGACATAACATCGACTTGCTCAGTCAGCGCTTCACGCTCCGCATCACTTTCATCCAGTTCCTGCTGCAACGCACCAGACCAATGAGCAAGGAAATAACTCAAGATTGCGAGCATCACGATAAAGCCAAGCGCGGCGTACATCACATGCGCTAACGATAAGATGACTCGTTGCGGCCGAAACTCTTCCGTGTATAAATTAATCTGCTGCATTAGCTATCTCCCTGTCGATAGACAGCGCCCACGGCGACCAGAGAGTTGATTAGTTCATTACTCACATCTTGCGGCATATTAGGTAGCACCAGTGGTGACACTTTGGCCGTAATGCTCCCTCCTAGCATGTTTGCTAACGGAGTAGATGCATCAGGGCCAAACAATGTGAGTTCTTTAGGGGGGATTTGTCCGAGCTGGCTTTCGAAATAATCAAACGAGCGCTGAATTTCCAGCGCTAAGTACTGAACAACGCTTTCTTGTTGCGCGGGATCAATCAATGCCTCTAACGAAAAATCAAAATGGCGCGCCAAATAAAGCTCGCCATTTTTAACAAAAATCATGTTACCAGCACCACGACGGAGATAAAGCAGCGCCGAAGGACTGTCTTCGCTTGTACTCTGCTGCACGGCAATATTACGTAAACATAAGTCAGCCACGTCAATACTTTGCAGATCCAAGCCTGCATTCGACACTAACTGAACCATAGACTCGATGATCGCTCGGCGACAGACCACCACGTTAAGCTGGGGCATTCGCCCTCTTAAGGCATCACTGGGAAATTCATAGACATCAGTAACCGCGTCCGCCAGGTCGAAATCAAGCATATCCTTTACACGCCAGCGCGCTGCATCTGCAAGCTCGGCGTCTTCAACTTCAGGCCGGTCAATGGGGTACGTTTTATACTGGTCCACGGGAATCGCCGCCCGACACGCCATGCCAGATAAACCAAGCTCGGAAACTATTTTTTGCAAAACACTTTCGCGCTCCGCCGCACTACAAGCTTCGTAACGATACTCAACAGTTTGAGAGGGCTGTGATTGCTCTGCGCGCAAAATAGCTAAGGCAAGACCGTCCGGTCGAACCTCAAGGCCAATATAGCCACTATGTTGTTTAGACTTTAAAAAAGGGAACAATTTTTCCTACCGCCAGATAACGCTCAATATTAATTCTAAACTTTAGAATAGGTCAGTAAGTCTATGTATGCAAAAAGATAAATAAACTAATTGAGGTGCGGTAAAAGGCCTAAAACAAAAAAAATACAGCCCCCCTCATTTATCAAAACGGGGCTGTTTTGTTGCTTCATGAGCAAACTAAAAAGTGGTTTTAATGCCCACTGACATTCCGGACAAATCAGCACCATCTTTATCAACGAAACTGGCATATTCAAGCGACAAAGACAGCCCGCCCAAATTAGCGTCAAAGCCTAACCCTAATGAAGCGTCGGTTTCAGCACTATTGCTACTCACACCATTGACCTTTGTCTCGAAATCAGCGCGCGTAAAACCTAACAACACGTAAGGGAATAGCTCATGTTTGAGGGGGATTCCCGCCCGAACATAAGCACCGACAAGGTAGCGCAAATCAACATCTACACCATCAATAGTTTCACCCGTCACACCAACACCTGCGCGGCCTTCGAGTGCGATATAGTCATTCATATAGCCGCCAACGCGACCCACAAATTGATTGATTTTTGCATCTTTCGATGCACCGCCTGACTCGACATCCATAAACCCAATGCTTGCACCGACGTATCGGTTTCCATGTGTTTTCTCTGCCACCGCAATACCACTCGTCAACGCAAGCGAAACAGCCAACACTCCTAAACCAAACCCTTTATTCATCATGTCATCCTTTTGGTTAATCCCGAGCCAACTCGCTCAAAAGCTATCTAGATAAAAGACTTTACTACTTTATTATTCAAAGCGCATAAAAAAAGCCCCTGAAACAGAGGCTTAATGTAAAAGCAATAATGAAACCTTGCAACGCAAGGTCTAAGGTAATCCTTAGAATGGAATATCGTCGTCGAAATCATCCATCGGCGCTGCTTGAGGCGCCGGCGCGGCACTATTCTGTTGCGGCGCATACTGCTGTTTCGCATATTGAGGCTGTTGAGCTGGTTGCTGAACAGGCTGCTGAGCCGGCGCTTGTTGGGTATAATTTGGCTGCTGAGCTGGCGCTTGCTGACTCGGTGACTGCATCCCAGCAGATTGGTCGTATCCACCACCACTTCCCGCACGCGAATCAAGCATTTGTAACTCATTGCCAACAATCTCAGTTGTATAACGATCTTGACCAGACTGATCCTGCCACTTACGCGTTTGCAAACGCCCTTCGATATAAACCTTCGACCCTTTCTTCAAATAATCTTTCGCTATTTCTGCTAAACGATTAAATAGCACGATTCTATGCCATTCCGTCTTAGGTACCATTTGTCCGGTCTGCTTGTCTTTATAGCTTTCATCTGTTGCTAGATTCAAGTTCGTAATCGCCGAACCTTGTGCAGAAAATCGCGTATCTGGATCAGCGCCCAAATTCCCAATCAAAATTACTTTGTTTATGCCTCTTGCCATGTTCTCGCCCCTTTATTCAAATGGCCATTCCTTTGGCTCATATTTATCAATGATTAATCCACCGTTTGATCAAGGCTAACACCTCAACCGCAATGAGAGGATTGTCGCATGGATATATACGACAATCCATGCGCGCCTTACTTTGTTTTAACAAAGCCCATTCACGCAAACCGAAGACGCAGCTTTTCCAGTTCTGCAGGATCAAGGTCCGATTTAACAACTTTTAGATACGCCAAGTTTTCACCAGGGATTGCGACGACTTCTTCAACACCTTTTAGTGCGCTGAATAGTTGAGAGATTTCTTTTGCTTGATGCGCATCATAGGCTTTTCCAAAATTGAGAGTCATCCCGGTTTCTGAGTTTGGATTACTCATACCGCTCGCCACGAGGCACCAAAGTGCCGCACTAACCGATACAAATACATAAACCCCAGACAAACCATATTGACTCAATATCGCACCACCAGAAACGCCCCCAATAAATGCACCGAAAAATTGGCTAGTCGAGTACAGCCCCATTGCCGTTCCTTTACTACCTGCCGGGCATAGCTTGCTCACCAACGATGGTAAACTTGCCTCGAGTAAATTGAACGCCATAAAAAAGAAAAACAAACTAAGCCAGAATGCAGCGAACCAATGGTCGGTCCACAGCCCACTTAGCGATGCGATGCTAAGCAGCGCGATGGCGAACAGGAAAACGTGCTTCATTCTCTTTTTCTTTTCGCCAATGATGATAAACGGCACCATCGCAAAAAAAGAAAAGAGCATGACCGTCAAATAGACCAGCCAATGATCTGCGGTTGGCAGCTGAGCGTTTTGGAGTAAAGAGGACGGCACAGCAATAAACATCGCGGTTAGCGCCATATGTAAAATAAAAATACCAAAATCTAAACGTAGTAATTCTTTGTTTTTTATCACCTCGTGAAACTGATCTTTAAACACTCGCGTGTCACGATTCCGAAAGCTTTGCACAGGCGTTGGCACAAATGTCACCAGCCAAACCAGACCAAACAACGCAAGCCCCGCAGTAACCCAAAAAATACCAGCCAGACCAGACCACTCAGCGATTAAGGGCCCAACCACTAATGCTATGGAAAATGAAACCCCAATTGACATACCTACCAATGCCATCGCTTTCGTACGACTTTGCTCGCTGGTCAGGTCACTCAGCAAGGCCATTAACACGGCGGCAATAGCACCAGATCCTTGAAGAAAGCGCCCAAAAATTACGCCATAGATACTCTCTGATGTAGCCGCGACCACGCTTCCAAGAAAAAATAGTAGCAGGCCAATAGCAATCAATTTTTTTCGACCAAAACGGTCAGACAGTGCGCCAAATGGAATTTGAAATAACGCTTGGCTCAGACCATACACACCGATCGCGAAACCAATCAGAACGTTCGTTGCGCCATGTAAGTCTTGACCATAAATAACAAACACAGGCAACACCATAAACAAGCCAAGCATTCGAGTTGCATAAAGGAAGGCTAACGAAAAGACGGAACGCCTTTCAATACCGGTCATAGCTGTGATTAATCCGCAATATATTGGTTCAAATTTAAGCCGGCCATTCTAACACTATTTTTTAAATACGTAGCGGATTTATAGCCGCACCGCACTCACCAATAGTTTACTTTTAAAAACGGTAAAATCGGTTCATGCAGCGCGATAAACCGTTATAATGTTCGGTTTTGAGCTTAGGCAATCAACATGGATTCTATACATATTCGGGGGGCCCGCACCCATAACCTGAAAAACATCGACCTAGACTTGCCGCGCGACAAGCTCATTGTGATCACAGGGCTTTCAGGTTCGGGGAAATCTTCACTCGCCTTTGACACACTCTATGCGGAAGGGCAACGCCGTTATGTAGAGTCACTATCGACATATGCTCGTCAATTTTTGTCAATGATGGACAAACCTGACGTCGATCATATTGAAGGCCTGTCTCCCGCAATTTCAATTGAACAAAAGTCGACCTCTCACAACCCACGCTCGACCGTTGGCACTATTACCGAAATCTACGATTACCTCAGGTTGTTATATGCACGTGCAGGCGAACCACGCTGCCCGACCCACGAACTTCCCCTAGACGCCCAAACAGTTAGCCAAATGGTTGATCAAGTTGTTGCGCTTGAAGACGGACTTCGCTTACTAATGCTAGCGCCAGTGATTCAGGACCGAAAAGGCGAGCACCTGCACACGCTTCAAGAGTTACAAAAACAAGGGTTCATCAGAGCTAGAATTGACGGCATTGTGGTCGACCTAGATGACACACCAACACTAGATAAGAATAAAAAACATACCATCGAAGTCGTAATTGACCGCTTCAAAGTGCGTGATGACATTCAACAACGTATTGCTGAGTCCTTTGAAACCTGCCTTGAGCTAACCGACGGCATTGCTTTAATCGCGCCGATGGATTCAGATAGCCAACTCGATGAAATTATATTTTCTTCTCGCTTTGCTTGCCCAAAATGTGGTTATTCCATCGCTGAACTAGAGCCTAGGATGTTTTCGTTTAATAATCCGAATGGCGCCTGCCAAACCTGTGACGGCCTTGGTATTAAACAGTTTTTTGATCCGGAACGTGTTATTCAGGACGGTTCCCTTACGCTGGCCGAAGGGGCGATAAAAGGCTGGGACCGTCGAACCGTCTACTACTTCCAGCTCCTCAATAGCGTCGCGACCCATTATAAAATCGATATCGACCAACCTTACGAATCACTCCCGGACGACTTTAAAAAAGCACTGTTGTTTGGCAGCGGCAAAGCAGAAATAAGCTTTAACTACATTAATACTCGAGGCGACACGGTTAAACGCTCACACCCTTTTGAAGGGGTCATCCCCAACATGGAGCGGCGGTATTTGGAGACCGAGTCACAAATGGTCAGAGAAGACTTGGCGAGCTATCAAACTAATCAAGCCTGTCCGTCTTGCAAGGGCTCTCGGCTCAAAGAAGCCTCTCGCAACGTTTACGTCGACGACCGAACGCTACCTGAAGTAACCTGCCTTCCGGTCGGAGAGCTACTCGATTATTTTTCCAAAGTTAATATCGAAGGTAAACGCGGAGAAATTGCGGATAAGGTATTAAAAGAAATTCAGTTACGCTTAGAGTTTCTGGTCAACGTCGGGCTAGACTACCTCTCACTCGACCGTAGCGCCGACACTTTGTCCGGCGGGGAAGCGCAGCGAATTAGGCTTGCAAGTCAGATTGGCGCCGGACTTGTCGGGGTGATGTACATACTCGACGAGCCCTCCATCGGATTGCATCAACGAGACAACGACCGACTACTTAAAACACTCACACATCTTCGCGACCTAGGCAATACGGTCATTGTCGTCGAACATGATGAAGACGCGATCCGACTCGCAGATTATGTCGTGGATATTGGTCCGGGTGCAGGCGTGCATGGAGGCGAGATCATCGCGCAAGGTCTTCCGTCTGACATCATGGAAAACGAGGCATCGTTGACCGGACAATACCTGTCCGGCCGCAAAAAGATCCCCCTTCCTGAGCGCCGCCTTCGCCCAAATACTGACAAGCTATTGAAGCTATATGGCGCAACGGGAAACAACCTCAACAATGTGTCATTAGAAATTCCATTTGGCTTATTTACCTGTATCACCGGTGTGTCTGGCTCCGGAAAGTCAACGCTCATCAACAGCACGCTTTACCCACTTGCCGCGACCGCATTAAACAAAGCCACCACACTGACTGCGTCTGAATATGAAGGCATCGACGGGCTGGATCTTTTTGACAAAGTTATTGATATCGATCAAAGCCCAATCGGCCGCACACCGCGCTCTAACCCAGCAACCTATACAGGACTTTTCACCCCAATCCGAGACCTTTTCTCGGGCACACAGGAAGCTCGGGCTCGCGGCTACAAACCTGGTCGCTTTAGCTTCAATGTCAAAGGAGGCCGGTGTGAGTCCTGTCAGGGCGACGGCGTCATCAAGGTTGAGATGCACTTTCTTCCTGACGTTTATGTGCCCTGCGATATATGTAAAGGCAAACGCTACAACCGTGAAACGCTGGATGTTAAATATAAAGGGAAGAGCATTCATGAAGTACTGGAATTAACCATCGAGGACGCTCGAGAGTTCTTTGATGCCGTTCCCTTTATCGCACGGAAACTACAGACCTTGATGGACGTCGGTTTGTCTTACATTCGACTCGGACAAAGCGCGGTCACTCTATCTGGCGGGGAAGCGCAGCGGGTGAAACTTGCGAAAGAACTTTCTAAACGAGATACCGGCAAAACCCTTTATATTCTAGATGAACCAACGACCGGCCTTCACTTCTACGATATACAGCAACTTCTAACGGTACTCCATAGATTAAGAGACCATGGTAATACCATCGTCGTTATCGAGCACAATTTAGACGTCATCAAGACCGCTGACTGGGTTGTCGACCTAGGGCCGGAGGGAGGCGTACGCGGCGGGAATATCGTTGCACAAGGCTCGCCCGAAGACGTTGCTCAAGCTGCCGGATCATTCACTGGGCACTTCTTAAAACCACTACTGTCGTAGCGGTTTTAAGGCTTTCAGAAGCAAAAAAAACGCCGCTAATGCGGCGTTTTTTTAACTGAAGCTAACGAATTAATCTTCGTCGTCTTCCAAGTCTTCTGCAATCGGTCTATCAACCAATTCTACATAAGCCATTGGCGCCGCATCACCCGTACGGAAACCGCACTTAAGGATACGAATGTATCCGCCTGGGCGATCCTGGTACCTAGGACCTAGTTCAGTAAACAGTTTCGCAACGGCTGCATCATCACGAACTCGTGAGAATGCAAGACGACGATTAGCTACTGAGTCATTCTTTGCCAAAGTGATTAGAGGCTCCGCAACACGGCGAAGTTCTTTTGCTTTTGGCAATGTAGTTTTGATCAACTCATGCTCAACAAGAGAGGCAGCCATGTTCTTAAACATTGCCTTTCTGTGCGAGCTATTGCGATTTAATTTACGACCGCTTTTACGATGACGCATTTTTAAATTCCTTACCTGTCTAGGTCAAATGCAGCTTAAACAGCCAGCACTCGATCATCGCCTTTTAGACTAGCCGGAGGCCAGTTTTCAAGACGCATACCCAAAGAAAGACCACGCGATGCAAGAACATCCTTAATTTCGGTCAACGACTTCTTACCCAGATTAGGGGTTTTCAGTAGTTCAACCTCAGTACGCTGAATCAGGTCGCCGATATAATAGATATTCTCAGCCTTCAAACAGTTCGCAGAACGAACAGTCAGTTCAAGGTCATCCACCGGACGTAACAGAATTGGATCAACTTCTTCCTCTTCTTCCTCTTGTACAGGCTCTTTCTCATTATCAAAATCAACAAACACCGACAGCTGCTGCTGTAGAATTGTTGCTGCTCGTCTGATTGACTCTTCTGGGTCAATCGTGCCATTTGTTTCCAGATCAATTACCAACTTATCCAAGTCAGTACGTTGCTCTACACGTGCATTCTCAACAGAGTATGCAACACGTGCAACGGGGCTATATGACGCATCGATTTGCAATTTACCAATTGCACGCGTTTCGTCATCACCTGACGATCGCTGATCCGCTGGAACATAACCACGTCCGCGAGCGATCTTGAGCGCCATATTGATTTCGCCCTTGTCACCCAAATTACAGATAACATGGTCTGGATTGATGATCTCTACGTCATGATCAAGCTGGATATCACTCGCCAATACAGGACCAGATCCTTTCTTGGAGATATTCAAAGTAGCTTCATCACGAGAATGCATATTGATTGCAAGCCCTTTCAGGTTCAGAAGAATTTCAATGACATCCTCCTGAACACCTTCGATAGCGCTGTATTCGTGCAATACACCATCGATTTCAGCTTCAACAACCGCGCACCCAGGCATTGACGATAGTAGGATGCGTCTTAGCGCACTCCCTAGAGTGTGGCCAAAGCCACGCTCTAGCGGTTCCAATATCACTTTCGCGTGAGTCGCACTCAACTCTTGAACTTCAATATTACGAGGGTTCAAGAATTCATTTACTGAACGCTGCATATTCGCCTCTATACGTTATGTTGTGATTCTAAAACTTACTTAGAGTAAAGCTCTACAATAAGGTTTTCGTTAATATCTGCTGGCAAGTCAGTTCTTTCTGGAACAGATCTAAATGTTCCTGAAAGCTTTCCAGCATCAACATCAACCCAATCAACCGATGCACGATTCGCAGCGAGTTCAATAGCGCTCTTAACACGCAACTGATTCTTCGCTTTCTCACGAACAGTCACAATATCACCTGCTTTAACTTGGTAAGACGCGATATTAACAACCGTATCGTTTACCAAAATAGCTTTATGTGACACCAACTGACGTGACTCGGCACGCGTTGACCCGAATCCCATTCGGTATACAACATTATCAAGGCGTTGTTCTAACAGCTGAAGCAAGTTCTCACCAGTTGCGCCTTTACGACGAGCAGCTTCTTTATAGTAGCCACGGAACTGCTTCTCTAAGACGCCGTACAAACGACGAACTTTTTGCTTCTCACGAAGCTGAGTACCATACTCAGATAATCGACCACGGCGTGCGCCGTGCATACCTGGAGCTGATTCTAGATTACATTTTGAATCAAGTGCCTTAACACCGCTCTTCAAAAATAGATCTGTCCCCTCTCGGCGGGACAATTTACACTTTGGTCCAATATAACGAGCCATTTACTGTCTCCTCTAAACGCGACGTTTCTTCGGTGGACGACAACCGTTGTGTGGAATCGGCGTGACGTCGGTGATGTTTGTGATCTTGTAACCACAAGCGTTTAGTGCTCTGACAGCGGACTCGCGTCC
>CAJWBE010000030.1 GCA_913020045.1 uncultured Oleiphilus sp.
AATGCTTTGGGCTGGAAAGGTGTGAACCGCACTTACTGTCAGGGCTCTAGCGAGAACGTCAGTATTTCTGGCAACAATATCAAAATGTTCTCATGGACGGGCGACGAAGTGTGGACCAACGTCTTAGACGTTTCAGATGCTTTTTTGTTAATCACGTCTGCGGCATTTAATCGTGGTGAAAAGAACGACGGTTTGGTGGCGGCATGCGCAACCAAAATGGGTAAAGTCATTAGCACTGGTTACTCGATGAACCATATCGATGCGATCAACCATTTGTTTGGTGTTCGTTCGGTTTGGACTAACCCAGTATCGCTTTATCGTAGCCAAGCAAACCGCTTAAAGAACAAAGGCCTATAAGCTAGGTATGGTGTAATAAGAAGAAAGTTTGCTGTCTCCTCGGGATCTCCAATACGGTGCGAGGATGCAGCAAACTTCTGACTAAGAATAAAAAATACTTTTTTTGGAGCTCTCTGTGTTGACTAAATCTCGTTCTCTTCTTGTCGTTTCGTCTGTTTGCATAGTGGGCGCCGTGGGTTGGTTTATGGTTGGCGGTACTGCTGTTCAGCCGTCTAACTCAGTGGTTGATATTAGTGTTAATAAAACTGCTCAGCAGAGTATGTCTAGAAACGTTTTGGTGACAAACGCTTTGGGTGAGTCGAGCTCAGTCGCGAGTGAAACACCCACCCAACAAGCGGTCGTTGCGCAAACACCAAGGTCGTTTTCCGGTAAAGCCTTTGCGCCTTCTATTGAGGACACAGAAATAGATGGTCGTCTTACAGCTGATGCTGCCGGCAACTTGATTGTTGATTTAGACGTTAGAGACCTCTTTGATTATTTTATGAATACCGTGGCAGACGTCGAGCCGGAAGTGGCGATGGCAGAATTGGAAAAATTGGCGCGTGGACATCTACCGGCAAGCGCGGCGGACCAAGCCATGTCTTTGTTAGTTGATTATCTGCATTACAAAGAAGCAGCAGTGGCCTATGGGCAGCGGTCGATGCTGCCAGCCGAACAACAAACGCCGGAATATCAGTTAGCAATGCTTGAACAGAGCTTTAATGACTTAAAAGAAATTCGACGAGCGACGATGTCTCGCGAAGCCGTTGAGGCATTCTTTGGTTTAGAAGAAGCCTATGGCGAATATACCTTAAGCACTATTCGTATTCAGTCGGATGCAGATTTAAGCCCTCAGGAGCAACAGCTTCAGATGGAGCAGGCTAGGGCACAACTGCCTGAAATGATCCAAAAGTCCGAGATTGCCTTGCAGCAAGACATTGAAGTGACGAGAGACGTCAATACCTTGATGCAGTCATCTTTGACCGATAATGAGCTTGAGGATCAGTTAGTAGGGCTTGGATTAGAGCAGGCAGCCATTGCCGATGCCTTGGCTTATCGCGAACAGCAGAGAAACTTTAATACGGTTTATCAGCGCTACGCGATTGAGCGAGAGCAGTTGCAGCAGTCTGGGCTGTCTAGCAAAGATGTTCAGTCTGAGACCGAACGTTTGCGCAATAAGTACTTTCATAATGAGCAGGGTTTGACGCAAGCTCGCGTGCGTGATCTTAGCTCTTAGCATCCATTGGCGCTCGACGCCTAATTAAATAAAATCCCCATAAGAAAAACGATGCGACTAAGCAGTCTTGTCTCTGCACTCTATTGTTACTGAAGCGCTTCTTTGTGGAATAACGAAACTGGTTTTGGCATGAGTGTGCCTTTATGATGGTCAACCCAAAAATAATAAAAGGTTTGGCCCTTCATGAGCGATGTTGCTATGCAGCTCGAAGAAGATGAGCTGCGCGTTGCGCGCAGTCATCGCTTTCCGCGCACGCGTTTCGGCACTGAGTTAGAGGATGCATTTCAAACGTATCGCCACGAGCGCTTGCTGAAGCGTGTTCCTACGATTGGTTCTGCTGCGCTAGTTTTATTTCTGTTCTTTGCTGTCCTCGATTTTCTACTTTTGCCCGAAGCCGCCTATCGGGTCAGTATCGCGATCCGCCTATTTTTTATCTGTCCGGTCATCATGCTGGCGATGTATGCCGCACATAAACGTTGGTCCAAGCGTGTCTACGCGACTTACTACTTTCTTGCTTATATTTGCTCCGGATTGGGGATTATCGCCATTATTGCGGTTGCGCGAGGGCAAGATTACCCCTTGCCTTATGACGGGTTATTGTTGCATTTGGTGTTTGGCTATTTTTTGATGGGAATGCCATTTTTACAAACGACACTGTCCTCGCTGTTGGTTTCATTTAGCTACTTTGGCGCGGAGTTCTTGTTGCAGACTCCCAACGATGTGCTGGCCTCCAATGCAATGTTCCTGCTCTCTCTCAACTTCATGGGCGCGTTTGGCAGTTTTATGCAGGAGCGCTCGCGGCGCTTATTGTTTCTCAACACGCGTTTGCTGGTTTTGTCCAAAGAGCGTGACAAAAAAGAAATTGCGGATAAAACTCACTTGGTCGCCACGGCAAGTCATGACTTGCGACAGCCTTTACATGCGATGAATTTGCTAATTGAAGCGCTTGAAAAGAAGGTCGAGCCAGGAGAAGCGCTCGCGCTAACGCGGCAATTAAAACAGTCGACGCGTCAGCTTAGCCAATTGCTGAGCTCACTGTTGAATATTTCCCGATTGAATGCAGGGATTGTTGCCGCGCGAATGCAAACGCTAGAGCTAAGCGTCATGATGACCGCGATGCAGCAAGACCAACTATTGCGTGCTGAAGAGTGTGACGTAACGATTACCAGTGAAGGGCCGTCGCCTTGTTGGGTCGAGAGCGACCCGCTGTTGTTAGAACGTATTGTGAGGAACCTTTGCGAAAACGTATTTGAACATGCATCAGCGACGTACTTGAATATACGCTGGGTTCCTGAGGGTAAGCATGTACGTCTTGAGGTCAGTGACGATGGCTGTGGTATCGCCGAGGCGGACCAAGAGCGTGTTTTTCAACCCTTTCAACAATCAGGATCGGAGCGTCGGCAAGGGATGGGCTTGGGCTTATCTATCGTAAGCCAGCTTTGTGAATTGTTAGCCATGCCAATGGTGTTTGAGTCTAGTCCGACCGAGGGAACGCGCTTTTCGTTGACACTACCTACCGCCGCTGCACCGGCCCTTGAGCGGCCATTGCCAGCATCGAACCGTTCCGAAGAAGAAAGGACTGCCAGTATCATGGTGATTGACGATGACCGAGCGGTGCTCGCGTCTTCGTCGGCGCTATTGGAAAGCTGGGGGTATCAAGTTAGGACCTGCGAACGACCTGAATTCGCCTTGCAAGCGATTCAAGAGCAGGAGCCCGACCTGTTGTTGTGCGATTATCATTTTGAGCAGTCCGCTTGGAATGGTTTGTCCTTGGTCGGTGACTTACGGGAGAAATATCAACCCGATCTGCCCGTTATTCTTATTAGCGCAGATACTCATGGCGACTTAGAGTTGGCATTACATGAACAGTTGTCAGAGGGAGAAAAAGCGATCACA
The DNA here is from genome assembly GCA_913020045.1 of uncultured Oleiphilus sp. GTDB lineage: Bacteria > Pseudomonadota > Gammaproteobacteria > Pseudomonadales > Oleiphilaceae > PZPK01. Next base: position 3,470 of record CAJWBE010000030.1, read on the forward strand.
GCGCTTGCTTTCAAACCGCTCATGCCGGCAAAACTGCGCTTGATGATTCAGCATTACTTGAAAGGCGATTAATCCGCCTTCTGTTCCGACTCCTTATTCCGATTCTCAGACACAGTGCTAGTCCCAAAACTAAGACTCATCGGCTAGTCAACCAGCCGCCATTCCAAGGCAACGCGCATGCATTCAGTACGATTGTGTACCTTCAATAACGCAAACAGTGCTTTCATGTGCGTTTTGACCGTATGCTCGCTTAGTCCAAGCTGCAGACAGATTCGTTTATTGGGCAATCCTTCACAAACGAGTTGCAAAACTTCTTTTTGCCGCGGCGTGACAAGCGGAAAACTGCCGCTACTATCTGACTTATCGTGCTCTTGATAAAACGACGGCAGGGTTCGCTCTCCGCTTAGCACAAGACGAACTGCGGCGAGTATTTCTTGGCTGCTGCTAGATTTACAAATGAAACCACTTGCGCCTGCATTCATTGAGCGCTGAATGTCTCCGTGTTCTTCTGATGCAGAAAGTACTACGGCAGGAATAAACAAGTTCTGCTCGTTCAAATACTGCAGTACTGACAGACCACCGCCTTCAGGGATTCCAAGGTCCAGTACGACGAGATCTAAGTGCGGGTCGCGCGCTAGGTAGTCTTGTGCAGCGGTCGCTGACGACACACAAACGAGTTCCGTATCAGGGTGTAAAGACGCTAAGGTGATGCTTAGACCTTCTAGATAGATCGGATGATCTTCAACCACTAATACGCGCGGCGCACGGACTGATTCTGCGATTAAGTGTGAGGAGGCAAGCATTCAGGGCTCTCCTTGCAGGTCGTTAAACTGAGGAAGAGACAGTGCTATTTTTTCTGTTTGCGTGCGCCGAGAACCTTTTCCGTGGTATTGACCGTAAGGCTTGGCGCAAAGCAATTGAGTCGTGCTAATCGATCTCATTGGATTGCCTGTTTGTTATTTTTGTTTTTTGTCCGAACATTTGTATCTGAGCCTAGATCGCTGAACCTAAATACTCTAGTGCCGGAGAATTCCATTGTAGCAATGTGAGAATGAATTAAAACAGGAACTGGTCTCGCAAAACGGTTTAAACAGTAGGGTGGTTTTTTTACTCGTTTTATTAGGTGTCTGAATTCAACGCGCAATGGTTACAAGCGACGCGAATGTGTTGCGGCATAGGCATATTTTCGCTGTGCTTTTTTGCGTCAACTGGGTGGTGTATAAAGGCGTCTTGTTTAGTTATATCGACAATTGATTTTTATCTATGGATCTATTTCTACAAATTTGGGGCGCTGTTTTTTACCTGAGCAATAAGGTTTTCTTTGCGTTATCGGTCGGGCGAGAAGCGTTACTTAAACAATGGCTTCAAATGGCAGCTTGGATTGTCTACTTGTTAGGTGTGCCTGCCTGGGTGGCAGTTTTGCTTGGCCATAACAACTGGATTGCCGCCTCAATAGAGGCGGGTGGTGTGCCGGCAATGTTGTTGGGCTTGTATAACGCGTTCAAGGGGGCGGTTCAAACCCATAAAACCTTGAACGCTCTGGTTTCTTTATGCACCTACGCATCGCTAGGGTTTGGACTTTTTTATAGTTTGAATCATCATGGCGGCATTGTTTCATTGTCTCAGGTGCTGGAAATGGGGGTGATGATTGGCTTCTTAATGGGTAGCTATTTATTGGCAAAGCACCGCGATCAAGGTTGGCTGTTCTTTATGCTAATGAACGTCAGCATGGCCGCATTAATGATTTTACAAGACAAACCGATTTTGATGGGACAGCAGCTAGCGTCGCTGTGTTTTGTTGTTTATGGCTATACCAAAACTCGCCATGAGCCGCATGCTTTAAGCGATCATTAACACAGGTTTATTCGATTCGAAATGTCGGTCGTTAAGCCGCGCTGCTTCGGCGCTATTTCCGGTATTTCCCTTGTCTTGAGTTCCAAATAAATTGCTCGTACTGTCCGCTTTCTTTTAGCTTTGCTAGCCCGCGATTAAACGCAGCAAGGAGTTTGGTGGCGCGTTCAGCGGGGATTTTTTTGGAAATCACGATACAAATAGGCGTTTCTGTCACTGGCTTGGTGTGGTTAGTGATCAGTGCCGCTTGCGCCGGAGCCAATTCCGAATGGATAAGGCCATAGCCTACTTCGATTTCCATCGGGAAAATATCAATCCTTTCGGCGAGCAGCTTCTTCACATTCTGCTTGTCATTATTGACCGGGAAGACCGAAATTAATTTATTTTTTGCTGCATTATCGAACTCATCACCGTAGGTATATTGGGCAGTAGTCCCAATGTTTAGCCCTTTTAGGTCGGCAAAACTGTCCCATGTAAAGGGGCGGCTTTTGAGGTGGAAGAAAACCTTTTTGTTGTAGGTGACAGGTTCACTGAAATAGAAGTCTTTCTCGCGCTCAGGTGTTGGTGCCCAGGTTAGGGAACCATCGTAATCGCCATCTGCGGCTGCTTTATAACCGCGTTTCCATGGATAAAATCCATATTCAACTGTGATGCCTTCGAGGGCAAACGCTTCCGTGACGATGTGTGAGAACACTCCGTAGTGTTGCAGGTTCTCAGACACATAAGGCGCCCATTCACCATTAGTTAACCTCACTGTTTCCGCTTGTACGGTAAAAGCAGATGCCAATAATAGACAAGTGAATAGTTTAGTGAGGAAACGTGTTGTCATAATGGTTCTCGCGCTAAAAGGTAATGGCTGCTTCTCTTCGTAGTGAAGGTTGGCATCGTTAGGCGCAGCTAAAACTGAATGCTTTGTCCCTATTCAATTATAGGTTAAGGGTTTACCTGAAAGAATCCAACACTAATTAGTGTTGCCTATGAAAATGATTCGAGTACTGAGATTTGTGATGGATAAGCTTAGTTTGCTGTGCTGGCTAAATCTTCTTGGTTGTGGCTCCAGGATAGGACAGAATGCAGGGCAGGATACCTCCAGGGTTTAAGCGCTAAACCTGTTTTACTAACTCAAAAAGAGATTACCTTATGGCGAATACCGCTTGTGCCTGCCACATTCTCGTTAAAACCAAAGAAGAAGCAGAAAAAATCAAACAGCAACTCGATAAAGGTGCTGACTTTGCGAAACTGGCAAAAAAACACTCGACTTGTCCGTCAGGAAAGAAGGGTGGGGATCTAGGAGAGTTTCGTCGAGGCGAGATGGTAAAAGCGTTTGATGATGTGGTGTTTAAAAAGGAGGTGTTAAAGGTGCACGGACCAGTCAAAACGCAATTTGGTTTTCATCTAATTCGCACCATCTATCGAAGTTAGGGTGAGTTCATTCGGTAGTTTGTGGAGGCGTGTTGTCCGTGCTTTCGGTTGTTGCGTCTTGTTCTTGCGATAATTCCTGCTCAGAGAGCTCTAGCGCTGCGCGATCCGCTTTTGATACATAAGAGGATTTTCCCTTGGGAGCCAATTTAGCATTTGCTTTCTTCGCTTTTTTTCTCAGGATAGAGTTGATCTTTTTCTTACGATTCATATTACCTATTCGCTATTTTGCTGGTGTCATCACCTGTTTGCGCATGATACGCCAAAACGGCTGAATAGCGTTATCCTTAGCTAAAAGCGCGCTCATTAAGCGAGCATTTCGGTCTGAAATATCGATGCTGGTGCTGCTGCGTTCATTGTTTTCGGGAATTCCATGCCTTTTTCTTCAGCCAAAAAGCCGGTTCAAGCGACTTAATGCTATCGGTCGTATAAGTCCTTGCAGGGCACGTCACATTCTGGTGCAAAGCTTGAGCGGATTATCGAAACGTTCAATACCCTTTTTTTTGTGCGTCCTAGTCTTTGAATCATCAGGCAGCTCTTCGTTAGCTGTTCTGGCATTAGGTTCATAAGTATTAGGTTTATTTCCTAGCGGTATCTTTTGAACTCTTTGACGAACAAAAATAATTAAATCAAAGGTGTTGATATGAATATTCGTAAATGGGCGATGTCTATCGCTTTAGTTGTTACCACGGTTGGAGGTGTCGGTACTGTTTTTGCTGATACGTCGGGACGAACCCAAAACCCTATTGTGCTGGTACACGGTCTATCGGGTTTTGATAGTATTTTAGCGGACTACTTTTATGGTGTTCGCGGTGCGTTAAACAATGTTGGCGCAAATAGCGTATATACGCCGCAAATCGCTGGCTGGGATAGCAACGAAGCGCGTGGTGAGGAGTTATTAGAGTATGTCGAAGATTTGGTCGCAACGACTGGCGCTTCAAAAGTAAATCTAATTGGTCACTCGCAAGGTGGAACGACAGCGCGATATGTCGCGTCTGTTAGACCTGACTTGGTTGCATCGGTGACGTCTGTAGGTTCTCCTCATTTTGGTTCCAATGTGGCGGATGTCATTCTCGATTCTCCTTTAGAAGGCGCTGCACTGGGTATAGGGAATGCGGTCGGTGTTTTCTTGGCGGTCTTGTCAGGTGATTCGTCGCAGCAAGTGAATGCGATGGGTTCTTTGGAGTCGCTAAATACTGCGGGCGCTCAAGCATTTAATGCACAACACCCACAAGGGATTCGTCAAGGTGCTTGCCGAAATACACCTTACTACAATGCGGGACGCTGGTGGTGGCCGAACTGGGTATACGACTATTCAGTGAACGATGGTGCACATCAGGTTAACGGTGTGAAGTACTATTCGTGGAGTGGTGTATATACGCCATTAACGGACTCAAATATTCTTGACCCGGCTGATGCTTTGCTTGGCGTTACTTGGTTGTTAGAAGGCGGTAAAAACGATGGTTTGGTTGGACGTTGTTCTTCGCACATGGGTAAAGTTATCCGTGATGACTACACGCTAAATCATGCTGATGAAATTAATGGAATGTTTGGATTGAAAAGCTTGTGGGCTAGCAATCCGGTTCAGCTTTATGTCGAGCATGCTCGACGTTTGAAGAACGCTGGTTTGTAATCTTTAAGGCGATAAAGTGACTAAGGTTCGGTGAGCGAGCCTTAGTCTGTATAAACTTAAGAATGATAAAAATAATAACTAGGAAACCAAGACCATGCTCAAGTTCAGGTGGGTAATTGGGTTATCTAGCTCGGCAATGATCGGGTTGTTTATTTTCAGTTTGCTTAATCCAACAGAAACGGACGAGGCTCTAGATGCTTATAATCTGAGTAAGGTGAAGCCTCAAGAAGGCGCTGACTCAGTCGCCCCTGTCAGTAAAAATAATGGCGCACCTCAGGTAAAAACAGTCACGCACAATGAAATTTCTTCGCTTGTGGCTCAAGCAGATATTAGCTTAGAGGGTTTCGAAGAGTTCGTCGCTCGCAAGCCCAACTCATTGCAAGATGTGCCGCCGCCTTCGCGATTAGGCTTAGATCAGAACGGCAAGTTGATCGTTGATATGCGAGTCAGAAATCTATTTGAGCATTATCTCAGTGCGGTCGGCGAAGAGGAGCTTGATAGTATTATCCTGCGAATAAAATACGACCTTTCAACTCAGCTCGAAGGAGATTCGCTGGCTCAGGCGCTTGCGTTGATGTCTGGTTATCTGCAATACCGCAACCACTTGGGGGTCCTTAAGAACGATTTCGCGGCTAACCATTTGGGCAGCCAATATGACCTAGGTGCAGTTAGAGATATGCAGCTCGCCGTGAGAAGCGCACGCTTAAGTTTTTTTAGTGTTGAAGCGATTGACGGGATGTTTGCGCAGGACGATCAATATGACGACTACATGATGGCACGTACGACGATTATGGCTGACGCTAGTCTTTCTCCGCAGGAGAAAAACTATCGAATGGCTGAAATTAACAGCCAAGCGCCAAAGTGGATTTCAGAGAGTTATGCTCCGTCGGAGCAGCTAGAGTCTATTAGAACACAAGCCAAATTATTGCGAGAGAGTGGGGTTGATAGCGCAGAAATTTATGCGTTGAGGGATGCAACTTATGGCGCGGCAGCAGCAGAGCGCCTCGAAGCTTTGGATCAACGTCGGGCTAACTGGGAGGCAAGAGTAGACGCTTACCGAGTTGAACTTGATTCTTTGCTAGCTGGAACGCATATTGGTGCGCTAGATCACGACGCTTTGTTGTCGCTGCGTGCACAATTCTTTAATGGTCCTGAGCTACAGCGAATTGCCGCCGTGGACAAAATGGATTTAGCCGCTCAGTAGTTTGTTTTTACCTGAGTGTCGCCGCGCCTTGTTTTATGACAAGCCCAGTTTGTAAAGAGTAGCCTTCAGTTTGACTATTTCGCCCGTTTCTAAATTGTATCTTTGGGAAAGTCGTACCCTGTATATAGGGACGATTGCTGATGCGATTCGCTTTGTACAACCCGCGTCGTCGGTGACCTTTAGTCTAGGCGGTGAGATAGCCCTAACCCTAGATAAGACTGCTGAATGCGAACTCCAGCGAATAACGGCGCGAAGCTTTTTGTTGCCGCCAAGCCAAGATGTAATCGGTGAATTTGGGGAGTCGCCTGTTGCGATTTGTATGCTAGATCCTCTCGGCTGCGACTATAATTCATTAGCACCCCGCATGACTCAATCCTGCAGGCAGTTGCGCTATAACGCCATTGACGAAACGCGCTGCATAGAGGGTTTAAAAGAACTCTATTATGAGGACCTGCCAGTTGATACCGCCTATCAGCGCGTTGATGAGCTACTAACAAATAATGCGCCGAGCGAGCATAAGGTCGATGACCGAATTGTAAAGGCCTTATCCCTAATTCAACGAGATGTTCAAGACAACTTGCCGACAGAGAACTTTGCAAGAGACATTGGGATTTCGTACCCACGTTTAGTGCAATTATTTCGTGAGCAAGTTGGTGCGCCGATTCGACGTTATCGCCTATGGCACCGGCTGTTTGTCGCAACGAGAGAAATCGCTCGCACACAGAATCTTTCGGCAGGGGCACACGCTGCCGGCTTTTCAGATACCGCGCATTTCAATCGTACCTTTCGGCGTATGCTTGGCATGACGCCCACCGATTTGCTTTCACAGCCAAATGGTTTAAAAATCTACGCGCCGTCTATGACCCCTCCTGCCGAACTTTCGTCTGATTAGTTATTGATGCACAATCGTTTTTATACTTTGATCATCGTGCGCTCTAATCGTTAGAATATTCAGCGTTGGCTTTTCGTTCTAAGCCTTAGATAGATTAGCGAGGTTTGGGAATGAAGATCTATGGTGATAGCCAGTCTGGTAATTGTTACAAAATCGCACTCCTGATGTCTCTTCTTGAGATACCGCATGACTGGATCGATATTGATATTCTCAAAGACGAAACAAAATCACCGTTGTTTCTGGCGAAAAACCCGAGTGGTAAAATTCCGTTGTTAGAGCTCGATGATGGGCGCTGCTTGGCCGAGTCTAATGCGATACTCAACTATCTAGCCACGGGAACAGACTTCTTGTCGGAGGATCCATTTGAGTATGCAAAAATTCAGCAATGGCAGTTTTTTGAACAATACAGCCATGAGCCGTTTATAGCGGTGGCGCGTTTTATTGCAAGGTACTTAGGCTTACCCGATGACCGAAAAGCAGACTACGAATCAAAACAAGAGGGTGGTCATAAAGCCCTGCGCGTGATGGATCAGCAATTATCAATAACACCTTTTTTGATTGGTAGTCGACTTACGACTGCTGATATTTCGCTTTATGGGTATACCCATGTTGCGTACGAAGGCGGTTTTGATTTGAGCCTATATCCGTCGATTGAACGCTGGTTGATGCGAATACAAGCGCACCCAAAATATATAGGTATGGCGTAAACGACGTGCTTGATATCAGTCGGGAGGCTGTTGGTGACGTCGCATAACTTCCTTCTTCTTGAACGAATTTCTAAACGTAGCGAGTGATAGTTTGGATAGTAGAAAACTGCATAGAACAATTGGGTTTATTCTCTTAGTGCCGCTCTTACTATGGGGCCTGACGGGGGTTGTGTTTTTATTTAAGCCCGGATACGAGGGGGCCTATCAGAAGCTGATGCCCAAGCAATATGAACTAGGAGATTCTATGCGCCTTGAGACATCGTTGCAGTGGCAAGAAGTAAGAGTGTTGCGTACGGTGCTTGGGTATCATCTTTTGGTTCACCAGGCTGGTCAATGGCTTCAGCTGGATACCCGTACATTGCAGGAACGTGCTCTGCCGTCCGAGTCTGAATTAGAAGAACTAGTTGCCGATGCTATATCGTCGGATGTTCGACGTTACGGCGCAATAGAGTCGATTCAAAACGGCATGGTGATTACCAATACGGGCGTCGAAATCACTTTGGACTGGTCCACAATGACCTTCAGGCAAAAGGGTTTTGATACGCGGGTGATTGGTGCGCTATATAAAGTGCATTACTTGCAATGGTTAGGCGCGCCGACGGCGAATAAAGTCTTCGCAGCGATAGCAATCGCGCTATTGTTGTCGCTGTCTATTCTAGGTTTGAGGGTATATTTGAAAGGTCGTTAGCGGTCCAACTCGTGTCAGGCCCGCTCAATTATGGATCCAAACTCGATGTTGTTGCCTGATGAAACTGACTACCACCTAATGGTTTTGCCTAGATTCGGTGGTAGTTGGTAGTTGGTTTAGTTGATGACTAAGCGCCGGCTGCTGTGTCCGCAATAATATTTTTAAGCATCGCGTTGACGAGTTGATTGACGTAACGCTGAAAAATCTCAATGGTCGCCTCAGAATAGACTTGCCCATCTTGTGATTTAAGAAAACTGATGTACTGGCTAAGCTGCTGGTCGTTTATGTCTTTGTATAGGTAGTAGGAGGCTAGAACGACGTACTGAGACATTTGAGCGCGTATCATCGGCTCGACGTTAGACCACTCACTTTCCATTGCAGCTCTAACCTCGCCAGCTGCATCGGGCTCCATACCTTCAAAAAAATCTGCAGTGACTAGGGTCATCGTCTTAAGCATATCGACCACAGTGTCCTCGGACTTCAGTGTTTTGTTTAGCTCTTTGACGAGCTTCGCGCGTTCTGACGTTGGGGGAGTGTTAGCTAATTCAAGCGAGTAGCTCTGAATGGCAACAGGGAACTCGGGCGCGTTGGCCTCGGCTTCTGCAGCAACAATTTGTTGCCCTAGGGGCGATTCTAAAAATGCGATGGTATTGATTAGGTTTTTAGCGTCAGTGCGTGATAACAAATACGACTCAGCTATTTGATAGCCATTCGTCGCGGCGAGCGCAGACGTAATTGCTTGTCGTGCTTTTTCAATGCTGAGTTTGTCGTCCTGAGTGAGCGCTTGCAGGTTGATCTGCTGCTGGAATTGCTCGGGCATCGTATCGATACTGGCAGCCAACCCTGAAATCGAGATGAATTTTTGTACCTGTCCAACGCTCAACTCTTCAGCGTTAACAATGGCAACCTGACATAAAATGCACAGGGATAAGAATAGTTTGGAAAGTTTCACGCTGGTTTCCTTCTATGCGTTGATAAGCCTATGGGGCTAACTCCATTAATGATGCGGTCATGATAGAGCGATCTGTTATGAGAATAAATTGCACGAGGCGACACGCGTCTCAATTACTCTGAATAAACTAAAGGGGTAGGATGGAAACGATGCTATCAATAGTATCGGTTTGACGAATGCGCCTAGTTTGCCCTGTTCAATTTCTTTTCTTTCTAGGACTCGCGTGCGATGAGCAAAAAAGCTAACTCAAGGTGTTGGCTTTTAGCTTGAGGTTTTTGCTACGAATTAGCAGAGATCTTCTTATTGTTGCTTTTATGGCAATAAGTTTTCGCATTTGGAGGGCTATGTGTGCCATAAAAAACAATTAATAATGTCTCCATCGTAAATGGTACAGCCCAAACCGGTGTTTAAGTTTGCGCTGAGCCTATTGCCAATAGGCAAGAGCTTGACGAAACAAACCTTCAATGGCGGCGAAGACGCGGAGCAACTCTGCGAATGCGCCCTTAGATAGAGATAAATTATGACTCGTGAATCAACCGAACTAAAAACACCTTTCGTGCTTGGCAATGGCCAGATCGTTAAAAATAGACTTTTTAAGTCTGCTATGAGTGAGCAGTTGGGAAACAAAGAGCACAATCCAACAATCGGCTTAGCTAACCTCTATGGCACATGGGCAAAAGGGGGCATTGGGCTTTCTGTCAGTGGTAACATCATGATTGACCGGACAGCATTAGGCGAGCCGAAGAATGTTGTACTAGACGAGCTAAGTGATCTGTCAGCGTTTAAGGCGTGGGCAGAGGCGGCGACGATCAATGAATCTCAGTTTTGGGCTCAGTTAAATCACCCTGGAAAGCAGATTCCTAACTTTTTGACGAAAGAGCCGGTTGCTCCTTCAGCGATTTCTTTGGAAGGAGGGTTAGAGAAAGGCTTTAATACGCCGCGGGCTCTGACTGAAGAAGAAATTGAGGGCATTATTGCCAAGTTTGCATTGAGTGCCGGTTTGGCTAAAGAAAGCGGGTTTACCGGTGTTCAGATTCACGGTGCGCATGGTTATCTAGTGAGTCAATTCTTGTCGCCGCGCCACAATCAGCGTAAAGATCAGTGGGGTGGCTCGCTCGAAAACCGTATGCGCTTTGTCTTGCGTATCTATGAGGCGATTCGTGAAACGGTCGGCGCTGACTTCCCAGTTGGTATCAAGTTGAATTCCGCAGACTTTATGAAAGGTGGTTTCACTGAAGAAGATTCAATGCAGGTGGTACAAACCTTATCGAAGGCTGGAATCGATCTAATCGAAGTATCGGGAGGCACTTATGAAAGCCCCTCAATGGTGGGACACAAAGTAAAAGCATCGACGTTGAAGCGTGAAGCATACTTCCTCGATTATGCTGAAAAAGTGCGCAAGCTAATTGATACGCCTTTGGTTGTCACGGGAGGCTTCCGTTCAGCAGCCGTCATGAACGATGCTTTGGCACGGAATGTCATGGACATGGTGGGTATTGCGCGACCTTTAGCGGTCGAGCCAAACCTACCTAATAAACTGCTTGCTGACAAAGACGCAAAAATTGAGTTGAGGACATTGTCAACGGGCGTTCGTGCTGTCGACAAAATGGCGATGCTTGATATCACGTGGTATGAACATCAGCTCGAAAGAATGGCGAATCGTAAAGCGCCAAAAGAAAACCTAAGTGAATGGGTTTCTTTTGCTAAAACCTTAACTAGTGCCGGTATGTATTCGTTTAGAAAGCGCCGCGCATAAAAAACTCTATACCGAGGATGAAGCGAAGAACTTGCGCTCTTCGTTTTTGAACTCGGTTGGGCTTTGCCCCGTCCATCGCTTAAACGCCTTATTGAAAGCGCTGCTGTTGGCAAAGCCTAACTCATATGAAATTTCTTTGATGGCGATTTTTTTAGACTTCAGTAGCTCGATCCCTCGGGCTAACCTCACGTCGTCACAAATTTTCTGGTAGCACGTTTGTTCTGTGCTGAGATGCTTTTTGAATGAGCTCAAGCTCATATTAAAGCCGGTAGCTACTTTGCTCGCGCTGGGCAGTTCCCATAGCATATTATTACGAATATAAGAGGCGACCTGGTCTTTTAAAGGGACTTTCGCAGTGCTTTGCGCGCAGGCCATTTTTTCTATTTTTTCTTCCATCACAGACAAGACCCGTTGGTTTGCGCCGTAAATAGGTGTGTCTAGCGCTGACTTAGCGATCGCGATCTCGTTGACCGGTGCATTAAATGAAATCGGGCAATTGAATCTTGATTCGTATAGATGAATAGGTCCAAGGGGGGAGTGAGTGAATTTAACGCTGCAAAGTTGAATCTTATCCCGGTGGTTAGGGCCGGCTAACTGTCTTCCAAACTCGAGTGCAGTACTAAAATCTAGCTCGATAAGTATCTGCGTTACCTTGCTCTGTGTTTGAGGGTTTAGTTGGTATAGATAGCGATCATGCTCGGCGAGAAACTCCGCACTTAATTTATGATTCAAGAATGTCTTGTATTTAGCAGCTGTCTTTAGGGCGGCAGTAATGGTCAGGCAGTTCATCAGAGCGTAACCAAAAATACCGTAATCTGAAGGGTGCATGCCTCGACCAATTGCTAGCCCAAAACAGTCGTGCCTTAGCTTGTCGCTGATCGCGCTCATCACAGGAATAATGGCAGAAATATCGACGATATTTTCCAGACCACTCGGATTAGCGTTGCTATTTTTTGCGCTTGGGTCTGGCTGCAGTTGCTCAAGGTAGCGTTGCAGCATCACCAAGTACGTACTGGACACGTAATGCGGTGTTGTTTTAGTAGCAGAACTTTCTTTGACCAATGCGTTCGTCATGTTATCTCCACAACGGGCTAAGGTAATACTGCGCGATTTGATGGCTATCGATTTGGTAGCGGTATGTTTGAGCGGGATAGGGTAGAGGGCTCTAGGGCATCTGCACAGGTTGTATGGCGCCAATAAATTATCCGATCCCGCCGTCTCAACTGAGTCGTGACTTACTTCGCAAACGAAAGCGGTGTTTCTCCGGTTTGCTGTTTAAAAAAACGTATAAAGTTACCGGTTTCGGTAAACCCAAGTTGATCCGCGACTTGATCGATGGAACATGGTGATTGCTTAAGGTATTGCCTTGCTAAAATCAGTCTGGTCTGCCTGAGCATTGAGGAAAAGTTAAGGTCATGCTGTTGCAGTTTTCGTTGCAGGGTGCGTTCACTTAAGTTGAGTTTAGAGGCAACATCGCGGAGCTTAGGCGTTCCATTTGGCAGCATGTCCGTTAGCACTTTCTCAACATTACGTGCAAACGTGAGAGCGCTGTCGCACATAAGCTGCTCCGATAAGTATGCTTGGACATGGGTTGAAAGCATCGGGCTAGCACTTGGTATTTCTTGTTCTAAAACATACTTTGGAAACCGGATGATGTTAACCTGCGCCCCAAAAATTACCGGGCATCCAAAGTAATCTTTATAGGCTTTATGATTAGTAGGTTGCGCCCGAATTAGTTCAACGGACAATGGGGTAACTTCTTGAAAGGGCAACACGGAGCCATGTTTTGCAATCATCCCAAACGCGATGTCGACTTCTTGGTATGGAACCGTTTTAGTGTGATCACAATGTGCAATTGATATATCCAGTGTGTCATTTGTTGTCGCAGAAATTAGAGCGTCGGAAATTACGACTCGGTAGTAGCGGAGCAGCAGATCCAGCGCTTTTTGAATAGACTTGGAGGATTGGGCACTGGTAATCAATGCTGTGACATAGGGGTCGCTGACATGCTCTAGAATGCTGAGGCTGAAGGCGTCGTTACCGCTTGCACGCTCGGCTTCCTGCCAAATTTTTATTAGGGATTTTTTAGGAATTTGTTGCGCTTTTGATGTTAACGAAGCGTAGTCAAATTGCGCGGCTCTCATCACATCATCTCCATCGATGCCTGCGTTGTTGAGCGCGCGATATATAGCATATACCCATGTCGCAAATGAGTATTTTTCCCGAAGCATAGCAATCACTCTTTTTTATTTTTATTGTTTGTTCTTATTAGGGGCTACTTAATTTGGGTGCACTCGTTTTAACCAAGGCGAAAGACCCAATGTGAGCTCTAGTGGACTATTATTGCATTTCTATTGCCGGTTCGTGTTCACCATTTCTGCACTAAAACTGTCTTATTGGGCACATTTGTTTTCCATTTAGCTCATCTTGTTGCTCCCCGCTTTATATCTTGATCTGTAAGTTGCTAGCATCGACGGCGCCTTTTCGAGGGGGTCATGGCGACCGTTACGCTTGTCCGTGAAGGTAAATAACAATACTAATTGAGGAATATAGAATGAAAAATAAAACTCTCTACATGATAGGGCTCGGCCCGATTCTCGCACTGGCAATGACGTTCTCTAGCTCGGCGCTAGCGCTACCAAGTAAGGCCTCTGCAGCCGGTGATAGTATCACCATGGGGTTCGCTGCGGATTGTCGTTACAATCGTTATTTTTGGGATTTGTTCTGCCTGATTGGTGGAGATCAGCCGGAGCACTCTTGGTTTGATGGATGGTCGTCCAGGGTCAACAGTGTTCATGACAAATATAAGCAGATTGATTCTTCAATTAGCGCAAATAAGAGTGCGGCAGCGTCGGGCTCTGAATTGCGTGGAGGTTCCAACAATTTAGCGACTCAGGCGGCTAATATTGTTGCTCAAACGACTACGCCTGATCATGTCGAAGTAGTGCTAGGCGGCAATGACATTTGTAACAGAGACTGTACAGATGGCTCGAACTGTAGCAACCCCTTGTATAGCGAATCACAATGGCGCTCTTCAGTTCAGTCTGGTTTGAATACCTTGGTTCAAGGGTTACCTCTGGGCTCTACGGTCTATTTCGCAGGTGTACCGCGCGTTCAAGATTTACGTGCAGCGGGCGTTGCCAAACAGGCTACAAGTAGTCGTATCCGTTGCGAAAATATTTGGTCTTCGTTCAACGTATGTAATGTTGCGACGAGTGGCGGCAGCATGAGCGGAGAAAGCAGTGCTCAGCGTTTAGCGGCTATTGAAATCGCTCAGCAACGTTATAACGAGATCATTGCCGAAGAAACTGCGGCATACAACACAAACTCAAATGGTCAGAACTCGCGCGGAATAGAGGTCGTGACTGACTATGCCGGTGAAAATGTTGCGTCAACTGGAACATTTGAATTCGGAAAAGATGACATTGACGGCGGCGACTGCTTCCACCCGAGCGTATTGGGGCAGAACAAAGTTGCTAACTTAATGTGGGGCGCCAACCCAGATAAGTAGTTAGATTTTTTATGCGGTACTTTCCGTCTGCAACGGGCGGTAAGGTTAAGACGGGTAGTGATCTTTCTTGAGTTCACTGCTCGTTTTACCCAAACAACCGTGTCTTAGAAAAAATGTAGACTCCTAACTGGGTAAGTAGAATTGTAAATAGAAACAAAAAAGAAGAGCAAGAATAACAAGTAGACAGAGAATAATAATGAAAAAAATCGAAAGAATTATTGCCATTGGTTGCATTCTGCTCGGTGGTTGCAGTGACAATAGTGGAACGCGAGGTGAGGCAGGAAATGGCGCTACAAGTCAGGTAAATAGTGAGGCAAACATTCAGGCACACAGGGAGTCAGAACAGTCCTCGCAAGCGGTTTCAGCTGTGTCGTTGATAGGTCCTTCTACCCTTTCAAACGACCTAGTACTTGCGCAACTTCCGAGCGGGCCTCTAACGCAGTCTCAGCTAGATCAAACCATTGCGTTAAGGCTTTATGATCTAGAGTGGTCTAAGTATGAATTACGGCGACAGACATTGGCCGGGCTCGTCGAGAGGTCGATGCAGACCCTACCTAATGCGGCACAAGCGCCTGTTGAAATATTGATTCAGCCGCCTATTCCCCCCCGTGTGAACTTAGGCGAAATTGACGACCAGCCGGAGGTTGGTGATGCTTCCGCTCCGATCGTAGTCTCTGTGTTTTGTAACTACCAGTCGAGTCATTGCGCGCGCATGTTGAGTGTTTACGAGTCATTGCTGGCGCTTTATCCACAACAGGTAAAGTTGGCCTTCTTTGATCTACCGTTGGCATTTCATCGAGAGGCGCGTGTCGCCGCGCAAGCTGCTCGATGTGCACATGATTTAGGCGATTTTTGGTCATATCATAAAGGCTTGTTTGCACAGTATGATCAATTATCGTCGCAACCCTATGATCGCTTGGCTAAGCAGTTAGAGATAAGCGAAAGCGAGTTCTCAGAATGTATGGCGAGCGAGCTATACAGAGATAAAGTCGAGGGCAACCTGCAGTTAGCGGGTCGCTTAGATTTAGACAAGGTTCCTATCACCTTGATCAATGGGCTATATCTTGGAGGGCCTAAAACAGTGGATACCCTAAGATTTTTTGTTGATATGGAGTTGGAGAGAGTCGCTAAATTACCCTCTCCAACAGTCAAACAAGCAAACGACCTGCTAAGTGTTGCGGCGGAAGCGCTTGAGGATACGGCATTGCCGCTTCGTTTGGAGGGAGTTTTGTTGGGTGACCCCGAGGCTAATTCAGTCGCGACTATTTTCGATGTCAGGGCCGACGATAGTCGCCGTTATCGGATCGGAGACGAAGTGCTCGTAAATGTGACGCTTGCGCGCGTGAGTCAGAATTTTGTGGTGATTAATAATCAAGGAAAAATGGAGCGCTTGCGACTAAGTGCGGATAGCTTTTCCGCGGTAGACAATGCTCAGGTAGAGGCGGGCGGCAGTGTAACGTCTGACGGAACAAGCGTCGTGATGAGTGCGGATCAAGACGCAAGTGCGAGTACGGAGAGATCTATTGTTGAACCAGGTGA
The DNA here is from genome assembly GCA_913020045.1 of uncultured Oleiphilus sp. Classification (GTDB taxonomy): domain Bacteria; phylum Pseudomonadota; class Gammaproteobacteria; order Pseudomonadales; family Oleiphilaceae; genus PZPK01. Next base: position 19,622 of record CAJWBE010000030.1, read on the forward strand.
CGTGCCGGCAGGACTAGAATATACCTATCGAGGTGTGGTCGATGCGGTGGGTGAAACACCCTTGTCTAGAGCATGGATACAAGAACAGCTTGATCATGCTGATCAGCTACGCAGTCATTTTGCACCAACTGAACTTGAAGTCGAAGGCGTACGAGTGCTGCGCTTGGACGACGTCGGTGCGAATGAGTTCTATCAAACACTAGGCTTGCGAGAAAAGGACGTTATATTGCGTGTAAATAATGAATGGGTGCATGAGGCTCAGAACAACCTTTTTGACCACCTCGAGAGTGCGCCTGAAGTGTCGATTGTTTTAATGCGCAAAGGGCTTCCTGTTCATTTGAAGTACGCGATCAATTGATTTCGGACCAGAAAAATTGGAACTAACTTCGGGTAGCGTTGTCCGATGGACGGACTTATGATGTGACTTCTCAGCGGGCTCTGCGCGATTGAATACGAACGTAGCCCTGCACTTAGAGACCTCGGTTGACCTTTAAGTAATTCGATGATTGATAGGAGTGAATGACTGCACATGGATAGCAAACGTGTATTAATGCCCATTCCAACGTATGGCTTTGACCCCACAGAAGTGTCTATCCCGTGGAAACTGCTTTCTAGCAAGGGCATTGATGTTGTGTTTGCAACACCGCAGGGCCAGCAGGCCGAGGCCGACCGCTTGATGCTCAAGGGCGAGCGCTTAGGTGTGTGGAAACCGATCTTAAAAGCCCGCCAAGATGCGGTTCTTGCCTATGCACAGATGCAAAATAACGATGCATTTAAGTCACCTATCGCATATGGAGACCTAAATGCTGAAGACTATGATGGCATCGTTTTGCCCGGTGGCCATGATAAGGCTATGAAAGAGTATTTGGAGTCAACGGCATTGCAGAGCCTAGTGGTTGAGTTCTTTCGACAGAACAAGCCAGTCGGGGCGATTTGCCATGGTGTGGTGTTGGCAGCTCGCAGTGTGGATCCGAGCACTAAGCGCTCTGTTATTTTTGACTACAACACGACCGCATTGCTCAAGTCTCAGGAGATGACGGCGTACCAGATGACTCGCTGGTGGCTTAAGGACTACTACCTAACGTACCCAGAAATTACGGTTGAGGATGAAGTGAAATCTGTACTGTCTCAAGAAAGCCAATTCCAGCAAGGCCCGACGCCATTGCTTAGAGATGATATGGCGCACTTAGGACGGGGTTTTGTGGTGAAAGACCGCAACTACGTGTCCGCACGATGGCCGGGTGACGCGCACGTGTTTTCGCTTACCTTGATTGAGATGCTTGAGGGATAAAGTGTCACGGTTGGAACGATTGTTGTCGTAGATTTTCCAGCGCATGAAGCACCGAGGGTAGTGAGGATGGATTGTCGATGAACCGTCGCATATGCTCCATCCCTTGAATGGCAATCGGTTGAGGGCTGTCCCTATCATAATACTGGGATGCACCTTCAGCGCTATCGAGTAGCTTGCGCCCCAGTGTTAAAAATTTGTCGGTTTTTTGGGGAGAGTTTACCTGTGGCGCAAGCATGCCGATGGCTTCATTCAGTCGAGATTGCACTTCTGGGCGAGACATAAACGCTAAAAAGAGTTCCGCTTCTTTTCGGTGTTTTACGTTTTTTGGAATAATTAGAATGTCAGTAGGCGCTTCTTCATAGAAGGCTTGTTCGCTGTTTACTTGGGGAAACCTGAACATTGAGATTTTCGGAAGCAAGGACTCAGGAATCTGAGATGTCCAAAAGTTGCCCATTAAATACATCCCCGCTAGGTCTCGGTAGAGATAGGGAAGCGCATCTTTCCAAGTGATTGTTGAGTGCTCTGTCAGAAAGTACTGACTGTTTGCAAGGTCGCCCAAGTGTTTGAAGACAGTTTGTACACCCTCATCGTGATAGCTAATTTTCCCCGCTAGCAATTGCTTATGATATTCCAATCCATTAATTCGTAGGTTGAGGTAGTCAAACCAGCTGGCGACGGGCCATGTATCTTTCGAACCCAGTGCAATCGGCGTAACGCCATTTTGTTTGAGGGTCTTACTGATTTGAAGGAACTCTTCCCAGTTTCGCGGTTCGTCCAAACCGTATTGATTGAATACGTCACGATTGTAGTAGATGCCCCAGTGGTAGTAGTGAATCGGTAAACCGTACTTTTTACTGCCGATTGATACCGTCGACTGGGCTGCTGGTGTAATGCGCTCGCTCAATGCGTTGTTTTTCCAGAGTTGGTCAAGTGGCGAAACAAGGCCTTGGCTGACAAACCAATTTAGGCGCTCACCACTAAACCAAAACATGACATCACTATGCTGTTTAGCTTGCAGCCAACTTTCAATATTCGCTTTGTATTTGTCAGAAGGAACGCCTTTGATATTGACTTTTATCGACGGGAATTCTTGTTCGAATGCCTGCACTTGTTCTAGGTAGGCGCTACGTTGTTGGCCGTTGATGACGAGAAGCGAAAAGTCTAGCTCCGTGCGACAGAATGCAGGAAGCGCACATACTAATAATGTGATCAAGCTGATGAATTTCTGCGTATAACTATAGCGCGGCATAAAACAAACTCGTAAGTAACCGTTTGAGTATAGCCGCTGTATTGGTTCCGCAAGGAGAGCGTTATGGGCCAATGAGAAAATTAGAAAAATTTGCTCGTGGAGGGCGGCTATGAATGTTTTAGTGACAGGGGGGACCGGGTTTATCGGAACGGCGCTGTGTGAGCGTTTGGCAATAGATGGTCATTCCGTCTGTGTTTTGAGTCGGCAAATATCGCGTGTCGAAGCGGGTGTCAGATCGATTAGTCACCTGGATGAACTAGTTGGCTTAGGCGAGCAAGCGAGTATTGACGTAGTGATTAATTTGGCTGGTGAGCCGATTGCGGACAATCGCTGGAGCGACGAGCAGAAAGAATCAATCATTCACAGTCGCATTGGCACAACGCGAAACCTGATCGAACTATTCAAAGACATGCCGCGTCGCCCGTCGGTGTTTATTAGTGGCTCCGCCGTCGGTTATTACGGGGTTCAGAAAAGTGACGACGACATTGATGAGTATGCAGCAGGAGATGACAGTTTCTCTAGTCAGCTTTGTCAGCAGTGGGAGTCTGTTGCCATGCAGGCTGAGGTCTTGGGGATAAGAACCTGCTTGCTTCGCACAGGCATCGTGTTGGGAGAGGGCGGTGGCGCACTCTCTAAGATGCTTTTGCCATTTAAATTGGGCTTAGGCGGCAGGATAGGAAGCGGCGATCAGTGGATGCCTTGGGTTCACCTTGACGACATGGTGAGCATTATCATGCATTGCATGAATACAGACTCAGTTAGGGGGGCGGTGAATGCTACGGCGCCTAGCCCGCAGAAAAACAGCGTCTTTTCAAAAACCTTAGCCAAAGCTTTGAATCGGCCTGCAGTATTTCCAATGCCTGCGTTTGTTGTACGTTTGCTAATGGGGCAAATGGGCGAAGAGCTACTCTTGGCTGGAAAAAAGGTTGTGCCCAAGCATTTAACGAACTCAGGTTTTGTCTTTCAGTATCCGGAATTAGAGGACGCATTGAACGATATAGTGAGACATTTACAGGAATGATCATTCACTGATATGAAAAAAAATTGGGTAGGGGCCGTCGTTCTTTTTGAAGGTAAATATCCTCTTTCCGTTTGATGGTCGCGTAGTATAGAGTTATTGCATATCGCTCTGACCTATAATTTTTTGCCTGATTGACGGTCGTTTTGAATGAGTGGGTTGTTGTTTTCAGTGCTAACGTGCTTTCGAGGGTGAAATAATGGATAAGTTGTTTAAGGTCGCAATGGCGTTGGTTGCTTTAGGCTTTACGCTCATTTTTTGTGTTGTGGTGGTCCCGGCTTTAATCGAAAATCCTGATGTCTTTGGTGCATTGGCAGCAGGTTTTGTGAACCCTTATGCGGCGGGTTACTCCTCTGATGTTATCTTTTGCTGGTTGGCGCTTGCTGTTCTTGTTGTCTATGACGCTAAAGTGTTGTCCGTCAAACATGGTTGGATCTGCCTGCTGCTGGGCTTGATGCCTGGCGTAGCGGTAGGGATGGCGCTTTATTTTATTTTGCGCAGCTCTCAAGTGCATCAAGTGGGCACCAATACTTAACGCAACCCTATGATCAATGTTTTTAATTAGATCGCGCGGGTCGTCTCCACGTAGCCGTTATTCTTTTCGATTACATTTGATGCGTATACTTCTATAATCCCATTCCTTGTATGCGCGTCTATGTTAGGGCGCCCTTGTCGTTTGTTATTTTAGTCCGGAGTTTCTATGGCCTATATTGGTCGCTTTAATCGTTTAACCGTAAGCAAGTTAGTTGACCATGGCGTGTATCTCGATGCGTCTTGGATGGGCACAATATTATTGCCCAAGCGCCAGGTTCCGGAAGGCTGTAAAGTCGGCGACAGCATTGGCGTATTTATCTATCTGGATTCGGAAGACCGTTACATTGCAACGACCGCAAGGCCTAAAGCTCAGGTAGGGGAAGTTGCCTGCCTAGAAGTATTGCAGGTAAATCGTGTTGGGGCGTTTCTTGACTGGGGTTTACCGAAAGACTTGTTGGTACCTTTTAACCAGCAATTACAACCGGCAATGGAGGTGGGTAAGTCTTACTTGGTTTACGTACATGTCGATGAAGAAGGAAAGCGAATTTTAGGGTCCGCGCTGCTTAATAAATTTATTGGTAAAGAGCCTTGCGAGTTTAAGCCAGGCCAGTCTGTCGATTTGGCTGTCTCAGAAAAAACCGACTTGGGCTATGCGTGTGTGATTGACCATCAGGCATGGGGCTTGTTGTTTTATAGCGACGTCGTGAAACCGCTTAGAATTGGGCAGGGCGTTAAAGGTTATATTAAGCGCGTGCGTGAAGACGGCAAGGTCGATTTGAGCCTTCAAGCGCCAGGCTTTGCGAAAGTAGACGATCTGACGAAGCGTATATTGAGAGAGCTCAAAGACAATGATGGCTTTTTAGCGCTGTCTGATAAAAGTCCGCCAGAGGCGATTGCGGATAAATTTGGTGTCAGTAAGAAATCATACAAAATGACGATTGGAAATATGTACAAGCATAAGATGATTACGATCGAGCCTACCGGGATTCGTTTGTTGGTAGACGCTAAATAGACCGCGATCTGCATGCCTACTGGCTTGTCTGGTCAGTTGGTGTTGTCTTGTTAGATCATGAAATAGGACAGATCGATCGCGCCTTTAGCTTGGCGTGTTAAACGTTAGGGGAAATATGTCATGGAGTGGGTTCAGGTACTGGGTTTTGCTTTCGTCGCACTATTACTGGTCGTGTCGCCAGGCCCAAATGGTTTACTGATCGCGAAAACTGTTCCCTTGCGCGGCAAGGAAGCTGGGTTTGCCAACATCGCGGGGTTTATGGCCGCGTTTGCAGTCCATGGCTCGTTGTCTATTCTGGGGATCTCCGTTATTTTGATGCAATCCGCCGACGCATTTTTCGTGGTAAAAATGTTGGGAGCGTTGTATTTGGGGTGGATCGGGATCAAAGCGGTAATCAGCGCTTGGCAAACACCCGAACCCTCTTCAGAGCCTGTTGGTGCACAAAGCGATACATCGTTAGCGGCTATCCGGACCAGCAAGAAAATGCTGACAAAGTCCTTCGTAGAAGGCTTCTTAACAAACGCATTGAACCCAAAAGTGTCGATGTTTTATCTCGCGGCTTTTCCTCAATTTATCCCCCTTGGTGAGAGTGCTGTTTTCTACGGTGCGGCTTTAGTCTTATTGCACTCTGTGATGAACTTCTTATGGTTCTCTGGCATGGTTCTACTGTTTTCACGCTTGGCTCATGCGAGCAAAAATCGCTCTTTTCAGCGCTGGCTTAAAGGCACGACGGGTATTGTCTTTATAGGCTTTGGCGCAAAGCTAATCGCGCTAGAAAAATAGCACACTGTGTTTGTTGGTAGTCGCTGATTTGGCGGCGTTAGCGTTCCTCTTTCGGATCGGCATGGTCATGCTGGTCCTTCTTATAAATCGTTATTACTAAAGCGTTCGTTCTCAGGTGGAAGGACGTTGCTTTTCACTTGGCTCACTCGAAAAGCGATTGAAAGCAAGGATTCCAATACCACCTATACTATATGTACTTTTTGGACGATAGTTTCGATCAAACATCAGTACTTATTCGATAGGAGTGACCCTCATTATGAATAGCCAACAGTTATCGCCATTAAATGGTTTTCCGAAGATGTTTGTCGCAACTGGTTTTCTTGTTCTTTTACTAGGGTGTGACCAAAAAGGCGCAAAAGACCAGTTTCAGTGGCGTCTGCAGTCGCAGGCTGTTGAATCGAGTGTCGATTATCAAGGCTTGGTAGAGATGGCTAAGCAGGTTAAATTGATGTCTGGCGATCGTTTGAATATTGAAACATTTCCTGGAGGAAAAACGAGCATTGCAGGAGGGCCTGATATCTTTACAGCCGTTAAAAATGGCAAGGTAGAGATCGGCAACGGATGGCCTAATTGGTGGTCTGCCCAAGACCCTGCTTGGGCTGTGATGAATGCTGGCCCTTTTGATTTAATGAATATTGATGCCTCGATGATATTTTTTCTAGAGGGCGAGGGTACCAAACTTGCCAACCAACTCTCGCGACCCGAGGGTATTATCTGGCGCGCGGCATGGTGGCCGGGTATGGAGTTCGGTTTGCTGTCACGTTCACCAATCAATAGCTTAAAAGATCTTAAGGATAAAAAGGTACGTATTGGCCCGGGTTTGCCGAGTGAAGTACTCGCAGAAGCGGCGCAGGCTTACACGATTCCATTAACGCCAGAAGAAATTAGGCCTGCTTTGGAAAACGGCGAATTAGACGCTGTCGAATGGACAACGGCTGGTGGAGCTTGGGATTTGGCTTTGAACGACATTAGCCCATACGCGATTGTACCTGCTATTTGGCAACCATCAGTGGTGTCTGATTTTCTGATAAACGAAGCCGCTTATAATGCTCTGCCAGAAGACCTTCAAGCGATCCTGGATAGTGCCATGAAGTCCTATACGCTGACGACTACGATTAAATCCAAAATGAAAGACATTGAAGCGTTTGAGCGCTTTAAAGATTCGTCGACACAAGTAACGACCTGGAGTGAAGAGGACATAAAAACATGGCGGACAGCCTCTGACAAAATCACAGGAATCTACCGTTCGAAAAATCAGTTTACTCGAGAATTGATAGACAAAAAGCAAGCCTTTAAGAAACGATATGAAGACTATTATGATGTCTTTGGTCCATACGATAATTAGCGCCCGAAAATAAGATGAAAGAGCACTTTTCACTTAAGCTCGCGTTAACTCTGTTCCTTATTATCGCTTTGATAATGAGCTTGTTTGCGGTTGTTAGGCACCAACAGAGCAATGAGCTGTTTGAAAGTCAGGTCACGAATAATTCAAAGGTGATATCTGAGCGTATTGCGAGTCAGGTAAGTCCATCAATTTGGGAAATCTACCTTAGTTCTGTTAATCGTCGCTTTTCAGAAGAGGCGGCCTCGGCAGTGCTGAGCTCCGAAATGAAGAACCTTTACATAGACGCGATCGTTGTCTACGGCCGCTTTGGTCATGTATACATGGGAAAGGTCAGTCATGCGGGGGAGGGCGTTGAACCTTATTTAGCGTCCTTGCACGAAGAGCATTTAGGAAACCACCCAAACCGAGTCGATCACCCAATCAAGAATGGCTCTATGACCATTGGTAAGGTGACTGTCTATTTTAATGACGAGCCCTTGCGTGAACAGGTGGCGAAGGCCTTCAAACTGGACTTGATTCAGATATTCTTCATTTCATTGTTCATTATTCTTGTTTTGTTTTTCGCGATTAAGCGCGTTCTGATCCAACCGCTAGAGTCACTTAAGATAGCCAAGAATACGTTTAATAGCTTGGATGAAGGGATTTTATACGTTGATAATGAGCACCGAGTGTTTAATGCAAATCCTGCATTCAGCCGCATGACAGGATTCGGATTGGATCATTTCGTCGATAAAGACTGTGACCTGTTTAGTTTTGATGAATCGGACGTAGGATTCTGGGAGTTGATTGATCGCGAGATTGACGACCACAATACCTGGTCTGGTGAGGCATATTGCTCTGGCAACGCTGGCAATGTCTTTCCTGTTCAGCTGACTGTGTCTCAGGTAAAAAATGATGAGAATCAAGACATCTGCCGCGTGCTTGTTTTTCAAGACATATCTAAACAAAAAGAAGCGGAGCGAAAACTTAAAGATTTAGCGTTCTATGATGCGTTGACCGGACTGGCTAACCGTCGCCACTTTGAAGAATTGATGATGCAGGAAATCGCTGCTTCGGAGCGTTCCCGTGAAAAAATGGGTTTGCTGTTTATTGATTTGGATGACTTTAAATTTATCAACGATTCGTTGGGTCACAATGAAGGAGATGAGTTGCTTGTCGAAATGGCCCGTCGTTTCAATGAGCGTGTTCGTAATAGTGACCATATTGCACGATTTGGTGGTGACGAATTTACCGTCATTGCGACACGGATCGAGTCGGAAGAAGTGTTGACGTCTTTGGCTGAAGACCTTATCCAGCTGGCTGCTGCACCAATTGTCCTGCAAGGAAAGTCCTACAAAGTGAGCGCTACCATAGGGATTAGTATTTACCCCAAGGATGGTGCTCAAATTGATGAGTTAGTGAAGCATGCAGATAGTGCTATGTATCAGGCCAAGGAATCGGGTAAAGGAAAATATAGCTTCTATTCCTCAGCGCTAGATCTGAAGATTCAGCATCGCCAACGCATAAAATCGTTGTTGCGCAACTGTTTGGATAACAACGAGCTTTACTTGCAGTATCAACCTAAAGTGGGCCTAAATGATCGTCACCCGATGACAGGAGCGGAGGCGTTGCTCCGCTGGAATAGTGAGGAGTTTGGTTTAATCCCGCCAGACGAATTTATTCCTCTCGCCGAGGAGTCGGGCGCAATTATTCGCATTGGCGAGTGGGTCATTCAGCAAAGCTTTAAAAAGGTAGCCGAGTGGAATTATAAGTACTCAAATAAAGTGGTTAAACTCGCGATTAATCTATCCTCTCATCAATTGCACAATACTAATTTGGTTCCATTCATTCGACGTGAAATGCAAACGTACGATGTAGATCCGAAATGGGTGGAATTTGAAATTACCGAAAGTGCAATTATCACTGATTTCGACGCTTCAGTTGTTGTTCTCCAAGGCCTTAAGGAAATGGGGTTCAGTCTATCTTTAGACGACTTTGGAACGGGGTACTCGTCCCTTAGCTATTTAACGAAGTTGCCGATAGATATACTTAAGATTGATAAGTCGTTTGTATTTGAAGTAGGAGAGAGTCGCCGGGCGGAATCGGTAGTCGAAACGATTGTCGCACTATCCAAGTCATTGGGGCTTGAGACAATAGCAGAAGGGATCGAGACGAAAGTACAGCTGGCATTTTTGAAGGAGCTAGGGTGTGAGCTGGGGCAGGGGTACTACTTTTCGCGTCCGTTATCCGAAAACGATTTTGAAAACTATATGAATACACAGTTTGGTGCGTCGGATAACGTGGTTTTCCTTCCAGGGGAATAACTGAGGGCGCTTCCTATTTACCCCATTTTCTTTGAAACCTCGTTCAAACGCTTGTAAAAAAGCGTTTATTTTTGCTCTGTTCTTACTTGAGGGTGTTTGATGGAAGAATCGAAGAGAGCGTGAGTGATGAGAACTCAGCGGCAGCCGCAATGGTTAAAGCAAGCTCTGTAAGCAGCTGGCCAATGTCTGCCTTCTAGAAACGCAATCGGGACGAACGCCGATATCAGTGCGATTGTCGCAGCGATGAAGGTAATCCAGACTATGCGTTTGGCAAACACTCGCTACTTCTTTTCTATTGGCGCAGTAGTAAGTCCAAGTAATGGTCCATTAGCCTTGAGTGGCTGTTCCAGCTGTGCTCACTAATGGTAATTAAATTGAGAGCAATGCCATGTAACTGGCAGGCTGTGCTTTGCATGCTAGCTAAGCATTGTTCTGCGTCCATCGCCGGAAAAATTTGCTTAGTTAAAGGCAAAAATACCTCATTCATTCGGCTTTCCATGTCGGCGTGATTGATAAAGAATTGACTATCGTGCCCTGCGCGATCTTCGTTTAAAAATACCATGCGAAACCGGTCTGGGTGCTTAAACCAGTAATCAAGGTAGGCGTGGCAGGCGGCTCTGTACTTGTCTGCTGCAGTGTTCGCTGCCTCGATTTTGATATGTTGCTCGAGAAATAGCTCAACAAAAAACTCTTCCCAAATGTGGTGAAGGATTTCATTTTTGTTATCAAAGTATTTGTAGAGGGTCATGGCGCCCATACCAACATCAGCCGCTATTTTTCGCATCGATACGGATGCAAAACCATCCTCCTTGAAGCGCTTTTTAGCGGCCTCAATGATCTTTTTTTCTTTTTGTTTCGTGCTTTTGAGGGGCTGTTTTGGCCTCCCTCGTTGTGCTGGATTGTCGATAATCCTACCCTCGAAAATTCCTTGTTAGGGTTCGAATCTAGGGTGTTTTTTCAGCTAGGTCAAATAAATCCTTGATTAAATAGTACGCGTACGTTTAATATTATTCGAAGCCTTTTGAGCAACTATCTTTTTTGACATTGGAGGAATGGGTATGCAGAGCAAGGTGTTGGAGGATATGAACAATAATTATTCGTTTTGGCAGCATAAGTATGGAGCTTACCTTCCGAATGAGGCGCTACCAAAGGGTAGCTACGATACTGACGTTCTGATTGTTGGTGCTGGGTATACCGGTCTAACCGCGGCTAGAGAGCTTAAGCGAGATAATCCTGACCTGAATGTCATGGTGCTGGACGCCAATGAAATTGGCTTTGGGGCGTCTGGCCGCAATGGCGGTTTCAATATGACCTTGTTCGGAATGGAGCCTGAGACAACGGTTTTGCGTTGGGGCAAGGCGAAGGCTCGCGAAGCACAAACCTATATGCAAAAGGCGGTGGCCTATGTGCGCGACCTAGTAGAAAAAGAGGGTTTGGATTCTGACTACGAGCATACCGGAATGTGGCGTGTTGCCTATACGGCAAGCCAAGAGAAGCGCCTTAAGAATACCTACCGTTTACTCTGCGGCTTAGCAAAAGAAGGTAGCTACGAGTTTTATGACCAAGACGAAGTTCGAAAGAGGCTTAATGCTCCGCAAGTTAGAGCCGCGATCTATGAGCCAGAGACCGGGATTTTAGATCCTTGCAAGCATGTTCGGGCGCTAAAGAAACTAGCAGAAAAGGCGGGTGCAAAGATTTATGAGAATTCAGCGGTAACCAGTATCTGCAAGGTAAACAGTGGTGTGGAAGTGAAAACCTCGAACGCGATAGTTCGAGCCAAAAAGCTTGTGTTAGCAACAAATGCCTGGACACATACCTTGTCTGGCCCACGTAAACTAAGAAGTCGTCAGCGGGCAGTCTGGACTTATCAAGTTGTCTCAGACCCGCTAACCGAACAGGAATGGAATGCCTTGGGATGGGACGACCGCATGTCGATCGAGGACAATCGCCAGCTAGTCCATTACTTAAGAATCACAAAGTGTGGCCGCATTACGATGGGCGGTGGAAATATTGGTTTTGAGTATGGCAACGATATGGACAAGTGGCATGACACGAACGTGTGGCAAGATTTAGAGGATCACTTTCGTTGGTTATTTCCAACGCTTTCGCACAAAAAAATCTATTACAAATGGGGTGGTGCAGTGTCTGCCAATTTCGATATGGTGCCTGAAATTGGTTTTATTGGTGACGAGAACATTATTTATTCAAGCGGTTGCATCGGACACGGCGTATCACTAACCCAGCTCAATGGCCGGCTGATAGCAGATCTTATTTCAGGCGTGAACAGTGAGCTAAGTCGGTTCTGGATAGTGAATCGACATGCCATCCCTGTTCCTCCCGGTAACTTTCTGTCCTATGCTGGTGTGAAGGCGATTACCAGTGTTCTTAAAGGGGTCGATTGGTTTGAAGAGCGAGATCTTCGCAAAGCGTCCAAGGCTGACACAAAAGGGGACGTTGATGCCTAATCAATCGGTTGAACGCAAACTGTTGTACAACGCGACGATTTGGTCGGGAGAGGACGCTATCCCGGCGCGAGGCTGGCTTGAAATTGAAGGTGAGAAGATCAAGTTAATAGGGCAAGGGAAGAGGCCGAAAGTAAGCGAACACACTGATACTATTGACCTAAATGGCGCCCATATCCTACCTGGTTTTGTTGATTGCCATTCTCACTTAACGGTCAGCGCTTGGATACCGTGTTCGATTGATGGGTCACATTGGAAGGACAACAACGAGATGCTTGATGCCTTGCGTCGTCGCGCCTCCGTGGTAGAAGAAACTGAATGGTTGATGGTGTTTTATGCCGACTTCCATAGCATGGGTCGCCTTCCTTCGATGCTCGAATTGGATGAAGCAAGCTTGGGTCGCCCGGTCATCATTAATGATTATTCGCTACATCAGTGCCTGGCCAATGAGGCGGCCTATAAAAGAGCGAATATCTCGGCCCTTAGTTTTCCAATCAACGATGTTGTCGTTAAAAATGGGCATCCGACAGGGCTGCTTCAAGAGGCGGCAAGTGGGCACATGTTGAGTATCGCGTTGAACCAACTTGCGAGCGAACTCGAATCCATTAGTGCGCTGGCGCTGCTGGAATCCGAGGCGGCTAGGCATTTAGCCATGGGTATTACGGCATGTCATGACCCATGCGTACACCCCCGAATGCAAGTAGCGATGGAGAGGCTTCAAACTAGAACGCCGTTACGCTTATCCTGGTCTCATGTTAAGTCCAATGAAAGCGCAGACTATGTCGTTGATGAGCTGTGTTTGTCGTGCGGTGCCGGCCCTAAAAGCGCAAAAACATTTCTTGATGGCGCGAAGCAATGCGCGATATGTCTCGAACCCACTGAGGTAATGAAGTTGACCGCATATGCGGTTGGTGGTGCACTAAGAGGTGACTTTTCTAGTTTGCAGACGTTGACTAGTACTAAGATGTTATATAAACAAAGAAAGTTTGTAACGCCTTATCTACGGTTCTCTCCTGATGAGGTTAGTGGAATATTGGATGAAATTGGAATGGCTGATGCGCGGCCAAAAATTCATGCGATAGGTAATGAGGCCGTCAAGTGTGCCTGCCAAGCGTTGAAGCAGACCGGTACTCAAGACTCAACTATCGAACACCTCATATTGCTAACCAATGATGATATTGAGGACGTCGCTGACTGTGGTGCGATCGCCTCTTTGCAGCCAGGTTTTTTGAATCAGTCGGAGGAACTTGTCGCGTCCAATATGGAAAAAGTGATGAATGTGATTCCTGCTAAATCTTTGATGGAGGCAGGTATTCCCACTGCTCTTAGCTCAGATAATCCATGCGGTCCATTGGACCCTTTGGGGAATATTCGTAGTGCGGTTAGACGGCGCAGTGATAGTGGCGTGATTGTGGATAAAAAAGAAGCTATTACGATTTCTGAGGCTGTCCGTGGCTATTCAATGGTCGGACATCATGCAATTCATGGGAAGCCTCACCGAGGCATTTCAGTTGGCGAGGTTGCAGATCTAGTGATACTTAGTAGTCATCCAGAGAACCCATCAACCAGAGTATTGTCAACCTGGATCGATGGCGAAGCGGTGTATACCCAAGGTGTGATGCAAAGACGAAGACCTTAGTTTTATTGCTTTCCGTTATAAGTTTTTTGGATTTCTATGCGACCCGTGTTCCGGGTCGTTTTACATATGCGTACTTTTGCATGGCTAGAATAATGATGGTTAGTGTTTTATATCGATTCTCGCGCGGGCTGCTGTGCTATGTTTAAGGACAACTTTTTGAGGGGGCGCTATGAAAAAACTACACAAGGAAAATTTGTTCTGTTGGAGCGAGTTTGATTCCGATCGTAATATCGATTTCCATAGCTATGTGTGGGTGCGCGAAAAAGGAAATGTGGTGTTTGATCCCTTGCCGATCTCGGAGCATGACCTCGAGCATTTACTCTCGCTCGGAAAGACTTGTTGCATCATTATTTCGAACTCAGATCATGTTCGAGAGGCACAGTGGCTTGCTGAGAAAACTGGCGCAGAGATTCTTGGGCCCGCGGCAGAGCGGGACAGCTTCCCCTTAGCGTGTAACAAATGGCTTGATGAGGGCTCGACGGTTTGTGATGGACTAGATGTTTATCGGCTTGAGGGTTCTAAAACGGATGGTGAATTAGCGTTTGTCATCGATGGGGACACGCTCATTACGGGAGACCTAATTCGTGCGCACAAAGCGGGAGAGTTATGCATGCTGCCTGCGCCAAAATTGAAAAACATCGAGTTAGCGAAGGCCTCTGTTAAGCGCTTAGCTAGCATTGCTGGGATCAAGACAATCTTGCCGGGCGATGGCTGGCCTGTTTTTAGAGAAGGTGAGGCGGTGTTGGCGGAATTAGTCGCTTCGTTATAGGTGGCACGATGTTTGGTAAAGACGGCCTATGGCGAATGCCAAGCACTCGCGCCCAGCCATATCAGTCTTAGTTTTTTTAAGGTATTTTCGACATAGGCCTGTTGCTGTTGAGGCGACGTTTGTATTTGGTCTAGAAGGTCGATAGTCGTATCAAACACCGCTTCCACGATGAGTAGCGATACTAAGGCTAAATCGCTGTCGCTTGCTTTCTCAAAGGTGCTAATGGGTCTTAGATCAGACGCTAGTTCGTTGGCGATGAATTTGATTTCGTTGCGGATGGCATTGCGCAACACTAACGTGCCACCGCCTCTCACTTGCGCCATGAAATAAAAATAATTCATATTTTCGCAAACAAAGTCCGCGTAGACCTCTATCGATTGCTGCGCGAGCGTATCAAGATAGTCATTCTTCTGCCGTGCTGCGCGCATGAGTTTTCGGAGTATTAATCCTAGGTCATCGACAATGTTGAGACCAAGTTCTTCCATATCCGTAAAGTGGCGGTAGAAAGACGTTGGAACCACCCCTGCGTTTTTAGCGACCTCTCTCAGACTGATTGTAGAAAAATTCACACCATTTCCAGTCAGCGTTAGCGCTGCATCCATGAGTGACTTTCGCGTTTGTCGTTTTTTGTCTTCACGGCTTTGCATTGCTGTTTTGATGCCTTTTGCTTTTTTTTCAGTTTGTGTGTCTAAGTGTTCACTAAATATTGCTGTGTTTTATATTTGATACTAAGCAACTATAGCGATGTAATTCAGTAATATAAAGCTAATTCAGCATTCCGTGCCTAAAAAATGCTCGATTATTTGGTGTACAAGTGTTGACTGAAACTACGATGTGGATTAACTTAGTGAACACTTGTACACCAATTGATCCGTAGGTAAATCATATGTCGCCACTTTCTAGTTCTTTATCTTCTCGTTTTTTTGATGCGACGATGCTGCAGCCACTTGCGTCGAATCGTTTGCTTAGCGCTATATTCCGCTCGTCAAATGAGTCGTTTAGACGTTACTTTGATTTTATCGCGAATGAATTTGAACCCCTGTTGGCAAAAAAACGAATCGCAGCGGAAATTTTAGGCATCATTGATGAAACAAGTGATGTGCGGACTTTCGTATTGCGTCCTTCTGTTAACTGGACTGCACATTTGCCGGGTCAGTATGTCTCCGTCGAAGTAGACATTAAGGGTGTGCGTCATCATCGCCATTATTCTCTATCGTGCTCGCCAAGTGAGTTCAAGGAACATGGAATCATTTCCATTACCGTTAAGCGCGTGTCGGGTGGCCGGGTATCCAATTACTTGCATGATCATTTCACAGTGGGGCAGTTGCTTCACATTTCTCCGCCAGCGGGTGACTTCGTAATGGACCTTCTGGCGAGCGATGGCGCTGCTAGCCGTGATGAAAGCGTACCTGTTATGGATGTTGAATGTGCCGTCGGCTCATCGCTATTCATTGCTGCGGGCAGTGGTATCACGCCGATTATGTCGATGATTGAGTCGCTCGCAGCAGCATCAGCACTAGCAAAGCCCCTGACATTAATTTATGTCGTCAGGTCTTCGGCCGACGTTATTTTTGCTGAACGCCTGACTGAGATTGCGGCTCTGCAGTCAAATTTTTCATTCGTCATTCATGAAACATCACTTCGTGGCCGCTTAACAAAAGAGCAGCTTGCGCAGCATTGTACGGACATGGAAACAAGGCAAATATACGTTTGTGGCCCTTACGCCTTTATGGAATTTATTAGCCAGTCTGCTGAGCAGATGGGCGCTGAACCCAGTCACATTAAACGTGAGCTATTTGGATTGCCGAGAACGGGTGCTGTTGAGGTAGCAAAGGATGGCAGTGAGACTGTTGAGCAGTCCGCGACTTCGGGACAGGTAAGCTTTTCTGCGTCGGGACAAGTGGTCCAGTCTAGCGGTAGCAAATCCTTGTTGGAGTTGGCTGAAGACGCGGGCTTAAATCCGAAATACGGTTGCCGCGCAGGTATCTGCCATGAATGTAAGTGTCAGAAAACGTCGGGCCGAGTGATGAACATGATGACAGGGAAAATTATTCCCGATGAGCAGGACCAAATTCAGGCCTGCATATCAGCACCGATTGGCGACTTGACGGTTAGTACTTGGTAGCAATGACCCAGATATAAATAGACTTGGCCGCCACACCTCACTGTTAAGGCCTTCAGTTGCAATATTGATCGCTAAACAAATTAGCTTGATACGAGCGGCGAGTGAATCGTCGTCGAAGAGGACAAAATTATGGACATGAAAACATCACCTAAACACCTATTAATGGTCGATGAGTTAGATGCATTTGGCGCAGAGCTGGATGAAATTAGGGCTGAAGTGTTGGCCGATCTTGGTGAGAGGGACGTTCAACATATCCGTCATATGATGCATACGCAGACCCTAAGTGAAATGGCTGGCCGAGGGCTAATACATTTTAGTCTGGGTCCTGTTAGCTGGGCCGCAGGGGTAGGGCTTTTGTCGGTCTCCAAAATACTTGAGAATATGGAAATCGGGCACAACATTATGCATGGCCAGTATGACTGGACAAACGATCCAGAACTTCAGTCACAAAATTACGATTGGGATAACGTGTGTACCGCTGACTCGTGGCGTAAAACGCATAATTATGAGCACCACACTTACACGAATATTTTGGGTAAGGATCGTGATTACGGGTATGCGGTACTGCGACTAACCGACGATACGCCTTGGCGTCCTTGGCATTTAGTTCAATTTATTCAGTACGGAATGTTGAGTGGACTGTTCGAATGGGGCGTGGGCTTGCATGAGCTTGAGTTCGATAAATTGAAAAGTGGTGAAGTGCCGCTGAAGGAAAAAATTCCGTTCTTGAAAGAATTCGCCAAAAAGGCGAGCACGCAATTGACCAAGGATTATGTCGTATTTCCAATGCTAGCGGGCCCGTTCGCACCAAAAGTGTTTGTGGGTAATGCGGCGGCTAATTTGTCACGAAATCTTTGGGCATCAACGATTATCTTTTGTGGGCATTTTACTGAAGACGCGCAAACGTTCCGAGAAGATGAGTGTGAAAATGAAACCCGAGGGCAGTGGTATTATCGCCAGCTGCTCGGTTCGAGTAACTTTTCGGGAGGTAAGTGGCTGCACATCATGAGTGGCCATTTGAGCTACCAGATTGAGCATCACTTATTTCCAGACTTACCGTCACATCGCTACCCTGAAATATCGACAAAAGTACAAGCAATTTGTGAGCGATATGACATACCCTACAATACAGGCCCGTTCGGGAAACAGTTTAAAACAGTACTTAAGCGAGTGGCTAAGTTTTCTTTACCGGCGATTGTTCGGCGCGGCGCCGCTTAAATAAGTGCCAATTTTTGTAGCGACTGGGCTAGTGCTTTAACGAAGACTCAAGCTGCCATGGCAGTGAGTCAATTTAGGAATGGATTATGACCAAGAAAGTGTCGCCAGCTGCGACAGATCTATCTAAACAGTTGTTGGAGCTGCACATAGCACATGAGTTGTCTTTGTTCGATGCGCCTAAATTTATAAGCTGGGTCAAAGAAGAGTTAGAGATACAATGGCCAAGCCTAGCGGATATTAGTCTGGGTCAATTGGTAGGTGCCGATCAGGTGAAAGAGGTCATTGTGCGAAATGTCGTGACTAACGAGATTCCTGGCGCAGTGACCGAAATTGCGGGTGAGGCGGCATCAGCCTTGTTTACGTCAGAGGTTCACCGAAGCACCTTGCTAAAGAGTGTGATGAGCGCTGCTCAGTTTGAAGAGTTCGTTGACAAGCTACTCGACCTTCCTGAGCCACGAAAGCAGGGCATAGATCACGTGATTGATCTTCCTATTTATCGTGAATTGATTTCGGGTGTGTTGTATCAAGCTATTGTTCGCTATATCTACGAAGCGAATGTGTTCAGCAAGAATGTACCTGGCGTTTCTTCCATGTTGAAGTTTGGTAAGCGCATGATTGATAAAACAGCACCGAAGCTTGAAGGGGCTGTTGAAGAAAGTGTGAAAACCTATATCGCGGACAACTTGGCGTTTCTGGTTGGCGTAAGTAAAGAGTTTCTTGAAAACTCCTTAACAGACCAAGACTTGAAAGATTCGGCGCTAGAACTTTGGGATGTCCTTGAGAGTAAATCATTGGGCGAGTTTCAGGAGGGCATGGACAGTGTCGACCTTTCTGAGTTTGTCGTTTTGGGTTATGAGTTTTGGCTGGTTTTTCGAACGAGCGATTACTTCAAGAGCTGTTACGAGCTAGTGGTCGATTACTTTTTTGAAAAGTATGGCGAGCAAAGTATTCAGGCATTGCTAGACGATCTTGGCGTCACGCCAGAGAAAATCATGTCAGAAGTGGACGCTTTTGCGCCGATGATACTGAGCCGACTTAAAGAAAATGGCCAGATTGAGGCAATACTGCGCCGTCGTCTAACTAGTTTCTATTGCTCGAGTGATGCCTTGTCTCTGCTTTCAACGGCCACTAAGGGCGCTGCGATGTAAGCAGAAAATACCTACCTTTTGGCGGCGGCTCTTAATGCGGCGGGTGTAAACTGTGTCGTCGGAGGGTTGGGCTGGCTGATGTCGCCTGAGTTTCGCTCTTCGTTTGTTAAGCCTGATACATAGTAGGCTTTTCGCTTGAGGTCGTGACTGACTTCCGCCGCGCAAAAGTTGGCTGGCACTTCGTAATACAGTTTGTAATGACACATATTGATGCGCCAGATTCGGCCTTGGTTATCGTATTGATCTGCTTGAAGAATCGACCAGCTATCTTCATCGATATAAAAGGTCCTGCTTGAATATATGTGCTGGAACTGTCTCTTAAGCTTAGCTTCTATAACCCAAACGCGATGGTACTCAAAACGGGTTAAGAGTGGATTCAAATGCAGCGGACTAAGCAGCTCCTCATAGCTAATACTGGGGTCAGATACGCGATAGGCGTTGTACGGTACTAACATTTCTTTTCGTCCAACAAGATTCCAGTCATATCGCTCGGGCGACCCGTTGAACATATCGGTGTCATCGGCAGTTCTGAGGCTTTCGCTCATCAGTGCCGAGTTGTCGTGTGTAATGTACGGCATTCGCATGACGCGTTTTTGGCCGACATCGTAAGACCACGCCTTACGTGGTCGACTATGCTGATCGACGTAATCGATCGCCAACAAACTTCCCCCTGCTAGACGCGCCGGTTCTATTACCAGTGAATGGTAGTAGAGAAGAACTTGGCGATCTTGGTCACTCAGGCGGGGCTTCCAGTCGCTTGGCTCAAGATATCTAAATAGCTCAAATGAAACATTTTGTTTAGATCGGGTGAGTTGCTTTTCTCCATTTGAATAAACAATCGCATCGAGAAATGTGCGCTCAATGGACTGGCCACGCCAACGGGTTAAATGATTCCAGATGGCCTCAAGCCCGGTTTTGGGTGCGGGGAATGCAACACCAGGGTAACCATTGATGAGAGAGCTACCATCTTTCTCAATACGAGTGTCGGGTCTTTGTGATGTGTTGTCATAATACCAGTCAGGGTATCTCGCTGTTCTATGGCTTCGATAAACGGGAATGTTAAATGTCCCAGGGTATGCTTTTAATAGCGCAAGTGAGCCCTTGGGAATTGCGTTCGCATAGTCTTGGGCATTGTCTTTGTTGATAATAAACAGAGGACTTTCTTCAGAGAATGGGTCTACGTGGTGGCCGCCGTCTGATTTTTCATGTTTGGTTAGCCCGCCTTGCCAGGAGGGAATGTTGCCGTTTTCGCTACCTTCCGTGATCGCTCCAATGAGCGCAATACGCTGGTTGGCTTCGCCATAGACCAGTCCTGGTATAGCAAAGAAAACACTAATCAATAAAATGAGGGGCTGTTGCCACTTTCTATTCATTAATTACCTTTGGCTGATGATCGATATGTCGCCATTTAACTTGGTTTCGTCCATCATGTTTGGCTTGATACAGTAATGAATCGCAGGCACTTAAGAGCTCATTGGCGGTGATACCTTGGCTACCATCGTAGCTAGCCAATCCAAAGCTTGCCGTAATAGATAACGAAGCCCTACTTTCATTGATGAGCTTAGAGGCAAGCTCTTCGCGAAGGGCTTCGGTCTGTTCATGGACTGAGTCGGGTGGCTCGCCAACGATGACGGCAATATACTCTTCACCGCCGTAGCGGGCGACAATGTCTGTTTTTCGCTTGAAATATTGACGAAAAAGGTCGGCTACTTGTTTGAGGCAAGCGTCGCCTACCTGATGGCCATGCGTGTCATTGACGTTTTTAAAGTGATCAACATCAAGCATGATGACGCAAATAGGAAGCTGGCTGCGCAAAGCTTGTGCGAGAGCTAAAGGGTAGGCTTCATCAAAGTACGCTCTGTTTTTGAGCTGCGTTAAACCATCAATTTGGCCATGCAGCCGCAGTTGTTCCTCTCGGGACTTAAGGTTCGTGCGCATTTCGTCCATTGCAATTGCAAGCTCTAGTAGTTCGTCTTTTGATTCGAACTCGATGGGCAGTTCGTAATCGCCATGAGCTACACGCTTTGCTGACTCCACCAATGTACTTATATTGCTGTGGATATGGATGTAAAGACCCGCTAGCAAGTAGATGAGTAACAATGTGACAACAGCCGAGTAAGTATAGAAACGAAGGAGCTGTTCGTTGTAATAATCGTCGCGTTCTTGAAGCAGAGTGTCTGCCATACCTAAGTAGAGTCGATTTTCTTCTTGGAGATTGTTGATTGCCGTCGAAACTTGATTGTAAAAATTTAGTGCAGGGTAATCTAGGTCGATTGCCTGGATCAATTGATCATCCAGCAAGGTACGAACAGTCTCTACTTGATTGAGTTTGTTGTCCTGTGACAGGTCAGGGAATCGTTTGCTAACTGCTTGGTATTGCTGACTGCTGATCTCGATACTTTTTAGTGAGCTGGTCAACGCTTTATAGGTGTTGTCTAGAGATTGAATCCCGAAAGAATCAAGGAAACCAATGTCTAAATGGTAAGTACCAAAGGCACGTGCCTGGCCTAGTGCATGAAAGTAGTAATAATGATCGCTAATCATTTCTAGTAATTGGCGCACTTCAGAATTGTCTTCAGACACGTATTCGTATGACAGTCTCATACGCCACAAATAGGCCTGTTCTACCAGGTTGTTCGCATTTTGGAAGATGACTGATACGGATGCGCCTTCATTTCCAGGGAAAATCGTTTGTTCCTCAATGTTGCCTTTGAGTTGAGTCAGGAAATAGCGGTGCTGCTGCGGCAGCGCCTCTAGGTCAAAGGAGTCTATCGAGCTAATAATGCTGCCATAGGCTAACTCGTATTGTTCGGTGAATTTTTCGTTGCGTGTTAGAAAATGAATAACCGAGTTATCGCGTAATGTCTCTAGCTGTTCGATGAGCTTTGTCGCTTGGCGCACGTCAGTCAAGGTATGACGAATTTGCTGTGCTTGGGTCGCATTAGTATGGAAATTGAGGGCTAGCTGAGCCGATAAGAAAAGCAAAGGAACGGCTAAGAATGACGCCATCAGCAAGAACTTGCTCTGATAGCTGAGCTGATTGAGTAAACGGTATACGGGACGTATCAGCAGGTTCATAGTAGTCTTCTGTTTTTCGTTAGCTTAAGTGTAGCAACAAACCGCAAAAAGACGTGTTGATATTTGTAGCGGAATATACTGCTCAGTTGCTTGATGGCAGGGGTGTTTCAGCGCGTCGCTGAGTTAGTAATCGGATTCACGTTACATGTTTTATGCGGAGTGTCTCGTAAAACGAATTTATTGCTTGAGAGGGGCGAGTCAAACCTTTAGATTGCTGCCTTTATAAAAAACTACAACACTATGTATGCTGTTTAACTCGCCTATTTTTATTTTTGTCTTTTTGCCGCTAGTTGTGTTGATCTACGCCCTTCTAAACCGAGGCGCGGACAAAACTCTTGCCAAGACCTTTATGGTAGCGGCGTCCTTATTTTTCTACAGCTACTGGAACCCAATTTATTTACCGCTTATTTTAGCGTCGATCTTGGTCAATTTTTTTATTGGTCGCCGCTTAAGTGTGAGTTATCAAGCCAATAAAGAAAGCGCTAACGGTGGGCGCAAAAGGTATTTATTGCTGGGTGTCTTTTTCAACGTTGGGTTATTGGCGTATTTCAAATATGTTGATTTTTTTATAGAGAATTTTAATGTCGTTTTCGCCGGAAATGTAGAGACATTAAATATCGTTTTGCCCTTAGCGATTAGCTTTTTTACCTTCCAACAAATAGCGTATTTGGTGGACTGCTATAAAGAGGGCGCGCGTCAGTATAGCTTGCTTGACTATGCACTATTCGTTTCGTTTTTCCCGCAGCTGATTGCTGGACCTATTGTTCATCATAAAGAAATGATGCCCCAATTTTTGTCCCAAACTGGGCGAGGAGTAAATTGGGAGTTTTTTGCTCAGGGTGTGACGATTTTTTGCTTGGGTCTTTTCAAGAAAGTGTTCATCGCGGATACGTTTTCGATATGGGCCGACGCAGGGTTTGATAGCGAGTCACCACTGAGCTTCTTTGAGGCTTGGGGCGCGTCTTTAAGTTACACATTTCAGCTGTATTATGATTTTTCAGGTTACACTGATATGGCGATCGGCGCGGCGCTAATGTTTGGAATTCGCTTACCCGTCAACTTTAACTCTCCGTATAAAGCACTAAATATTCAGGATTTTTGGCGGCGTTGGCATATAACGCTATCGAGCTGGTTGAGGGATTACATCTATATTCCATTGGGTGGAAACCGTGCCGGTGAAAGCAGAATGCTTG
>CAJWBE010000031.1 GCA_913020045.1 uncultured Oleiphilus sp.
TAGTTTTAGTTTTAGTTTTAGTTTTAGTTTTAGTTTTAGTTTTAGTTTTAGTTTTAGTTTTAGTTTTAGTTTTAGTTAAGTATAGTCTGGAATAAGTAAAAGTCAGATCGCAATCGACGAACCATTTTGCATATAAACAATCAGGCTAGTCTTCGAGCAAAAAGTGCGCTCTCGCTAGCGCTATCGGTTTATCACGCGATTCCTGCCAAGCATGAACTTCTACATTTGCGACACGACCACCTTGTCGACTTACCTCGCAAAAAGCATAGGTTTCGCGGTTCTGCCCCGCTCTTAAATAGTCGAGCGAAAAATCTATTATCTTGGGGAATTTGGGCGTCGATTGAGAGACTAACAAATGCATGGCGCTAGCCAACTCCATAAAACCACCAATCACGCCACCGTGAATGGAAGGCAGAATTGGGTTACCTATGTTGCTATCCTGCTGCTTGAGTTTAAAACATTGAGTATTCCCCTCTTCCATAAACTCCAATCCAATAAATTGTGCGTATGGAATCGCTGCAATCAGCTCCGAATGCTCTCCAGAGGCATGCACACGGGCTACCGCTTCTCGGAAATCTGTACCACGTGTCGCTTTGGGCAACGTTGAAAAATCAGGTACCTTTATGTCTTTCGTCATATGCTGGAGGGTCGGCACCCCCTTGGAACCCATGCGCATGAACGTTGCCACACAATGCGCCACCGTCCTGTCTATCTGATACGCCTCACAGCGCATGAATAAAATATTAGACGTCACGCGATAACAGCTAGCACGCGCGTAAACCGGCGCACCTGGCTTTGCTGAGCGCATATAGTCAACGCGTAAATCAAGCGTTGGGCATAACTCAAAATCTGGCATCGCACACAGAACGGCAGCGCCAGCGGTAGTATCCATCAGCGTAGTAATCGCCCCACCATGAATAACCCCAGTAGTGGGACTCCCAATTATTTCCTCACTGTAAGGCAGCTCCAAAATCAATTCGTTTTCACGCGCAGAAACAACCTTTATTCCCAAGCGCTGACATTGCGCGAGTACATCAATAAATTCCTCGACCTGCCCTAAAAGTGTTGTTTCACTTCGCATACTACCTGCCCTTTTTTCAGTAACGGATTAACTACAAAACGCGCCATTATAGAGAACATTGCGAACCTCATCACGCTTTTCCAGATGACAACTGCCTTTTGCGTCATCGAAGGTATCGCCACCTGTAGAACAGAGCGTCCTGCGAACTCGATTTAACTGAACCTTGTTTTCTTCAACAATGGCATCATCTAACGAAGAACGTGATTAACGATTCCTGTTTAAGCTCGACAAACAATAAATCTCAATAGGTAGCGCAATGACAAGCCCTTTAGCAAACCCAATCACCCTCCCCAACGGCACCATCCTTCCTAACCGGCTCGCGAAAAGTGCCATGACAGAAGGGCTTGCGGACAAATTTGACCAACCAACCCCTGCACATTATCAACTCTATAAAACATGGTCAGAGGGCGGAACAGGCTTACACATTACTGGCAACATAATGATCGACAAGCGCTACCTTGAGCGCGCGGGTAATGTCGTGCTCGAAAACGCTGACCAACTCCCACGTTTTAAAGAATGGGCGGCACAAGGAACCGTTGGCGGAAACCACCTTTGGGTACAACTCAACCATCCGGGTCGACAATGTCCTAAGCTCGTTAACAAAGAACCACTATCCCCCTCTGATGTGCACTTAGATATGCTCGGCAACTTCGGAAAACCACGCGCGATGACTGACGCCGATATCGAAGAAGTTATTGAACGCTTTGCCACATCAGCAAGTCTGGTAAAAGAAGCAGGCTTTACAGGCGTACAAATTCACTGCGCACACGGCTACTTACTCAGCCAGTTCTTAAACCCACTAATAAATAAACGGGACGACCAATGGGGTGGCTCATTGGAAAACAGAGCACGGATTATCCGTAAGGTGATTGTCAGCGTTCGTAAAGCCGTGGGAGCCGACTTCCCCATTGGCGTTAAACTTAATTCTGCTGACTTTCAAAAAGGCGGCTTCACACTAGAAGAGTGCGCTCAAGTATCCGGATGGCTGGCAGAAGATGGTATCGACCTCCTTGAAATTTCTGGCGGAAACTACGAACAAACGAGTTTACTAGGCACAGAGCCAACCGACGTTCGCGAAAGCACCCGCAAACGCGAAGCGTATTTTATCGAGTATGCCGAACAAATTAAGGCCTCTGCCAATATTCCAATCATGATTACTGGAGGCTTTCGCAGTCGCGCGGTAATGGAAGCCGCCATTGAAAAAGGTGAAGTAGATGTCATCGGTCTCGCACGCCCACTATGTACGCAACCCAATTGCTCACAATTATTGATTGATCAGAGCGTTGATGAAATAGACCACTACGAAGACGAATTGGTCTTAGGAACCGGATTTTGGGGCAACAACAGTTCATCCAACCTGATTAAGGCCATCAACTCCTTTGGCCAAGTCGGGTTCTATTACTGGCAAATCATCAGTTTATCTAAAGGGCTGCCACCAGAACCTAAGCTTCGTACGTTTAGGGCTTTCGTTCGTCATATAAAAAATGACGCTAAGCTAAACATTCGTCGCAAAATGGCTTAGCTAAAAGCCGCTGTTCAGCTCTACCTCAAAACAAAAAGATTAGAAAGAACCAAGTTCTAAAAGGAATGATAATGCACTTAAAACTCTTGATCATTGCGTTACTCGCTATGACCTTTCATGCCTCTGCTAAAGACTTGGAAGACCAAATATTTCAAGCCGAGAAAATGATTCACCTCAAAAACCTCGTTAGGGCCGAAGCGCTAGCGACCGATGCCTATCAAGAATTCGAAAAAACTGGGGACCGTAAGGGCTTGGGTGAAGCGACCTTTGTGTTGGGTCTTGTCCACAAGAGCCAGAAAAAGACTGACGAGGCAATTAACGAGTTTCGTCAGGCTTTAGTCCTATTTAATTCAATAGACTATTACTCCGGCATCGCTAGAGCAAAGTTCGCACTAGGCAATGCGTTTTGGGGTATCGGTGATACGGACCGGCAATGCGATATGTACCGACAAAGCCTAAGCGAATTTGAAAAATCCAAAGCAACTGAGCCTAACCCGATTTTTTGGATTAATCCAAATTACACCAGTTTCGAAGAAATGGTAAACGCTTTTATTGATCAGCTTTGTGCCTAGGCGCCTAGCTCTTAGACACTGAAACAAGGCTATCTCAACACTTCTAAAATATGCGCTATGCTATTAGATGAGCGCTCCTTGCGAGTCGCAATTAAGTTTTCATGTAATGCCTTTATCTCACTGGCATCGCGTGTTGTGGTAGTAGCTTTAAAGTGGTGATTAGTGATTTTTTCTAAACCTGACACATTCAAACACGTTACAAGCAAAGGCTTTACACTGATAGAGCTTGTTGTCGTCATTGCCATCGTGACGATTATCGCTACCGTTGCGATCCCTAAATTTGCCGAATTATCTGACACGGCAGAGTTAGCACAAGCGAAGAGTATTGCTTCATCTATTCGCTCTGGCGCAAAACTAGTCAAACTAACCTTCGATACCAAAAGCTTTAAAACGCGTGTTCAAAACCTGCAAGGTTATGGCGACGGTACTATTGATACCAACAATATCGGCTACCCAATCGGCAGTAACAAAGGTAACGGCAATGAGAATATCGGCGTCGGCAATGCGGGCTGCCCGCTGCTTTGGAATGCATTGCTAAGCAACCCACCTTCGGTTGCGCATAATAACAACAATCAGAGTTACCGATCCTATCGACACACTAACAACCGTGTTTGCAGCTTTGTTTACCGCGTTAGTGGCGACACGGGGAACCGCAACACCGGCCAATTAGTCGTTCGCTATGATTCGCGAGATGGCACCGCCACGGTTTGCGGTCGCCGCAGTGATATCCCTAACTGCCCATAACGGCACAAGCTTCTGTCATACTAAGCGCCAAGCAAAGCACTAATCTTCTCTGTCGTTGTGGCCGGATCTTCCTGCATAAAGCAATGCCCCCCCGGTAAGCTAGTCACCGAAATATTGCTATTCACTTTGACTAATTTTGGCAACGCTTTATGGATAAACGGAAACGTTTTCTCGCCGTAAATGATGTCGACAGGTACTTGAATAGCTCTTAACTTATTCCATAGCCATTTTGGGTAACTCGCGAAAATAGCTGCCTCAATTTCCGGCGGGCATTTCAAGTGCACTCTACCCTTCTCATCGCGCTTCATGCCATGCCTCAGGTATGACCTTAAACAGTCTTCGTCCCAGCCTTTGAATACGCCACGTTCATGAAAGTAATTCCAAAGTGCCTCTTCGTTGTCCCACATAGTTGTGCGAATCGCGGCCTGTTTAGACATCGCCATGCGCTTACTCAAGCCGAACTGACTCATCAAAACCATGATATGTGAGGTCAATTCTGGTGCTAAGACAGGGTCTAATAATATTGCCCGCGAGAATAGCTCGGGTTGTTTCGCCATCATCACGCAAGACATCACTGCCCCATAGCTATGGCCACAGGCAATTTTAGGGACATCTTTCCATAGTGCTGAATAATGCTCCCACGCCTCTGAAGAATAGCGAGCACTACGATTCCAGCCTGCATACTCCTCACCAGCATCGCTATCGCCATGGCCCTGAGCATCACTAATAAACAAGTCATAGTCGTTTAGCAGCGGGGCTAGAATTTTTTCATAGGTGAGCCCACAAAAACCATTGCCGTGAATAAAGTGAATAACCGGCTTGCCAGTTGGCTCAGAGTGATACCCGCGCAAGGTAAAACCCGCTGACACTTCATGCTCCCACCGTTTTAATTGATCAATCAAAGGCACTGCATTACTCCCTCAGTTTGCCGTCACGAACATTTTGGCTCTTTAATAAGCCATCGACCCTATCGAGAAGGTCATCGCTGAGCAAGCCTGAATGCTCGCGTAAACCCATTATGCTAAGACTGGGACAATCAAAGTCCCGCATGGCATGTACAAACTTAAGTGTTAGAAAACCATCAAACCAAATATCAAAAAGCTTTTTAAAGCTTTGGCGATGTCCTTGCCCCTGAAGATGCTTGAAAAAACGTTCTAAGCCTAAACTCTCTAAGGCTGCAAAAATCAACTGAGCTCGATTCTGGTCGATCAATGAGTTCAGGCACACAGAAAAGCCTTCACGGTTCACGTCAACGTCCAACGTTTGAACGCATTCATGCAATACCCGTAAGCGAACGAAAATTTCAGGGTGGTAGTAGAGGTAGTCATTCAATGGATCAACATATTCACGTATACCCTGTATCGCAGGCCCTGTTCCGATCGGAACACGGCAACTTGGACGTCCTGCGACTTCCAGTTCAGGCGCAGCCAGCGAAACCACCCTACCAATCTTTGCCAGCTTATTTAAAAAATAAAAATCCTCGCCTCCCGATCGTTTCGGCATGCCTCGCACCTGCGCATAGGCCAAAGGCGTTACCGCGATAATTGAGCCAACCGTTTGAAATGCATAAGGAGAATGCGCCTGAGCAAGCTGCGCCTCATAATACTGCAAACGAAAATCATAAAGTGCCATTGCCTGCTCGTAACCGGGCGACGCGATATGCTTAAACGGATAGAGGCTCACCACTTGGTCCTTTTCTGGCGAGGGAATCTCAAAATAACCAATGGGTAAACGAACATCGGCGTCACTGCAATGTAGCCAAGCAGGTGCATTCATTCCTGCGTCTAACTGCTTGTCACACAAGGACAACGCCAGGTCCAAACCTAGCTTTCGAGCCAAACCTACACCCTGTTTCTCTGGAATCAGCGCGCCATGCTGGCAACGTTCCAGCAGGTATAATCGAACATTCTGAGAAACACTCGTTACCGAGACTCGCTGACTAAGCGGCTCAAAACTGTAAGCCGACTTCAACGCTTCCAAGGCCTCATTCGTCCTAGAATAGGCGGCCTCTGACACTTCCGTCTTCTCGACATTAGGGCAGTTAAAGACCCATATCATGACGATACTTTTGTCCGAGTCGGGCGGAGTCAAAAAGGAGCGAAGCTGTTCCCAAGGTTCATCGTAAATAGGAAGCACGAGCAAGGCATCGATCGCAGCCATCCCGTTTCCCTCATTCCAAAAGAGAGATTGAGGCAAACCATGAATATCCGGTTCGGCATACTGAGAAAGATATTTTTTGAGAGTACGATGCGCCGATTTATTGTTCGGCGAAAGAGGACCAACCACGCCTAGTGACGCGTCATGTCGGTTAAACGAACGAAAGAATCAAACACGCACATTTATCTAGTGCGCCTCTGCAGCAGCTAACGCAGTCCAATCAGGGTGAAGTAACGCCGACAAACTTGCTAGCCGTTCGCTTATTAGGCTTTCTGACATCGCTTGCGCTGGAAGCGCGCCCCAGACAGGAGCAGGCCAAGTCGGATCGCCTTCGAAGCGCACCACATGATGGATATGCAACTGGCTAACGACATTTCCTAGCGCCGCTACGTTGAGCTTTTCGCCATTAAACACCGCCATTAGGGTTCTACTTAGGAAAACAGACTCAAGGTCTAACTGCCGGCGCTGCGCGGCGCTCAATTCATAGCGCTCGCACACACCCTGCACATTTGGGACAAGAATGACCCATGGATATTGCGCATCATTCATCAAGCGCACGTGGCACAGAGGCCACTGCGCGACCAAAAGCGTATCGGCTTCCAATCGCGCATCCAGAACAAATGAATTAGTCATTTTTACTGGCTTGCCATTTTTTCTCCCAGTCCAACGCAGACTGAACGATCACACCCAAATCAGCGTGATCAGGTTCCCAACCCAGGGTCTTTTTAATACGGGTATTATCGGCCATCAAGGCATCTGGATCACCAGCACGACGACCGGTCTCTTCGACATTAAAGTCTTGGCCTGATTTTTCTTTAACGACATCGATCACTTCTTTCACCGTGAAACCACTGCCATAACCACAGTTCAGAATTTCAGAGTCACCCCCTTTCGACATATAGTCCAGCGCCATCACGTGCGCCTTGGCCAAGTCATCGACATGAATATAGTCTCGAATACAGGTGCCATCGCGTGTTTCGTAATCCGTACCAAATACCTTCATACCCGGGCGAACACCGCTCGCACATTCGCAAGCGACTTTAATCAAGTGAGTCGCTTCAGGGGTTGCCTGACCCAAACGGCTCTGTAAGTCTGCACCCGCCACATTGAAGTATCTTAAAATGACGTGTTTTAAATCCGTGGCGAAAGAAAGGTCACGAATCATTTGCTCACTCATCATCTTCGACGCGCCATAAGGGTTGATCGGCGCTAAAGGCATATCTTCAGTTAATACTTTTTCATCCGGCATGCCATACACGGCAGCGGTAGACGAAAACACCATGTAAGGGGTTTTATACTTTTCGATAATACCCAACAAGTTAAGCGTATTTCGAGTATTGTTCCGATAGTATTTCAGAGGGTTTTCAACAGACTCTGGCACAACGATATGCGCGGCAAAATGCAGTACCGCTTCGAAGTCATGCGCGGCAAAGACTGAGTCCAATTTATCGACGTCGGCTAAATCACCAACGATCAATTCACCGTAGGTCACAGCCCATTCATAGCCAGTTGATAGGTTGTCATAGACAATAATATCGTGACCTGCTTCGCCTAACTGCTTAACGACATGACTGCCGATATAACCTGCACCACCTGTTACCAATACTTTCATGTTGACTTTAGTCCTCTGGTTTTCCATGTTGCTGCGCCGCGGCTTGTTTCAATTGTTTCTTACGCGCGCGACGCTCACTAAAAAACGCCGTCATCATCTCACGACATTCTTCTTCGAGTATCCCTTCAGCATAGCTGACTTGTGTATTCATGCTCGCATGTGAGAGCAGATTATTCTGACTTACCACCGCGCCCGC
The DNA here is from genome assembly GCA_913020045.1 of uncultured Oleiphilus sp. Classification (GTDB taxonomy): domain Bacteria; phylum Pseudomonadota; class Gammaproteobacteria; order Pseudomonadales; family Oleiphilaceae; genus PZPK01. The sequence goes on from CAJWBE010000031.1 coordinate 7,885, forward strand.
TTTTGGTTCACGTGCACCAAACACAACACGATCAACGCGCGCATGAATAATGGCCCCAACACACATGGTACAAGGCTCAATCGTGACATAGAGCGTGCTTTGGGGAATGCGGTAGTTTCGTTCATTCAAGCAGGCCGAGCGTAAAGCTTGAATCTCTGCATGCGCACTTGGATCACAAGCACCAATTGGGCCGTTTCGACCTTCACCCAGCAGCTCTCCGTCGCGAACAATCAACGCGCCGACCGGCACCTCGCCCTCTTTCGCTGAGACCTGCGCCAGCTCCAGTGCTTTGCGCATCCAGTGCTGATCTGTTGCTAGCTGATCAAGGTCTTTGTCCATCAACTTGGCTTTGTCTCTGCAAATGCCGCGTTTATTCCCACTCAATTGTGGCGGGCGGTTTTGATGAAACATCGTAGGTGACGCGCGAGACGCCCGATATTTCATTGATGATGCGGTTCGACACCAATTCCAAGAAGTCGTAAGGCAAATGTGCCCAACGAGCAGTCATGAAATCGATCGTTTCTACGGCGCGCAATGCAATAACGTATTCATAGCGACGCGCATCACCGACCACACCCACAGATTTCACTGGCAAAAATACCGCGAAAGCCTGACTTGTCTTGTGGTACAAATCCGCATTGTGTAGCTCTTCAATAAAGATTGCATCCGCTTGACGCAACAAGTCTGCATACTCTTTCTTTACTTCACCTAATATACGCACCCCGAGGCCCGGCCCTGGGAAAGGATGGCGATAAACCATGTCGTAAGGCAAGCCAAGCTCTAGACCTATCTTGCGAACTTCGTCTTTAAATAACTCACGCAAGGGCTCAACCAGCTTCAGTTTCATGTCTTCAGGCAAACCACCTACATTGTGATGAGATTTGATGACATGCGCTTTGCCTGTTTTTGAGGCCGCTGACTCAATGACATCAGGATAAATCGTGCCTTGCGCCAACCATTTAACGTTATCAATTTTGTTCGACTCTTCATCGAATACTTCAATAAAGGTGTTGCCGATAATTTTACGCTTCGCTTCGGGGTCTGCTTCGCCAACTAGACGCGACAAAAACATGTCTGCCGCGTCGGCTCTGATAACTTTAACACCCATATTGTCGGCAAACATTTTCATCACTTGATCGCCTTCCTTGAGACGCAACAAGCCATTGTCGACAAACACACAGGTCAGTTGGTCACCAATTGCCTTATGCAACAACGCAGCAACGACAGACGAGTCGACGCCGCCAGATAAGCCCAACAAAACATGGTCACTCCCCACTTGCTCTCGCACCGTATTGATCGCATCTTCGACAATTTGTGCCGGTGTCCATAACGCATCGCTTTTCGCGATAGTCAGAACAAAATGCTCAAGGATACGTTTACCTTGCAGGGTATGCGTGACCTCTGGATGGAACTGAACGCCATAAAAGTTCTTCTCAGCGTGATACATGCCAGCAATAGGACAAGATTCGGTCTTGGCCATCAACTCAAAACCATCAGGCATCGCCACGACTTTATCACCATGACTCATCCATACATCCAGTAATGCAGAACCGTCTGCCCCGACATGGTCTTTAATATCCGCTAACAGCGCAGAGTCACCTGCTGCACTAATTTGTGCATAACCAAACTCATGCACTGGAGACCCTTCAACCTTACCTCCCAACTGCTCGGCCATGGTTTGCATGCCATAACAAATACCTAACACCGGAACACCTATTTCAAAAACACTCTGCGGCGCTCTTGGCGTATTGTCGCCCGTCACCGACTCCGGCCCTCCAGCCAAAATAATCGCTTTTGGCTTATAGGCTTTGATCTCGTCATCATCCATATCGAACGCGCGAATTTCACAGAAAACACCTATTTCACGAACCCGGCGGGCAATCAACTGCGTGTATTGCGAGCCAAAATCAAGAATCAGTATGCGGTGAGCGTGAATATCAGTATGGGACATAAGCGGTCTACTCAAATCGTTCGAAGTAAAAATAAAAGAAGGGCTCAGCAAGGGAGCCCTAGTGCAATAGAAAGTTCAATCAAAATCTGGACATTAGCTTAGATAAAGCCAATGCCTGACTGTTATATCCGCGCTCTTAGCCTGCGCGATAGTTAGGTGCTTCCTTCGTAATCGTCACATCATGCACATGGCTTTCTTTCATGCCTGCAGATGTAATGCGAATAAACTCCGGCTTGGTGCGCATTTCTTCGATGGTCGCACTGCCTGTGTAACCCATGCTTGAACGAAGACCGCCCATCAACTGATGAATAATCGCGGTCATCGGACCTTTACATGCTACTCGTCCCTCTATGCCTTCAGGAACAAGCTTGTCGACACCCGATTTAATATCTTGGAAGTAACGATCACTCGAACCCTGTGATTGCCCCATCGCACCCAACGAACCCATACCACGATATGCTTTATAGCTACGCCCTTGATAGAGTTCTATTTCGCCCGGCGCTTCATCCGTACCCGCTAACAAACTACCAATCATTACCACGTTAGCGCCTGCTGCAATCGCTTTAGCAATATCGCCAGAAAAGCGAATACCGCCATCAGCAATCACTGGAATACCTTTACCTTTAAGCGCTTCAGCTACGTTCGCCACCGCTGAAATTTGGGGTACACCAATACCCGCAATAATTCGCGTGGTACAAATAGATCCAGGACCAATCCCAACCTTCACACCGTCAGCACCCGCTTCGGCTAACGCCAATGCTGCTTCGCCTGTCGCGATGTTTCCACCAATTACTTCGACATCGGGATAAGTTTCTTTTACCCAACGCACACGATCGATCACGCCCTTAGAGTGCCCATGCGCCGTATCGACAACAATGACATCGACGCCGGCCGCCACTAAGGCATCAACACGTTCAGCAGTGCCCTCACCTGTTCCTACCGCAGCACCAACCCGTAACTGACCAAATTGGTCTTTACACGCATTAGGGTAGTCTTGGGATTTTTGCATATCCTTAACTGTGACCAAGCCAGTCAACTCAAAGTCGTCATTCACGACAAGCACTTTTTCGATACGGTTTTTATGCAGAAGATCTCTAATCGTTTCGTTATCAACGCCTTCTTTAACCGTCACTAGCTTTTCTTTCGGTGTCATGATCTCAGACACCAAGGTATCGAGGCGAGATTCGAAGCGAATATCACGCCCAGTCACAATACCGACAAGATCTTTGCCGTCGACAACAGGTAAACCGGAAATTTTATTGGCGGCAGTGATTTCAAGGACTTCACGAACGGTGTTCTTTGGAGAAACTGTGATCGGGTCTTTCACCACGCCACTCTCAAATTTCTTAACCGCGCGCACAGTGGCTGCTTGTTGCTCAGCCGTCATGTTTTTATGAATGATACCGATGCCGCCTTCTTGCGCCATTGCAATAGCCAGAGGCGCTTCGGTAACGGTATCCATCGCGGCAGAAACCAACGGCACATTCAAATTGATGTTGCGCGTAATGCGGGTCGCCAACGAGACTTGATTAGGAAGGATATCGGAATATCCGGGGATAAGTAGAACGTCATCAAACGTCAGAGCGTCTTGAGCCATCCGCAACATTAGGTTCACCTTTGCCATGTCGAGAAAAAGCGCCTAATTATACAGACCATAAAAGCACCCTGTAAAACGCTATTTGCATTGCGTAAAGTATTTTTCAGTCATTTCGATAGCGTTCACCAGCCATTCCCACGAAATTGACTCAGTTGAGCCGTTCTATTTCCCTTGTAAGGCGCCCCAGTATTCGATAGTTTTAGCGGCCAACACAATGGACCCATACTGACTGTGACCGATTTTCGAATTTCCAAAGCTGGCACCCCATCTCGCGCCGCTGCGCCCGGGACTGACGCTTTGAGACAAAACAAAGCCATTACCGTCAGCGAGCTTAATCGCCAAGTAAAGCGCCTCTTGGAGACGAGCTACAACCATGTATGGGTTTCGGGCGAGCTCTCTAGCTTCGCTCGACCCGGTTCGGGCCATTGGTACTTTTCGCTCAAAGACGACCGCGCACAAATACGCTGCGCCATGTTCAAAGGCTTTAACCAACGCCTGAAGTTTCAGCCAAAAGAAGGTGACCAAGTCATTATTCGCGCCAAGGCCAGTCTTTACGAAGGCCGTGGCGATTATCAGCTAATTGTCGAGGACATGGAGCCCGCCGGGCTTGGTCAGCTACAAGCCGCTTTCGAAGCACTTAAACTCAAACTTTCACAAGAAGGTTTGTTCGATCCGGCGGCCAAAAAACCACTACCTAAAATGGCACGTAAAGTTGCTGTCGTCACGTCCGCAACCGGCGCCGTCATTCACGATATTATCACCGTCTGTCAGAAGCGCTTCCCTGCATTAGATATCGTTCTTTTACCGGTTCGAGTGCAAGGCGATGGCTCAGCAGAGGAAGTGGCAAGTGCAATCGAGTTCGTCAACACCCATCAACTTGCCGACGTGATGATTGTCGGTCGCGGAGGCGGCTCACTCGAAGACTTATGGGCCTTTAATGAAGAGGTGGTTGCCAGAGCGATTTACGCCAGCACCATACCCGTTGTAAGCGCTGTCGGACATGAAGTCGATTACACCATTGCAGACCTTGTCGCAGACTATCGCGCCGCGACACCTTCCGCTGCCGCAGAAGCCATCACGCCAGATCAATTTGAGCTCATGCAGCATATCGACCAGCAACAACGGCGCTTACAGTTTGTGTTTGATAATGCGCTCCAGCGCTTGCAGCAACGACTCAATAACAATGCCCAGCGACTCGTCAGCCCGCAGCAAGCGCTTGCGGACAAAGCCTCCAGAATTGTCGAGCTAAAACAAAGACTCGAACAACGACTAAAAACAACCCTGCAATTTGCGCAACAAACGGCTCAAAGCCAATACAATGCCTTGTTACAGTTCAATCCGCAGCAGCAGCTCGGATTTAGACAAGACCATGTCGCAAACTTACAGCGCCGCTTACATGACGGCCAACAAAAACAGCTCAACGAACAAAAACATCGGTTATCGATTGCGGCTCAAACACTACACACAGCCAGCCCTCTCGCGACCTTGGGCCGCGGTTACTCTATCACCCAAAACGCGCAGCAGGACGTTATTCGAAACCCTGAACAAGTATCAGCAGGCGAAACGCTAACCGTGCGCTTGCAAGAAGGACAGCTGCGTTGCCAAGTGGTGGACTAGCCCTGCGCTCAAGCTATAAATTGTAAGACGCCGTATTGAGAGGTTTGTTGCCCCATGAGTATCCCTTTCACCCTACTCGCAGACATCGTGCTAATCATTCACGCGCTATTTATTGCCTTCATTGTATGCGGTGCGTTGCTGATTATTCTAGGCGGACTAAAGCAGTGGCGGTGGGTTCGAAACCCTTTGTTCAGGTGGTCTCACTTGATCGGCATTATCTTTGTTGCTGCGCAGTCGTGGTTAGGCATGATGTGCCCACTGACAACCCTAGAAATAGAATTACGACTAGTCGCCGGAGACAGCTTGTATACGGGGAGTTTTATTCAATATTGGCTGCAAGAAATCATTTATTTCACGGCGCCAACATGGGTGTTTACGAGCGCCTATACTACTTTTGGTTTTCTGGTCTTGATAGCATGGATAGTGCTGCCGCCGCGTCAGTTTGGCAAAGAGGCAGCAGACGTAACCTGACTTGAACCTAAAGCTCTCACACACCAACACTAACTGAGTAGCAAGTCCTTTGCTTCGTTAATGCGCGCGGCCAAGTAATCATTTCCACCACGGTCCGGGTGTAACTTCTGAATAAGTTTTCGGTGCGCATCGACGATCTCCTCTTTCGTCGCCCCTGCCGCTAAACCTAGAACCTGAAGGGCCTCATCGCGGGACAGCGCTGAACTTTTTGAAGCCGAAGAGCTTCCGCCACCCTGTTCCTTACCCGCACTGTCACCTTTGCTTTGCTTATAAAAGCGTCGCAAGACTGGAATATAGCGCAGCACTGGCAAGATCCGTCTGGCAAATGGCAGCATGGCCGCCACGACCGCCGCGATAACATGCAGGCGCCCCGTCACGGTTAGCATGATAATTCCCGCAAATAGGATCGAAAATAAGAACCAAAACCAGAACTTCTTTTGGCCCGCGGGATTGAGGCCACGAAAGTGACGTAACAACAGATACAAACCCAATACTGCGGCGACGAGAATAACGATACGAATCAAACGTCTGCTCCCCTTAGGAGTTCAAAATGGCTTACTTTCTTAAAGCCCTAATTTCTGGGCGTTATGCAATAACTCACGCGCCCTTTCTACCACCGGTAAATCAATCATCTTACCTTTAAACTCGACTGCGCCTTTGCCCGCCGCCAAACCTTCTTCAAAAGCTTTCACTAAGCCCTTCGCATCAGCAACATCTTCAGCCGAGGGTGTTAATACATCATTCAGCACTTCGACTTGTTTCGGATGAATACAAAATGCCCCAACAAAACCAAGTTGCTTAGCAAACTCTATCGTCCCTCTAAATGCGTCAATATCACTGTAGTCCGCAATTGAGCCTGGGAAACCTAAAGGCACAATATTCGCACGACGACATGCAAACGCCACCATCTGATTGGGCAACAGCAAAGTTTGCGGCAGAGGCATCATGCCGGCAGTCGCGGAAAAATCTTCAGAGCCCAGCGTCATCGCCACCACACGAGGGTGAGACGAGGCAATTTCGTCAAGCACCGGCAGCGCATCGACGGACTCAATCATCGCGATAATAGAAGTACTCCCGTAAACCATGCCCCGTTCACGCTCTAGCATATCGATTCGTTCCGCCAAGCGCGCCACTTGAGCCGCCGACTCAACTTTAGGGATCACAATCGCCTTCACTGCCGGATCAATCGACGCATCTAAATCTAGTAACGCCAGTTCTTCCACCAGATTAATTCGAACTAACGCACCCGCGCCGTTCTTGCTCACCGTATTCGCTGCGGGAATAACACAAGTGCGCGCCAACTCTTTTTGAGCCAATGGCACACTATCTTCTAAATCAAGAATGTAAGCATCAGCCCCGCGGGTATGCGCTTTCTCAACAAATTTGTCGATATGGACAGGCAAAAACAACGCAGAGCGCCAGCCCGGATAGGATAATTTTTCGTTCATAAGTTCTTACTCATCACTTTTGCTCACGGGCCACGACCAACGAGCACTTGTTCGAATTCACATTAGAGCCAAATAATTTCAAGCCTTATATCCGCTAAGGTTAACGACCTTAAGCCGCCAGCTCTGCCTTGATACTCATACAGATAAAACCGTCCGCATCACTGGACCAAAGCGCAAGCGCATTACCGTCTACTTTGGCGGACACATCAAACGACTGATTATCAAACGTCGGGCGCATCGCGCGAAACTTGAAGGACTTAATCTGGCGATCGGACAAAGCCGTTCGCTGCAGCTGCAACAACAGTGTCACTAACAAAGGACCATGCACAACCAGCGCCGGATACAGCTCTTCCGCTACCGCATAATCGCGATCGTAATGAATACGGTGCCCGTTATAGGTCAGCGCTGAAAAGCGATACAACAACACAGGGTCTGGCGTGATGACCTGCGTGACATCATGCTCCGTCGGCGCTTCTTTTCCCGGCGGCAAGGCAAGCGGGCCATCGTTTGACACGGGCTGTTCACGGTACACTATATTTTGCACTTGAGAGATACATAGCTCGTCGCGTTGAAAAATCTCATGACGCACATTCACAAACACCAAAGTTCCAGTACTACCTGACTTGAGGTCCACGGACTCAATCGTGCTAATCCTAGTGGCAGGTTCTCCAATCACAATGGCACGCATTGATTCAACTTCACCTGCCGCCCACATACGTCGGGGGAGCGGAACGGGCGGTAAAAAGCCACCCTTAGCGGGGTGCCCATCAACACCGGTTTCATCACTTCTTGGAGTTGCTAAGAAATACATCCATTCCCAAAACAAAGGCAAGTCGTCGCCTTTCTCGGGTAAAGTATCACTATTCAAAGCCGCGGCTAATGCCCGCGCTGGAAACAAAGTAATATCGTCAACGCAAGTCTCTTGTTTGCCAACCCACTCTTGAAGAAAACCAATATCAATATCCGTCATGGTTCAGTCATGTCCTAAAATTTGATTCAAACTCGTAAAGGGCAATCGGAACACGCACCCATTACTCTATGATTTTTTGATAGTGCGATCGTACTTACTCTTCAGCCGGCCCCGCCACCACGCCAGCATCATGCAATTTTCCTATTTCAGGAGCTGTCAGTCCGACAACATCTGCCAGCACCTCATCCGTATCCGCCCCCAACAATGGTGCGGGACGCGCTGGCTGACGTTCAAACTCAGAGAAGTCCCAAGGTGCGCCGGCGGCCAAGTATGAACCGACTCCCGGCTGCTCTATTTCATTAAACATAGGATTTGCTGCGGAGCATTCAACATCACTATCTACCATTTCCTTAACGCTTTGATAGCGGCTCCAGCAGACACCCTGCTCGTTAAATCGCTGCGTGATCTCGGCGTAAGATTTACTCGAAATATACTGACCAAACAGCGCCGATATCTCATCGCGCGACTCAAAACGGTCTCCTTCTGAACGAAAGTTTCGCCCCAACTTCTCTGCCAAGTCAGACATTGCTTGCGCGGTGTTTGTTGCATCACACAAAGCCTTCCACTGACGCCCAGTCAAGCCAATCACCATCACGCGCTCACCGTCACTAGTAACGAAGTCTCGCCCAAAAGCCCCAAACAAATAATTGCCATAACGCGGCCGTTCAAGCCCGAGCTGCGCTTCGGCAATAAAACCTAAATGTCCCATCACAGCTCGCGCGGCGTCAGCCAGTGCCAATTTAATATGCTGACCATTCCCGGTGCGGCGGCGATGACGTTCTGCCGCCAAAAGGCCTACTGCCGCCATTTGTCCGGTAACTAAATCCCATGCGGGCAAAACGTGGTTTGTCGGCGACGTGGAATCTGAAGGCCCTGTTAAGAATGGCAAGCCAATGGCGGGGTTAACCGTGTAGTCAACCGCCGAGCCACCATGGCGGTCGCCTTGAACCGTTAACTGAATCAAATCGCTGCGTCGTGCCGTCAATTCTTCAAATGACAACCACCCTTTGGGTGGGAAATTAGTCAGTAGCATTCCTGCGTCTTCACCCGGACCTGTGATAATTTCTTTGGCCAATTCAGACCCTTCTTCTGAGCGAAAATTTAAGGCCACAGAACGCTTGGACTTGTTTAAACCCGCCCAAAATAAACTGACATTATCTGGCGTCACCGGCCAACGGCGATAATCCAACCCGCCGCCAATGTTATCAATACGGACAACGTCTGCGCCCAACTGCGCTAGGGTCATGCCCCCTAAAGGCGCCGCTACAAATGCAGAAGCTTCCACCACTCGCATTCCCGACAGTATTTCATTCATGAATTTTCCCTGCTAAGCACGTTTCTTGTTATTTTGAAGACTAAACGCCGACGCTTGGTCGACCTATTGACGATCAGATAAACGGGCAAAGGATAAACCAGTGGCTGCCTTAAATCTAGCAAACAGCTTGGCGTCGCAACTTGCACACAACTCGTCTCTAATCCATCGCCATGGTATATTCAAAGTGTCCCGACAACCAATAAAAAGAGCATAATCACGACATGGCTTCTCGCGTTCTAATCTTAACAAGCAGTGGCTCGTCCCCTTCATTTGAATTGCAAGAAACTCCGCTAGAAACACCACTAGAAGATCAGGTACGCGTTCGCATCACCTCAATCGGCCTCAATAGAGCAGATCTACTATTTCAACAGGAACGCTACTTTGAAAAGCCAACGCCAAATTGTCGTATTGGATTTGAAGGAGCAGGTATCGTTGAGGCGGCCGGCCCACAAGCGCAGTTCAAAATTGGTGATCGCGTCGCACTTTGCCCCATGCTTATTGAAGCGTCGACACAAGGCTGCATGGCAGACCATGCTCTATTCAAGAGCGCTCAACTGATCGACTCCCCGGCATCGCTACCTGACGCTATAACTGGCGCTGTTTGGATGTCTTATTTAACGGCTTGGGGAGGCATGATCGACGCTGGCGGTTTACGCCCGAATGAAACGGTCTTGATTACCGCTGCGTCCAGCTCAGTTGGCACAGCATCTATTCAAGTGGCTCTGGCGCAGGGAGCAGAAGTCATTGCCACCACCACCTCTCAAGAAAAAGTAGACGCACTAAAAGCGCAAGGCGCGCACCACGTTTTATTGCAGCCGAGAGAAGAAGAAAGTTTTGATCATTTTTCCGAACAAATTGAACTCATCGCACCAAACGGGCTGGACCTAAGCTTCGACGCTGTCGCCGGCCCTATCAGCAAGGTATTGGTTAAGAACGCAAAACGCGGTGGCCGAATGGTGATTCACGGTTTGCTAGACCGGCGCCCGATGAATATTCATGCAGGTGTGCTCATGAAAAGGCTGCTAACACTTCAGGGCTACACACTGGATGCAACGCTGGCTAACGCGGCGCTAAAAGCCAAAGCAGTGAGCTATATAAGCCAAGGCTTTGAAGACGGATCATTCAGTCCGGTCATTGCTGCTAATTACCGTCTCAACCAGTATCAAGAAGCATTCGACGCGCTAGCCTTGAACAGCCACATAGGAAAAATAGTGCTTCAACCCTAGAGCTAAGGCCTCTTTAAATCAGGCCGCACAAAACATTTTCAATTAACCCTGCCACGGAGTTTGCTCAACAATTGACCCGCCAGCACTTTTACTTATACTGTCTGCCCATAGAACAATAATACTTTTGAATCAGAGTTCATTATTTAATGTCTAGTTATCACGACCAGCTTCAATTCCAAGCCTTACACGACCTGACTAACCGCTCAAAAGGCGGCATTATCATGTACAGCTGTGTTTGGCTAATGATCACGTTAATCTACGACATTCATACCTCCCACACAGACTTTTTTGTCCTGAACTTGGCCGCCTTTATCATATTGGTAACATTGCGACTTGCTCACCTTTACTGCATGCGTAATGCCTACCAGTATAAAAGTGCGACGCTAATGCAATGGTTCGTTGGAAATCTACTTCTTTGCGCGGTGCACTGGGGACTCATGACCGCATGGGTGATTCATGACCCGACGCTTAGCGAAATTAATTTACTGTTTTTGATTATCACGCCCGCCTTCGCGCTCGGCGGTGCCAGTACGTTAAGCATTTCCAGTGAAATCAAAGTGTTATACCCGACACTAATGTTTTTCCCAATGATCTTAGCGCTGTTAGCCGACGGCGGTTTGCAGGAATACTTACTCGCCACTTTATGTGGGATCACCTTAATCTATATTTTCGTATCGACTAATGCATCACACAAAGACTATTGGGAAGCGATCACCAACTATATGGTGGCCGAAGAGCGCGCCGAACAAATGGAAAAACTCAGCGTTACCGACCCACTAACAAAACTTCATAACCGCATGTACTTTGACTCAGAGTACACAAAAGAATGGAAGCGAAGTCTCCGCTTAAAAGCACCATTGTCCGTGATCATGATGGACATCGACTTTTTTAAGAACATTAACGACACCTATGGCCACATATTTGGCGACGACTGTTTAAAAGTCATCGCACGGACCATCGGTGCCGAAGCGAAACGCCCCACTGATCGTATTGCTCGTTATGGCGGTGAAGAGTTTGTAATGCTGTTACCCAATACGAATGCTGAAGGTGCAAAAACCATTGCAAACAGAATTCGTAAAGCCGTTGAGAATATCGTCATCGACTTTGAGGGCGAGACGGTCAAAATGACCATTTCGATTGGCGGCGCTACCGCGGTTCCCACGTTAAATGAAGACCGTTCATTGTTGCTGCGCAGGTCAGACAGTGCGCTTTACCACGCGAAAGAGAGTGGTCGAAACCAATATCAAGCAGAAACCACCGGCCTTTGTTGATCCATATCACGCCGCTGCGCGTAAGCACTTTGTGGGTCGATCCGAACGCTTTTGTTAGCTTTTCATTTGCTATATGATGCTTCGCTTTCAGGCGCACACTATCCGAGACGCTCGATACCGTGATTCACTCTGCTCGCTAAGGTTTTCACGCTAAGCGCGAGAACACTGTAAAGCGTTTACATCGAATCGCGATGTCGAAGATTGCGCGTAAGCAATTATGTACTCAATTAATCAAGCCGAATTGTCAGGAGGCCCCCTTTGTCTCAAACAGAGCAACACACAAAGAACCAAACCCATGCAGCTCAATCGTATGTGAGCGCCGTTCAGGCCCTCGTTGACCAATCACTAAGCTTCATCAAGCAACAGTGCTTAAATGAAGCCGGGCGCTTATCTGGGTCACGCCTCGATGAATATCAAGTCGTGTCTTATGAACTCGCGTATTGCTGCGCCGAGCTATCTGCCGCAAAATTCGTCGCGTTATACGCTCAGGAGCATCGTGACCAAAAAGGCGATCAAGACGCGCTTTATTTGGAAGAAACATTCAGCCTGCATTTCGCCGCAGAAGCGATTCGTAATTGCGAATCACGCATCTCAATGCGTCCCGCAGAATTTGGTCTAGAGCGGTCACAGCTCACCGAAGTGTTCGCCAACGCTGACGTTCTAGCGTTTTGCGACGCCTATCAAAGCTCTGCCTCGATGGCGGAGCTTGGTAAGTTTATGCTGGAGCAGAACGGCCGTTTGGGCGACTACCAGCTAGACGAAGACAAAGAAATCATGCGCGAGGCCTTCCAGCGTTTTGCCAGCGATGTCGTCGCTCCGCTCGCGGAGCACATCCATCGTGACGATTTGATGGTGCCGAATGAAATACTAGAACCACTCATTGAGATGGGCTGCTTTGGCCTATCGATCCCAGAGAAGTTTGGCGGCCTGCAACCGGATGACCAAGAAGACAATATGGGCATGATTGTGGTGACAGAAGAACTATCTCGCGGCTCACTCGCCGCAGCGGGTAGTTTAATCACTCGTCCTGAAATTCTTTCGAAAGCATTGTTAGCTGGCGGTACTGAAGAGCAAAAAGAGCATTGGCTGCCCAAGTTAGCGACCGCTGAACCGTTCTGTGCTGTCGCCATCACTGAGCCAGACTATGGCTCAGATGTAGCCGGCATGAAATTAAAAGCCGAGCGCACCGAAGGCGGCTGGTTATTAAACGGCGCGAAAACCTGGTGTACCTTTGGTGGCAAAGCGGGTGTCTTACTGACGCTTGCTCGCACCGATGCAGACCCAAGCTTGGGTCACAAAGGTTTGAGTATGTTCCTCGTTGAAAAGCCCTCTTTCGACGGCCACGACTTCTCCTATGAGCAAGAAGGCGGCGGCAAGCTATCTGGTAAAGCGATTCCTACAATCGGTTACCGAGGCATGCATTCATTCGATGTCTTCTTTGATAATATTTTCGTTCCCGATAGCCACTTACTTGGCGGCGAAGCGGGTCTCGGCAAAGGTTTTTATTACACCATGGCCGGGTTCTCAGGCGGCCGAATTCAGACGGCAGCTCGAGCAAACGGTGTCATGCAAGCCGCTTATGACAAAGCAATCAGCTACTCCAAAGAGCGTAAGGTCTTTGGTCAGCCGGTCGGTCATTATCAGCTAACGTTGGTTAAACTAGCGCGCATGGCAACATTGCTCACCGCATCTCGCCAATTTACCTATGCCGTTGGACGCCTAATGGACGAAGGAAAAGGTCAGATGGAAGCGAGTTTGGTAAAACTGTTTTCGTGTAAAACCTCAGAGTGGTTAACGCGTGAAGCGATGCAAATTCACGGCGGAATGGGCTATGCAGAAGAAGCCGCAGTCAGCCGATACTGGATTGACGCGCGCGTCTTATCCATCTTCGAAGGCGCAGAAGAAACCCTAGCGCTGAAAGTGATTGCACGATCATTAATCGAAAACGCTGCCTGAGCTGAGCACTAAAAACAGCCAACAAGAGCAGATAAAATAGAAAAGCACGAGACGCGGAGCCGAAACGCATGAGCGAGAAAAACACTGCCCACATCATGTTCGACAAAGACGGAAAACCTAAGTCTGATCGTCCATGGATATTCAGAACCTATGCTGGCCATACCAACGTATGGGCATCTAACGAGCTGTACCGTAGCAATCTTGCGAAGGGACAGACCGGTCTGAGTATTGCGTTAGACCTCCCGACTCAGTGCGGCTATAGCTCTGATCATGACATCGCCAAGCCTGAAATTGGCAAGGTCGGTGTCCCGATCAACTCCTTGGACGATATGGCGATCTTGTTCGACAACATCCCCTTGGATCAAATGAACACATCGATGACCATCAATGGCACCTCGATGTGGTTATTGTCGCTGTATATTGCCCTCGCAGAAGAACAAGGCGTCAACATCGCCGACCTCAAAGGCACCACGCAAAACGACCTAATCAAAGAGTATTTGGCTCGCGGCACGTATATCTTCCCGCCTGAAGACTCGATCCGTCTAATTGTTGATATGTACGAGTACTGTTTGCACAACGTGCCATCTTGGAACGCTTCAAATATCTGCTCGTACCACCTACAAGAAGCCGGTGCGACCCCCGTTCAAGAACTGGCATTTGCACTCACTACCGCGATCACTATTCTCGATGCAGTCAAAGAACGTAACTGTTTCAACGAAGAAGAATTCGAGCGCTGCGTCGGTCGTATTTCTTATTTCGTTAATGCCGGCATGCGCTTCGTCGAAGAAGTCTGCAAAATGCGCGCATTTTGCGAAATGTGGGACGAGATCACGCAAGAACGCTATGGCGTTAAGAACCCAAAGTTCCGTCGCTTCCGTTACGGCGTGCAGGTCAACTCTCTCGGCCTGACAGAAGAGCAGCCAGAGAACAACGCTTGGCGTATTCTCATCGAAACCTTAGGCGTGACATTAAGCCGCAACGCTCGCTGCCGAGCGCTACAACTACCCGCGTGGAATGAGGCGCTTTCGTTACCGCGCCCGTGGGATCAGCAATGGTCATTGCGACTACAGCAAATCATGGCTTACGAGACCGACTTACTCGAATACCCTGACCTGTTCGACGGCTCACATGTTATCGAATCAAAAGTAGCCGACCTAAAAGAACAAGCCTACAGCGAAATCAATAAAATTATCGACATGGGCGGCGGTGTAGAAGCGGTGAAAACTGGCTACATGAAGTCTGCCCTAGTTGCCTCTCAAGGCGAGCGCATGGGCAAACTGGTCAACGGAGAACAAGTCGTTGTTGGTAAAAACCGCTGGACCGATGGTATTGAATCACCTCTGGTGAACGACAGCGATGGCGGGATCTTTATGGTCGACGCCGACGCCGCTCAAAAAACCATTGATGCATTGAATAAAACTCGCGCAGCGCGTGACGAGACGCGTGCTCAGGCGGCTCTCAAGCGCCTTGGTGAAGAAGCCAAGCAAAGTAAAAACCTAATGGAAGTATCTATCGAGTGCGCCAAAGCACGCGTCACAACCGGCGAATGGTCGGACACCTTGCGTGAGGCATTCGGCGAGTTCCGCCCACCAACAGGAGTGGAAGGGCAAGCTCTCAGCATCGAGAGTGAAACGCTGGACGCTGTGCGTAAAAAAGTTGATGCCTTCATAGAACAACATGGCTACCGTCCGCGTATGGTTGTCGGTAAGCCGGGGCTTGATGGCCACTCAAACGGCGCTGAAATGATCGCCGTTGCCGCGCGTCACGCAGGTTTTGACGTCATCTACTTTGGTATTCGCTTGAGTGCAGTTGATATCGTTCAATCCGCCCTCGAAGAAAACGTGGATGTAATTGGCATCTCGTTGCTATCGGGCTCGCATAACGAAATTACCGACCAGCTTTTTGATGAACTGGAGAAAAATGGCGCCAAAGACTCCATTCCAGTTATTCTCGGCGGCATTATTCCAACGCCTGATTTTGATAGCTTGCATGCAAAAGGCGTTAAACGCATATTCACGCCGAAAGACTTCGACTTAATGTCGGTGATGAATGACATCATGGATGTCATCAACACGCAGAAAAACGGCTAACTAAAACAGGTTAAAGAGAACACGTCTTTCTATGCCCCTGTCAAAACACCACTCACTAATCAAAGAACTCGAAAGCATTCAAGCGGCGATGGAAGCGCCACTTGATGCCGAGACTCGCACCTTGTTAGAAAAGGCATATGCCCTTGAAAAGTGGCCAATCGCGCAGCTCATTTCGATATTTGAACGTAACAATACAGATAGTCTCATCAAGCGGCATGCGATCAGTCAGTATCTGGCGGCAAACGCCGACACCTATACTCGGCAAGCCACTGTCATTGGCCTAACAGGCACGCCCGGCGCCGGTAAGTCTAGCCTGACCGGCGAGCTCTGTTTAAGTTTACTAAAACACCAACCCGATATGAGCATTGCCGTGCTGGCCATCGACCCTTCTAGTCAAGAGTCGGGAGGCGCCTTGCTGGGTGACCGCACCCGCATGCAATTGCCCGTGAACGACAAACGTGTATTTTTCCGTTCTCAAGCCAGCCACCTCGACCTAGGAGGCATGGGAAAATCAACATTTCACGTCATGCGTTTGCTTCGTCGCCTGTTTGATTTGGTGATTATTGAAACAGTTGGCATAGGCCAAAGCGAGATAGAAGTTCAGCGGCTCAGCGATCACACCGTTCTGGTCATGCAACCGCTTGCCGGCGACCAAGTGCAGTTCATGAAAGCAGGCATTATGGAAGTACCTAACACATTTGTGATCAATAAATGTGACGAAGACGAGTTAGCTAGAAAGAGTAAACACTTGCTTAACGCCAGCCTAAAGCTCGCCAAAATACATGTACGCAATGAAGAGAGCCAAGAGCAATCCATTTTCATGACCAGTGCAACGAAACGTCGTGGCATTGATGAGTTAATGACCCACCTAATGGCTGTTCGAGAGCAACAACAAGTCGACCAAGTCGCTGCTCAGGAAGAATACTTTTTAAACAAATGGATTCAACAGGCTTATGGTGAATTCGGCCTCAGTCTCGCAGAGTATTTCAACAAAAGTAGTGAAGATTCAGGTACGTTTGAGCAAAAAGAACTTAGGTACAAAAGTCAGATAGCGAACTTTCTCACAAAGCTAAGCTGAGCACTCAGCAAGCGTTCGTTATGTGCGGCAGACGCCTATATCGTGGTCTGGAAGAGTGTTAGAGTCGACATCTCCGCGCTCCCAAGACCCTGCATTAAGATAGAGGCGACGGCAAAATTATAATAAAGCAAGAGGAAAGACAGCATGAGCAAAGAACTATACGAAGTCGGCGAAGCGCCACCGTTAGGTGAAGTCCCACCCAAAATGCATGGCTGGCTAATTCGGCCAGAACGCTTTGGCGAGCCTAATCAAGCCTTTCAAAAAGAAGTAATTGAAACACCAGAAATCGCTGATGATGAAGTACTGGTTTATGTGATGGCGGCGGGCGTCAACTACAACAATGTTTGGGCAGGGCTGGGTGTTCCCATCGACGTGATTGGCTCGCGAAATAAAGCTGGCGAACCAGAACAATTCCACATTGGTGGTTCAGACGCATCCGGTATTGTTTACAAAGTAGGCAAAGACGTTACGACACACAAAGTCGGTGACGAAGTGGTTGTACATTGCGGCACGTGGCAGAAAAACTGCCCAATGGAACAAAAGGGTAAAGACCCTATGTATGATGCGAGCTTTCGCATCTGGGGCTATGAAACCAACTACGGCAGCTTTGCGCAGTTTACTAAAGTACAAGATCACCAGTGCCTTCCTAAGCCCAAACATCTCAACTGGGAAGAAGCCGCCTCTTACATGTTAGTGGGTGCAACCGCTTATCGCATGCTAATGGGCTGGGCACCTAACGAAGTTAAAAAAGATGATGTGGTCTTAATTTGGGGCGGCGCAGGCGGCCTTGGTTGCATGGCGATCCAAATCGCCGCTGCAATGGGCGCAAAACCTATTGCGATTGTTTCAGATGAAAGCAAGTTCGAATACTGTAAAAGCTTAGGTGCAGTGGGCTGCATTAATCGTCGTGATTTTGATCATTGGGGCATGTTGCCACACTGGAAAGACGGAGAAGCCTACGGTAAATGGACCAAAGGTGCGCGCGCCTTCGGCAAAGCAATCTGGGATATTCTCGGTGAAAAACGCGGTGTTGATGTCGTCTTTGAACACCCAGGCGAAACGACCATTCCAACCTCTATTCTAGTTTGTGAAACGGGTGGCATGGTAGTGGTATGTGCAGGCACAACGGGCTATAACGCCACGCTGGACCTTCGTTATCACTGGATGCGTCAAAAGCGTCTGCAAGGCTCTCACTTTGCGAATGACGATCAAGCGATCGGCGTCAACAACCTTGTGCTCGACAACAAAGTCGACCCTTGTTTGTCTCGCGCATTTACCTATGAAGAGCTGCCAGCATCGCACCAGCTTATGTATGAGAACAATCATCCACATGGGAACATGTCTGTACTGATTGGCGCACCAGACTTTAAACTGGGCGCTGAAAAGTAACGAGTCAGGATTTGTAGCACAAAAAAAACCGTAGCATTTGCTGCGGTTTTTTTATGTCACGACGTCAGCCTCACATGAAATGTTTAACGTCCATTTATGTCGAAAAACACTAAGGTTTGAACACCAGCGCTAGCCAAAACTGTTTTCATAGAACGTTCGCTGAATCCGTAGTATCTCTTGCTCATGTTTTAGCAGCGCCTGAACGCATTGAGCATCCAACTTTTCGCCGGACATTTCACGTAGCTTTTTAAAGGCCTCGTCATTGCTCCAGGCCGGTTTGTAAGGTCGATGACTGGTCAGCGCATCAAACACATCCGCCACGGACACGATACGCGCCTCAATGGGAATTTCTTCTTGCTGCAAATGCTCCGGATAACCCGTGCCATCAACTGCCTCATGATGATACAAAGCAATATTACGCAGCAACTCAATATATTCAACGCCATCAAGACCGTAGTTTTGCAGCAAACTATCGATAATATCCCGACCATTTTTAGAGTGCGTACGCATCACGTCATACTCATCGTCGGTGAGTTTGCCCGGCTTCAAAAGAATGTTGTCGGGAATCGTAATTTTTCCAATATCGTGTAAGGGCGAAAATAAAAATATATGTTCAATATATTGATCACTAAACGAAAACTCGCCTGCCAGCTCTAAGGCAATTAAGCGGGAGTAATGTGCCATTCTCTCCAAGTGACTGCCCGTTTCGGGGTCGCGGTGATGACTAAACTCCTTAGCAGAGCGAACCGTCGCCACCAAGGTTTTAACCTTCCCCTGCTCGCTATACAGCATGAACGCAATCAAATGCCCCGTCATATCAAGCTCACGAAGAACGTGCTCTTCAAACACCTCTGCTTGAGTCGAGTTAAAAAATACAAAACCGAGAAAAACACCTTCCGCAAACAAGGGCATGGTATAGCTGGCGCGATAACCGCCCTGCTCGATGGATTGCGTGTGGGGCTGACTCCCTTTCGCGAATAAATCAAGATCATTAACGACTCTCGGTTGATTCTTCTCAAGCAAATCAAGCAGAGATTGGCAGTCTGCCAACCGCGCCTGATAGTGCTCTAAAGGGCTCGGACCTTCAGAACTCTGTACATAGGTCGTTAGCATATCCGTTGCCGGTTCATACAACGCGATCGCGACACGCTCAACGAAGGGATGACGAAGCTTCAAGGTGCTATGTAAATAATTGACCTTCTCTTGAATCGTCTGCGTTTGATTCAAACTGCCAAATGAGTCTTTATGTTGATATATATCCATAAACTAAGAGTGTTTTTTTGTCGTAGAATAATCATAGTCCAAACAACAGTATTTGCTTGAGCCACCCCACCCGCTATGCTTAGAGTTTACCTCCGCAATTATCACTTGAGCATTCAATGTTAGTAAACGAAGTCATGGACTGCGAACCGATAGCGTTCGACAACAATACGCCACTAGAAGTTGCCGTTCAGGCCATGATTAGAGCCTCTAGCTCTTGTATTATCGTCACCGAAAATGGAACGCCCTGCGGTATTATTACCGAACGCGATATCACACAAGTCTTCGCATCATTAGTTAGTCAACCCGCCCGCATTGATCAGAAACCGCCACAGCATAAGTTACAAGATGTGATGACTGCTGAGCCGGTCTGTATTCAAAGTGACTTACCCTTTACGGACGCCTTAACGCTCTCGCGCAGCCGACGTTTGCGCCACTTACCCGTGGTAGACGGGCACGGAAAACTGATCGGGATCGTGTCCCAAACACACCTTCTGGATGCCTACGCACAAGTGCTGAATGAGCAATCTCGCTTAGAAGACAGCATCGAAGAACTCAAGTTGCTATCGCTCGAAGACCCGCTGATGAAAATCGGCAACCGCCGCGCAATGGAGGTTGATCTCGACTACACCGAAGCAGAAGCAACTAGGCACAACAAAACATATAGCGTCGGGCTATTCGATATCGACTTCTTCAAAAAGTTTAATGATGCCTACGGCCACCAAGCTGGCGACGAAGCATTGAAAAAAGTTGCTAGCGCGATTAAACAGGCCATCCGCCTAAGCGATCGAGTGTTCCGTTATGGCGGAGAAGAAATTCTAGTGCTAATGCCAGAGACCAATGCAGCAGAGGCACTCATTTGTTCTGAACGCGTTCGTGCCGCCACGGAAGGGCTATCAATCCCGCATTCCGAGTCGCCTTTTGGGCATATTACGATAAGCGGTGGCGTTTGTTCTGAAGCTCATGGTGAGTGGAGAAAGATGGTAGAAGTGGCTGATCGCGCGCTCTACGAAGCAAAAAATAGCGGGCGAAATAGCATCGTCCAGTCCGACGGCTAAGCCCGCATAGTCGCCCACCCAATGTGGCTTGCTTACACCTTAGCGAGCCACTTGTTCAAACAGGTTTTCAAGGCTTCAACGTTCACCGGTTTACTCAAATAATCATCCATGCCAGCCTCTCTGCATCGGAGCTCATCGCCAGACATTGCGTTTGCCGTTAATGCGACAACTGGAATATCACGCTGACAGCGCATTAAGTCTGTCGTCCGAATCATATGAGTCGCTTCGTAACCATCCATTTCTGGCATTTGACAGTCCATTAGAATCAAACGATAAGACTCAAGGTTTTCACCATTCTCTAAGATATCGATTGCTTCACGGCCGTGGTTAGCCATATCACAACGGTAACCCAGCTGAGACAGCAGAGACTCAATCACCAACTGGTTTACTTGATTGTCTTCGACCACCAAAATCTCAGCCGGCTGCTGATCTTGAGCAGGCGCTTCGACCGACCTAGCAGGCAACACCGCTTGCTCGCCTTCTAGCACATCTGTCAATTGCGCTAAGGTCATGATACGAGAGACTGCTTTGGCCCCCAGGGTCTCAAGTGCCTCTCGATGCGGCGACTTGATAGGTTCTAAGCATAAGAAGTCAGCATCGACTATATCGAACCGCTCCGAGAGACTCTCTCGCCACTTAGCAAACTGAGCAATGCCACCCAGTGCAGACACCTCGAAAATCACCCTATCGATTCTCACACGCTCTTCGATGCACTCACCAATCGCTCCATTAAGAGGCCATTGCCTCACCTTGGCGCCCAGAAACTCGAGCTGCGCCATTAAGATCGATTCACGCTTTGTATCGTCGAGACAAACTAGGCACTCACCAACAGAACGCAATATCGGTCTATCCTGTGTCGACATATCACACGGAAAGGCCACCACAAACTCGCTTCCGAAACCGACACGACTGGTGGCTCTTATTTCACCATGCATCAATTCGCATAGTGTTTTCACAATGGCGAGGCCCAAGCCCGTGCCGCCATACTCGCGTGTTGTCGAGCTATCGAGTTGCTTGAATGCCTCAAACAACATGCCTAATTTTTCTTTTGGAATGCCCACCCCAGTATCTGACACACTGAGCAAAACACAGGGTGACCCCATACTTCCGCCAAGCTTAAGCCCCAAGGAAACGTAACCTGCATCGGTAAATTTAATGGCATTATTAAGTAGGTTGGTCATAATTTGCGAAAGCCGTACTGGGTCTCCCATGACCTTTGCTGAGCCGAGGCCACTCGCATTAACGTAGACACCTAAGCCTTTACTCTCCGCCGGCAGTTGCAAACTTCTCACGCACTCAACGGCTAAGGCCTCAATATCCACGTCGATAGACTCAAGTTTTAGTTCACCCGCTTCAATCTTAGAGAAATCGAGAATATCATTGATAATCGCAAGCAAAGACTCTGCACTTGAGCGACAGACCGATAGGTAGTCACGCTGCTGCCTGCCGTCGAGCAAGGGCTCAAGCACGCTTAACATACCCAATACACCGTTCATTGGGGTACGAATTTCATGGCTCATTGTTGCCAGAAAGCGACTCTTTGCCTGTGTCGCTTGTTCGGCTGCTCGCTTGGCTTCGCGAAGAATCACTTCGGTCTCTTTTTGCGTCTTCTGGGCAAACAAACTTCCCGCAAACGTCGCCACGGCAACCATGAACGACATATCCAATCGACCCCACTCCCGCTTCCCACCCACATGCTCAGCACACACGACACCACCGACCCGCGTGCCATCGAAAATAGCGGTATCTAGTAAAGCACCAATACCCAAGGGACGCAGATAATTATCAACAAATTCAGACGTAGTAGGGCTCAATGAAGCATCACTGGCAATGACTGAACCCGTATCAAGGAAAGCTTGAAAATATTTTGGGTAATCCGAACGCAACAGCCTAGCGCCTTCTGAAAAGCTACTTGAACTTCGTTCATACAATACCGAGCAAATGAGTTCAGTTTGATCATCGTTCATCAACCATATACTCGCCCGTTCAACATCAATCGCGTCGCTAATCCGGCGGGCTAACAGCTCTAATGCTTGCTCAAAGCGCCCTTCGATAACATGCTCATGCACAGTGAGCTCGGCCAAAACCCGATTATGGCGGGCAGCTGTTTCCGTCACCAGCTCCGCTCGTTTTTGCTCCGTGATATCTAGCAGGAACCCTTCAAAATAGGTCTCTGTACCGTTGTTTGTATCCGAGACCGACTTACCTTTGTCCTGAACCCAGCGAGTTTCGTTATCTCGCGTTTTGATCTGATACTCTAGATTCCAGGTTTTATTTTGGTCACATGCAGCATTAACCGCCTGCATCACTTCATCTCTTTGTTCCGGGATAATCGCTTCATAAAAACAATTAGGTTGTCGTCGTACAGTAAAATCTTCATGTGTGTAGCCAGTTAACGCGTGAACCTGAGGACTGATAAACAAAACACGATTCTCTGTTTCTTTTGAGAACCGATAGGTCACACCGGGAATATTCGAAACAAGCGACAAGAATCGGTTGCGACTAGATTCAAGTTTGAACGCTGACTCTTGTTGCTGAACCCCCCAACGCCGAGCCAAATAGACAAACACCAACGAGACCAAGAACAAACTAATTAGCAGTAACCGCGTTAACCAAAGTTCAGGGTCAAACACCGGCATTGCCTCGCCATTGGGTAAAGCGGCTATCTCCCACTCTGCGCCAGGAAAGCGCGCCGTCACCACCACCAAAGCCGAGTCGAAGACCGCTGGGTCTCCGTAAAAAACGGCCTGATTTTGGCGATGACGAATCGCCACATCATAGCGTTTAGAAAAAGAATCTAAGCCAACTTCTTGGTAGATGCGGTCAACATCTAGCACCACAGATAAAAGCCCCCAAAATGGACGTTTACCTGATTTATCGGCGCTAAGAAAAACCGGAATGCGCCCAATAAGCCCTTGCCCTCCCTGTAGCAACGTCAGCGGCCCTGCAAGCACGAGCTTGCCACTATCTCTAGCTTCAACAGCCTGCGCTCGTTGTTTTGGATGGGTTAAGTAGTTAAGCCCTAACGCGCCTTCATTACCCTGCAAAGGATGAACCATCGACAACACCATCCCTGGCGCGCCACCTAGATTTTTGATTCGAGGGGAGCGCTCCAAGAACAGCTGCGCGTAGCGACTAAACAAGCTCTGATCAAGCTCAGGCGTTTGAATAATCAGAGGCAGCATTCCCCTAACCAGCTGAACATCCTCTGCCAGCACGCCTTCAAAGCGAGCACGAAGGACACTCATGTCAGTAAACACCGACTGACGCTGTTTTTCTTCAAGGTAATTTTTGTTGGTGTCGTCAACGTAAAGCGCGATCATTGCGCACATCGAAGCGATCAGCCAATAAATCCCGTTGCGTAAGGTATTATTTTTTTTATGCTTACTCACAGCGTCTCACTATCCATAAATAATCTGACTACCCATAAATTGAAAGGAACCCTTACCAGTATAGTGAAGCCTTTTTCAATTGCTTATGGCTGACAAGCTAAAAATAGACGTCATTTTTCCGCTATCTAAGTTGCGCTAGTCTCACTCTCTGGCGGCAGCGAATAACTGCCGGTGACGTGCGCGAACAAATCCTCTGCATCCGCCCCCCGAATGCCCACTTCGCAAAACGCCATGCGCTTGCCTAACTTTAGAATCGTGCCCTCTGCGACCAGGTCAACCTGCTTTGGCCGCTGCAAAAAATTGATATTCAAATTACTTGTCACCGCCATGGAAACTTTACCCAAGCTACCAAGAATCGCGGCATACATCGCGGTGTCGCCCGCGGCCATCATCACAGGGCCTGAAATCGACCCTCCGGGGCGAAGGTTTTTGTCCTGAAACGGAATGCGAATGCGCGCATATCCCTCCCTAATTTCTTCTACTTTGAGGTCGATATCTTCCGCCATCGGAATCCACTCTCGAATCAAAGCCTGAACATCTTGTGCCGACAATGCCATATCTCAGTACCCTAGTGCTTTGTTTAATCATGCGGTTTAATCACGAGCTTGAAAATGGTCATCACAGAACAACAAAACCTTATCAAGGCGTTTTTTTGCTTCTTGGCTTTAGTTTTCGTCTTTTTAAGGGCCTTGCGGCCTTGCTGTCGTTGTTTAATTTGCGCCGTGAATCTAAACTATGCGCCATTCAAGCGGGGAATCTCACCATATGAGCCCTTACCCGCAATTGCAAGACTCTCTATCATTATCAGCAGGAACATCACGCCCATGCGCGCTAGTCGTTTTTTAATCGCCACCCAAAAAGAAACTCCGTCAGATGCGGAGGTCATTAGTCACCAATTAATGATTCGAGCCGGCCTAATACGCAAGCTTGCTTCCGGTTTATACAACTGGATGCCAATGGGACTGCGCGTGCTGCGCAAGGTCGAAAATATCGTGCGTGAGGAAATGAACGAAGCAGGTGCTCAAGAGTTGCTTATGCCAGTCGTTCAACCGGCCGAATTGTGGGAACAATCGGGCAGATGGCAAGAATATGGCGGTGAGTTACTGCGCATTAAAGACCGCCACGACCGAGACTTCTGCTTAGGCCCCACTCACGAAGAAGTCATTACTGATCTCGTTAGCAACGAAATAAATAGCTATAAGCAATTACCTGCTAACTTTTATCAGATCCAAACTAAGTTTCGAGACGAGCGTCGTCCACGCTTTGGCGTGATGCGCGCGCGTGAATTCTTAATGAAAGACGCCTACTCGTTTCATATCGATCAAGCGTCACTCGATGAAACGTACGACATTATGTACGACACCTACAACCGTATTTTCAATCGCATCGGTTTAGACTTTCGGCCTGTTCAGGCTGACTCAGGCAGTATCGGTGGCAACTCGTCGCATGAATTTCATGTCCTAGCGTCTTCAGGCGAAGACGATATCGCGTTCAGCACCGAAGGTGGCTTTGCGGCGAACATCGAAATGGCCGAGGCCTTGGCTCCCGCCGGCGATCGTGCTGCCCCTTCAGCCGAACTAGAAAAAGTCGCGACACCCGATATGAAAACCATCGATGACGTTGCAAACTTCCTAAACGTCGCGCCACAGCAAACGATCAAAACCTTGCTAGTCATGGGCGAAAGTGAAGACGACGATAACAAGGAAATCATTGCCCTTGTGTTGCGCGGAGATCACACCTTAAACGAAATCAAAGCAGAGAAAATCGAAGGCATCGCTAACCCGCTAACCTTTATTGGCGAAGACCTTGTCGAAGAAGCCAGTGGCGCACCTGCTGGCTCAATTGGCCCGGTTGGGCTCAAGCTTCGTACCATCGTCGATCGCAGCGCCGCACACCTGGCTAATTTCGTCTGTGGCGCCAACGAAGCCGACCACCATTTGATTAATGTTAATTGGGAACGCGACGTCGCGCTCACCGAAGTGGCTGACTTGCGCAACATCGTTGAAGGCGATGCCAGCCCAGACGGCAAAGGAACGATCGAAATCAAACGCGGCATCGAAGTGGGTCATATTTTCAAACTGGGTGACAAGTACAGCCAAGCGATGAACGCGACGGTTCTGGATCAAAATGGTAAAGCGCGTGCAGTAGAAATGGGCTGTTACGGCATTGGCGTATCACGTATCGTTGCCTCGGCCATCGAACAGAACCATGACGATAACGGTATTATCTGGCCAACATCGATTGCCCCGTTCCAGTTGGCGCTTGTACCACTAAACATGCACAAATCAGAAGCCGTCGCTGAAAAAACGGAAGCACTCTATACCGAACTCAAAAACTTGGGTGTTGACGTATTGATGGACGACCGTAACGAACGTCCCGGCTTTAAATTCGCCGATATGGAACTCGTGGGTATTCCTCACCGTCTCGTCATTAGCGACCGTGGCATTAAAAATGGCACCTTAGAATATAAAGGCCGCTCAGACTCAGACAACCAAGACATAGCGATTGACGATGCCATTCAGTTCATTCAATCAAAACTGGCTTAAGCGACTCACTAGACTACGAAGGGCATCTCTTACGGCCTTCGTAGTGCTAATGTTAAGCGTCGGCCTGCCTGCCCAGGCTCAGCAAGAGCCCGACGCCGAACTACGCGACATCCTCAAACAAACGGTGAATGACTCATCCAGTTTTGTGGACCGCTTTGACGCCGAGGTTTGGCTAGTGGATATGAACAGTCGCTTAAAACGCTACATCAAAGACCCGACGCAACGCTTAGAACTTCTAAAAATGGTGCACGCCGAAGCACGCCGTGCAGACCTAGAACCAGAGTTGGTTCTGTCCGTGATTCACGTTGAAAGCGCGTTCAACCGCTTCGCAATTTCCTACGTGGGCGCACAGGGACTAATGCAAGTGATGCCTTTCTGGAAAAAAGAAATCGGACGACCCGAAGATAATCTCACCAACATGGAAACCAACCTTCGTTACGGCTGCACGATTCTCAAACATTACCTGAATAAAGAGAAAGGCAATTTAATTCGGGCCTTAGGGCGATATAATGGCAGTTTAGGCAAAACGAAATATCCCGAAAAAGTACTCACGTTTTGGGAAAAATACTGGTTTGTAAAACACGTATAGCACGACAAGCGAACATGCAAAATATTATTGTAGATATAAGTATTAGCTCGGACGAGTGGCTAAAAATCTATCGGGGTCAGACAAATCTGGTCAATGCGCGCAGCCGTGACGGCCGATCGATACAGTTTCCAGCGAATATTCTGAGCCGCTACACCACGCATTCAGGTATTCAGGGAAGCTACCAGATAAGCTTTAATGACGATGGTAAATTTCAGTCTATTCAACAGCTCTAGTCTCTGGACCTGCACTGACGAAAGCGTCAACCCAGCCCAAAGAATGCTTTTCGCTGAATGAAACAACGGAGTCACACATGAAAACGCACGAAATTATCAGCATAAACGAGTCAGACCTGGTTGGTGCGCTCAAAACTATGTCGCTCGATCAGCTTGAAAAACACGCCAAGCAAATCATTAAAGATATGGGGTCAGATAACTATGCCGGTCTCATGACAGAAGCCATGCAAGTGGTTAAGGCCGAGTCCGATCAAGCCCAGAAATTTCAGGCACTACAAAATACTATTCGAGATTTTCTGCCCAATGAAGCGGTCATGAGCGATATTTACGCCCGCCTAGCCGCTATTCTGATGATGATCTTGTCTCGTAAATTCAGCAGCATTATGGCTAAGTCTTAAGCTGTTTTTCTCGTGATACCCTTCTGTTGAGTTCTCAGTTCAACTCTCAGTTCAACTCTCAGTTCAACTTGCCCTCCTTCCTTACATCCAGATAAATAAAAGCAAATGGCCATGCCCTGACTGATCTATAATCAGGGGCTAGTCGTAAAACATCATTAACGATAGTCGCTAAGTGAGGCATTGTTGTCCTTCGCTAGATTAAACAGCACGCTAATATTTTGTACGTATTAACAAATGATAAGGCACGACTTTCCCTGTTTCGACTATGGTACTAACGCTGAAAAATAATCATCGGGAGCTTTCCAAGTCGCTGTGCCGACTGGCCTACCCGAGACAAACCAAATAGAGATGAGAATGACCGCGGAGAACAAAATGTCCAACAAATACCCAACACTGTTCGAACCTTTAGATCTAGGTTTTACTACGCTACGTAATCGCGTAATCATGGGTTCGATGCACACAGGCTTGGAAGAAGCACCTGACGGTATTCAGCGCATGGCTGATTTTTTCGCCGAACGTGCGCGTGGCGGTGTTGCACTAATCGTTACCGGAGGCTTTGGTCCAAACGCTGAAGGCGCTACACACCCGCAGACTAAGACAATCAAAAACGCAGACGACGCGAAAGAACACCGCGTTATTACCGACGCCGTTCACGCAGAAGGCGGCAAGATCTGTATGCAAATTTTGCATACCGGCCGTTACGCGTTTAACCCAAACCTTGTTGCGCCGTCTGCGGTACAAGCACCGATCAACCCGTTCCCACCGAAAGAGCTAGACCACGACGGCATCGAGAAACAAATTCAAGACATCGTGAACCTTGCCTTGAACGCACAAGTTGCAGGGTATGACGGCGTTGAGATTATGGGTTCTGAAGGCTACTTCATTAACCAGTTCCTTGCGAAACGCACCAACCACCGTGACGATGAGTGGGGCGGCGAATATGAAAACCGCATGCGTCTAGCGGTTGAAGTCGTACGTCGCACACGCGAAGCGGTTGGCAAAGAGTTCATCATTATCTATCGCCTATCCATGCTCGACCTCGTTGAAGGCGGCAGTAACTTCGAAGAAGTTCTGCAGCTCGGTAAAGCCATCGAAGGCGCTGGCGCAAGTATTATCAATACCGGTATCGGCTGGCACGAAGCACGTATCCCAACGATTGCGACCAAAGTTCCACGCGCCGCGTTCACGTGGGTAACCGCGAAGTTCAAAAAAGAACTGTCTATCCCTCTGATCACGTCTAACCGTATTAATACACCGGAAGTCGCTGAAGAAGTATTAAGCCGTGGCGATGCCGATATGGTATCAATGGCTCGTCCCTTCTTGGCCGACGCAGACTTCGTGAAAAAAGCGCAAGAAGATCGTTCCGACGAAATCAACACTTGTATCGGTTGTAACCAAGCCTGTTTGGACCACGTGTTCAGCGGCAAGATGACCTCATGCCTAGTCAACCCAGCAGCGTGTCACGAGAAAGAGTTTATCGCCACGCCCGCCACCAGCGCGAAGAAAATTGCTGTCATCGGCGCTGGCCCTGCGGGACTAGCCTTCTCAACGACCGCAGCAAGACGCGGCCATTCCGTCACGCTTTTTGATTCGTCAAACGAAATCGGTGGCCAGTTCAACATCGCGAAACAAATTCCGGGTAAAGAAGAGTTTTACGAAACCATTCGCTACTTTGGTAAGCAAATCGAACTCACTGGCGTACAACTTGAACTTGGTCAACGCGTGTCGGCTGACTCACTCAACGCAGGCGATTTCGACGAAGTCATTTTGGCAACCGGTATCGCACCGCGCTTGCCTGAAATCGATGGTATCGACCATGAGAAAGTCGTTGGCTACATCGACGTTATTCGCGACAAGAAGCCAATTGGTAAGAAAGTTGCGGTCATCGGCGCCGGCGGTATCGGTTTTGACGTTTCTGAATACCTAAGCCACTCAGGCGAAGCAACGAGCCAAAACATCCCTGCCTTCATGAAAGAATGGGGCGTTGATATGTCACTGGAAGCACGCGGTGGTATCGAAGGCGTTAAAGCTGAAGTCACTGAGTCGCCACGTGAGATTTACTTGCTACAACGTAAGAAGTCTAAAGTAGGCGCCAAGCTAGGCAAAACAACTGGCTGGATCCACCGTACGGGCCTTAAAAACAAAGGCGTTAATATGATCCCTTCGTGTACCTATTCAAAAGTAGACGATCAAGGACTGCATATTGAAGTAGCCGGTGAAGCCCGCATTCTAGATGTCGACAACGTTGTCGTCTGTGCTGGCCAAGACCCATTGCGTGAGTTGATTGAAGGTTTGAATAAGCCTTATCAGCTAATCGGTGGTGCCGATGTTGCCTCTGAACTTGATGCGAAACGTGCGATCGACCAAGGCACACGTCAAGCCTTGGCGGTTTAGAGTAAGCTCCCGTCAGACCGGCGTTTTTGACGCCACTGACTCAGCGCCAAACAAAAAAGCCGAAACCTTAAGGTTTCGGCTTTTTTATGCCCGAACAAAACACGCCAAAGTGAAAAAACTAAGCACTGCTCTTCAAAGACTTTCTTAGCCGCGACAAGCTCACGGGCGTCATCCCCAAAAACGAGGCAATATAGTATTGAGGAATACGATCAAGGAGGTGCGCATATTCTTTGCAAAACCACTTATAACGCTGCTCACCATTGCTAATTAAACGTTTTGCGTCACGCTTGGCATTGCTGACAAACAACCGGTGCATAAAGCGAATCTCAAACTCAAGTACGTCTGTTTTATCCGCTGCATACGCATGCGCCTCATGATAATTGGCAACCAATAAAGTACAGGGCTCTATCGCCTGAATATAATAGGGGCATGGCGTTTCTTCATAAAAGCTAGATATTGGCCCAAGCAAACTCCCCTCTTCATAGAAGCCTTCATTCACCTCGTTGCCCTGCGCGTCAATGTAGTACAAACGCACCAGACCGTCTGCAATATAGAAAAAATCGCTGCATAGCTCTCCCGCCTTCACCCAATGCTCACCAGGGGCCAAGGCTTTTTCGTGAAAGAACTCAACATAAGCATCCCAATTTTCTATCGTTGCCGAAAACTGGTGCTGAAGCGTCTGTTTCATTTTTTCAAAGTGCATAAGATCGCAGTGGTCACTCTAGTGGAATAGGTAAAGTTCTAACGATGGCTTGCTAGGATAAACAAAAGGGCGAACCCACAACAAGCGTTCGCCCTTCTATTCTTATGCATTTTTTACTGAACGACCGGTGTTTCTCTAGGCTTCGCTACCCTTTATGTCTCACCTGATAGTGCGCCGTACTCAGTGCCACAACAGTTCCGTCGCTATCCTTTAACTCACCTTCCAGCTCAAACTTACTCTTACCCTCAGCTTTCGCTTCGCTTTGAATGCGCGCTAGCTCCTCAGCACTTAAGGTAAACTCAATCGTCACATCGCTTTTTGCTGGCTTAAGATAGCGCATTCGCATCTCTGCCAAGGTGGGATAATAGTCTGGGTCAAAATTTAACAAACACAAAATACCACCCGGCAATTCCGCGACCGTATACAAGGCGCCCGCATACATTGCATTAAAGTGATTCTTGTTTGGTTTCAACGGAATACCCACCTTGATATAACCTGGTCGATAGTCCTGAACCTCGAAGCCATTACGCGTCGCAAAGGGAATATTCTGGCCCACAAATCGCGTTAATAGCTTTATCGCAATCGATTGCTTAGAACGAGCCAGCAGCGAACTTGGCGACTCATCACCCATCGTCTGGTTAATCCAATCTTTGGCGGCGTCCTGAAATTGGTGGGCTAAACTTGGCATGATTTGGCGACTCCCTAGTACTGTTCTTTAGATAAGTTTCGTCATGCGTTAACGCACAATACGCGCGAGTCTAGCCTCTTCGCACCAGAAGCGCTAGCGAAGATAAATGATGCAAAAGTGCATTCCTAATAACGCTAAAATAATTGCCCCCCTAGCGCTGATCAATCGGGCTAACCACACCACGCTCCTGAATACCCACCACATGTGTATAAATCTGAGTTGTTGCGATGTTGGCATGCCCAAGCATCTCTTGGATATTGCGGATATCTGTCCCCGCTCTTAGCAGGTTAGTAGCGAAGCTATGCCGAAAGGTATGACAGCCGGCCTTTTTGTAAACCTTAGCGTTACGAATCGCTTTGGCAACTCCACGCTGTACCTGCTGTTCACCAATATGATGACGACGGATCACTTGGGAACGAGGGTCTTCAGATAAACGGTTTGATGGAAACAAATACTGCCATTCAGGCGCTTTCGCCGCATTAGGGTATTTTCGTTCCAGCGCATTGGGCAAATACACTTGGCCATACCCATCCGCAAGGTCTTTAGAATGCAAGGCAAGTGCGAAATCAATCTGGTCTCGCAACGCATCATTCAAGGACTTCGGTAGTAGAGTACGACGCCACTTCAACCCCTTACTCTCGCGAACAACAATGCAGTTATTACCGAGATCAATATCTTGGATACGCAATCTTGCCGCCTCCATTACTCGCAACCCTGAACCATACATTAGCGACGCTGCAAGGTAGTGAACACCCTTCAATTTTGAAAGAACGCACATCGCCTCATCATGCGAAAATACCGTAGGTATCGTTTTAGGCCTAAAACTAGGAGAAAACTGTAGAACCCCAAGATCAATTCCCAGCACTCGTTTATACAGAAAAACCAACGCATTCAGTGCCGTTTTTTGGGTATTAATCGCACAGAGTTTATCCACCGCAAGGGAGCTGAGAAATGCGTCAACATCACTCGCGCCGAGCGTTTTTGGGTGCTTATAACAGTGAAAACGAATATACGAAGCAATCCACTTACAATAGGTTTTCTCGGTCTTATAAGCCATTTGCCGACTGCGAATATGAAAGCGTACTTGATCCATAAAGCGGGTACGGTTTTCAGGCAATGGTTTTCTAATATCATCCATGATACTCACCAAAAGCTGTATATAAAAACAGTATTATTGATATCGAGAATCGACGCAACTATATTTTTTATACGTCTCCGTGATGGATATTTTTAGCCAAGCCAACTAAATCCCCTTTTTTAAATTAAAAACAATCACTTAGAAAAAACCTAAAAACTTGGATACCCGTCGTCAAGACCGACTTACAAAAACGCCACGACTGAAGTAGGATTGGAATAACGGTCTTGCAAGGGTTTGGAAGTAAGGGAAGACCAACCTAAAAAAATACCCCGTCGGTGCGACTGAGTCGTGACGACAGGGATTCAAATGTTAGCATCACAAAATGGTCATAGTAATTTCGATATTAGTGCTAGTTGTCTTTTACTCTTTGCCAATCAAAGAGGAA
>CAJWBE010000032.1 GCA_913020045.1 uncultured Oleiphilus sp.
GGAAATGAAGGCACCAAAAATTGCAGCTGATAACGTCCACTTCGAATCATCCAGTCTCGCGGATTAACACTCGCCGCATAGTTTTTAACTCGGATATCACCCTCCCCCAAGCGAGGGCTTATTTGTTCACCGAATTCAAGAACATCACTCTTACCGTACTTCGTCTGGTATATCGCTTTCATATCTCACCTCTTAGGCCAGTATCTTTTTGCATGTTCAATCAGCAAATATGGTTCGTTAACGAACCTATATTGTAAAATTAGTAGTTGTTTTGAGCCTTATTTAGCAAATAGGTTAGCTGCTGCTGCTCGCCTTCTGAAAACCCTTTGTAGAGGCGAGCATTCACATTATCAGACAGCGTTTTGAAATCTTTCTTATGCCGTAAACTAAGCTCAGATAAGCGGACAAGTTTAACTCGCTGGTCGTCGGGAGAGGTTGTTTTTTCAACGTAGCCCAAACGAATCAATTTATCGACTAGCTCCGTGGTTGATGACTTTTTCTTATTAATAAAAGCCGAAAGTGCTTTTAGAGATAACGCCTTTTCTCGATACAGCGTGATCAGAATCGCTCCGTGAGATGGCGCCAACTCGTTCATGCCAAGCCTCACCAGCTCACCAGTAACATGCTCATAAGCACTGTCACGAAGCTGCGCCACTAAGAAGACAACCCCATTCACTCTGATAGTCACGCCTAACTCGCCCCCAATGTTGCTGATAATACTTGTCGTTAATATACTTGCATAATAGTTCGTTAACGAACCATCATGCAAGTGGTTTTTCTATGCTTCTACACAAATGAACGCTAAGTATTAAGCTTTGGTCCATACTCCCGCCGACGTAAACATGAGCAAAACCTAACGCCTCCTTCAAGAGGTGACATTGTTTTCAAGAGTTTAATTACATCACGGACTTGCTGTCTTCTGGTTTTTGTCTTCCAATAGCGACGTTAGCATGCACCCATTAAATCTCGCACTCACTCAGCAGAGCGTACTTTCATTTGCTGAGTAGTACCCAGCACCGTTTAGGAGTAGTAAATGTCTTTTGAGTACGTTGATTTTAACGAAGCGAAGAATAACCAAGGTTTACGATTAGTCGTCGTTCAGGGTATTCCAAGCCCTTGGTCGGAGGCCGCTAAGGGAATCCTTCAAGTAAAGTCGATTCCATTCTCTGCGGTATATTTTGATCCATTCAACAAAGAAATGACGCCTTGGAGTGGTTCTACTAGCGCGCCTTCAGCCGTATACAATGACGAAGCGCCCGTCTCAGATTGGAAAGACATACTCGCACTAGCAGAGCGACTCAATCCATCGCCCTCGCTAGTGCCTAACAATCTCGAAGAACGGCAAAAAATGATGGAGATATCTGCCAAGATTTGCGCCCCAGAAGGCTTAGCATGGTATCGCAGGTTGGAAGGCGTTCATAAAGGGCTAACTGGCGAACCCGGCGGGTTTCCCGAGATGGTCGCAAAATATTTAGCTCAAAAGTACGGCTACGAAAAAGAAAAAGGGCCTGAATACGGTGCATGCGCGAATAAGATACTTCACTCACTCGCGGAGCAATTGAAAGAACAAAAAAGCAAAGGCAGCCGCTACTATATTGGCAACTCTCTGACGGCTGCGGACGTATACAGCGCCACTGTCATGGCATGCTTTCAACCCCTGCCACAAGAGCAGTGCGCCATGCTTAACTACATTCGCCCGGTATTTGAAGCGCTCGATCCCAACATGGCTGCGGCACTTGACCCGATATTGATCGAACACCGCGATGCCATCTACCAAGACTACCTTAGTTTACCGCTATCGTTGTGAGTCCACACGAATATCTGTCTCGATTCTGCATTAGGGCAGGACCTTCAAATACAGAAAACAATGCGTCGACTCACGGGCGGAAATATTAAGCCACTTCGCGCTTTTTATGTCCGTCACGCATGTGATCAACCAATTCTCCTGCCAACGATTTTCCTGCCAACGCATACGCTCTTCCAAAACCTTTCACGTAACGGCCACCGTTGGGTGTTAATTTGAACAGCCTAAAATCACTGTGCTCACTTAGGTGGTTAATGCGGTCGCCGTGTCGCGCTACCAGCGCATCAATCCCCTCTTGCCAGCGTTTATCATCAATGCCGATATTGTCCGCGCTTACGCTGTAGTTCACGCGTAGCCGTGCGAATAGCTCGCCGGCCGTATCTTCATCTTCAATAATCAGCACCGACGCTTCTGGGTTATGCTGTAAATTAACGCCGTGTACGGCGATATCACTTAGTAAGACATATAAACAATCGTCGCCAATCGCAAAAGGTGCATAGGATGCATAGGCCTTTCCATCTTGCGTAATGCTGGATAACTGCAAGCTTTTGCGGCTTTGAATAAACTCAATCACTTCCTGCTTGAGCTGTTTTTCTAATACTTGATTTTTCATTTTCGTTTGTCTCGTTAGTGTTGTTTCTACCGAATAATTTGTTGTGTTTCGTGTTGCGACTAAATCACTAAGGTGCTCTGGATTCGTTTGAATTCGACTACCTGGTGAGCAATCAACTGACCATCGCGCTGACGCCCTAAAAACACTTTAAAAATGATCGCATCGTGCGAATCTCTAAAAACAAAGGCATAGCTTTCGCGGCCACGATGAGGCTTGTCTTGAAAGCTAATACACGCAATCGATTGGAGCCGTATGTGGCCATGAAAACCTGGGTTTGAACCGTTCAGGTTATAAAACCCTTGTGCAATCGAGCCAACTGGAAAAGCGCCTTTAAACTCGAAGACGCAACCTCCTTGAACCACAATGGTGGTGGTATTCCCCCAAGTAGATAAGGTTCGCAAGAGCGCCTCGGCTTGCTCTCCTCGAAGGGAGTGACTTGCTCCTACAGAGCTAATATTTGTCATGTTGGCACCTGACCTTAGAAAGAGTACTTTGCGGAAACAATCACTTCTCGACCCGGCTCATAAAGCTCTTGCCACGCCTGTCGAAAATAGCGGTCGGTAAGGTTGTTCACAGCCAAATCAAGTTTCACTCCAGACAACTCTTTAGGAGACCAACTCGCATAGAGATCAGCAATGGTATAACCCGCATAGTCTGCCCCATTGTTAACGCGATTTTGCGCGTCAACATCGGTCACACGTAAGCCACTGGTGATCGATCGATCAGCCCAAGCGTAGCTCGCGTCGATAGTCTTTTTGTCTGCCGGAATATTGCTCAGGTACTCGTTAGTATTTTTGTCCTTTCCGCGTGTCTGCCCATAGGACAACTTAAGCGTTAACGCATCTTGGATATAGGTAGTCGCGACTTCAGCGCCTTTGATAGTCGCTTTCTCTACGTTGACCCAAGTCGTGTTACCTGGGAACGGCGAGAAACTCACAATTTGTTCAATAAAGTTGTCGACTTTGTTTTCGAAGACCGAGCTCTCAACATACCACTGACCACCTTGCTCATTTGGCTCAAACGCAACGCGCGCTAACAATTCGGTGTTGGCTGCTTTTTCCGGTTTTAGATCAGGGTTTGACAGGAAGGTGTTGCACATTCCTGGTCCCATACAAAAATGGGTGCCGGTGGTATAGAGCTCCTCAGAGCTCGGCGCACGAAACGCCCTATCGTGACGAAGTGTGAGTTGAAGCGCGTCGCTTGCTTGCCAAATTAGCGCAATTGATGGCGATACATCGTCATCACTCGCTTTGTTATTAAGGTTCTCCGCTTCAGTTTCAAAACGGTCATAGCGCGCGCCTAACTCCCACTGAAATGTCTCTGAAAGGGGAACGTTTGCACTCACATAGGCACCCCAGACTTTCGTATTCGCCTCCGGCGGCAGAGGACGATTCGCGCCATCACGCGTACCGGAGAAATCTTCACTGTAACCATCAACACCGTAAAGTAAGGTCATGCTATCGAGCACAGAACTATTCTGGAGAGACAAGCCCAGCACATCTAGCTCGGTACTGTCGCCACGACCGTCACTCACGCGGGCCTCCTCCATTTCAATGTGGTTCCAGTAGACACTTGCCAGCGCGTTGATATGATCTGATTCAGTGTTTAGTTCATACTCCAGTGCCGCGTTTTGTGTATCGGTATCCCGATCAATCAAAAAGACGCTTGAGCTAAGATTTGCCTCGCCGTTTGAGGGTATTTCGCCAGCTTCATTTGACTGTCGATAGACGAAATTAAGCCCCTGGTTCTCATCAATTTGCCACTGCGTTTTCGCTAGCACGCCATGATCTCGTTTCCCCGAATTCTCCAAGTTCTGATCATTGCCTTGCTTTAGATCATTGCTATCGCGAAAGTACCCATTGAGTAACCAATCAAGCGTTTCTGTTCGGCCAGCCAAAGCACTGACGTAGGTTTGCTTGTCGTTATTAGCGTTAAAACTGGTTTTAATAAACCCGCCCCAGTCCTGCGATGGTTTGAGTAGGTCTGCTGCCGAAATTGTATTTTGCGCGACCACGCCACCGAGTGCGCCAGAGCCCCACAATGTACTCGCTGGCCCCTTTACCACTTCTACGCTTTTCAACATTTCAGGGTCTAGAAAATAACTAGGCCGATGTCCAGACTCAAACACTTGCCGCACGCCATCAACAACCTGCAACACCTTACTCCCCGACAAGCCGCGTATGTTGACGCCCTGACTACCAGAGCGTGGTCCACCTGACATCGTGACGTTGGTTTCATATCGAACAGCCTGAGCAACAGACTGGGGCTGCATTACTTCCAATTGCGATTTCTCAACCACCGATACAGCCCGTCCCGACTCACTGACATTCGACTCAGTGCGCGTCGCGGACACCAGTACTTTATTTATCGCGAAGCTCTGATCACTCGCCTCATCACCTTGAGACCACACGCAATCGCTCGCCAGCGCTGCAAAAAATGCCAGACTGACTGTTGAAATTAACGGCTTCTTTCGCGTGTTCGACATACTTCTTCCTCTAGGTTAGTGAGCAAGCTTGCTTTGCACGCTTGCGTAATAATCAATCGTTGGCCCAGCAACTTGCTGCCAGCGACCCGACGAAAACGGACTTTACACACCACATACTCAAAAGTAAATACGAATCATTATTATTTGCATTAACTGGTAATTTATATATGATGCAGCTCTATTGATCACGCCCTACCTAAAAGTGAATAGTCACAAAAGGGCTCGTAGGTTTAGAAGAATTCACTATGCCCAAGAACTTATTTGCAGAAATAGAACAGATACCGAGAAGGCTTGGGACTATTGAGAGTCTGACTGCGCGCTTAGTGACTCGCCTAGTGATTATTGCCGTCAGCTTAATCATCAACTCTTGGGCAATCGCCTCTATGGCACCAACGCTTCCGATCAAACAGAGTGCGACAGCACATCAAGCCTTGCCGACGAATACCCTTAGCATGAACTTTGTGACGCTGAAGCGCATAGCAAACACGAAGACGAAGACGAAAACATCGAGCCCTGAAACTCAACAATCAAAACCTAAAAAAGCTCAAACAAAGACGGTTTCGAAGCTTCCGCGTAGGGAAAAGAAACCAGAAAACAAGCCAACACAACTAGGCCTGAAAAGCGCTAAAAACAGCTTGAAAGATCAGCATACCGACCAGCCCGTCGCTGCTAACATGAATGAACCTGCACTAACTGAAACCAGCCCCGAGCACCAAACCAAACCAGAGCCTAAACCTCAATCTAATCCTGAATTTGAGATCAGCGCAGTGGAACCACTAACCATCCCTGTGCAAACAGAACCATCCTTTATGGAGCCACCGAAACCGCCGCGCTATCCGTCCCTTGCTCGCAAGCGGGGGCAGCAAGGGACTGTTTTAATAGAACTATGGCTAGACGAATCAGGACACCAAACGAAATTACTCGTTAGCCAAAGCTCCGGCGTCAGCGCGCTGGATAACGCTGCCGTCGCTGCCGTCGCCAAGTGGCGCTTTCAAGCACATCGCTTAAACGGTTTAAACGTTGCTTCGCGGGTCACGGTACCCCTTGAATTTGTACTGAACTAACACACGCTACGCCCCAACAGAGAACATTTATCACATGATAGACCTATTCAACTTTAATCAGCTCGAACAACAACTTGGTCCGCTCAGCTACCCCTTGCTTGCTTGCTCATTGATTGTCGTCGCCATTCTCGTGGAGAGGCTTTCTGTGCTGTCGTTTTTCTCACTTAGCGGCGCTCTCAGTAAAAAAAGCCAAGCCATTACCGTCCACCATCAAGAGGCTAACCGCGAGTTGCGTGAAGAAGTAGCCGCTATCTGGCTGCAGCGGCAGCAAACCAAGTTAGCGCATGGCATACGGGTGCTTAATATTATCTCTATACTCGCCCCGCTACTGGGTTTGCTTGGTACGGTGATTGGCTTAATTCAGGTCTTCGACGAGCTGGGTGTGCACCAAGGTCCCATTGAACCGAATATGCTCGCTGGCGGCCTCGGCATTGCTATGAAAACAACCGCTGCAGGGCTCATTATCGCGCTACCGGCAGTGCTAGGGGCGCATGGCTTTCAGCTGTGGGTAGAGCGTCTTATCCATCAAACTGAGCACGCCATGAACGTGCACAACCTTGAACTTGAAGGCATTTGCACGAAGGCGATTCGATGATACGTCCACCGAGAACCCAGCCACTCAACAATGGCCCAGAGCTCACTCCCTTAATCGACATTGTTTTTATCGTCGTAGTCTTTTTATTACTAACCGCCAACGTGCAAGTGATGTCCCTTCCCGTCGACATTCCCAGTTCAGACAGTCAGCTCCCGACAGCAACAGCGGAAGAAAGCATGTTCACAGTCGCGGTCAAAGCGACACCGCCGCACTGGGTGATCAACATTGAAGGCAGCGGCACCAGTCACTATGAAGACTGGCTCGATTTCAAGGGGGCATTAATCGACCAACTTCGACAACAGCCTGCGAAATTACTCATTGCCCCAGAGCCCAACGCGAGTTCGGAACACCTACTCAAACTGCTCGCCTTGCTTAACGAAGAAGCCTTTGGCAATGCACACATACTCATGGAAAACGAAAGCTAAACACTATGAAACCAATATCGAAGCGATTATCTATTCAACAACCAGCAGTATCCCTCATTCGCGGAGCCCTGCTATGCGCACTATGCATGACGGCCAACGCAGAACAACTCGGCCACGTCACAACATCTAAAAGCTACGCCACACCTAACAGCAAGGTCAGCACTGAGCGTATTATCAGTACCGACAGTTTTGTTACTGAGTTGGTGACGGCGCTTGGGCAGCAAGAAAGATTAGTTGCCATTGATGTCACCAGCCGCCAACCTCCCGGCGTTGATACCTTGCCCAACATCGGCTATCACCGCAACCTCTCGGCAGAAGGGCTACTGAGCCTGCGCCCCACCCTCGTGATTGGCAGCGAACACATTGGTCCGCCGAACGTTGTAAAAGCCTTAGCGGCGGCGAATATTCCTCTTATTCGCCTACCCAGCGCCCAATCAATCGTGCAGCTTGAGAGCAATATCAATACTCTGGCTTTGGAGCTAGCGCAACCAAACGAAGGTAGCGAACTAGTCCAAAACCTGCATGCAGCACAGCAAAAGCTGGACGCCCTTTCATTGTCCCTCAGCTTCAAGAAAAAACGGGTCGCATTCCTACTTAGTATGTCGCCGGATAAGCTCCGGCTCGCCGGTTTAGGCACCAGCGGGCAGGCCTTTATTCAGCTATTAGGCGCAACCAACGTCGCCAATTTTGAGAACTACCAAAACGTCTCTGCCGAATCCTTGTTGGCCATGCAAGCCGACATCATTTTAGTAGCAGGTCGATCTCCCAGCACAGCCGTTGAATCATTGCTTTCAGCCCACCCGGTTATCGCATTCAGCGCGGCGGCAAAGTCGAAGGCTATCTTGAGCCTTGATGGCAGCTCACTTGTCGCAGGACTAAGTCTTGTCGCTGTCGAAGAAGCACTGCGTATCCTCCAAAAACTAAGCATCAATACGTCTCCATGAGCACACTATCAAGCACAAATCCCGGCGCCGTCGCGCCACTTTCTCGCCACCACTTAATCAGCGCACTGCTAGTCGCCCTGTTAGTGTTAAGTGTTGGTTTTTCGTTGGTGTTAGGCCCGATGAACCTGCCCTCTGTCGATGGCATGCTCGCCGTCGCGGACAATCTGCTCGGCACACAATTCAGCGAACTCAGAGACTACGAAAAAGCCATCGTCCTTGAACTCCGCCTTCCCCGCTTGTTGCTCGCCATGATGGTCGGCGCGATATTGGCCCAATGTGGTGCCGTTATGCAGGGTTTGTTCAGAAACCCTTTGGCCGATCCGGGCATCGTCGGTGTATCGTCAGGAGCGGCAGTTGGCGCGGTCATCGCGATTGGGCTTTTACCCGCGGCACTATCCGGCTGGTCAATTCCGGCATTCGCCTTTGCCGGCGGGTTGCTCACAACTCTGCTCGTTTATGGTCTCGCCCGCTCGCCCCAAGGAACCTCAGTACTGATGCTGCTTCTCGCTGGCGTTGCGATTTCGGCATTTGCCGGTGCACTCATCGGTTTTATTTCTTACTTTGCGGACGATCAAAAACTACGGGCCCTTAGCCTCTGGCAAATGGGATCGCTCGCCGGCGCCTCATCCGCCAACCTGGGCCTTTGTTTTATTACCCTACTCATACTCGTTTGGGCATTCCAACGACAAGCCGGCGCACTCAATGCCCTGTTACTCGGGGAGTCAGAAGCACGCCATTTAGGTATTAATGTCGAGTCATTGAAGCTAAAGCTAATCGTTCTGACGGCGGTAGGCGTCGGTGTATGCGTAGCCAGCTCTGGCATCATTGGTTTTGTCGGTCTCGTCGTGCCACACCTGATCAGAATGAGTCTGGGGCCAAATCATACGACACTGCTACCTCTATCCGCGCTTTGTGGTGCCCTGTTGTTGCTGGTTTCAGATCTCATCGCACGTACCATCGTGCAGCCAGCCGAACTTCCTGTTGGTTTGATTACTGCCTTACTCGGCGCTCCTTTTTTCTTGGCACTGCTACTTCAGCAACGAGGCAAGGGACTTTAATGATGAAACAAACAATACTCACGATACCCTCACTTAAGTGCTTGGCTAAGAACAAAACCATCCTCAGCGTAAGCGATATAACAATCAAAACCGGCGAGCTAAGTGCCATTATCGGGCCCAATGGCGCAGGTAAATCGACACTGTTAAAAGCAGTTAGTGGCGACACTCGTCCAGAAGGGCAAATTTTCTTTCACGGCCGAGACTTAAAAACATGGCCAGCCTATGAACGGGCAAGGCATCTTGGCGTTCTGCCGCAGAGCAGCGCAATAAGCTTTCCCTTTAGCGCTCATGAAGTCGTTGCTCTAGGTTTGACGCCGCTATCCCTAAGCGCTCGCGAAGCAGCACGAAGCATCAAAGCCCACATGGAAGACACCGGATGCTGGCAGCTATCGGAAAAACCCTACCCGATGCTATCCGGCGGCGAGAAGCAGCGCGTTCAGCTTGCACGCGTGTTACTCCAGCTTAGCCAGGCGCAGGAGCCGCCATTGTTGCTGC
Source organism: uncultured Oleiphilus sp. (assembly GCA_913020045.1). Lineage (GTDB taxonomy): Bacteria > Pseudomonadota > Gammaproteobacteria > Pseudomonadales > Oleiphilaceae > PZPK01. Next base: position 9,484 of record CAJWBE010000032.1, read on the forward strand.
TAGACGAACCAACTTCGGCACAGGACCTTGGCCAGCAACACAGCATTCTTAAATTGGTCAAAGCCCTTTGCGACGACCGGGGCTACGGTGTAATGGCCATATTGCATGACCTTAACCAAGTGCTGCGCTATTGCGATTACTGCTATGTGCTGGGAGACGGAACCATTCAGCTGAAAGGAAACCCTAGTGAGTGCCTAAGTCCATCAAATGTTGAGGCAATATGGGGTTATCGACCCGATCTATTTTTCACAACAGCGCCAAGTACCGCAGCATTAATCTAGGACGGTGTTATCTCCCCGAGTGAAAGACAAACAATTATTACTCAAACCGCTTGTCTCGTCTGCACGAGGTGCTAGGGTAAAACGTAGCTTCTTTCATTAACAAAAGTGCTTAGGCCCTTACATGCTGACACGCATACTATTGATTATTACATCTCTAGCGGGATGCACTGTTTTCGATAAAACCAATATTCAGCCGGGCCAACGCATTCAAGGATTGGGTTTTTCATTCGAGGCGCCGAGTGACAAATCGTGGTATGCGTCGGTTTATGGAACAGGTAATGAAATCAAACTTAATCAACTAAACTTTGACGACAGTTATTCAATACTGGTCGCGATGAATCGCGGCCCACGCTGGGGGATGTATAAAAGTGCGGAACAACATCTTCGTGCCTTAAAACAGTACCATCGCCAAACCCGGCCTCCCGAAGGATTCATCGAGAAAACACATCAAGAATGGATTGATTCACGCTTCGGAGCAATCTGTGTTCGCCGCTATCATATCGGCGAAAACTGGGCGGGACGCAACAACGCCGGGCCCGCTATTGTTGAAACAGAATCATTAATATGTCCGCATCAAAGTCTGCGGAACGTATTAGTTACTGTTGAGCTGTCCCGACGCTATGAAGCTTATGCCGAGACGGTCCCGCTGCGGCCACTTGCAGATCAACTCTTCTTATCCTTTGAGTATGAAAGCCTGAACTAAGCCGTTTTTGGGCGACTCTCACATTTACCCCAGCGAAGCACTCTAAACCTAAAGTTGAAGGCCTCGCAAACGCACTATTTTGCAGCAAAGCCTCTCGCCTCTGACAACCCGCTGAAGACCTTATTTGGTGCATTTTGCACCAATCAAACGCAGATTTTTCGTAAACCGGTTAACAAATGAACAAACCGTTAGTTGCAGATTGTAATAGTTTTGTCACAATCGCGCGCTCGATCAACGAGCTCAAACCATTTGAGCAGACAAAAGCTAGCGCCACCAAGGAATTTCAATGCGACAAGCGAAGGCATCGCGATACTATCGATTAGCGATAATTGTTGCCCTCTACTGCCTAACTGCCAGTATTTTTTATTTGGCCTTCATGACAAGCCCGACGACACCCATGCATGACATCGGGACACTTCGGCTGGTTATCGTATTACTGATGGCGCCAATTTTTATAAAATACGTGATTCAGGTAATCGCTGCGCCGTGCTATCACCTGATCGAAAAAAGAGCTTTGCGCAAACATCCAATGCCAGAAAGTCCTAGCGTGTCAGTGTTAGTTCCTGCCTGGAATGAAGAAGTCGGCATTCTAAAAACCATACAATCAATACTAAACACCCACTACGAAGACTTAGAGCTGATCGTGATTAATGACGGCTCGACTGATCGAACCCACGAGCTTGTGTCTGCCTTTATTCAGCGTCATAACACTTACACCCAAGACATCGCTAACAGCGCTCGAATTAAATATCTAAACCTAAAAAATGGCGGCAAAGCGAAGGCACTTAATGAAGGTTTAAAGCAAACTTCAGGAGAGTTTGTGATGACCATTGATGCCGACAGCATCATGGATAAAAACGCAATTACAAAAATGCTGAAGCGCTTTGGTAATAAAAAGGTTGGCGCTGTTGCGGGCAATGTCATTGTCGGCAATCGAAAAAAATCTATCGCCCTGCTTCAGCAACTTGAGTACCTCTACGGTTTCTTTTTCAAGCGGGCCGACTCACTCTTTGGCGCCGTCTATATTATTGGTGGTGCCGCCGCGGCTTATCGCAAGAGCACCCTTGATGCGGTAGGAGGGTTCGACGACAACATCATTACAGAAGACATCGAAATGTCGACTCGGATTTTGGCACATGGATTTGAAACACGATATGCCGCCGATTCTGTCATTTATACCGAAGGACCCAGCGAGTGGAAGTGCCTTTGTCAGCAACGCTTGCGCTGGAAGTACGGCCGCCTGCTCACCTTCATTAAGCACCGAGCATTATTTTTCAATCGCAAACTCGGCAAACCCTACCTGACCTTTTTGTTACTGCCCGTCGCGATATATGCCGAACTCTGTTTATTATTCGAAGCGTTTCTTCTAGCAATCTTCTATGGCTATACGATTTACACCAACGACTACCTGCCACTTGCCTGCGTCATTGCTTTCACCAGCATACTCATCTGCGCGCAAATACTATTCGATAGCAAAGCGCGCTTTCATCGGAACATTCTCTGCCTTGCACCCGTCGCCTGGATCGTGTTTTACGTTATCGATGCCGTTGAATTACAAGCGCTCTATCGCAGCCTAAAGCGACTCATCAAACGACAAGAACTGGAATGGCAGTCATGGTCGCGAGTAGGTTTACTACACCAAGGCATTAGTCCTCCAACGCCTCTGGGCCAAACAAAACCCAACAATGCGCTCGACTCTGCCAGCATTATCGCTAATATCGATAGTGCCTTGGAAATAGGTAGCAGGCATGTTGGACTTCCACGAAAAAGCCCTTAGCCTTAAACGACATTCGCTCTGCTAGATGACTAACCAGCAAATTTAACCTAATCTTATTATTCACATAGAAACTGAATGGGCTTTGGCGATGCACAGGTTGTTTATCTGCCTCTTACTCACACTACTCACGCCAAGGCTAGGGTACACTGCTCCGCTTATATTTTCCGGGATCAAAGGTTCTGCGAACTCAGATATAAGCCAGCGCGTCCTCGAAGAGGCCTATCAAACGCTTGGCATTGAAATCGTCATCGAACGGTATCCCGGAAAGAGAGCACTAGCACTGTCCGGCGCAGGAGAAGTTGATGGGGAATTATTTCGCATTGACGGTATCGAAAATCAGTTTCCTAACCTCATCAAAGTACCAACGCCCATTAATGTATTAGAGGGCGTTTATATTGCCATGCCTCCGCATCCTGTTATCAAAGACTGGGCAGCATTAGCGCCCTATACTGTGGGAACTCAACGTGGAATAAAGTTTGTCGATAAAGGTCTTCAAGGTATCCCTATGCTTCGACGGCTCACCGTTAATAAAAACGATCAACTGCTCGATGCATTAGAGACCGGGCGCATCGATGTCGCGATCATGGCACGCCTAAATGCCCTTGTGCTCTTGGCATCACAACGTAGCTCTAGCGCAATCATTGGTGAGAACCCTTTAGTTGTTCATCCGCTATATCATTATTTGCATCGATCACATGAACACTTGGTAGGAAAGCTAAACCAAGTGCTTCAAACCATGAAAAAAGAAGGGCGCATCAATGCCATTAGGCAGCGCTACATAAATGATCTAGGTGCTCGCTCATCAAGCGTTACGCCGTCCCAGAAAGAGGCTGAAGTGAGTTTTGTCCTCTCAAGATAAGCAACTCGATAAAAACACCTTAGACATTGCTCTGATTAGTCCGCCATCAATGGTGGCGCTTTACTTCAAGGCGCTTAGGAAACTGATTTTTAACCGCAAACATCATCAGCAATTCACCCCCTACGGTTATCAGACCGGCGCGTCACCAAGCTCACTGCAACAACTTCTGCGTTACTGCGAACTTTGCCACTTTGAATATAATGGATCGATCCCTGCGACTTACCCCCACTTATTAAGCTTTTCCTTACAACTTAAAATTGTGACTGACTCAAGATTCCCCGTCTCGTTGGCAGGGCTTGTTCATACAAAAAATATCATTACTCAATACCGACCTATTGCGCCAAACGAAGCGCTAACAATACGCTGCGTTCTAACGGAAACGAGAGGCTGCGATAAAGGCCTTGAGTTTGATATTGAAACGAAGGTTTGGTCTTGTGAAGAGTTGGTATGGGAGAGCGTCAGTACCAACTTGTCCCGAAAACAAAATACTGATCGCAACAAAGAGAACCCTCCTAGCAGGAAAGACGCATATTCAAACATCAACACAAAAAAAGAGCAGGCTAACGCTCTAGAGTTTTCATTGTCACCAAAAACAGCCCGACAATATGCCGTGCTCGGCGGAGACTTTAATCCCATTCACATCCATTGGTGTCTCGCTCGCTTAATGGGATTCAAAGATATGCTCATTCATGGCATGTATAGCAAAGCTAGGAGCCTGGCAGAACTGGAAAAACAAGGAGTGAAAATCAAACCGCCACTGCGCTACCAGGTGAACTTTAAAACCCCAGCATTCTTACCCAGTACAATGTGCCTGCGCTGGGAAAGAAAAAAAGAGTCAGGCCTAGTGCTATATTTAGACAATAAACGGTCAAAAAAACCGCATCTCAGCGGAGAGATTATCGCGTTAGAGTCTCTGGAATAAAAGGCTATCGCTGTATAACGTTAGCCGCTGAAGAATTTGAAGATAAGAGAGTTCTCTCGATCGGCACGACTAAAAACACACGATAAAAAGCAGGCTTAATAAAGTCCGCCTAGCGCTTCTTCTGGCAGTGTTTACTTTTCTCAAGGCCGTTAATTCGGATAACACTTTTCACTTGAGCAATATACTTTTCACCAAGCTCCGAATATCGCTTTAGGCCTTCCGACAGCCTGCAGCCACTTAACTGTTCTCCCGCCGCCCTTGCTTGCGCCCTGAGTGCTCTCAATGGCGCATAAGCGCGATTTCTGTTCACATTGTTAAAGTACGCTTGAACGGAATGCAAAGGCGAATCAAACACCTTTACCTCATGACTCGCCTTCTTCTTTCTGGCTGCAGGTACTAAACCGCAGCCTTTGGTGTAACACCATTGCCCAAAAAAATTTCGCCCTTCCTGAGCAAACCGAGACGTCCCCCACGCTGACTCAATCGCCGCTTGCGACAAGACTAAAGACTCCGGTATTTGATCTACACGATTAAGCAAAGCACTCAACGCGCTCGAATCTTGCCGCTCAGCGCTTAGAGTGACGTCATATTGCTCTGCCAGCTCAGTTAACCATTCATTGTCATCGGCGCTTAACGCTGTTGTATTCTGAAGCGCTTCCAATCTTGAGCGGTCTTCTTTTATATCACTATTTACGGCCGCCACTAGCGTTGAAAAATAGTCAAAAAAAGCACGCTTTTTTTCATCCACGACCTGAAAGGAAGCAAAGTCAGGAAGTGGGCCAAACTCTTCCTCGCTAGACTGACGAGACAAGAAAGAACAGCTCGCAACGACCAATAAGAGCACCAAGCCAAATATCAAAAATGCGTTTCGTGAAACCATAAATAGGACGTCTGATAGAGAGGCCACGGAGGCCCCTAAGAAAAGAATTAGTTTATTATATTTGCCAAATTAAAGGCTAAATCACTCTACCCGAAGATACTGAAATTCGGCAAGGACATCTGCAGAAGGGGTCACCGAGAAAGGTGAGTCAATGTGAATCTGTCGCGCGCTCGTAACCGTATCAGACCCTGCCGTACCGCCCGTATCGACAACATCACTACTAACAATATCTAGCCATGCAGTGCTCGTATTCTCAATTCGAAAAGGCAATACATCCTCTACGTCAACATTCGTCAAACTCAACAGAGCACTTGCCGATAACTGATCATTCGCACTATTCACAGACCATAACGAGGGGTTTTCCAATACGCCTTCATCACTCACTGCCGACGAATCAGCCGCTGCCAGCAAGTACATTTTTCTCTCTAGCGCGCCATTCGAGTAGTCATTGGCAGCGAGCCACTTCCCAAATGGTGCATTGGTTCGGTCAACCATTAGATGAAAAACGGGTTGTAGCTCCACAGGACAGTCTCCGGCCAAAATATCAGCGGGCGAACAACTCGCTGCACAATCACCATCATCTATTTGTTGTTGCGTACATTCTTCTGTACAAGCACCTGCTTGTATCTGGGCATTTGAGCAGTAAAGAGGATAGCTCGCGTATTCATTAAATTGATTCGTACAATCACCGTTGGCGAGATCTAAGCCAGTGCAGCTTACCGACGTGCCTGAGCCAATGTCATTGCCCAAGTCACAGCTAACACGTTGGTAGTTTTTGTAACACACATTCTCTTGTGTGCCACTTTTTCGAAGCGCTGTAATAAACATTCCGTTATCGCTCGGCTGGGCATGCAGTCCAAAATGCTTGTAGCGAGCTCCTAACATTACTTGTTCTCGCTCAGCGATCGGAGACGAAAGCGGAATCAGATACTGATAACGAAGGAGGAGTTCTCGCTCTTTCATTTTTGCCAGCATGAAGAGAGTATCGCCTTCAAGCATTAATGATAGCTCTCTAACATGTGCATTTGCATACTGTAAAAAACCAAGCAGCTCTGCATTGTTAGCGGGTGAATCTAATTCATTCAAGTGTAAATAATTTGCAGCAGAGCATGGGTTATCAAGCTCTGCTAACGATGGGTCAACTAACAACTCAGCCGCTGTAACGCAGTAGTCGTCGGTATCTACGACGACCGAGCACCCAAGCAAGTTGTCGCACTCCGTCACAAATTGCCATGGCTCACCCGGCGACGGCAATTGCGCATCGGCCACATCATGTGCGTTGACGCAGTCATCAATCAGCGCATCACGATCGACCTGACTTAACTCTTCATCATCGGCTCCTTCATTTTGACAGTCTTGAATATCAAACTGAGAAAACGACCGAGTAGTAGTGAAGTCATTGAGTTCTCTCAACTGGTCTTCATAAATAACCGAGTAATTATTAGGCAAGTCGGCGACATCCGGCGTAAAGCTAGCGCTGATGTAATCATGCTTCAGCAACTTAGATTGATCCAAAAAGAGCATGTCGCTGCCGTTACTATTGACCTTAACCGGAGTCAGTATTTCTCGCGAACCAAGCCCCGAGTACTGCGCATCTAAACGATAGACCCTGTCAGTAAGGATACTGCTCTCATCTAAAAACGTTTTACTAAACAAGTCTTGAGTACTATTAAACACAAATAGGTCTCGCCCTAGCTGAAGCAGGTAGTTGTAATCGCTTAAGTGGGCTAGCTGAAAGACATAGGGGGCCGCCTCTTCATCACTGCCAACATCTACTCGCTCCGTGTTGCGAGCCTGCGACCATACGACGTCGCGAGACGCGTCATAGAACCGCAGGCGTTCTTCAGCCACACCGAAACCCAAGTAGCCGTATGTCAGCCGGTAGTCATTAGGTGCGACAGTGCTATCGTCTAGCTCCCAAGCAAATAACACCTGCGCTCTAGCCTCTGATTCAAGCACAGAACTAAACTTTCTCGTTTTACACGTTGCGTCGTTAGTATTAACCCCAACTTCTTGGCCAATCGTTTCTCCCGCACAAAGTTCAAACTTGGTAGCATTTGCATCGTAATTTAGCGGTAACTTGAAGTAGCGAGTTTGGATATCGCTGTAATCGGTACCGCTACCATTGCAAGAGGAGACCGCGGTTTTAACGTAAACCCAAGGAGCGTTAATGACTTTATGTAAAACGTTACCAGCGCCATCGTCTTGAGTCTCTACCGTCTGAGCGGGAATAATTTCACAAACAGGATTAGTAAACTGACGTAACGCACGAATCTCACCGCTGGCGTGCGTTACGACGAACACGATATCAAGACGAGAATAGACCGTATGTTCTGGCTGACGGGAGTCATCGTCTACAGTGTTCAGCATCGAAATCAATCCAGTGTCCGCCTTAACGACCACCGAGGGATTCTCAGCTTGGAAACTCTCACCGCCCTTGCCCCCATCAAAAGCCAGCTGATCATCGGCTTCAAAGCTAGGGTCATAGCTCAGTAAAGATAAGGCCTTGTCATCGCGTTCAATAGACAACTGAGTATCAGGGACAGGGTTTCCGTCTTCATCCAAAATGACATAATTATCATCGGCATCTACTGTTTCCGGCGCATCAAGGACAAAACCAATGAATGGTTCGTCGACCGGACTATAAGAAATGGGAGGTAAAGCAGGAGGTTCTTGAAAAAAATCAGGCGACTCGGTAGCAGGAAGGGTACCCTCTTTAGTACAGCCCGCCAGCGTTATAGCGAATGCTGTAAATATACTTAGTCTGGCAAACAGCCGGATCACCACGGAGCATGTCCTTTTCATATCAAATGAATACACTATCAAGCGCAGCATTATATCCGGCTTGGCGGGTGAATTAAGTGAAGCGGTCATTGATTGGGAGCCGGTTCACACAATAATTTCCTGATGACTGCTGGTTTTTGGGCTTCGAGCCAATATTCCTCTATAGTCTGCAGTATGGAAATTACACCCTCCAATACTGGCCGCCCAGAATCGTCGCTCTCACCAACGAATACTCCGGCAGTAAAGTTGACCTCAATCGACGCCTTAGGCTTGTCGCAAAACCGCGCTTATAACGCGACAGTGATAGGACGCTATCAAACAAGTGAGCCGCCAACCGCAAACGCATCACTACCCAGCAACAATACGAGCAATCAGACAAGCTCAGCACCCGTGCAAGAATGGATGATATTGATCAAAGACAAAACACTATTGATCGCGACGACAGAAAACCTAAGTAAAGGTCAGGCTCTTGAGGTGATACTCGCACCAACTAAAAGCGCATCAGCAGAGCCTGCGTTACTGATAAAATCATCATCGATGGGCGACATCGCAAAACCGTCAAGCGAGAGTTTTATCACACAGCCGATATCGCTTTTACTAAAAGCCATGAGCCAGAGCTTGCCACGACAAATGTCCTTAGCGGCAGGTTTATCGATCCTGAACGAGTACGCATTGCAACCCAATCAACAAGCCAGCCAAACAGCACAGACCAATAACACGGCAGTATCGCCATCCAATGCGACACTTGCGTCTGCCACGATACAACTGTTACGCCCTCTTTGGCTGAATCAAGCAAGCTTACTGACCGAGCTAAACAATGCTTTATCGCCAAGTCAAAGTGCTTTACAAACACCAAACACCGCGCAAACGTCCAGCGCCTCAATTACGACAGCCCCCACTGCGAGCCCATCTGCACAGGCTGACAATGCCGCTAAGCAAATTCGAGCAGCATTAGAAAATAGCGGGATATTGCTGGAAAACAAGCTGCTTGCCGTACCGTCTCAAAAGGCGTTTGTCTCACTACAACAAACGCTGATCCAAACCTTAACGTTACTCATGCCCGCGAGCACAGAGCAATCATCTGGACAGACGTCGACGCAGGTTAACACTAAATCGCCAGCGAACATCGCCACCCAGCTCACGGCGAAACTTAACCCCACTTTATTGGTCGACAAACCGTCACCCTCCCCCTTGCCAAATCAAGCACCCGCTTCCGCCACTCAAGACCATGCAGCGCTGACAGCGAAACAGCTATTAACGAGTTACCAGCAGTTAGCAAGTTCGGCCTCTCTCAATCAAGCCAGCGCCTCATCAAGCCTTATCAGCTCGCTAAAAACGCTTCATAACACGATCAATCCAGAAGCCTTCAAGCATAACGCAGCAATTTACGATTCATTGAAAACAGTTCAAACACAAACATTAGAGCTGATCGGAAAAATCGCCCTTAATAGTCAATCAGCGGCACCGACTTCGGATCTAAAGTCGACACTGACCGGCCTACTCGCGGCAGTGCAAACACAAGTTCCGAAAAGCCCAACCGCCAGCGCATTTATCGATGGAGCCACGCAGGCAAACTTGCTCAACTCACCCTTTGCCTTCCCCCACCCTGCTGCCAATATGGCGATGCACAATGCAACAAAAAAAGCAGATGCGATGCTCGCAGGCCAAGAACTGAGTACAGGACAAATACTGAAGCTGTTGGCAGGTATGCTGAACAGACTTCAATTCAATCAATTGAATGCCGTGTACCAAAGCCAAAGTAACACCTCAGAAACCACCCAAACACAGTCATGGTTCTTTGAGCTACCGATGACCACCGCCCACCAACAACCTGATTTTTTTAGCCTAAGACTGGACCGTGAACGCTCTAATAAAGATGACTCATCAGAACCTGATGACCGTATAGAACAATGGCGCATCAATTTATCCTTTACGCTTGAGTCTCTGGGAGAAATGACAATTCAAGCCAAGCTTTCTCCGCCCACAATATCCGCCTCAATATGGAGCAAGTCTGACGAGATTCTTAAACTCGTCAAAACGGAAGAGACAGCCTTGCGCCAGCGCTTAGAAGGTATCGGATTAGAAGTCGCCGACGTTCAATGCCTGCGGGGGCAGCCTGTAGACAACAGCGCAAATATTGATAAGCAGTTTGTGGATACCAGAGCATGAGTGAGATACCCAAAGCAGTCGCCTTATCTTATGACGAACAGCGCGCCCCAATCGTCAGCGCAAAAGGCGATGCGGCGCTCGCTCAAGAGATTATCGATATCGCTGAGGCGCACGGCATCCCGCTATATGAAAACAAAGAACTCGTCGAAATGTTAAGCCGCATAGAGCTGGGCGCCGAAATACCAGAAATTTTATATCGAGTGATTGCCGAGATCATCGCCTTCGCCTACCATCTGCAGGGCAAGGTGCCCGAAGGGTTTCCTACAGACCCGAACGAGACGGATACGCATGACCAGTCCGGAAACGAATAATTAGCCATCTTACGGAAGAGACAGCTATGCTATTCCTTATGCTAAAAATACTAACAAAACAACGAGCTCACCATGTCTCAATCTGACCACCAGCTGTTGATCGAATCGAAACACTATTTGTTTGCCACAGTGCTTGCCGCCGCATTGGGCATTAGCGCATTATTTAGCGGGCAACTTTTGCTGGCTATTTTGAGTGGTGCACTGTGCGCCATGCTGATCACGGGCAAGGTTAAAGGAGCCGACATACAAGATTTAGCCCGCTCAAGGGAGCCTCTAAAATGGTTATCTTTAGGGCTCACTGCTCTGGCACTAGTCGGCGTATATTCTGGTGTTAGCGAGGCTAAAACATGGCTATATGCAGCGCCATTGTTGGTCTTTTTCTTCTATGACTTCAAACCCGCCATTATCGTAATTGCCATATTATCCGTGATAACAGGCATCACTTTGAACAGCATTGGTTCTGCATTTGAGAATATCCAATTTACGTTAAGCTATGTCTTTTATCTGGGCATTAGCTGCGCCTTAGTCTATTTGCGCGACGTGAGAAGAAAGCAACTCAAACCATTACGAAGAACCGACAACCTTACGCAAGCCGCAACACGCGAACATTTAGATGATGACCTCACCAAAGAAATTCAACGGAGCGAGCGCGAAGGAAGCGAGCTCGCTGTCATGGCACTGGGTATTGATGAAGATTGCGCGCTGAAACTATCACCCAAACAAAGAGCAGGGGTGATTATCGAACTCGGCCGGCTACTGCACAATAATCTAAGAGTATTCGACAGTTATTACTTATGGGACGAAGATGAGTTCCTTATTATTTTGCCGCACACCAGCTCTGCTCAGGCCAATAAAATTGCAAACGAACTACGGGTCAAGGTGCGCAAGGAAGTCACGGTAAAAGACGAAAAGATAACAATTAGCGTTGGAATCACCGGGCTCAACGTGGGCGATGACAGCAAAGCTCTTCCAGAGAAAGCCACAGAAGCACTCAAATATTCGTTCCGAAAAGGCAGTAATCGCACGCAATTATATCGTGATGAGAACGACGCCAGCGATGAAACAAGGAGCGAGTCATGAGAAACGACGATCAACTGCAGCCCAACGTAATTGCTACCCTGTATTTGTTAGGCGCGGCCATCATGCTCCTACTTAGCATTCAGAACTATCGATATGGGCTTTTCCCTCTTGTTTACTGCGCCAGCATCATTATGGTTATCTTGCTTGGGCTAGGCCTGCATGCGCGCATTGCTTTTGAAAACAAACACCTGAACAGCGCCGCTATCTGGGGACTAGGGGTCTGCATTACGCTAACGCTTTGGGAAAGCATCGATCATGCAACACAAGTCAAGCATTGGACCTTCGCACTGGCGTTACTCGCCTTCGTGGCATTAAACCATCGCCAAGCGATGATTCTGACAAGTATTACCGCAGGCCTCATGTCGCTGAGCTTGCTACTGCAAGAAAGCATTGTCGACACGCTCTCATTTGCGATGAGCTTTACCCTACTGATCGCGCTAGCTAGCACCTATGCCAAACTCCAGCAGCAACGCAATCGCACCCTCGTAGAGTTAGAAATTCGCGACCCAATGACCGGCGCGTATAACTATCGACATCTTGAAGACACGGTCGTCAAAGAAATCTGCCGCTCCGACCGCACAGGCAAGGCCCTATCGCTTATCGCGCTCGAAGTCGATTACTCGCCTCAGCTGCTTGATCTGCACGGAACGCTCACCAGCAACGACCTCCTTTATCAGCTGTCGGAATCATTACGGTCAATGATCCGAGCAGGCGATAGCCAATACTTCGACAGCCAATTTACCTTCTATCTTCTATTGCCCTGCACCCCTTCTGAGGGCGTAGTAGTCATTGCAGAACGTATCCGCCGAACCATTGAAAAAAGTAACTGGCCTGTTGTCGATAGCATTACAGTCAGTATTGGTTGTACAACATACGTATCAAATGATCAGGAGTTGTCAGCCACCCGCTTCGTTAACGATGCGAATATTGCTTTAGTAGAAGCGCAGAAAAATGGGCATAACCGGGTATGCCACCATTAACGACACTTCGATGATTTTACTACTCCCCAGAGCGACACCAACGCCTTGATTGATATCCCGACCATTGTCGATTGGCTGCACCAACACCCCCAATGGGTCGTTTCCGGTATCGCACTCGTTGCATTCGTTGAATCACTCGCCATTGCCGGCATCATCGTGCCGGGTATCGCCATTCTGTTTGCCATTGCCGTTGTTGCCGGCGGCGCCGACATCGCACTGAGCCAAGCATTACTGGCGGGGATTGTCGGGGCGGTTTGTGGCGACACGCTAAGCTTTTACTTGGGCTATCACTACCAAGACCGGCTGCGCGCCGTTTGGCCTTTTTCTCGCTATCCCGACGCCTTAGCTAGTGGCGAAACGTTCTTCAAAAAGCATGGTGGTAAAAGTGTTGTCGTGGGCAGATTTATCGGGCCACTGAGGCCTGTCCTTCCTGTCATTGCAGGTATGTTCGGCATGAAACCCGTGCGCTTCATCTCGATCAATTTGGTCTCAGCGCTGGCTTGGTCACCCGTTTATATTTTGCCTGGTTATTTCGTTGGTGCGGCAGTTAATATTACGCCGCCAGAGCACTGGCTAAGCCTTCTGGGCTCCCTCTCGATAGCCCTGCTCCTTACCAGTCTTGCGTTTGGCTACGCAAGCAGACGATTACAGCATGGCGAAAGCTGGTATGAATTCCTGCATCGACAAGGCCTTTTAGGTCGTCATACAAACTATGACAAGCCACTCGCCTCTCTTGTTTTGCTTTCTGTTTCCGCTTCCCTTTTTGTGTTGTGGAGTATCGCGACATCTATGCAGGCAGTATCTGAGTGGGATCAACTCTGGTTAGAGTTCGCACTCTCGATTGAATTCAAAGCACTCCATACTTTTTTTGTCGCAACGACCCTGCTTGGCGACGAATCATTTCTGACCTTTAGCTTCGTGCTTTGCACCATAGCGCTCCTTTGCACCCGCCAATGGCGACCCGCTATCGCCATCGCGGCATCAGGCTTAGCAACTAGCGTTATCACGCATACGCTAAAAGAGTGGTTTTATCTGCCGCGCCCAGACGTTCTTGCCCATGCCATCGGTAGCATGGCTTACCCTAGCGGCCATACCAGTGGGGCCGTTGTATTATTTGGCATGATCGCCACGCTTTGCGCCGAGAGAGTCGCGCCGATACATCGCTGGAAAATATATCTGAGCATTATCATGCCGGCACTATTAATAGGGTTTAGTCGAATCGCGCTAGCCGCGCACTGGTTTAGCGATGTGGTAGGAGGCTTTCTACTGGGGCTCGTCATTTGCTCTGTCGCTAGGCTGGCATATGGAACAATGACACGTTCAATGCCTAAGCACTTACCAGCGCTTGAAACTAATCAGCGGCTCTTACTAATGATGGCATTGGTGATTTGGTTTATCGGCGCCCTCACGTATCTAACGATTAACCTAGATAGCGGGTTCACACGCTACGCACAACTGAACTAATGCGCCCTTAAGACACCATGATGTCGAGTTGATCTGAAATTTTTTCAAGACGACGAATTGGGTCTTGCAGCTCATACAAATATTGTTTTTGTGAGTTATCCAGGGGCAACAACTCCGTCAATCGCCAGCCAATTTGACGACCATCCTCATAATCGATCTCCATATTAAGCTCCTGCACGATAGGGTGTTGCACCAGCGCCTTTAGTACCGACTGCAGTTCGATAAACTCCTCAGGCAGGGACACAAAGCTATCCTCCTCGTAATAATCTATATCACCCACCCACAGTCCATTGGCTTGGCGTTCAGGGTTAGTAATCCTCACTTGCTGAAACCCTTTTGCAACAATACATAAAATGCCCTGTTGGTCCTGGTCGAAGTCTATGATTTTAACCAAGGTCCCCACGCGATATATCTGGCTACTCACATTCGCGTCATCATCGTCTGACCGAAGCATCACGACCACAAACCCTTCATCTTCGCGCAAACAGCCCTTCACCATATCTAAATAACGCTGTTCAAAAACTCTAAGCGGTAATTTACCACCTGGACAAACTAGGGTATTTAACGGGAACAAGGACATCTTCATAGCGCGTATCTCAACCTCGTTTTTTGGGCATACAGTTGCCACTAGATTAGGTGCATTCCACGAATTCGTCACTCCTTTTATTGCGCTTTTTGACTCATGCCTCTGTGATATTTTTCTGTTATCCTACCGCACCGTTGACCCACCGCTAGTTTAGCCCTATGCGTTGACGACCATTTTTCATCCGTAGTGACAAAGAGAATTACCATGCCAGATTATCGCTCCAAAACCTCCACCCATGGCCGCAACATGGCGGGTGCTCGCGCGCTATGGCGGGCAACCGGCATGACCACAGAAGACTTTGACAAGCCTATCATCGCAGTCGCCAATTCGTTTACCCAGTTTGTACCGGGACATGTCCACCTAAAAGACATGGGGCAACTCGTTGCACGTCAAATTGAAAAAGCAGGCGGCGTCGCCAAAGAATTTAATACCATCGCCGTCGATGACGGCATAGCAATGGGGCATGACGGCATGCTTTATAGCTTGCCGTCGCGTGAAATTATTGCCGATTCTGTTGAATACATGGCTAACGCTCACTGCGCTGACGCTCTCGTCTGTATTTCGAACTGCGACAAAATCACCCCCGGAATGCTAATGGCAGCGATGCGCTTAAACATTCCTGTCGTATTTGTTTCCGGCGGCCCAATGGAAGCAGGTAAAACGAAGCTTTCTGAACATAAACTAGATCTAGTTGATGCAATGGTTATCGCCGCCGACGACTCGGTGGATGACGAAACCGTGGCTGAAATAGAACGCAGCGCATGCCCAACTTGCGGCTCTTGCTCTGGTATGTTCACTGCAAATTCAATGAACTGCCTAACGGAAGCCATTGGCTTATCCCTACCTGGCAATGGCACCACCCTCGCCACACATGCAGACCGTGAAAGACTCTTTCTAGACGCGGGAGACTTAATCGTCGACATTACACGTCGCTATTATGAGCAGGATGATGAGTCAGTGCTGCCGCGCAGTGTTGCCTGTAAAAAAGCATTTGAGAACGCTGTTATGCTGGATGTCGCAATGGGTGGATCAACCAATACTATTTTACATCTATTGGCCGCAGCCCAAGAAGCAGAGCTCGACTTTGACCTAAAGGACATCGACGATTTAAGCCGCCGCGTCCCGCAACTATGTAAAGTGGCGCCTAACTCGCCTCACTACCACATCGAAGATGTCCATCGCGCAGGCGGAATTATGGGCATTTTGGGTGAGCTGGATCGCGCGGGTATGCTTCATTCGGATATCCCAACGATTCATAGCCCAAGTATGAAAGCCGCGCTGGATGCCTGGGATATTATGCGCACCAATGACAGTGCCGTTGCCGAGTTTTTCAAAGCAGGCCCCGCTGGCATTCCCACCCAAACAGCATTTAGCCAAAGCACTCGCTGGCCTACCTTGGACGGCGATAGAGTGAATGGCTGCATTCGCTCTATCGAAAACGCCTACTCGCTAGAGGGCGGACTAGCGGTGCTATATGGCAATATCGCAGAAGACGGCTGCGTCGTAAAAACGGCAGGTGTCGACGAATCTATCCATGTCTTTCGTGGCAAAGCTAAGGTTTTTGAAAGTCAGGACTCGGCCGTAAAAGGTATTTTGAATGACGAAGTCGTCGCGGGCGATGTCGTTATCATTCGGTACGAAGGCCCGAAAGGCGGCCCAGGTATGCAAGAAATGCTATACCCAACCAGCTACCTAAAATCGAAAGGCTTAGGCAAAGACTGTGCGCTATTAACAGACGGGCGTTTTTCTGGCGGCACCTCTGGTTTGTCTATTGGTCATGCCTCCCCAGAAGCAGCATCAGGTGGCGCTATCGCGCTCATCGAAGAAGGTGATGATATTGTGATTGATATCCCTCAGCGCAGCATCAATGTCGACATTAGCGACGAAGCCCTCGCTGCGCGCCGTGCAGCGATGGACGCTAAAGGCCGCGACGGTTGGAAACCCTCTGCTCCGCGCGAACGCAAAGTATCTGGCGCGCTAAAAGCGTATGCAATGCTAGCCACCAGTGCAGATAAAGGCGGAGTTCGCGACTTAGACATGTTGAAGTAAGCTCAGTATAGCTCGCTAAACTCGAATAAAATGCCCCGGTATTTCTCCAATCAAATATCGGGGCATTTTCGCTTATCAGCTCTTCGTTTTATTAAACTAATTATGACGCTATCAAATGCTTTCTCGCTATAGCCAGATTTAAAACAACTGATTCCCTAGACTCCATCACAGCGCGACCTGCAAAACATTGAACACCACTGTTGCCTCCCATACACTGCCAACAGGACTTCACGAGAATGGACCTCGACCTCAACTTTTAGCTAACCAAGCCATGTTATCCCGCCTTTTCTTTTTAATCGCGATTGCCTGCAACAGCCTGCCGTTGAACGCTTCAACCGCAGCTGAAATCGACTTGCGAGAATCTTCATGGGGAAACGGCACTGCGCATAGATTAGATGGCCAATGGGACAGCATCAGCGGCCAACTTCTCTCCCCTGAGCAAATCGAGACCACAAAACCTGCATTCACAAAATTTCCCGTACCTGGCGTATGGGGCTCAAAGTCTTCGCTAGAAAACTCGCCACCGGCACTCGGCGTTATGACCTATCAAACCAAGGTGCTAATCCCTGACAATGCACGCAACTATTACTTATACCTACCTGATATGCCGAGTGCTTACCGTTTGTGGGTCAATGGTAAAGAGTTGGTGCATCAGGGCTCAGTCGGAACATTTCCTCATCAAGAACAACCCGCATTTGGCCCCAAGGTCTTAGCCTTGGGGGAGCAAGATTCATCCCTAACGCTAGTGCTGCATGTTTCAAACTTTCATTATCGTGAAGGCGGGATCTGGTTTAGCCTCAAACTAACGGACGAGTCGGGGCGTTTCGGTATCGATCAGAAGCCGATTATCGGAGCTGTGTTTTTTGGCGCTATTCTTTTGGCCATCGGGCTTTACAACTTATCAATGTATCTGTTCAGGCGCAAAGAAACGCCGGCCTTGTTCTTTGGTCTACTCTGCCTCGCCGTTGGCGTGCGACGACTCCTCATCGACGAACGCGTTCTTTATCTCTTTAACTGGTTCAGCTGGGAAACACTGCAACGCGTCGAGCACCTATGCTTTTACTTGTGCTTAGCATTATTCATGAATTTTTTCGCATCGATGTACCGTCAACACGTGCCGGCATGGACAGGAAGGGTTTCTTGGGCACTGATTGCTCCATTTGTTCTCATTTGCTTAGGATTTACAAATCGCGTTTATACCGAACTGAACATTGCGTTTCAGATATTGGTGATGATCTCGCTAAGCTTTGCACTCGTTATGTACATCAAAACAGTCTTGGCGGGCGGCAAAAATGTTAAGACATTCGGCATAAGTTTCGCAATTCTTGCGCTAACAGTCACTCACGATGTGCTCAAAGCAAACGGCATACTTAGCGGCGACAACATTGCCCATTTCGGGGTATTAGCCTTCGTCATTTCACAGTCCATATCTTTACAGCGACGCTATCTTCGTTCACTCGCGATGGTCGAAAAAATGACGTCGAAGCTGGGCAAAAGAAACGAGGAGCTACTCAGACTGGATGAATTTAAAGATGAGTTCCTCGCCACCACCTCTCATGAACTTCGAACACCGCTGCAAGGAATTTCTGGGATTGCAAAAGTGCTGAAACAAGATGCATCCAAAAACCTCAACGCAGACCAAAAGCAAAAAATCGAGTTGATCGCGAACACCTCAGAGCGACTAAGAGTATTGGTCAACGATATTCTGGATTTCTCGAGTATCAAACATGGAAAGCTAAAACTACACACTGCTAAAGTCGACTTAGTCGCTATGTCGGAACTCGTTTTAGGCACATTGAGAGGCACCTTGTTAGACAAGTCCGTCGAGCTGAGTGCCGATATTGATGAAGAATGTCGCTACATCAATGCAGATGCTTTTCGACTCCAGCAAGTGCTATTTAACGTTATCGGCAATGCAGTGAAATACACCGAGGCTGGCGCCATTCGTTTAATCGCTCGAATCGCTGACGACCAACTATTAATCGAGATCAGCGACACCGGCGTTGGCATTCCAGCCGAAAAGCTAGAAAACCTATTCAAACCATTTGAACAAACTCACTTGGATGGGCACTTCTCTGCCAGTGGCACCGGCCTTGGATTGTCCATTAGCCGAAAACTAGTAGAACTTCATGGCGGCTCACTGACACTGTCTAGCGTAATCGGCGAAGGAACTCGTGTATCGCTATCCCTTCCGCCTGCGCTCCTGCGCGACGAGCCCCATGCGGACATGCCAAACACTCACTCCATTACCGTCACTCACCAAGAGGACTCAGCGTCTCCTCCCGACGCTAATAGTCCGCGCGAGAATATGTCTCTTATCTATGCGGTTGATGACGAAGCGATCAATAGAGAGCTAATGACAAGCCTGCTGGAAGCGCAAGACTGCCATGTTCAGACATTTAGCAACGGCATTGAGTTTTTGAAAGCGCTCAGCAATAAATGCCCAGACTTAGTGGTACTCGACTATACAATGCCGGGTATGAACGGTCTGGAAGTTTGTCGAGCAATAAGGGAGCAGTTCGACCCCTTCGAGCTCCCTATCGTTATGGCCACGGCCCGCCAGCAAGTCACCGACATTGTTCAGACCCTGTCTGCCGGCGCCAACGACTACCTCATCAAGCCCTTTCATGAGCAAGAATTCGCCGCCAGGATTAAAAGTCAGCTATTTGCTCGAAAGCACTGGGTCGTGCACCAAGAGAACCAAACACTTCGCAACGAAATGAGTCTGAGAGCGGCATTGGAAGAGCAGCTAGAAGACAACAACACGCAATTGTTGCAAGCACTCGATCTAAGCCAAGACCTCATCATTCGGCTGGACGAAACATTTCGTATTTCTTACGCCAATCGCGCAGCGGTTAGCTACTTTAGCCCCAGCAAGAATGGCTCACTAACCGGCTTGACCATGGAACAACTAGTTGGCCCAAACAGTGAGACGGCAATCAAGCAGGCATTATCAACTCACGACCTCGACGAGCACACGATTCAACTTGAGGACAGAGAAGATTCCAGACTGGGCGTCCTAGCAAAACGACACGCCTATCAAGGCCGAGACTCTTACACACTGCTATTCATTGACCAAGCGAATGGCGAGCCCAGCCAATCGTCTGCGATCGAAGATCTGCATGATGCACTTTCCATCAGCCGCCAGCGTATGGATGCTATTGAAAATGCACTCAAAGGAAGCACTATTCTCGACGATCACTTAGCGACATCGACCAACGGTATCGCGGTCAAATCTGTTGATCAGCATACTCAGCCCGAGCGACCGTCAACGCAACAACAAGACAGCCCCAAAAAACAAAAAGACAGCATTGCCAGGTTGCTTCGTCTATCGCTGAGCTTGTGGGAGCAACACACCGGAAAAACCAAATTTGACCTAGCTGAACAAAGTCGCTGCTGGCGTGTTTACGTAGATGGTACGACGGTGAAAGCCCGTACATTTGACCGCTACTTGACCGCCAAATCAGTTCCAGATCGCCCCCGTTGGCGCGCAGTCGTGCGCACTGCGCATTTTGTGCTCGGCCAATGTGAACTATCAGAGGAGGACGCGGCAACGCTCCGCTCTGAAATTCAAACCATCGAAGAATTTTTTGCCTAACTGCCGACTCAGCCCGCCTGGCAACTGCTTTTCAGAATTATGAAGCAGGTCTCATTTATATTATCCTTTTTTACCCAAGCGACCTAAAACGCCCTACTTTGACAGTGCAAAACCGTAACCGAGCCATGATACTGATGGGCGCTTTGCAGTGAGGCCTGAGCCATGATCCGCATCAGCGTGAAAACCAAATAATGATAAAGCACACCAACCCATCTCGGAGTTATGCGATGAAAAATCTAAAAATGTTAGGCGTGGTATTCACCTCGCTAGTAATTTCTGTATTTGCGATGCACGCAAATGCTTACACTAATATCTTTGTATTCGGCGATAGCCTTTCTGATAACGGCAACTTAAGCATGGCTCCTGGCGCACCTGCCGGAACGCCTTCACGTTTCACCAACGGCCCTGTTGCCGTAGAAATTGTTGCTGGGGCACTAGGTCTAGCACTAACTCCTTCAGATCACTTAAATGGTGGTTTTTCAGGTAACAACTTTGCAGTAGCGGGCGCTAAGGCAATTGATGAAGATGGCAATGAGCAAACGCCGGACATCAACTTACCAACACAAGTAAATGCCTTCCTTCAAATCAATGGCGGACAAGCGCCAGCAGACGCACTATACGTAGTACTGATCGGTGGGAATGATATTCGTGCAGCACGCGAAATTCGTGCAGCAACTGTGTTTGCGTCAACACCTGAAGAGCGTCAAGCAATTCGTCAAGCTGCCAATGCATCTCTAACTGCTGCGGTTATTTCAGAGCAAGCTCAAATTGAAAAACTTATTGCTGCAGGCGCACGTCACATCCTAGTTTCTAACGCGCCAGACATCGGTGTTATCCCAGAGACTGGTCTAGTATCAGGCGGTTTACTTGCTAACGCTCAAACTAATTCACAGGTCCGTAAAGCGACGCGTCTTCCTGAAGTGACGACTAAGCTGTCTGCAAAATACAATCGTAAGTTGGCTCGTAAATTGGCTCGTACAGAACATCGTACTGGCGTTGATATTATTGAATACGACCTATTCAGCTTCCTAGCAGATCAACTAGAAAACGCTGAAGATTTTGGTTTCACCAACACCACTGAGCCATGCATCTATGTATTTTCTCAGGGCGGCGCGATCAACCCTTCTTGCACGGATTTCCCTGCAGCGACAGGCTTTTTGTTCTGGGATGAAATTCACCCAACAACAGCAGCACATCAAGGCGCGGGCATCGAAATCGTAGAAACGCTACTTGCACAATAAGCCTCTTCAAAAAGGCAAAAGGTACTAACCTTTAAAGGCCCTATTCAGGGCCTTTTTTCATTCTTATTCCCAGCTGGCGTTAATACATACACGTTGCCATTATCCGTCGCAACGTAAATCCAGCCTTCTTCGCTTTCCGTTATTGACCTGACTCGCTCATTCAAGCTCTTCAATAAGCGCTCTTCACCGATTGCTTGCCCTTCATCATCGAGAACCACTCGATTTAAATGCATCAGCTTAAGTGCACCGCTGAATAAGTTTCCTTGCCATGCAGGAAAGGCCTCGCCTCGATAAATAAGTAGGCTGCCTGGCGCAATTGACGGCACATAGTATTTAACCGGCTGCTCTAAGCCTTCCTTATGCGTGCCATCCCCCACACTGACTGGCCCCCAATACTCTTTACCATAGGAAATAAGCGGCCAACCATAGTTTTTACCCGGCTTAACGAGGTTAATCTCATCGCCACCACGCGGACCATGCTCTATTGCCCACAAGCGCTTGGCCGCAGAGTCAAACGCCATGCCTTGAGGGTTACGATGCCCTACTGACCACAACTCAGGTAAAGCGCCCTTGTTTGCAGTATAAGGATTATCGAGCGGTACGGAGCCATCCAAGTCCAAACGCAAAATTGCTCCAGCATGAGTCATTAAATTCTGAGCATTATCACGCTCGCCTCGGTCGCCCACCGAAAAATAAACATGCCCTTCTCCGTCAAACGCGATACGACTACCAAAGTGTCTACCGCCCGAGCTGGTCGAGCGAGTGACCAGCAAGTCTTGCCAATCGCTAAGTTGGTTTGAAGGCAAACGCGCCCGCGCTAAAGTCGTCGCACCGCCTCCGGAAACAGGCTTGCTATAGGTAAAGTAAAACCACGCTTCGTCCTCACTTTCAGGCGGGACTGCGATATCAAGCAAGCCACCCTGCCCTTCTCGCCATACTTCCGGTACACCGCTTACCCGCTGTTTAACGCCACTAAAGCGATTAACTCGCCATACCGCTCCGCCTCGCTCAGTGATCAGCAAGGTGTTTCGATCAATTTGAGCAATCCCCCAGGGAATAGAAAAGCCAGACGCCACTTTCGAGACAGAAACCTGCATACCAGCAGACTCTATGTTAAAAGGACTAGCATGTAAGTAAGTGCTTATTAAAAGGACGTTAAAAACAACAAAGGAGACTGTACGAAACGCACAGGTACGAATAAAACGTGATAACCAAGAGTTATTGAACATCAGCTTGCCTCGCGAAACCGGATGGTGCACGAGGCGAACTTTTGTTTAAAAGTTAAGACTCGCGCTTTTCAAGAACAACAAAACTATAATCGTAGGGATTCGGCCCTTCTGCCGCAAACCTTTCTCGGCTAAGTTCGGTCCACTGAGATCGGTCGATTGACGGAAAATATGCATCACCATCAACCGTCTCATGTACTTCGGTCAAATACAGACGGTCCGATTTGGGCAATGCCGCACGATATATTTGGTCTCCGCCGATCACCATTAGCTCTTCTTGTCCGTCTATTTCAGCAATCGCTGTTGCCAAGGCTAATGCCTCATCAACACTATGGACTACTTTGACTCCGTCCGCTGACCAGTCTTGGCTTCTGGTCATCACGATATTGGTGCGACCAGGCAAGGGTCTTCCGATAGACTCATAGGTCTTGCGGCCCATCAGAATCGGTTTACCCATCGTCACCTGTTTAAAATACTTCAGGTCGTTGGGCAAATACCAAGGTAGTTTGTTCTCTCGTCCGATTACTAAATTCTCGGCCATCGCGACTATCATAGAAATCTTCATTATTACTCCTATATCGCTATCGGGGCTCGGATAGCGGGGTCCGAGTCGTAATCAAGCACTTCGAAATCTTCATACTCGTAGTCAAAAATGGAGTCTGGCTTGCGCTTAATATTTAGCGTGGGCAGCGGCTTTGGTGCCCTAGAGAGCTGCTCAAGCACGATATCATCAGTTAGGTGGTTGCTATATAAATGGCAGTCGCCAAAGGTATGAACAAACTCACCAACCTCTAGGTCGCACTGCTGCGCGATCATGTGGGTCAATAAGGTGTAGCTAGCAATATTGAAAGGTACACCCAAAAACAAATCGGCGCTGCGCTGATAAAGCTGGCATGACAAACGTCCGTTAAGTACATAAAACTGAAACAAACAATGGCATGGGGCAAGCGCCATTCGACCTTGTTCAACATTTGCCTGCGGCGAAATCGACTCGTCCGGTAGCTCAGTTGGATTCCACGCCGAAACAATTAAACGTCGAGAATCGGGCTTTGTTTTTATTTGTTGGATAAGATCAGAAATCTGATCGACAACCAGACCATCTGGGCCGGCCCAACTGCGCCATTGCTTGCCATAAATCGGCCCTAAGTCACCATCCTCAGTCGCCCATTCATTCCATATTTTGACGCCGCGATCTGCAAGCCAAGTGTTATCGGTGGAGCCTTTCAAAAACCAAAGCAGCTCATAAATGATGCTTTTCAAATGCACCTTTTTAGTCGTTACCAACGGAAAACCTTGTGACAAATCAAAGCGCATTTGCCGCCCAAATACTGAACGAGTACCTACGCCTGTTCTATCACCCTTGTCGACCCCGTTATCTACGACATCTTGCATCAACTCTAAATACGCTTTCATTGGTTTACCTTACACTGCTTTTTTTAGCGGAAATTTTTTGTACCCATACACCATACCGGCAATGCCGATTGCGATCATTGGTGTCGACAAGACCTGCCCCATCGTTAGCCAGTCCCAAGCCAAGAACCCCAAATGGGCATCTGGTTCTCGAACAAATTCGACTAGGAATCTAAACACACCATAGCAGGCCATAAACAGGCCTGCCGTTGCGTACATCGGGCGAGGTTTAGACGAGAACCACCATAGAATAATGAAGAATAACACGCCCTCAAGCGCAAATTGGTACAACTGTGAAGGGTGACGCACCAACTGTTCGGGATCGTTCGGGAACACCATTCCCCATGGCGCATCAGTCGCACGGCCCCATAATTCTGCGCCAATAAAGTTACCGATCCTACCGAGTCCTAAACCAATAGGAACCAATGGCGCGAGAAAGTCCACGAGTCGAATGTACTGCACATTAAGTTTTCTTGCGTACAAGAATAGAGCAAATAAAACACCAATAAGCCCGCCGTGAAAAGACATCCCACCTTCCCACACTCGCAACAACCAAACAGGATCTTCCAGGAATTTCCCGAAGTTATAGAAGAAGACATAACCCAAACGCCCTCCTATCACGACGCCGAGAGCGCCGTAGTAGATCATATCTCCTACCTGCTCTGGCGTAAGAGGCGAGCCCTCGCGTTTGGCTCGATACTGGCCAAGGAAATACGCCGCCATAAAACCAAACAGGTACATTAAACCGTACCAATGGATCTGGATAATTCCCAAATCAAGCGCGACAGGATCGATTGTCGGGTAGGACACTGCCATAACCATAAACTCCTAAAAAAACAAAAACTTTAAGCCGACGGCAAACAAAGTGACCGAGAATAGCTTCTTTAATATGTCGGCAGGAAGCCGATGCGCAAGCTTTGCGCCAACTTTAGCAAAGTAGGTTGAAGCAAGCGCTATTCCAAGTAATGCAGGAATATAGACGTACCCTAAGCTCCATTCAGGTCGATTCGGCAAACCGATACCCAGTGCAACATTGGTCAATGCGCCAGCGATAGCAATCGGCAAGCCGCATGCTGCCGCTGTGCCAACGACCTTCTTCATTTCGAGGTTATAACGAGACAAGAATGGCACCGTTAAAGTACCGCCCCCTATCCCAAATATCGAAGACACCCAGCCAACAAACACACCAACAGGAGCCATCACTGCATAGCCTCGTGGCACGTCTTTAGTCGGCACGCGAGCTGACTGCAAGAACATTTTAAACGCCACAAAAATTGCAAAGCCGCCAATTAGTTTCTTTACTAACTCACCGTCTAGCTGCAATACGGTCACCACACCAATCACAGCGCCAAGAACGATACCCGCACTCATCGGTTTAAAAATCTGCCAATCAACAGAGCCCAAACGGTGATGATTAAGCACCGAGCTAAAAGAGGTAAATACAATCGTTGCCAAGGATGTGCCGATCGCCATATGCGTCAAAATGTCTGAATTGAACCCTTGTGACTCAAACACCACGACTAATACCGGCACCACGACTATACCGCCGCCGACGCCGAATAATCCGGCAACGAGACCCGCGCATGCTCCGGCCAACAAGTAGACTGCTAAGAACATTTAACGTTTCCGGGTTTCAAAATACGGTGCCTGAGTTGAGGTGATCGCTAGCGCAACGGTGCCGACAATAAACGCGTGCTATCATACAAGAAATACACGCTACGTGACTAACCGATCCCGCCATGTGCTTAATTATTTTTGACTGGGCTGCCGACAACGACAAGCCTCTCAAGTTACTTTCAAACCGAGATGAGTTTCACGCTCGACCAAGCCAATCGGCACATATATGGGCAGATGAGCCACATATCTATGGTGGCCGCGACTTGGAAAAAAAAGGAACTTGGCTGGCAGTATCGTCAACTGGGCGTATGGCATGTGTTACCAATTACCGCGAAAACGATAACACTCCAAAACCGCGCTCCCGTGGAGAAATACCTCGACAGTTTTTGAGTAGTCGTTTGTCCGCACAAGACTTCGCTTATTCATTGCGCGAAAAATACGAAGAGTTTCCCGGGTTCAACGCCTTACTGTTCGACGGAAATCAATTGAGTTATAGCAGCAATCGCTCTCCTAACGACCCTGTCTCTCTGGCGCCGGGTACCTATGGCATCAGTAACCACTTACTCGATACACCGTGGCCAAAACTCACGAGAGCTAAGAACGCATTTAAAGCCGCCGTCGACCTTTCATCTCGACGGGACAGCAATGATTCACTTTTTGAGGTCATGTTCGACCAAACTAGGGCAAACAAAGCAGAACTGCCAAAGACAGGCATTTCGGAAGAGGTAGAAATGATGCTGTCGGCCGTGTTTATTCGCAGTCCCGCCTACGGGACCCGCACAACAACATGGGTGGAACTATGCAAAGAAAAAGGATTTACCGTAGAAGAGCGCAACCATACACCAGAACAAGTGAACGCTTCGCGCTCCTGTTCAACAATAAAACTCACGAACGCTTCGCCTTCAACTGATGCGCCTGCCGTTTAATCACATGTTGAACTAATAGCTCTTGGTCACTATCTGACAAGGCATCAAAGTCAGCTCTCACGATATAGGGGTCTGAGGTTTCAGCAGGCCTGGAGTCAATACAAGAGATTACCGTTGCCATCAATTGCAAACGCATATTACTCGGATACAAGGTCAAATCTAACGCCACCGTTTGGCCAAGCTCTGCTTGATCTAACGATGGAAAAGCAATACCGCACGCACTAATGCTGACCTGACAAGCTCTCACCGAGTTTGCATTTTCATGCTCTTTATTCGCGATACCATGCCCAAAAGCCAAATTTATTTTTTCGTTGTAAAGTTCAAGCAAGCGCTGAAGCTCCGGGTTGTTCTGCTTTAGCGATTGCAGAATAACCGTAATCTCAGACTCCATCGTCGACAATAAACTATTCAGCGACGCCGGCTGTGACGCAAGGGCTAAATCTCGCTCTCCTGTCGATATAAAGCGATAATTAAGACCGACCAAGTCACTCACTCTAAAGTAGCGCCGTCTTTCCGATTCCTGATTCAATGCTAAGGTCCTCTGTGTTGGGTCTCTCGTTACCGATATTACCGCGCTTAAAAAATTTCCGCCGGATCTAGCTCTAATATCCGCCGTTTCTCTTCAGGAGAGCCGCTCTCTAACACGTCACGAGCATCAATGACCTCTTGTTTCACTTGATCATCCGTTTTTTCCTGAAGCACTATTTCTACTCGGCGGTTTTTTGCTCGATTCTCTGGTGTATCGTTTGGCACCAACGGTTGAGAGTCAGCAAATCCGGCAATAGAAAATCGCCCTTCATCAATTTCGCCCGTTAGAAATAATCCCGTTGCGACCTCTAAAGCACGAGACGTCGCAAGGTGCCAGTTCGAAGGAAACTGTGCGGTCTTAATCGGAATATCGTCGGTATGCCCTTCCACCGAAATTTGCCCACCCACTTCGTTCAAGATATCGATCAACTTTTCAAGTATCGGAATAAACTCAGATTCAAGGCGCGCAGAACCCGAAGAGAAAGACCCTTTCTCTTGCACACGAATAATAATCTTACGGCCTCGCGTTTCAATTTCGACAATGTCTTCAGCGACTTCCTCTTGCAGCTTATCGGCAATATCTATCGCTTTGGATTCAGCCTCATCTTTCATTTCCTGAACCATCTGCGCCACGATAACCTGTACCGGCTCACCTTCGGATTGATCATCAGCTTTCTCGCACATTTCAGCGACCGCCTTTTCAACTTCGGCTTCACACAGCACTTCCAGCGTTTGGGAGTCTGAATCCGTCGTTTTTTGCATGACAGTTTGAAGAGGAGACGGGTCAGGTTTTCCGGGAGAGAACTCTTGGGCGACAATACTGGTGCCCTTAGGTATCGAATTGACGTCTACTTGATTCTGCACGCCAAATGCTTCGCGCATCGAACCAGCCAAACGTTTGAACTTCAAAACGTCCATTTCGGAGAACGATAGTAATAACACGAAAAAGCACATCAGCAGCGACATCAAATCTGCAAACGTCCCCATCCAGGCGGGCAACCCGGGGATACATTCTTCGCATTGGGATTCTTCTTCGTCGCTCATCTGGCTTCCGGCTATGGTTTATTGGTAAAAATCATGCGTTAGGTTTACGTTGTCCGATCACTTATTCTTCTTCGGTACTACGTTTCCCTTCCGGCAAATAAGTGCGCAACACACCTTCAATAACGCGAGGATTTTGTCCCGCCTGTATTGCTAGCACTGCATCCATCGCCATAGACTTAATCATTTCTTCTTCGCCAGCACGAACCTTTAGCTTGTCTGCAAAAGGAATCGCCACCATGTTCGCTAACATAGCGCCATAAAGCGTTGTTAACAGCGCCACAGCCATTGCTGGGCCAATGGACTTGGGATCGTCCATGTTTGAGAGCATCGCAACGAGACCAATGAGCGTTCCAATCATCCCCATCGCAGGACCGATATCGCCTAACGATCCCCACACACTAGCACCGGTCTTATGGCGATCTACCGCCATATTCTTATCTTTTGTCATGACCGTACGCACAACATCCGCGTCGTGCCCATCAATCAACATTCCGATACCCATCTTCAGAAAGTCATTGCTAATTTCTTTTCCTTCTAGCGATAGTAAACCGCCTTTTCGAGCCGCATCCGCAAGTTCAACGACACTTGCAATTAACTCTTCTGGCGAATCTAGCTTGAATGTGAATGTTTTAGCGGCGGTTTTACCCGCGGTAAGAAACGTTCCAATCGGGAACTTCATCAGACAGACCAACACCGAGCCTACTAATACAATCAACACCGACGGAACATCAGCGAACATGCTTAAAGAGCCACCAAGTACCATCGCAAAAACAATGATACCGAACGCACCCAGCATTCCTATAAGCGTTGCTAAATCCACTAATTACTCCTGAACAAATGAAAAGAGACCAAAGTATGGTGAAACCTTTGTCTTGAAGACGGCCCTCAATAGCCATCCTCAAAACAATCACCACAGAATATTTTAGAACAGCTTAGGCAAATAACCACACGCCTTGTCTGTTTTATAGAATCAGTTTAGCTTCAATTAATGAAACTTCATGCTTTTTAGTATAGAAAACGTATACAATCTTGGCCGTTAAATTTTCACTTTATTGATAAAAAATTAAGAGCGCACTATGCCATCAGCTAGCGAATCATCACTCGGCGATTTCGAAAAATCGTTGGAGCAACTTGAAGAAATTGTCAGCAAAATGGAGCAAGGCCAGCTTTCACTCGAACAATCTCTTAGTGCATTCGAAGAAGGCGTTAAGCTGACGCGGTCTTGCCAAAACTCTTTAAAGTCGGCAGAACAACGAGTCTCGCAACTAATCCAAGAAGGCGAGCGGCTGACTGAAAAGCCTCTGAACAACCCCAACACCCCTTAAGATAAAATTTCGAAGGCCTACTTTTGCTCCCTGCTTTTTTTGATGCCGACAGAACAACCATTGATCAAGCGTTGGCTGATGCCATTACGAGCCATACACGAGAGCATTCTCGCCTTGGTGATGCCATGCGCTATAGCACCTTATTGGGTGGGAAGCGTATTCGCCCTCTTCTGCTGTTAGCCACTAGCCGTGCCTTCGCCGTTCCCCACGCACATGCCTTACCAGCCGCCTGTGCGATCGAGCTCCTGCATGCTTATTCTTTAATCCATGACGACCTTCCTGCCATGGATGATGACGATCTTCGACGCGGCCAAGCCACTTGCCATATTGCCTTCGATGAGGCGACCGCTATTCTTGCAGGCGATGCATTGCAAACCTTAGCCTTCGAACTCACCACGCAAGCCAGCGATCGATTACCCGCACAGTGTGCGCTGAACATAACCCATGCCTTAGCCAAAGCCGGCGGTGCGAAAGGCATGGTAGCAGGCCAAGCGATCGACCTTGAATCCGTTGGCAAGGCGCTTTCACTCAATGAATTAGAGACTATGCACTCGCTCAAGACTGGCGCCTTGATTTGCGCAGCGACACGAATGGGCGCTCTCTGCTCAGAAGATGTTAGTCAACACGAGCTAGACGCGTTGGATAGGTACTCGCATGCCATCGGTCTTGGTTTCCAAGTACAAGACGATATATTGGATGTCACTAGTGACACCTGCACATTAGGAAAACAGCAAGGTGCTGACCAACAACTCAACAAACCAACCTACCCAGCATTACTCGGTTTGGAGGGAGCTCAACACAAACTACGAGACCTTCAT
This sequence comes from uncultured Oleiphilus sp., assembly GCA_913020045.1. Lineage (GTDB taxonomy): Bacteria > Pseudomonadota > Gammaproteobacteria > Pseudomonadales > Oleiphilaceae > PZPK01. The sequence continues at coordinate 40,062 of CAJWBE010000032.1, forward strand.
CAAGAAGCGTTGATTGCCTTGGCTCTGATCGAAAAACGAGACACCTCTGAGCTTAAAGCCATCGCAGACTACATCGTGAGTCGAGTATTCTGAGTCAGCGAAGTCAGCCTCGAGTAGACCAAAAACCAGACGATTTCCCAACACTTTCTGCTATACTTCGCAGCCACAGCTCTAAGACATGTAAGTAGTGATGCCAAACCAACCCGCTTTTCAAGAAATTCCTCTACAGCGCCCAAATACGCCGCTGCTAGATCAAATTTCATCGCCTAATCAGTTGCGACTTCTGGATGAAGAACAGCTTGAGCAGCTAAGTTATGAATTGCGCGCCTACTTACTCTATAGCGTGGGCCAGTCTGGCGGACATTTTGGTGCGGGCTTAGGCGTTATCGAGCTAACTATCGCGCTACATTTTGTCTTTAACACGCCTGAAGACCGCGTTGTATGGGACGTTGGGCATCAAGCTTACCCCCATAAAATTCTGACCGGCCGTCGCGAAGAACTACAAAAAATTCGTCAGCATGACGGGCCTGCCGCCTTCCCTTGTCGCAGTGAAAGCCCCTACGACGCATTCGGTGTAGGGCACTCTAGCACCTCTATTAGTGCAGCACTTGGAATGGCATTAGCCGCTAAACAGAAAAATGAGAAACGACGTGCTATTGCCGTGATTGGCGACGGAGCACTTACTGCAGGTATGGCTTTTGAAGCGCTCAGTCACGCGGGCGACATCGCACCAGATATGCTTGTAGTGCTCAATGACAATGACATGGCGATCTCCGACAACGTTGGTGGTTTGAAAAACCA
>CAJWBE010000033.1 GCA_913020045.1 uncultured Oleiphilus sp.
TTATTGTATGCATTAATTTGGTTGGCACCTGCGATAATTGTTTACCCTGTAGATTACTTACATTACTTGGTTACTGGCTCAAACTACGTCGATAGCTGGACATTAGGGTTATTAGTTTGGGCAGCCTCAACAGTGATCATACCCATGATTTTTATTACTATAGTGGTCGTTAAAATAATTAGGCATCACAAGAGTGTTTAATCTAAACAAAACACCTAACAAGTTTAGCCTGCCTCGCCCGGAAAAAGCCCCGGGGCTGGACTCGCTATCGCTCGCCGCAGCTAAAAGCGTTCATGATGTCTGCTTTGTAGAAATGGCTCTCAGTTGATCCACTAGTGAAAAAGGTCCGCTATTTGGTGTTAACCGAAGCGGTGGCCTATTAAAGTTTTAGTCCGCTATTCACAAAGCCAATAAGCAAATAATCTCAAACCTAGTTCTTCCTTCCAGGCTCTATCAATAGATCAACCTTCATTGGTAGTTATTTATATTCAACCCAAGCCTATCAATAGACTGATATTACTCGCTATCAATGATAGACTATCATTAGTTCTTAAATTACAGTGATAGGTGTCATGAAATATATATACGCAAGGGTCTCCACTGAAGAGCAGGACGTGCAGCAGCAGGCTGACTATCTATCGAGCAAGTACGAACACGATTGCGTAATCACAGAGCACTTTACTGGGACGACTACAGATCGACCTAAGTTCAAAAGTCTTCTGTCTGAAATGAAAAGCGGAGATACCTTAATCGTATACCACGTTAGTCGCCTGGGCAGGAAAACCTCAGAGGTACTAGAAACTGTAGAACTGCTTCAAGATAAAGGGGTTTCTGTATTCGTCGATCAATTGCAAGGTATCGACATTACATCTGGTGTTGGTAAGTTGCTATTCACGATGTTGAGCGGATTAGCCGAGCTAGAGCGCGAGCAAATGCTGGAGCGCCAGAGAATAGGGATTAACCGCGCGAAATCAGAAGGTAAATACAAAGGACGTAAACCCGTAGATGATGAACTCATCGAATCCGCCAGGACTTTAATTGCGGCTGGAATGACCAAGGAGAAGGTTGCTCAACAATTACAAGTTGGGGTCGCCACGCTTTATAGAAGATTGAAGTGACGTTTTTAGGCATTAAATCGGACAATTAATTTAGATTTTTTAATCGTCAATTTGTAAAGTATTTTGGGTTATTTTTTGGGATCGGCGGGTAGAAATTTATTAGATCTTTACGAAAACATCCATTTATGTAATGGATCATAAAGGCCAGGTTGCCATCAAAGTACTGTAATTTGGGGACCCTCACTCACTCACTCACTCAACCGGATAGAGTTTTAGTGGATATAATTAGGGTTTAAAAAGAAAGCAGACTACGCCAACTAAAGACCCTGCAAATTAAGCTGGCCAAGATTTAATGACTTTCGCGACCTTAGATATGACGCTTGAGCCAGCAATAACTCGCCGGTCGCGATAGCATCATACATCGCATTGTGCGCGACTGCCGGCGGCAAACCGTAACGCTCACGACAGACGTTGAGCTGCAACCCTGCCGTTTTTCCCTGCCGCTCTAAACGACGCTGTTCAATTCTCATGGTATCAACATACTGAAAGACCAGCGGACAGCCAAAAGCGGCCTGCGCTGTTTTTTGAAGAAAAGCCAAGTCGAGAGGCGCATGATGGAAGACTAAAACCGAACCGGGAATTTCGTGCACGAGCGCTGCAATAGCCTGAGCGGGACTCGAAGCTCCCGCTAGATTGTGATCAAATAAACCGTGTATTTTAATGCTCTCTCCAACATCGCCTTTTGCGTGCAGCAAAACATGTTTACGAGAGTCGTACTTCATCACACCATTTTCAACCCGAACCCAGCCAATACTAAGTAACTCGCTGGTCGCCACATTAAGCCCGCTCATTTCACAGTCTACGATGAGAAAACGAACATCTTGGAACTTGCAGTTTTGTGCCGTTGGCGTGCTTTTGTATAACGCGTTGAGTGGGCTGCGCATCGCTTTTTTAGACCAGCGAAGCTTTTTATATGCGCTATAAAGCCCCATGGCCAAATCTCATTTTTAGTGCTTTTTGGTTTTCGGCAACCACAGAAAATGCGTCTTTTAGTTGGCGACGTACTAAAGGCGACACAAGATTCGGGTCTAGGCTATTGCTTGGCTCACGCCCTTCACTAATTGCAATTTCTTGGCCTTCGAGCCGTAAACGAGCAATAAACTCATGGGCGTCACGTAGATTTTTTACATCGGAGCTGGTCAACACTTTTGCAGCCTCCAAGACGTCCAATCGATCCATCGTATTAACTTCACCTAAGCCATTAGCCAAACAGTACAATCGCACCAATGCGACAATAGGCACGGTCCCACGATGCTTAAGGTCTAACACTTGATTGTGGTTGCCGTCCTTCTCCAATACAAACTGCTTGAAAAAACCAAGAGGCGGAGAGCTATGGCATGCATTCTCTGCCATGCATGCCTGAAAAATCGTATTCTTTTTGGCCTCCTCTAGCACCAGACTTTGCAAAGCTCTCGTCAACTCCTTGCGTCCCGCCACATGACGAATGTCATAAAAAATACTCGCATGCATCAGTGCTTTCGGCTCCGGCTCTCTAATCCATTTGATGAAATATGACTGCCACTGAGCCAGAGGCTGACGCCACTTATCGGTCATTGCCATGATATCGCCCGGGCAGTATTTTAGCCCCGAACGATCCAGCCCTTCATTGACGAAAGAAGCGACACGCTTAAAGTATTCTTGAGCCCCCTCATCAGCTCCATCCTCCAAAATCAAACCGTTATCTTGATCCGACCCAAGCATCTGATCTTGCCTCGCTTGAGATCCAAAGACCACCCATGCATAAGCACAAGGCTCGACGCCAAACGATCGCTGCGCCAGGTAAATCAACTGGCGGGTAATGGCGTCTGTAATCGACGTAATGACACGGCCAATTTCCTCTGCACGCACATTAGCTTTTATCATTTTCTCAATGAGGCTTGGAAGGCGCTCAGACGTGCGATAGATTTCATCTCGACTTTCCGCCCGATGAATTGCCTGAATCATATAAATAGGCTCGCTATTCTGCGCTCTTGCGAAGTCATTTAGCGCAACAATTCCCACTGGGCGGTGGTCCACCACAACAGGAAGATGATGAATATTGTCTTTCATCATTCGCATCTGGGCTTCGTACACGGTTTGAGTCGGCGCAACAGAAATTGGCCCCTTCGTCATTACTGACTCCACTAATTGATCGGGATCAACCCCCTTTGCCAGCACTCGAGATCGAAGGTCTCGGTCTGTTACAATGCCGGTCAACCGGTCTCCATCCACAACCAAGATGGAGGACACCTTGGCCTCAGACATGCTAATAGCAACCTGCCTTATTGTTGCTGCCTCATGCGTGCATAGTGGGTCCGTCACCATCAAACCGGACACCTCTTGATTAAGGCGAAAATCACGTTCATCGCCTTCGGAGGAACTCAATCTTAACTCAGGATTTTCCTGAAAAAAGTCTGCAAGACGATCGCTTTTTGAAGAGAAAGACTCAACAGCATGACGTTCAAAGGCATACAGCAATGTATCTTCCAAGAAGCTGACATTTAAAGGCGTCACTCCGCCTAAAACAGGAAAGATGAAGACATCACCGGCGCTCATTCGATCAAAGAACTCTCCCTCTTGATCTCTAATCTCAACACTACCGGTTCTTAAAATAAGAACCTTCTGTATGTCACTTCGATCCAGTAATTCACCCGCCTTATGGTATTGAATTGTTAGCTCATTGAGGCATCGAGAAAGCGCATCGTCATTAAGATGATCAAAGGGGGGACATTGCGAAATAAACTGTTTTTTATCATCAATTTCCAAATCTTTCTCCTAAACGAAGGGCAAACCAAGTTTCAGAAATACCTACCACTCGCCTCTCGGAAAGATTGTGTCATAGTCAAAAAAAGCCGTGTCGGTACTGGCATAAAACACCCTTCCAGACGATTCAAACGCGACACGCAGTCCATTTGATTCTTGTGAATGCAGAGACAAAGGCATCATCCATATTGTTCCATCAGAGGCTGTCCGCTCTAGCGCGACCGCTTCCTGAGCCTCTTCGCCATTGACTAATGCAACGCGAATACCCGTCAACGGTTGATTGGACTTCGCCATCAATACTCGACCACTATCTTGCTCAAATTCAATTCTCAGCTGCAACTCTATGTCGCCATTCTTTAGCGTGCATTCACCACTCTCATAACGACAGTTTGGCCTAGCCAGCAAGGCATAGCTCTCCCCTTCCGCAGCAGCGATGGGTTGATCTGAAACCGCATAATCGGTGGCAAAATAACTGATGATCGCCAGTATAGGCGCCACAATCATTGCCACCATAATATGTTTATTTTTTTTCATTTTTGCACCCTATAAGTTCCTGCATAGCCGTGAAAAAAAGGGACTCACCGAAGTGAGCCCCGAATCCAGCACTTAAAGTGCTGAGGCGTGTTACCAGTTAATGGGCCTGTGCGCTACCTGCGCCAGATGGCACTCGAATATGCTCAACCAGGTCTTGGATTTCTTTCGGTGGTGCTTTCGTCACTCGCGACACGCCAAATGCAACCACGAAATTAACCACAGCACCTATCGCACCAAACGCATTAGGCTCTATCCCTAGGAACCAGTTCGACGGCATATCCCCCAAGAAAGAGGTGCTAGCCACAAACATGATGCCTTTGTGCTGGAATACATAAAGCAAGGTCACACCGATACCGGCGATCATTCCCGCAATAGCGCCTTCCTTCGTGACGTTTTTGCTGAAGATACCCATCATCAATACCGGGAATATCGACGAGGCGGCCAAGCCAAAGGCTAGCGCAACCGTTCCTGCTGCAAAATCCGGAGGGTTTAAGCCCAAATATCCAGCAAACATAATGGCGCCGGCCATCGCTATCCTACTCGCCAGCAGCTCGCTCTTCTCCGAAATATCAGGCATGAACACACCTTTCAGCAAGTCATGAGATATCGCCGACGATATTGCCAACAATAGACCAGCAGCCGTCGATAACGCCGCCGCCAAACCACCGGCCGCCACTAACGCAATGACCCAGTTAGGCAATTGAGCAATTTCAGGATTAGCCAGTACCATAATGTCGCGATCTACTTTAACCATTTCATTAGTGGTCTTATCTGACGTGTACTGAATACGGCCATCACCATTCTTATCTTCAAACTTCAACAGCCCAGTGGTTTCCCATTTTTTAAACCAGTCAGGTCTCTCTGCATAAACAAGAGTCTCGGCTGATTCTGGCTGATTGATGGTATCGATTAGGTTAAGACGAGCCATCGCTGCAACAGCTGGCGCAGTGGTATACAAAATGGTGATGAATACCAATGCCCAACCCGCAGACGTCCGCGCATCACGAACCTTAGGAACTGTAAAGAAGCGAATGATGACATGGGGTAAGCCTGCCGTTCCGATCATCAGAGACATTGTATACACAAACATATTGAGCGTACTTAGCCTCGCCTGTGTCGTGTATTCAGAAAACCCTAGTTCCATCACTACTTGATCTAGTTTGTCTAACAGATAGGTCTCGCTTCCTATCATCGTACTACCCAGACCCAGCTGAGGAATCGGGTTACCTGTCAGGTTGAGCGAAATAAAGATTGCCGGAATCGTATACGCAAAGATCAATACACAGTATTGAACGATCTGCGTATAGGTAATGCCCTTCATGCCACCCAATACCGCATAGATGAAGACAATACCCATACCACTGAGTAGACCGGTTGTGTAGTCGACCTCAAGAAAACGAGAAAAGGCGACACCTATCCCTTTCATCTGACCGATAACATAAGTCACCGACGCCACAATCAAACAGATAACAGCCACAATTCTAGCGGTACGAGAGTAGAAACGATCTCCTATAAATTCAGGCACCGTAAACTTACCGAACTTTCGAAGATAAGGTGCTAAACACATCGCAAGCAATACATACCCGCCAGTCCAGCCCATCAGAAATACCGAGCCGCCATAACCATAAAACGCAATCAAACCCGCCATCGAAATAAACGAAGCGGCTGACATCCAATCGGCAGCGGTTGCCATACCATTGGCTACAGGATGAATACCCCCACCCGCCACGTAAAATTCAGTCGTGGTACCAGCTCGAGCCCAGATAGCTATCCCGATATAAACTGTAAAAGTAATCCCTACAACGATGTAGGTCATTGTTTGTAAATCCATGACGCTACTCCCTATTCATCGACGTTGTATTCGCGATCAAGTGCCGCCATGCGCTTGGCATAGTAGAACACTATAATCACAAAGCTATACATTGAGCCTTGCTGGGCAAACCAAAAGCCAAGCTTGTACCCGCCTATTTGTATCTGATTCAGCACGTCTACTAGCAAGATCCCGCAAACAAACGAAACCGTAAACCAAACGCATAGCAACTTCAGCATGAGCCGAATATTGGTTTGCCAGTAGGCAGATTCGCTGCCGCTGTCATTCTCTTTCATAATTATTCTCCGTATAGATTGGACAACTCGAGCGACTGAAGAATCAGAAGCTAATGGCGACGGTAACAACTATTCAAAATAAAATGACCACGACTTTGGTCTAAGGGTCGACTAAAGTATTAAGCCTTATAATAAAAAAATCAGGCGAATCATGCCGGCGTATGGGCGCCGCATTAGCGCCACGCTCTTATACGGAGATTTATTTCTTGCTCACTCCAAGCACCTTGATTATCACAATTATTGGCTATATCGCTCTACTGTTCTGGGTTGCAAAGCGCGGAGACCAGGATCGATTTAAGGACGGCAGCTGGTCTAGACACCCTCTAGTCTACGCGTTAGCGCTCGGCGTATATTGCACCTCATGGACCTTCTACGGCCTCGTTGGCACGGCGTCTATTTCTACCTGGCAATTTATCCCTATTCTTCTGGGCCCCGTGCTGATGTTTACCGTGGGCGCGCCATTAATGAGAAGAATATTTAGCATTTGCCAACAAGAACATATTCATAGCATCGCCGACTTCATTGCCTCGCGTTATGGAAAGCGTCAAGGCGTCGCGGCCAGCGTTACGCTCGTGGTATTGCTCGCAACAGTGCCTTATATTTCGCTGCAACTTAAAGCCGTATCTGACAGCCTATCGCTGCTGATCGGAAGCCATATTATTGGCTATCAAGACCTGACACTTTTAATCGCTGGCGCAATGACCATTTTCTCGCTCATGTTTGGGGCGAAGCAACTAAACGTCTCTGGCTATCGTGGAGGACTCACGAGCGCCATTGCATTCGAGTCGGTGATAAAACTATTGGCGATGGTGTTCATTGCCGGGTTTGCCGCGTACTGGATATTCTCAGACCCCTCTCGCATTCAGACATGGCAATCAACCCAACGAGAAAGCGCACCGATTCATCTAAACCTCCGTTTTTTTGTCGAAGTCGGTCTATCAGCTTGTGCGATATTTTGCCTTCCCCGTATGTTTCATGTTGGATTTGTGGAATGTCTTTCAGAGCGACACCTAAAAACAGGTCAACGCGTTTTTCCTATTTACCTCGTCGTTATCGGGCTCTGCATCTATGTCATCGCACAAGCTGGTAACCAAATGTTCTTTGGCGACACTGTTTCCGCAGACACCTATGTCATTGCGATCCCGCTCGCACAAGAAAGCCAAGCGCTCACGCTAATAGCATTTCTGGGAGGCTTTTCAGCCGCTACGGCCATGATCATTGTCGCGACAATTACACTCAGCCAAATGCTCAGTAATGACGTCATTCTTCCGCTGATCATTCGCAGACAAAAGCACAATCACCACCGCAAAGACTATACAAAGTCGCTCATTCTCACGCGACGTTTAACGGTCGCTCTAGTTGTCATTTTCGCCTACCTCTATCAGGCCGCCTTGGCTGAAAACGCCGCGTTGACCAGCATGGGACTTATCGCTTTTGCACTTTCCGTCCACCTTGCGCCTCCTCTTCTAATCGGCCTTTATACGCGCAAAGTGAATGCGGCCGGCGTATACGTCGGACTAGGATTAGGAGTCTCTTGCTGGGCATATATGCTAATGCCACCACTACTCGCCAAGGCTGGCATGGTCGAATTTCATAATCTTGAAGACGGTCCTTTTGGGGTGCGTTGGCTTAGTCCTATCTACTTCCTTGGTGCAGAATTCGGAGACCACTTTACCCGCAGTGTAATTCTTAGCTTGAGTATCAACTGTCTTGGAATATGGCTATTTTCAAAGCTATTTAATACCGCGCTATCAGACCGAATTCAGGCGGCGGCGTTCACTGACTTGGAGAAATACGGCTCGGAACTTGAGTCATTCCCAGAAGACATCAATACCAATGACCTAAGAGAGCTACTCCGACAGTTTGCAGGGCCCAGTATTGCGGAAAAATTGTTTGCCGGCAGTAGCAGCCAGGCGAGCAGTGAATTGATAGAAAAAGCACAGCGTGCGCTTTCTGGTATTGTCGGGGTCGCAAGCTCTCAGTCAATGATCGACAGTCTTCGCAGTGGAAAAAAACTAGCGGTCGAAGACGTGGTTAACATGTTTGGCGAAACCACGCGTGCACTCCGCTTTAATCAGGAGATTCTATTTTCGTCCTTCGAAAACGTCTCGTCGGGAATTAGCGTCGTTAACGCCGAGCTCAATATCGTTGCCTGGAATCAGCGCTACGAAAAAATGTTTAACTATCCCCAAGGCATGTTGCAGGTAGGGGTTTCCGTTGCAGAACTCGTGCGCTTCAACGCCGGCAGAGGACTGCTGGGTGCAGGAGCAATAGATAAACTCGTTCAACGCCGCCTCACCCATCTGCAAGAAGGAAAGCCTTATCGGGTTGTTCGACAACACCATGGCGAACATGTCATCGAAATAAAAGGAACCCCTTTGCCAGATGGCGGTTATGTCACCACCTACGATGACATCACCGACTTTATCGCGACACAAAAACAACTAGAGCAATCGAACATCAACCTTGAACAAAGAGTGGTGCAAAGGACAAGCGAAATCCAAGCAATCAACCAAGACCTGCGTACTGAAATTGAGCTTAGAAAAGGGATGGAAAGTGAGCTATTACTAGCAAAAGCGCAAGCCGAAGCGGCAAATGCGACGAAATCTCGTTTCCTGGCGTTAGCTAGTCATGACATTTTACAGCCCATAAACGCCGCCCAGCTCTACATCAATTCGATACTAGAACACAACCAAGAACGCCGAGACCAAAGCACGCTAGGACAAATCCGAGACGCCGTCACTAGCGCTGAAACCATTATTTCATCGTTATTAGAAATCGCACGGTTAGACACCAACGCAATGAAACCCAACCTACAAAGCTTCCCCGTCGCGACGTTACTAGACACGCTAGTTAATGAACACCGAGTACTGTTAGCGCCGGAAGTTTCGATGCATTACGTCAAAAGCAGCATGGCCGTAAAATCGGACCCAAGCTACCTGCGCCGAATCTTACAAAACTTTGTCTCCAACGCAGTCAAATATACAGACAAAGGCCGTATATTGATTGGCTGCCGGCGAGAAGGTAACTGCGTTAGGATATCGGTATACGACACGGGCCCAGGGATTCCAGAAAAAGATCAACAAAAGATATTCACAGACTTCTATCGCGTCGCGAGCCAGAGAAGCATCAAAGGCCTTGGACTTGGACTGGCCGTTGCGGACCGCATGGCTGCTTTTTTAGGACACGACTTATCGGTAAGCTCGGTGCTGCAAAAAGGAAGTCATTTCTCAATTGTTGTGCCGCTTAGCAAAGTCCCGGTCATCGTAAACAATCCAGAGCAAGTGCGAAATACTGGCGACCTAGCAGGCCTCGACATCATGTATGTCGACGATGGCGAAGAAAACCTTAAGGCGACGGAGAAATTACTCAAACGGTGGGACTGCCAGATGACCGGTTTCAATAGCCCCGACGAAGCAATCGGATTTAGCCAAACCAACCCAGCGCCAGATGTATTGTTAATGGACTACCAGCTAAACAATGACACCTATAATGGGCTCAAGCTAGCACAGACCTTAAACACACACTGGGAAAATAACGTTCCGGTTTGTATTATCTCTGCGGCGGCAGAACCGGAACTGAAGTCGATGGCGAACTCTTTGGGTTTCGAGTTCTTGAGTAAACCAGTAAAGCCAGCCAAGCTGAGAGCAGTCCTCAATCATTTCTCGAAACGAAGCAATTAAAGAATAGAGTGTTAGTTTGGCATATCTTCCAATGAAAGTTTGCTTAGTGCGATAACGGCCTGCGTGCGATTGCTAACACCCAGCTTTTTGAAAATCGCCGTGATATGGGCCTTCACGGTCGCTTCTGTCACACCCAACTCATAGCCAATCTGCTTATTTAACCAACCTTCCCGCAAATAACACAGCACCCTATATTGCTGAGGAGTAAGCGATGCGATTTTAGAACCGAGAGACATCTCTTCGTCGTCTATTCTGCGCAAGCCATTACGTGCCTTTTCAGGCACCCATCGCTCACCAGACGCGACCGCATCGATCGCTTCATGAATCATTGCCGGGCTGGCAGACTTGGGGATATATGCACTGGCGCCATGACCAATGCTACGACTGATGGTTTCTAAATCGTCTCTCGCCGATACGACAACAACCGGCACAGACGAAAAGCGCTCTCTTACCGTTACTAAGCCAAACAAGTCCTGGCTACCCGGCATATGCAGATCAAGCAATAAGATATCTAGATCAGGTAGGCTCTCCAGCGCAGCAAGCGTCGACTCCAAGTCTGAAGATTGCGAAACACTTGCTCCAGAAAAGTGAGTACTGATGATCCCTAACAGCGCATCCCTGAATAGGGGATGGTCATCCGCGATATGTAACTGATACATGCTCACTCCAGTGCGCAATCATTATTATTTGGAGTGAAGGATAACCCGACGCCTCACCATTTTCGAGCCTGTCATACATTAACCAACCCGATTTAGGCGTCCCTCAATTAACTGATCCACCACTCCCGGGTCGTTTAACGTCGACGTATCCCCAAGGTTTTCAAAATCGTCCGCAGCAATCTTGCGAAGAATTCGGCGCATGATCTTGCCAGAGCGCGTCTTTGGTAAAGACGGTACCCACTGAATTAAGTCGGGAGTAGCTACCGGCCCTAGCGCGACACGAACATGTTGTTTAAGGGTGCTTACGGAGTCTTCTTTTTGCTCAACGCCACTCATCGGGCATATGTAAACGTAAATGCCTTCCCCCTTTATATCATGAGGAAAACCTACCACCGCCGCTTCTGCAACGTCGGGGTGCGAGACTAAGGCACTTTCTAACTCGGCCGTCCCAAGCCGGTGGCCACTGACGTTGAGGACATCATCAACACGCCCTGTAATCCAGTAATAGCCGTCACTATCCCTGCGCGCGCCATCCCCACTAAAATACATGTTCTCGTGCGTTGAAAAATACGTTTCAATAAAACGTGCGTGGTCGTTCCAAATAGTTCGGGCTTGTCCCGGCCAAGAGTCAAGAATCACCAAATGTCCCGCGCTTTCACCTTCCAGTATGTCACTATTGGTATCGACCAATGCCGGCTGAATACCAAGCGATGGATGACACGCTGAACCAGGCTTTGCGTTCGTCGCAAACGGGAGCGGGGTCATCATGTGGCCGCCCGTTTCAGTTTGCCACCATGTATCGACTATCGGGCACCGGCCATGCCCATAAACGGTATCGTACCAGCGCCAAACTTCTGGGTTAATTGGCTCACCAACTGTCCCTAGAATACGTAAGGTGCTTCTTTTTGACGAGCTCGTCGCTTCTTCCGCTTTTGCCATCAGCGTTCGAATCGCCGTTGGCGCGGTATAGAAAACAGTCACCCCATGTCTATCAATCACGTCGCCAAAACGTCCCATATTTGGATAATTTGGAACGCCTTCATACATAACGGTTGTCGCGCCATTAACCAACGGCCCATATAAGGTATAACTGTGCCCCGTAATCCAGCCAACGTCCGCTGTACACCAGTAAACATCGCCTTCTTTATGATCAAATGTGTAGTAGTAGGTACTCGCCACATAGGTTAGATAGCCGCCACTTGAATGTTGTAAGCCTTTTGGCTTTCCCGTGGAACCCGAGGTATACAAGATAAACAAAGGGTCTTCTGCATTCATCGCTTGTGCCACATGCTCTGCGGGCTGCGCACTCACTAATTCCCGATAGTCTCTATCCCAGGTATGCCAGCTTTTTCCAGTATGGTGCGTCGTTTCTACAACCAATACATTTTTTACGGTGTTACGTAAGGATAATTCCAAGGCGTCATCGACACTCGACTTTAGGGCGATTGGCTTGCCACCTCTAACCCCTTCAGAAGCGGTAATCACAAGGTTGGCCTCACAATCATCCAACCGGTCTGCCAATGCAGCCGCTGAAAAGCCACCGAACACCACCGAGTGAATCGCTCCAATTCGCGCGCAAGCAAGCATCGCATAAGCAGCTTCGGGAATCATAGGCATGTAGAGCACAACGCGGTCCCCCTTGCTCACACCTAGACTTTCCAAACCGTTTGCTAAGCGACAGACCTCTGCATGCAGCTCGTTATAAGTGATTGTTCTGCTGTTGCCCGGCTCATCAGCCTCCCAAATAATGGCTGCTTGGTCTCCGCGCGTCGCGAGGTGCCTATCAATACAGTTAGCCGCAACATTTAGCTCACCATCCTCGAACCACGAAATATGTAAGTCGTCTTTCTTGAAGGACACGTCTCGGACTTTGTTAAATGGCTTGATCCAGTCTAGACGCTTTGCTTGTCCCGCCCAGAAATCAGCATTATTTTCGACTGACTCTCGATACAGTGTGTCGTACTCTCGACCGTTAATATTCGGATTAAATTCAGAGTCTTGCAGGGGGGATTGGTTGGACATGCTTAATGTTCCTATCAATATGGCAGATGCAAGCTATTGTCCTCGCTTGTGAGTGCATAGCCATTAGACGATGGTCGAGTTGTAGACCAAGGTCTAACTAAGACATAGACGTAATGAGGATTTTTGAGGAGGGGGCCGAATCACAGGCGAAAAAAAACGGCGATGATCGCCGTTTTTTTTCTTCGTTTAGACTAACACTTAAATAATGTCTCGCAGCTTAGGCCTTGTTTCTCAAGGATATCACGCAAGCGTTTAAGCGCTTCAACCTGAATCTGACGCACACGTTCGCGAGTCAAACCAATTTCACGCCCTACCTCTTCCAAGGTGCTCATCTTATAGCCACGCAAACCAAACCTGCGAGCCAACACTTCTTGTTGCTTACCTGACAGCTGGTCTAACCAGCCATCGATACTTCCGCGCAAGTCACTTTCTTGTAGTAACTCTGCAGGATCAGAAGCCGACTCATCTGCAACTGTATCCAATAAAGACTTATCACCATTTCCGCCGATTGGCGTATCAACCGAAGCAATGCGTTCGTTTAGCCCCAGCATCCGCTTCACGTCAGCGACCGGCTTATCTAATAAGTCAGCAATCTCTTCTGGAGACGGCTCATGATCAAGCTTTTGAGTAAGCTCACGCGCCGCTCTAAGGTACAAATTAAGTTCTTTAACAACATGAATCGGAAGACGGATCGTTCGCGTCTGGTTCATAATTGCACGTTCAATGGTTTGTCTAATCCACCAGGTGGCATACGTAGAAAAACGGAACCCTCTTTCTGGGTCGAACTTTTCAACCGCGCGTATCAAACCTAGGTTCCCTTCTTCAATCAGGTCTAGGAGCGTCAACCCACGATTAACGTAGCGTCGAGCTATTTTAACAACCAAGCGCAGGTTGCTTTCGATCATGCGCTTGCGGCCAGCCTCTTCACCCTTTTGCGCCATCCGCGCAAAGTGCACCTCTTCTTCAGCAGAAAGAAGTGGCGAAAATCCGATTTCGTTTAGATAGATTTGTGTCGCATCAAGTTGCCGGTAAGATGAACCTTCGGCTTTCGTTGTTCTGCGGCTGTCAATTGAAGTCACGACCGAAGCAATATCTTCACTCTCTGCTTCTTCTCGCTGTTTTTTATTCTCCAACTCTTCGACATCGTCAAATAGTGCTTCTCTTTCCGCTGACATACTCTTCTCCAAACTTATTATTGTTTGTCCAAACGGCTCGCAACCGAATCATTGGACAACCTAGTTGTTGTTTCTACACGCTTTCAAGCGCTACTACTTTGATGGCAAGTACTTCAGCGGGTTGACGGGATCACCGTCTTTTCTGATCTCGAAGTGAAGCTTAACGCGATCTACCCCTGAACGTCCCATTTCCGCAATTTTCTGCCCTTTGCTTATTTTTTGCCCTTCCTTGACAAGCAGATTGCGGTTATGTGCATAAGCACTTAAGTAACGTTCGTTGTGATTTATTATCACTAAATTGCCATAGCCCAGTAATCCGTTTCCTGAATAAACCACTTCTCCCGAAGCGGCCGCAAAAACCGAATCACCCAAACGCCCTCCTATGTCTATCCCTTTATTTACATTTCGAGATGCGCTTGCAGATTTACCTACAGCATACTTGGCAAGTATTGGGCCAGAATGTGGCCAAGCCCAAATTATGTCTTTGAAGTTCTTATGTTTTTTTACTTTTGTAACTTTTTTACGAAAAGCTTTATTGCCTTTACGTTCTGTTACATTTGAAGAAGAAAGTGCTCCACTTTGCTGTTGTTTTTGCGCCGCGTTTCGTTCCGACAAGCCCAGTTCCAAACTGATTTTTTGGCCCGGGATAATTCGGTATGGGGCCGCAATGCTATTCGCCGCTGCAAGTTCTTTAAAGCCGCGACCGTAGCGCCAAGAGATCGAATATAGAGTTTCACCACGCTGCACAACATGCGTGCCAAAATAGACAGGGGGATTAAAATTACGGTCGTTGTAGATGGTAGACGAAGTGCAACCGAACAGAGCCATTGAGAGCAAGATACAAATTGTTACACAACGTAGTTTCCCGCACATGAACCAAAGCCAAAATAGAAGAGTGGTTGTTTTATGAGCGTTTCACGCGACACAAAACCAGAAAATAACTATAAAAAAACAATTATATATACCTAATTATTATATAACCTAGAAACAACCTTAGCAGAATTCGCTAACCCTTTAATCTTATATTGATTAATTTTGTTCCCAGCTTCGTTTCGATGCGTTACCAATACAGCAAAAACGTTACTATTTGGAACAATCAGCTAAACAAACTAAGACGACCTTTTTTGGCTTGTGGACTTGAGAGCTATGCGCTCGAGCACCAGTACAATCACAACTGCAAACAAGGCTGCAAAAATGGCCAGAACAAGCTCAGGGCTCCGATCGGTCAGCGCAAGATAATCAAAAGGTGAAATGTTATTTTCTAGCAAGGGAACTTGCTCCCCATGCCGGTTAACACGAACGCTAACCACTTCCTTCCAAGGCCAAACCTTATCCAGCGCGCCGACCATGAAACCTGTTAATAAGGCTAGCACAATCTGTCGATAATGCTTGAAAGCCAAGACCAGGATGTTGGCGATAGAAAGCAAACCGAGCCCGCAGCCCCCAATAAAAGTCGCAAGCAACACGACGTCCAAAGACTGAATGGCAGCAATCACAAAGCCGTAACTACCTAGCAATACGAGAATAAAACTCCCCGATATCCCTGGCAAGATCATGGCACAAATGGCGATTGCTCCCGAGATAAATGCGTTAAAAGCCGACGCTTCGAGCTGTGCTGGGGCCGCGCGAGAAATACTTACCGCTGCGACCACCCCTAGCAACATAAAAATGATAGATTTCCAGCACCGAAAGTTAACTTCTTTTCCCAGCCAGTAAGAAGACACGACGATAAGTCCAAAAAAGAACGACCACAACGGAATAGGGTGCTCTTGCATCAAATAGCCAATAAGGCCTGCAAACATGGCAACACTAGCAAGAATCCCTGCCAACAAGGTAATCAGAAACGTTCCATTAATCTCGTGCCAAAACAAAGAGAGTTTACGATGCGAACAGAAACGCAAAAAAGAAGGTAAAACTGACTGCACCGAGCCAATCAAGGTCTCGTAGATTCCGGTTATAAACGCGATAGTACCACCTGACACACCGGGAACAATGTCCGCAGCGCCCATCAGCATACCTTTTAAAAACAGCCAAATATCAAACTTCACGTCTCTCGCCCCTACCTTCTAGTCACACGACCGTACCCGGCAAGAATGGAACAAACATGACCGGCTCAATTATCTTTTCGTCATAACCTGAACTGTGTTTTGTTACGACGGTCAAGCTTTGACTAGAGTCACCCACCGGAGCGATCATGCGCCCACCTTCTTTTAACTGTCGCAACAGTTCAACCGGAAGTTCTTTAGGCGCAGCCGTGACAATAATAACGTCAAAGGGCCCGCGCTCAGGCCAGCCCATTCCCCCGTCAGAGTGACGAGCACTTAGGTTTCGCAAGCCCATTTTTCGAAACCTAACAACCGCTCTATCCAACAAGGGAGAAATCCTCTCTACCGAATATACGTCGTCGACCAGTTGCGCAAGAATAGCAGCTTGATACCCAGAACCAGTTCCCAGCTCCAACACTCGACGGGGGGACGTTTCTAACACCAGCTCTGTCATTCGGGCGACAATGTAGGGCTGTGATATCGTTTGCTGATGCCCTATCGGCAGGGCCGTATCTTCGTAGGCGCGATGCGCTAGCGCTTCATCCAAAAAAATGTGTCGTGGCGTCTCGCCCATAGCTGACAAGACCGCTTCGTTTTTAATTCCCTTATCCCTCAGCCGCTGCACCAAACGCATCCGCGTTCGCCTCGACGTCATTCCTATCCCTGCCAGTTCAACTGACTCACTCACCTGCTGTTACCTTCTAACCAGTGTTCTATTTCGCTAATGGCGCTATGGTGCGTCATATCTACCTGAACAGGCGTCAATGATACGTAACCATTTGCCACTGCATAAAAATCAGTTCCCGGTCCGGCGTCATCACCCTCACCAGCAACTGCAATCCAATACCGCTCACGGCCTCTTGGGTCCGCCACGACATGGGGTGACTGACCCTTTGCTCGATGCCCCAAACGCGTTACCTTCAAACCCTTTAGCTGCTCATAAGGAACATCAGGAACGTTAATATTCAATATTGTTCGGTCGCCTGAAAATCGGAGTGGCACGGGCCGACTCAACAAGTCAACGACCACTTTTGCAGCAGTCTCATAGTGAAAATTTCCGCGACTCACCAGCGAAACGGCAATCGGAGCTTCAGCCAAAAAACGCCCTTCAATCGCGGCGGCGACAGTACCGGAATAAAGAACATCATCGCCTAAGTTTTCATGGCTATTGATACCGGAAACCACTCGATCAATACGACCATCAAACAGAGACGTCAGACCGACATGAACACTATCAGTCGGCGTGCCATCGACACTAAAGTAACCGTTGCGCAACGTTGATACCTTTAGAGGCCTGGACAAGGTAAGTGACCCACTTGCACCGCTATGATCTCTATCTGGCGCCACGACTTCGCATTCCGCTATTTCTTTTAACGCATCGGCTAGCACCAGTATGCCTTCGGCATTGATACCGTCATCATTCGAAACAAGCAACCGCATTACTTCACCTCACACCCGACGCATTCTTTACGACGGCAATTTCATCCAACAACGCCGTTGCAAACACACCGCTTGGCAACGAAAACCCGAGTCTTGCCCAGTCGTCACCAAACTCCCAATCCATATCGGAGGGGACGACTTTCAATGGTCGGCGCTCTAACTTCATTCTGTTTTTAACCAAGCCCTTTACTAAAGTAGGGTAGCTATCAAAAACAACTCGCTCTTCGGCTGTAACATCATCCACATCACGCTGAGGGTCACCAAACAAAGCACCCTGTGCGCCATCTTCTGTCCACACTTCCTTCCCGATCGCGCGCGCTAGTATCTGATTAAACATAAACGACCGAGCAGCAGACAAATAAAACGAACGCTGAGAGCGAGACGCTTTAATCTTGCCTTCGAAATAGACGTGGCCTCGTGACAGATTAGCGCCATCCAACCCAAAACGCTGCAAGCCAAAGTAATTGGGAAAACCGTCTTTCGCAATTGTCGACAAAGCAGGCAGCAAGGCTTGCGGGTTGTTCAAGTTGCGCAAAGTAATGCAAAAACGGTTTCCGAAATGCTCTCCGCGACGAAGCTTCTTATTATGACGCGAGACCCGAATGATATCGACTCCCTCTAAGCCCATCGCGAACCAATCTGGCTCTGGCTTATTCGACAGGTAAACGCTAAACCATTGCTTTGTGACCGCCCAACGATCCTTGAGACCCGAAAAGCCAACATCCATCTCTTTAACGGACGCATAGCGGGCAATCTGTTTTGCCACATACTCGGTATTCTGCCCCGACTTTTCGAGCCAAAGCCAAACATGCTCGCCCTCCCCTTCCAGTTCAGGGCCGAACAGCTCTTCTACATAAAAATCTTCCGAGCGCTGTTTAATCTCAGCTTCTGGCCGGTCAAAATCATAAGCAACGGGAAATGTAATCGGGTAATTCATGACACACTAACCGGAAAAAGCATCACACTCGCTTGGCACGCGATACCTTCAGATCGGCCCGTAAAACCAAGTTTCTCTGAGGTCGTGGCTTTAACGCTGATTTGATTTGTCGGGACACCCAAGTCTTGTGCAATAGATGCCTGAATATCACTGATATGAACAGCCAACTTGGGGTATTCTGCAATCACCGTAATATCAGCATTCCCTACCCGATAACCTTGCTCAGATAGCATCAGCATCACCGCCTTCAGCAAAGCCCTGCTATCGGCACCTTTCCATTTACTATCTGTATCAGGAAAATGCTTACCAATATCACCCAGCGCCAAAGCCCCAAGCAGTGCATCCATTAGTGCATGAAGCAAGACATCACCGTCCGAGTGCGCTTTCAATTTGTGGGTATGGGCAATACGGACGCCCCCTAAGATAACGCTATCGCCCACGTCAAAAGCATGGACATCGTATCCACTCCCGATTCGCGGCATTAGCGCGCTAGAAACGTTCATAAAGGACATCGCAGTCTCCAAATCGCCAGGGCGAGTTATCTTGATGTTATTGCCTCGAGACTCGACAAGGTGAGGAAAAGTGCCACTATGCTCCATCGCAGAAGCCTCATCCGTCAGCGTTACTTCGTCGCGAATGCCCTGCTCAACTGCGGATTTTAGGTCAGAATACTTAAAAACCTGTGGCGTCAAAGCGCGCCACAAACCAGTTCGATCAACTGTTTCACAACTCAAACCAGCGCCATTTTCTCTCTTTATAGTGTCGTTCACTGGGCTCGCAAGCAAAGCACCCTTTGCGTCAGGCTGAGCCAGTTGACTAAACAAGGATTCAATATCTGTTTGTGATAAACAAGGGCGTGCCGCATCATGCACCCACACCCAATCATGATCTTGTGCCACGCTATCTATACAATAAAGACCGTTCAACACCGTATTAAAACGCTCTGAACCACCAGGAAAAATGGTTACGTTATCTCGTTGTGGAAAATTCAACATTTGCCAATATTGATCGTTTTGAGCTAAGCCAAGCAATACCTTACTGAAGCGCAGGTCCGAAGTGAACAACGCCAGCGTATGCTCTAGGATGGTTTTGTTATGAATCGAGAGATACTGTTTAGGTCGGTCGGCGGCCATGCGGGCGCCCACCCCAGCAGCGGGAATAATCACCCAATGCTTAGGCGATAATGAATTGGCATTCAACTCTGTCAATGAGAGCGACTCACGACGACAAAAAACGTTTCATCAGGGCCTATCATCCCTAACTCCGACCGAGCGCGCTCTTCGATCGCATCAAAACCACTCCTTAGGTCTTGAACCTCCGCATCGAGTCGAGCATTTCGTTGGATCAAGGTTTGATTAACCGCTACCTGACTTTCTACTTTTGAATTAAGCATACTTGCTTCGGCGAAACTACCTTCACCGACCCATAGACGAAACTGCAAGCCAAGGGCTAAGACGAGCATTAAGCTCCACAAAAACTTCATTAAAACAACCGCCTATGCAGGCAATTAGAAACACCAACAAACAACATCGACATATCAGACAATTCACAGAAAACTAAACGAAAAAGAGCCCTATAAAAGGGCTCTTCAGACCATCTATTTACTCTAGCCTAGATCGTTTTCTTTCGCTAAAAGAAATAGAGTACGAATTTGTAATATCTCTGTATTGTAAATGGGCTATCAATGCACAGCCGTATTACTGGCCTTTGATTTCAGAACGGCCTTTATACGGAGCACGATCACCCAACTGCTCTTCGATGCGCAGTAAACGATTATACTTAGCCACACGATCTGAGCGACACAAAGAACCCGTCTTGATTTGGCCAGCGCACGTCCCAACGGCTAAATCTGCAATGGTAGTATCTTCTGTCTCGCCAGAACGATGTGAAATCACCACAGTATAGCCAGCATCTTTTGCCATTTTTATCGCATCTAACGTTTCTGACAAACTGCCAATTTGATTAAATTTAATCAAAATAGAGTTAGCGATATTCTTATCAATCCCTTCTTGTAAGATTCGAGTATTGGTCACAAACAAATCGTCACCAACTAGCTGCACCTTCGCACCCAACTTTTCAGTTTGGTACTTCCAACCATCCCAGTCCGACTCGTCCTGTCCATCTTCGATAGACACAATAGGGTAGGTGTCGCAAAGCTCAGAAAGATAATCACTAAAGCCTTCAGCACTGAACGCTTTCCCTTCACCTGCCAAGTCGTATTTTCCATCTTTATAGAACTCAGAAGCGGCACAATCTAGTGCTAGCGTTATATCTTTATCTAGGGCGTAACCTGCATCAGCAACGGCCACCTTGATCACCGCTAAGGCGTCAGCGTTAGATGCCAAGTTCGGCGCAAACCCACCCTCATCGCCTACCGCTGTATTTAAACCTTTTGCCTGCAAGACTTTTTTTAGTGCATGAAAAATTTCAGCACCTGCTCGTAATGCTTCGGCAAATGTCGTGACGGAAACTGGCTGAACCATGAATTCCTGAATATCGACATTATTGTCGGCATGTTCGCCGCCATTAAGAATGTTCATCATAGGAACCGGCATAGAATACTGACCATGCGTTCCGTTTAGCTCTGAAATATGTTCATACAGCTCAACGCCTTTCTCTTGAGCCGCTGCCTTTGCCGCTGCTAAGGACACCGCTAGAATAGCATTAGCCCCTAATTTTGCTTTGTTGTCAGTACCGTCCAAATCCAACATCAGCTGGTCGAGAGCGCGCTGATCCGTCACGTCTTTGCCGATTAACGCTTGGCGAATATCAACGTTAATGCCTTGAACCGCCTTCAACACACCTTTACCTAGATATCGAGACTTATCGCCATCTCGTAATTCTAGCGCTTCACGCGAACCAGTCGATGCGCCCGAAGGTGCACATGCCGAACCAACAATCCCCGACGACAAAATAACATCTGCTTCTACGGTAGGGTTACCACGAGAATCGAGCACCTCACGGCCTTTAATATCAGCAATCGTTGTCATGACCTAATTTCTCCAAATATCTAAAAACTTACTATTCACACTCACACGCGCTTCAAGCGGTATCAAGCGGCTCAAACTTTTTCACCAGTTCATCGACCTGTTTGACCCGAGCCAAAAATGGCTCCAACTGCTCAAGACGAAGCGCACAGGGACCATCACACTTGGCGGCCGCTGGATCTGGATGCGCTTCCAAAAACAAGCCTGCAAGCCCTTGAGACATACCAGCAACCGCTAGGTCGGTGACGACCTCTCGACGACCACCCGCCGAATCCGCTCGCCCGCCCGGCTGCTGAAGAGCGTGCGTGACGTCGAAAAACACTGGGTATTCAAACTTTTTCATGATGCCGAAGGCCAGCATATCAACGACTAGGTTGTTATAACCAAAGCTGGAGCCTCGCTCACACAAAATTAATTTATCATTTCCTGCTTCTTCAAACTTATGAAGAATATGGCCCATTTCTTTGGGCGCCAAAAACTGTGCTTTCTTGATATTTATTACGGCATCGGACTCGGCCATCGCTACAACGAGGTCGGTCTGGCGAGACAAAAATGCGGGCAACTGAATAATGTCGCAAACTTGGGCTACCGGTTTTGCTTGATACGGCTCATGAACATCCGTGATAACCGGAACACCAAACGTCTGCTTTATCTCTTCGAAAATACGCAAACCCTGCTCAAGACCAGGCCCTCGATATGATGAAACTGAAGAGCGGTTCGCTTTATCGAATGATGCTTTAAAGACGAAAGGAATATTGAGCTTTTCTGTCACGCGGACGTAGGCTTCAGCCACTTCCATCGCGATATCTCGCGACTCAAGGACGTTCATTCCACCAAACAGGGTGAAAGGAAGTTCGTTTGAAACCTTTAATGTCTCGCCAACATTAATAATTCGTTGAGTCATATTTCCCCTTTACCGAGACCGAAACTATTTGGCATTCGCCAAAGCAGCGGCAACAAAGCCATCGAACAAACCATGGCCATCTCTAGGTGTAGAAGTGAACTCAGGATGAAACTGACACGCTACAAACCAGGGATGATCTGGTGCCTCAACCACCTCAACTAACGCGCCGTCGATTGAACGACCGGACACAATCAGCCCAGCCGCTTGGACCTGATCGAGCAAGTTATTGTTGACCTCGTAGCGGTGACGATGACGCTCAACAACAACATCTTTCCCATAACAGTTATGGGCAGTAGAACCAGGCTCCAGACGACACTCTTGACCGCCTAAACGCATGGTGCCACCCAAGTCTGACGCGGAATCACGTTGCTCAGTACTACCTGTCGCATCCTTCCACTCGGTAATTAAGCCCACGACTGGAAACTCACAGTCTTTCTTGAACTCTGTGCTGTGTGCGTCAGCCATCCCCGCAACATGGCGAGCATATTCAATAACCGCCACTTGCATACCCAAACAAATTCCGAGATAAGGAACCTTGTTCTCACGTGCAAACTTTACCGTTTGAATTTTACCTTCAACGCCTCGATTCCCGAAACCACCTGGCACCAGAATCGCATCAACATTTTCTAAAACACCAGTACCGTTATCAATAATCGTTTCCGAGTCGATATACTGCATGTTAATTTTGACACGATTTCGTATACCAGCGTGCTTCAGCGCCTCAATCAATGACTTATAAGCATCGAGCAACTCCATGTACTTACCGACCATCGCAATCGTAACTTCATGCTGCGGCTTTGCTTCTGCTTCAACGACATCGTCCCATTCCGACAAGTCAGCTTCTGCACACTCTAGGTTAAATTTTTCGACGATAATCTGGTCCAACTTATGCTCATGCAGCATACGCGGAATCTGATAAATACTGCTTGCATCTTGAAGAGGGATAACCGCACGTTCTTCAACGTTGGTAAACAGGGCAATTTTACGACGCGACGCCTCATCAATCTCATGATCAGACCGACACACTAGGATATCTGGCTGGATACCAATAGAGCGCATTTCTTTAACAGAGTGCTGAGTTGGTTTGGTCTTCGTTTCGCCGGCGGTTGCGATATAAGGTACGAGCGTTAAATGCATAAACATGGCACGATTTGAACCCACATCAATGCGCAATTGACGAATCGCCTCTAGAAACGGTTGCGACTCGATGTCACCTACCGTGCCACCGATTTCTACTAACGCAACATCGTATCCATTTGCGCCCTCAACAATTCGGCGTTTGATCTCATCGGTTATATGAGGAATAACCTGAACCGTACCGCCGAGATAATCACCGCGACGCTCTTTACGCAAAACATCCTCGTAAACCCTACCTGATGTAAAGTTATTGCGTTTAGACATCGTCGTTCTGATATAGCGTTCGTAATGACCCAAATCAAGATCGGTTTCAGCGCCATCGTCAGTGACAAACACCTCTCCGTGCTGAAAAGGACTCATGGTTCCTGGGTCAACATTGATATAGGGGTCCAGCTTAAGCATTGTTACCTTCAAACCACGAGCTTCAAGAATCGCAGCTAAAGAAGCAGAGGCGATTCCTTTGCCCAAAGAAGAAACAACACCACCGGTTACGAATATAAAACGCGTCATGTAAATCCCGTCAATTTCTCTTGTATGAGCCTAGTACGAAACGACGATTCGCAAGGCTGTACAGTTTAAAAGCACTATATAAGAAGGGGGAGACTTTCATCTCAAGATGGGGCGCCAGACTACCAGAAACATGATATCGCCTCAATCAATATGGCGATCATTTTTTGATCAAAATAATCCGCGCTTGCCATGGCTTAACCATGACAAGCACCCTGCTCTACCTGCTATTTGACAATTTTAAGTGCTGGCTTTGGCGCGCTGGGCGGCAACTCCTTGGCACTGGGGTCGTCCGGGTCCGGCGGCTCTGGCGCGCCAGGCTCTGCGCCAAATACCATTCCCTGACCATTCTCTTTTGCGTAAATGGCCATCACCGCGACAACAGGTACATAAACCTGCATTGGAACACCACCAAAGCGCGCACTAAACTCAATCGCATCATCAGAGATCAAAAGGTCCGTAATCGCTCCAGGACTAACGTTAAGGATAATCTGACCGTTAGTCACATAATCTTCAGGAACACGAACGCCCTGCACACCGGCATCAATCACCAAGTATGGCGTCATTTCATTGTCTACGATCCACTCGTTCAATGCTCTAACAAGATAGGGGCGACTCGGGGTCATACCGGCTCCAACAGATAAATTTTTGCGCTCGGTTAGAGACGCATCTCAGACTCAACTTCAGACAAACTGGCTTTGAAAGATTCGCTCTCAAAGATCTGTTCCATATACTTGAGGATAGGTTTCGCTGCCGCCACGTTAAGCTCGATACCCATGACAGGTAACCGCCATAAAAGGGCTGCCACACAGCAATCAACAATCGTAAACTCGTCGCTCATGAAGAAGGGCTTTTCAGCAAAAATAGGCGCTGTGGCGATCAAGCTTTCCTTCAACTCCTTACGGCACTGCTCTGCTTTTGCAGATGTTGGGTCTTCCAAAATTTGATCCGCCAAACCACACCAATCTTTTCTGATGCGGTACATCATCAAACGACTCTGGGCTCTTGCAACTGGATAAACAGGCAACAAAGGAGGATGTGGAAAACGCTCATCCAAGTACTCCATCATGATATCTGGTTCATAAAGCACCAAATCACGATCTACAAGCGTAGGGAGATCATTGTATGGGTTATGGTCTGCAAGCTCTTCAGGCTTCGCATCAGGGTCTACATCGATAATATCGACCGCAACACCTTTTTCTGCCAAAACAATTCTTACTCGATGACTGTAATGGCTTTTTCCGTCAGAAAAAAAAGTCATTGAAGACCGCTTGGTCACAACTCCCATAGGTATTCCTCATGATCAATTAAGCTAAATTTGCGAAGCCAGTGGCGGCCACTTCAAGAGCCGCTTATAAATACGCCGCTGACAAAAATTCGCGCAGAGTATACATGATTTCTAAACGAATCGTGTATTTTATGGCCGATTAGGAAACAAAAAAGGCCGTCGACGCATGCCAACAGCCTTTTCGAATCCACTAATCTCGATTAGTGAATGTCGCGCCAGTATTCCTTGTTCAAGAAATAAACAAAGATAAAGAAGAATGCAAGGAAGATAAGGACTGTACGCCCCAGCTCAACGCTCTGCAATCGCGATGGCTCACCAACGTATTCCAAAAAGTTTACGAGATCATAAATCGCCTCGTCATACTGATCAGGAGAAAGCTTACCAGGCGTGGAAAACTCTTCACAACCGCTGCTTTTAACGATCTTGCCACTTAAAGGATCAACCTCTGGCTCAACACCTAGCTGAGGTTTATCTGCACACACACCTTGAAGGTCTGCCAAAACATGCGGCATACCGACATCCTTAAATACGACATTATTGACGCCATAAGGACGCTTAGAGTCTGCATAAAAGCCTCGCATGTAGTTGTACAACCACTCAGGACCTCTCAACCGAGCAGCCAACGTTAAGTCTGGCGGCGCACTACCAAACCATACCTTCGCTAAGTCTTCAGGCATTGCGATTTCCATCAACTCACCAATCTTGGCATCTCCGAAGATGAGATTTTCTTCAAAAATCTCATTTGGAATACCCAAATCATTCGCCGCACGCTCATAGCGCGCGTACTTCATGGAGTGACACGCAAAGCAGTAGTTAGTGAATAACGCCAAACCTCGCTGAAGCGACTCTTGATCACGGATGTCCGTGTCGATAGGGTCCATTGGCACAGAAGCGCCACCGGCGGCAAACGAACCTGCAGAAACAAATGTAAGAAATAGGGCTATTATTAATTTTTTCATTTCATTGTCACCCTTTCTGGAACAGGCTTAGTTTTCTCGATACTTGTATACCAAGGCATTAAGAGGAAGTAAGCAAAATACACTCCCGTCAAAATCTGCGCTAGCAAGGTTCTTCCCGGCGTCGTAACGACAACACCTAAGTAACCCAAAATACAAAATGCGATAACAAACATAACCAGCCAAATCTTACTCATCCAGCCCTTATAGCGCATCGACTTAACAGGACTTCGATCCAACCAAGGCAGCACAAACAATACAGCAATCGCAGCACCCATCGCGACGACACCCAAGAACGCATCAGGAACAGCTCTCAGGATTGCGTAGAAAGGAGTGAAGTACCAAACTGGTGCAATATGATCGGGTGTTTTAAGCGGATTAGCCGGCTCAAAATTAGGCTTCTCGATAAAGTAGCCACCCATTTCAGGGAAAAAGAACACAATCGCACAAAATACGAAGAGAAAGACAACAATACCTACCATGTCATGCACGGTATAGAAAGGGTGAAAAGGAATACCATCTTTAGGGATACCGTTTTCATCTTTGTTCTTCTTGATCTCAACACCGTCTGGATTATTTGAACCTACCGTGTGAAGCGCTAATACGTGCAACACAACCAAGGCAATAATGACAATTGGAAGAGCAACAACATGCAACGCAAAGAAACGGTTGAGGGTAATACCTGAAATCAAGTAATCACCACGAATCCACAAAGAAAGGCCTTCGCCGATATAGGGAATTGCACCAAACAAGTTAACAATTACCTGCGCACCCCAGTATGACATTTGACCCCAAGGCAACAAGTAACCCATAAAGGCTTCAGCCATCAGCGCTAGATAGATCGTCATTCCGAAAATCCACACTAACTCACGAGGCTTCTTATAAGAGCCATACATCAAGCCTCTAAACATGTGCATATATACGACAACAAAAAATGCCGATGCACCCGTTGAATGCAGGTAACGCAATAACCAGCCATACTCGACGTCGCGCATGATGTATTCAATTGAGGCAAAAGCACCTTCGGCCGTTGGGTTGTAGCTCATAGTCAACCAAATGCCGGTTAGCAGCTGATTAGCAAGAACAACAAAGGAGAGCACGCCAAAGAAGTACAAGAAGTTAAAGTTCTTTGGTGCGTAATACTTGCTCATGTGATCTTCAAAGGCTTTTACAATCGGTAGCCTTTGATCAACCCAGTTTATCAGTTTTTGCATTAGGCAGCCTCCTCATCAACACCAACTACAATGGTTTCGTCATCCAAGTATTTATACGGAGGTATTTCAAGATTTTTCGGGGCAGGAACCCCTTTAAATACTCGACCCGCCAAGTCAAATCGCGAACCATGACAAGGGCAAAAGAAGCCGCCCAACCAATTCTCGTCATACTCTTGCGGCTCGACCTCTGGAACAAACTGTGGAGAGCACCCTAGATGCGTACAGATACCGACAATAATCGCATACTCTGGTCGAGTTGCTCGAAACACACCTGTAACGTATGAGGGCTGTTGCGGCATTTCAGAGTTTGGGTCACGCAGCTCGTCACCTAGCTTTTCGATATTATCGAGCATCTCTTGTGTTCGCCGAATCACCCAGACAGGTTTACCACGCCACTCTACGGTCATTCGCTGACCAGGCTCTAACTTTCCAATACTTGCCTTCACTGGTGCCCCAGCAGCTTTCGCCTTGGCACTTGGATTCCAAGAAGCAACAAATGGCACTGCTGCACCAATCGCTCCTACTCCTCCAACTACCGAGGTGGCACCAAGCAAAAATCTGCGCCGGCTCGCATTTACGTCGCCATCACTCATTACAGGCTTCCCCCATCAACTTATTACTTAAAATTTCTTGGTTATTATACGGCTATACAACAGCACGAAGGAGAAAACTGAGCAAATCAGAAATCATCTTCCTTTAGCCAATTTATGTTTTAGGCAGTAATTACTTCGGCCATTTTAAAAATGGCCCAAATAGTAATTAAATTAACCCCGCGCTTCAACCGTTTTCCCAAGCATAACAATCTGTTTCGAAAAAAAGCTAAGAAAACACTCAAGCAAAAAAAAACGCCTGACGAACAAATTCGACAAGCGTTTTTTTGAACAGACGCGATTAACGCTTCGAGAACTGAGGCTTTTTACGCGCTTTACGCAAGCCAACTTTCTTACGCTCTACCGCTCTAGCATCACGAGTTACCCAACCCGCTTGACGAAGAGGAGCACGCAACGTTTCATCATACTCCATTAGAGCACGAGCAATACCGTGACGAATCGCACCGGCTTGACCCGTTGTACCACCGCCTTTAACAGTAATTTTAACGTCGAACTTATCGGCCATTCCAACCAACTCTAGTGGCTGACGAACAACCATTTGAGCCGTTTTACGACCAAAGAATGTATCCAAAGATACACCGTTCACTACAATCTGGCCGCTGCCAGACTTAAGAAAAACACGTGCCGCTGAGGTTTTACGACGACCTGTTCCATAATTGTATGCTACTGACATAATCGCCTTACCTTAAATATCTAGTGTTTGAGGCTGCTGGGCTGTGTGCGGATGTTGATCACCTGCATACACCTTCAACTTCTTAAACATTGCACGACCCAAAGGCCCACGAGGCAACATTCCCTTAACCGCACCCTGAATAACTCTTTCAGGCGCTTTATCAATCAATTTTTCGAAAGATATAGACTTCAAACCACCAATATAGCCGGTATGGTGTTGATACAGCTTATCGCTCGCCTTCTTTCCTGTTACCGCTACTTTTTCAGCATTAACGACAACAATGTAATCACCCGTATCTACGTGAGGGGTGTATTCAGGCTTATGCTTGCCCCGTAAACGGCTTGCAATCTCGGTCGACAAACGACCCAAAGTCTTGCCTGTAGCATCTACTACATACCAGTCGCGCTTTACGCTCTCTGGTTTTGCACTTAACGTCTTCATTTAATCCGCCTTTTTTAGCTCAACTGAGCACACAACACTTCCCACCTAAAGCCATCATCGACAGCAGGGAAAGCCATTCAGATTCATTATTATTCGATTAGCCGTGAGACGGGGCTGACTCGTTGACTTACCGACAAAATAAGGGCGCGAAGTATAATACATACAAAGCAAAAGAATCTAGCCCTAAATGCCATTTTTTAACCACGACTCGCATCCAAACAGTTTTGCACTATTTTGAGCCAACTGATGAGATATTTGCTCCGGCGACTCAGACCTAATTTCACATAGCGCATGGAACACCTCAACGACATCCAACGGCGAGCCCTGCCCTTTAGCCTTATTGAATATCGGCATATCTGGCGAGTCGGTTTCTAATACTAACGACTCTAGAGGGGCGTCAGACAGAGCCGCTTTGGTCTTTGTCGCTCGAGGCCATGTAATAACTGGCCCAACACCTAAGCTGAGGCCTTGAGCAACGAACGCATCCGCCTCTTGACGACTTCCCGAAAAAGCATGCACCACCCCAGACGAGACTCCCGACACCTTTATTTTTTTGCAAACAGCCGAATGCGTCTTCCTCGAATGAACAATGACCGGCAACGAAAACCGTGTTGCCAACTCAAGCTGACAGTCAAAAAAGTACTCCTGGCGACTATAATCTGACACTGTCGCATCTAGCCCAACCTCCCCAACCGCGACCACAGAAGCCTTTTCATTTGAGGCGAGAAAGCGTTCTAGCTCAACAAGGTCAGACTCTTGATGCGAGCCTATAAAGTAAGGGTGCAAGCCTAAAGCAAGCCTTACCACAACCGGCGTCGCCCCAGACATCTTCAACAACGGCTCCCAAGAAGCCTGCGTCACAGCTGGAACGAGCAAGCCAATAACTCCTTCACTGTTACAGCGAGCGAGCAACGCGTCACGACAACCATCAAATTCAGGAAAATCAAAATGACAGTGCGTATCGATTAACCCTGAACCGGCAAACAATACTAATGCTCTCGTGTCTTATGGAACTGTATCTCTGGATAGCGCTCCATCGCGAGCTGCAAGTTCACCATTGTTGGCGCTACGTAAGTCAAATTATCTCCGCCATCCAACGCTAAGTTGTCATGACACTTTCGCTTAAACACATCCATGGCCGCATTATCATCAGACGTCACCCAAAGCGCAGTTGAAACGCTAATCGGCTCATAGATAGCGTCAACTTTATACTCAGACTTTAAGCGATGCACAACAACATCAAACTGCAACACACCGACGGCACCTACGATCAAGTCATTATTTCGCATAGGCCGAAATACTTGCACCGCGCCCTCTTCTGACAACTGGATCAAACCTTTGTTAAGCGCTTTTGCCTTCAACGGATCTTTCAAACGAATCAAACGAAACAATTCCGGCGCGAAATTTGGGATACCCGAGAATCGAAGCTGTTCGCCCTCTGTAAAGGTATCCCCAATTTGAATCGTCCCATGATTGTGCAAGCCGATTATATCGCCCGCATAGGCCAACTCAGAATTCTCTCGATCCCCAGCCATAAACGTCACGGCATCAGACACACGTAGATCCTTACCTAAGCGGACATGCTTCATTTTCATTCCTTTACGGTACTCACCCGAACAAATTCGCAAAAACGCAATCCTGTCGCGGTGCTGCGGGTCCATATTCGCCTGAATCTTAAAAACAAAGCTGGTAAATTTTTCTTCATATGCATCAACAGTTCGCGTCTCAGCCGCACGAGGTAAGGGTGACGGCGCCCACTCGGTCAAACCATCCAAAACGTGATCAACACCAAAGTTACCCAGCGCGGTGCCAAAGTAAACGGGCGTCAACTCTCCCGCCAAAAACATCTCTAAATCAAACTCATGGGAAGCACCTTTAACGAGGTCAACCTCTTCTCTCAAGTCTGCGGCATAGGAACCCAGCTCTTCATCCAGAGCAGGGTTATCCAAGCCCTTAATAACCCGCCGTTCCTGTATTCTGTGACCCTGGCCTGTTTGATAAAGAACCGTCTCATCTTTGTATAAGTGGTAAATCCCTTTGAATTCCTTACCCATACCAATCGGCCAAGTAATTGGGGCACACGCCATTTTCAATACCGCTTCAACCTCATCCATTAAATCAATAGGGTCGCGTGTATCACGATCTAACTTATTCATAAACGTGACAATTGGCGTATCGCGCAGACGCGTTACCTCCATCAGCTTAATGGTGCGAGCCTCTACACCCTTTGCCGAGTCAATCACCATCAAGCAAGAGTCAACTGCCGTCAGAGTCCTGTAGGTATCTTCAGAAAAATCCTCATGCCCCGGAGTGTCTAACAGATTCACCAGTTTATCGTTATACGGAAACTGCATCACTGAGGTTGTAACCGATATACCCCGCTCTTTTTCCATTTCCATCCAGTCAGACTTAGCATGCTGCCCACTCTTTTTACCCTTTACCGTTCCGGCTTTTTGAATCGCTTCGCCAAACAACAGCACTTTCTCGGTTATGGTAGTTTTACCGGCATCGGGGTGGGAAATAATCGCAAATGTTCTGCGGGAATCTATTTGTTTACTGAGATCTGACATGAAACCAAAACCTTGGAGGGGACTCAAAAAAGCGCATTATAGCTGCAATAAGGAAAGATAACGAAAGCAGTTTATTACTAAGGGTCAATAGATAGGTCTAGGGTCATTAAGCGCGCATCTTCGCGCCCATTTGAGGAGGGATAATAATTAGGA
Source organism: uncultured Oleiphilus sp. (assembly GCA_913020045.1). Taxonomy (GTDB): domain Bacteria; phylum Pseudomonadota; class Gammaproteobacteria; order Pseudomonadales; family Oleiphilaceae; genus PZPK01. The sequence continues at coordinate 31,903 of CAJWBE010000033.1, forward strand.
CGAATCCCTACCTCATTGAAACCTTCTGAAAAATAAAGCCCGGTCGCAACCTCATTACTAATGCGAACCTCTAAAAAAAACACCGCGGACTTTCTTGCCCGAGCATCACTAATCAGATAATTAAGGAAAAACCGACCAAAACCACGATTTGCATTCGCCGTATTGATGCAGATGTTTAACAAATGAGTTTCATCGGCGACTAACATCAGCACAGCGTGCCCCACCAAAACATCGTCAACTTCCAACACATAACAAAGGTTGCGGCCCGCTATGCATTCGCTCATTACACCCTCAGACCAAGGAATCGGATAGGCATCGCGCTCGTTGAGCATAACCTCCCCTAAGTCGCACAGCTGCATCAAGCGAACAACTCTGTTAGCGCTAACGGTCGACAACCCTACTCTCCAGAAAACAACTCATGAGCACAAAGAAAACGCCAATAATCGGCTTTGATCGAAGGGCGGTTAATCATGTCAGTTAGCGAATACTCAAATGCGAAAAATGCAGCGTCGACGCCACCGGTTTCCACAAGCATTTCTCGCACTCGCCTCTGGTTGTCACGTCCATGATAAACCACCGCCTTTACTTGCCCCCCTAGCAAATCCTGGAACCAACGCCCGAGCAATGCATCAACCTCAATACCCGCGCTGACCACGGCATCCATTCGAGAAAAAACAGGCCACTCAAACCCTGAAACATCGGACACGGGCACATCGCCGCGAAAACACGCAAAATATATATTCTTCAATAATTCACGCTCACTATGATCGGCCGCACCCACCGCAGACTCATCAACAAATAGCAGGGCGCCAACCTTGTAAGCCACCAAGCTAATATCAACGCCCTCAACGCCCTCAACCAAACCCTGCGGCGCTAACGAGGAAGAGACACCGAGCGAAGGTAACGAAACCGAACTCTCGGGCTCCACATGAACTAAGCCGCTAGCCTCGGCGGACAAACCCACCAAATCTAGAGTGGTAGACGGCACTGCAGCGCTAAGCTTTGCGGGCGCAGACACCTCTTCACCTACTGGTTCTGCAACAGAAATAACAGGTTTGTGCCGAGAAGCCACCTCGGTTTTCACGATTGGCTCAGGCCAAATCAAGGCTTGCGATGGCGCAGCACCAAGCAGGCGCTTGCGCGCGTACCACTGAGGCGCACCAAGCTCTTTTAAGTATTCGCTACGAAGATCTAGCCTCACAAACGCACCGCGAGCAATAAGTTAAAACTCAAAGCCCTACACCTCGCCCTGAGGGTGTCGCTTGGCTTGCGTAGAACACATTAGGTTCAACGCGTGTAAGTAAGCTTTTGCTGAAGCAATAACAATATCGGTATCAGCTCCTAAGCCGTTCACAATCCGTCCGCCTTTCTCAACTCGAACCGTCACCTCTCCCTGAGAATCGGTTCCAGAAGTAATACTGTTAACTGAATAGAGCTGAAGACTAATACCAGATTCAACCAGCGCCTCTATCGCGCAAAATGTCGCGTCAACAGGCCCGCTTCCCGTATTTTCCGCAGACAGCTCTTCTCCATCAACCAGCAGCGTCACTTTAGCAACGGGCGCAACCCCCGTTTCTGAGGTTACGGACATGCACACCAACTGGTATCTCTCATCAGCTTCGATTGCTTTCGTATCACTAACTAGCGCATGCAGATCCTCATCGAAAATCTCATGTTTCTTGTCTGCGAGTTCTTTGAAGGCAGAGAACGCTTTATTTAGAGCAGTTTCCGACTCTAGCGTAATTCCCAACTCCTCTATCCTACTTCGAAACGCATTGCGGCCCGAATGCTTACCCAGCACCAAACTATTAGTATGCCAACCGACATCCTCTGCTTTCATGATTTCGTAGGTTTCGCGATGCTTTAAAATCCCGTCCTGATGAATTCCCGACTCATGAGCAAACGCATTAGCACCGACAATTGCCTTATTTGGCTGTACAGGAAAACCCGTAATCGTAGACACTAACTTTGAAGCTGGAACAATTTGCGTCGTATCAATATTAGTAACCACATCAAAGATATCCGGACGAGTTCGAACCGCCATCACAAGCTCTTCAAGAGATGCGTTGCCAGCACGCTCACCTAGACCATTGATCGTACACTCAACCTGACGCGCACCATGATTTACTGCAGACAAAGAGTTTGCGACCGCCAAGCCTAAATCGTTGTGACAGTGCACTGAGAAAATAGCTTTATCTGAATTGGGGATTCGTTCGATTAACGTACCAACCGTCTCGCCAAACTGAGCAGGGATAGCATAGCCCACCGTATCAGGGATATTAATAGTCGTCGCGCCCGCATCAATCGCAGCTTCAATAATGCGACACAAAAAATCTATCTCAGAACGCCCTGCATCCTCACAAGAAAACTCGACATCATCGGTATAATTGCGAGCTCGCTTTACCGCATGAATAGCTTGCGCAATGACGGCATCCGGCTCCATCTGCAACTTATACTTCATATGGATTGGTGACGTTGCAATAAAAGTATGGATCCTAGAGGCCTCAGCACCCTTAAGAGCCTCAGCAGCCCGATCAATGTCTTTATCTAGAGCCCTAGACAGACTACAAATCCTCGATTCCCTCACCGTGTCAGCTATCGCCTTCACCGAATCAAAGTCACCCTGACTTGCAATCGCAAAACCCGCCTCAATCACATCAACACGCATCTTCTCCAACGACTTAGCTATACGTAGCTTTTCCGCCTTTGTCATTGACGCGCCGGGGCTTTGCTCGCCGTCGCGAAGCGTAGTATCAAAAATCACCAGTTTGTTGTGCATAGACATTCTGAAAACCCTAACTGAAAGAGAAATATTTGGCGTGAGATCGCACGACACAATCGCTATGGAGTTTAAGCAAAACCGATCGAGCAAACGTTAGTACACTAGTTTAACGCGACACTATAGCTTCAGCATCAGACTTTGCCAAGACTGAGCTTCGCTTAGCCATCACAGCCATAAGGGTGTATGCTCCGAAACAATTGAGACCAGCGTTCAAGGGATTGTATTTTGCGTTTGATCTTCAGTGCGTTTTCTTGGAGAATTCGCACCACAATAACAACACACTGTTTCAACAACACTAACAAATGGGGAACCGTCACAATGACGCCAACAAAACTAATGGTCGCTGCACTAGCGATTGCCTTCTCAACAAGCGCATTCGCTCTAGAGAAGAAAAAAATCTGTACATGGGACCCGGTCGGCAAAAACGGCCCCGTCATGACTTTTTATTCTGACCTTAAACCAAAAGCAATCAACTGGGGTTTAGACCTCGAATTCATTGCATATACCGACGAAAAAGTCGCCTCAAATGACTTCAAAGCTGGTGTCTGTGAAGGTGCTCACCTGACTGCAATCCTTTCGCGCCAGTTCGTTCCATTCTCTGGAACACTAGATGCAATTGGCGGCATTACATCAGATGAAGGTTTACAAAAGATTATCGCAACGCTTGCCAGCCCTAAAGCAGGCAGCATTCTAACTAACGGCCCTTACGAAGCAGTTGCGGCATGGCCAGTAGGGTCAATGTTTGCTTTCGTTAACGATAGAGAAATCGACACAGTTGCGGAATTCAGTGGTAAGAAAATTTCGGTCCTTAACGAAGACCCTCAAATACATAAGCTAACAAACATGGTTGGCGCATCACCGGTTGGAACGTCCCTAGCGACATTCTCCGGCCAGTTCAACAATGGCAACATAGACATCGTCTTTATGCCAGCATTAGCCTATAACACCTTCGAGCTTTACCATGGTCTTGGTACTAAAGGCGGCATCCTCGACTACAGAATGTACTTCGGTATGCTTCAGACGGTTATCAAAAAGGACGCATTTCCCGCAGATTTCGGCAACAACATGCGCAGCTATGTTGTTAATCGTCTGAAAGACATTAACAAACTTGTTGAAGATGCAGAAAAAGAAATTCCAGGCAAGTACTGGATCAAAACTACGCCGGAGACGCAAAAAGAATTTGTTAAGCTTAGCCGTGACGTACGCTTAGCCTTGAAAGCAGAGGGGAAAATGGACCCTAAAGCACTTAAGCTACTCTGGAAAATTCGTTGCGCAGAAAACCCTGGCGCTTCAGAATGTGCTACACCCGAATAACCTAAGCTAAACGATTTAGGTCAAGGCCCCACACAGGGGCCTTTTTTGTGGCTGTCACATTCTAGCCAAACTAACTCTACTAAAATCTTTGTCGAAAAAAATCCAATTTAGGCGTCGATCAGCGCCGACATTAATGATTCAAGACGTTACGTACTCATTAAAGCCACTCCCAGGCAACACAGAGCGTACACGCTTCACCAAATACAAAGCCAACACGCTATCGCTTAGCCTTGGAGCAGCGTATAACACAATTAAGAGTCACACCACTATCGCGAAGACCCTACCGAAAGGCACGCTAAAGCTTAATAAGAAATCCTAAAAGTGGCAGACCTCCAGCGTCAGACAGATTCGACCATACAGAATCACCGACCTCTCGACACTGATCATTCGACCCTTAACTCTAAGAACAAGCAGAGCGATAACTAAATACATTTCTATCTGCACAACCGTTATTGAAAGCGCTGATGAGAAACGATCACACAATATACCCGCCCTGCGTATCAAGGACAGCAAGATAGAAAAACGTACGCCAAGCGACGGTATGATATAGATACAGAACTCCGTATAGACTAACAGCGCAACGGTCATACGCATTCCCTAACGCGAGATACGTGGTCGAAGAGCGTCCGTTGCGTTTATAGACATTTCTCACGCT
>CAJWBE010000034.1 GCA_913020045.1 uncultured Oleiphilus sp.
AAAGTGATGTTGTGTCAGAGGTTCCCAATCACGATGACTCTCTTTGTGTGAGGTAAACGTTTGACCTACTCGCAAGAGATCACACCATTTGAGTTGAACTAATTGTGTGGGTCTTCTTACGATAGCGACCATCAACTGACACGCCAGAATAGTCCTTAGGCGAGTAAAGGGCTTCGTAGTGGTAAATTCATTATCCAGCGCATGGAGTGTTTCGATTCGAAGTGCTTCTAGAAGGTTATCACGCTCGATTTCACTGTACGCACCTATTGTTTCATCAAGGATGCTTTTTGAGCCATCCTTTGTGCCTAATGCTTCCTCTTTAACGAGGTCATAGAGCCGCGTGAGGGCTATGCTACGATACTCAGGGCTTCGCTGGCAAAATGCGTATAGTGCATCTTTTACGCCTTTTTTATAGTCCGTGAGCGTTAGCCACCACGCCTCAAATGTCGCTGGTTCTAAATACGGACAAAGCGTTTTTAATGTAGAACAATAGGTTTTTATAGAATTAAAGGCGTAGTGTTTGGCCGCGTTTGCAATCGCCAGCCGAAGGTCGAGAAAAACGTCACTGTCTAGTGTGTGCATCCACTCAAGATTAAGGGTTTTCTTGTACCCCAGTACCCATTTATCGGAGAGGGGGTCGAACTCATAGCCTTCTGTTTTTGACTGAAAGGTGCGTTTTCCTCCATAGCCGCTTTTTAAGTCATTTAATTCAAGGTCATTCATTAGTCACATCTCAGGTTGGGTACGGATTGGCTTTGGTTCTTGGAGGAGATTTCTGCTACCGTCATGGCTAATTGGAATTGGTTGTAGACGGGAGTCATTTCTGTATCTTCCACCCACCCCATTGCAAATTTACGAAGATCTTCGATTTTGTCGGCTGAGAACCCTTTCTCTCTGGCTTTATCTTCAAAAATCTCATTCCATTTATGACGAAGTAAATGAGGGTGGAGCGCAAACCCAATCTTATGTCCAAAGGTCTCTATGACCTTGTAGGCGGCGTTGTAAGACAATGGGTTTCCGATGGATTTTCCTTTTTCCGAGATGAAGACAAAATCATGCTTATGAGCGTTTGAGGTACTGTTGCGCACGGTTTCAATGTAGAGCTTAATAAGTTTCATTAAATCACGAGAGATGGAGATTGAGAGGGCTTTTGTTTTGTTCGCGGCGGGAAGTCGCCGTATGTCTGTTGGGTCATTGGGCGTTCGGGTCAGTCGGAATCGAGGGTTAGCCCAATCATCCACTAAATCACTCACCTTTAATTTCAATACCGCACCCACACGAACTCCAGTATCAATCAATATTTGGGCGATGATTTGATTGCGAAGTTTGCTCGATTTGAACGGGTTATTAGGCGAGCGTTCTTGAATGACATCTAAAAATTCAAAGAATTTATCGGATGGGATCGACGATTCAAAAGCATCCTTAACGACGGTGTTGTCTTTTCTGGAGCTCGATATTGCAGTGCTGATATAGAGCTTAAATTTATTAAATTGATCATCCGTGCTGATTTGCTGCTCGGTCTCCGCTTTATCGTAGTGATGGTAGATATATAGGAATTCAATGTAGGCTTTCAGGCGATTGAGGCGTTGATTAAACGTATGCGCTGACACTTCTGGCTGACTGTTGGATGTCGCATGGATGGCATCGCTGATTCTTTTATCCGTCAGGCTGACTACTACGCTGTCTTTGTTATCGTCTTCTACACCAACATAAAATTTACAAGCACGAATGTAGTTATCAATTTCTTCGATTGATAAAAACCTGCCACATGCTACACGCTCAACAAGGTCAATACTGTTCTCCAAGAAAAAGCAATATAAAAACTTCAACTCATAGGCATATTTCTTCCGAGTGTAGAATGACGGTGGCCGTTTTGATTTTCGAGATTTTCGTGATTTTGTTGTGGAAAGTGGGGAGCCATGATTGCCGTTTAGGTAAGCATTGAGGTACAAGCAGCAAGGTAAACCATTGCGAATCACAGCGGGAAACGAATGCCCGTTCATATCCTTATATATTCTAACCTGAATATTCTCACTTGGCTTTTGCATTACATAATCCATCTTTACTTATACGTAAATATACCTTGATGGGTATCATTAGTTTTGTAAAGAGCAAAAAGTGCTTTCCTGCGGAATTTACAGTGTTTATTAAGATTTATTCTTTACGTTTTTTTTGGTGGGGAGTACTCACATAGGTCTTCTATCAGGCAGGAACCGCATTTTGGTTTTCGTGCAATGCAGGTATAGCGGCCATGCAGAATTAGCCAGTGATGCGCGTCGATTATAAATTCTTTAGGAATAAACTTAAGTAGCTTTTTTTCTACATCCAGCACCGTTTTGCCCGGCGCAATATTAGTCCGGTTAGAGACTCTGTAAATGTGAGTATCGACTGCCATTGTTGGCTGGCCATATGCGGTATTGAGAACAACATTAGCGGTTTTTCTACCGACCCCGGGGAGTGCTTCTAGCGCCTCTCGAGTATCGGGCACAACCGAGTTATGTTGTTCGGCTAGGATGGCGCAGGTCTTCATGACGTTTGCTGCTTTTGTATTGAACAGTCCAATCGTTTTTATGTACCCTTTTAGCCCTTCAAGCCCTAGCTTTAGTATGGCTTCGGGCGTGTTGGCAACCGGGAATAGCTTGTCTGTTGCGATGTTGACGCCTTTGTCAGTTGCTTGTGCAGAAAGAATGACTGCAATGAGTAATTCGAAAGGATTACTGTAGTTAAGTTCCGTCGTCGGGTGTGGATTTTCTGCCCGTAATCGTTCGAATATTTCTTGTCGGTTTTTTTTGTTCATTGCCACGCTAGCTAAGGTTTGGGGTGATTTGATTTTATACACTAATTGCGTATACTTATTTCAGCCAAGAAAATCAGGCTATTTTTATGTGTAGCTCATCGAATGTCTGTATAAAGTCTGTCGTCAGGTCAAACATAAGTTATATCCAGTTTTTCGGCCATTTCAATATTAATTGTTAGGATAGAGTTATGTCAGATCGAGTTACAGGTAAAGTTAAGTTTTTCAACGAGTCAAAAGGTTTTGGCTTCATCGAACAAGAAAGCGGCCCAGACGTTTTTGTTCACTTCAGCGCGATTCAAGCTGATGGGTTCAAAACGCTTACAGACGGTCAAGCGGTTGAGTTCACAGTTGGTCAAGGTAACAAAGGCCCACAAGCTGAGAACGTAACGCCTGTTTAAGCGTTTAGTTAAGCATTAAAGAAAGCCCGGTTTGGTAAAATAAAACACCAAACCGGGCTTTTTTGTAATAAGATATCTACCGTGAATGTTCCAAGCGAATCAAGCTTCCTTTTCTATGGCGACCTTAAACGGTAAAAATATTCTACTCGGGATTACAGGCGGAATTGCAGCGTATAAAAGTGCTGAGTTATGTCGTCTTCTCCGAAAACAAAATGCGGTTGTGCGAGTCGTGATGACACGCGGCGCATGCGAATTTATTTCCCCTCTTACTTTTCAAGCCTTGTCAGGCAACCCTGTGCACACTCAGCTGCTAGATTCTGATGCCGAAGCGGGTATGGGACATATAGAACTTGCGAAATGGCCCGACCTAATTATCGTAGCGCCAGCAACAGCAAACTTTATTGCCAAGTACTCGCAAGGATTGGCTGATGATTTGCTTTTAACCTTGTTAATTGCTTCAACGGCACCGGTCGCCATTGCACCAGCAATGAACCAAGCGATGTGGTCTAACCCTCTTACTCAGCGCAATATTCGAGAGCTTCAGACAGCCCTTTTGGAACAAGTAACTTTTTTGGGGCCGGCGGAAGGTGAGCAAGCATGTGGCGATATTGGCGCGGGCAGAATGCTGGAAGCGTCGGAGCTGTGTGATGCAGTCGAAGAGGTTTTAGCTGTGTTGTTAGACGCTGATGCTGGCCCGCTATCTGGTCAGAGAGTGGTTATCACTGCAGGTCCAACACGAGAAGCTATCGATCCTGTTAGATATATTAGTAATCACAGTTCTGGGAAAATGGGCTATGCACTTGCAGCCGCTTGCGCAGAGCAAGGCGCGGATGTAGTGCTGGTGTCGGGTCCTGTCCAAATTGAGCGACCGAAGCAAGTTAAGGTAGCGATGGTTGAATCTGCCACCGAGATGATGTCTTCGGTCGATCAAGAGATAGCATTAGGCTGTGATATTTTTATCAGTGCTGCCGCCGTTGCGGATTATTCGCCGGTAATGGTTGCGGATCAAAAAATGAAGAAGAAAGGTGAGGACGACGTGGTTCTTAACCTGACGCAAAATGTCGATATCGTTGCAACGGTTGCGGCTCGACCAAGCAAGCCTTATGTGGTCGGCTTTGCAGCTGAAACTAATGATGTACTTAACTATGCAAAGGGTAAGTTGGTTAAGAAAAACCTAGATATGATTGTCGCAAATGATGTCTCTAGGTCCGATATTGGTTTTAATAGTGATCACAATGCTGTCCATATTATTACAGCGAACGAGATAATCGAAGTGCCCAAACAAAGCAAAAAAGAGTTGGCTAGAAGTATCGTAAAATCAATAGTTTTGAATTCAAAAACGCGAAAATCAACAACTAAATTGGATAAGAAGGGATAGGATGACGAGTCAAAAAATGCAGCTTAAAATTCTCGATTCTCGTTTAGGTGGAGAGATCCCGATGCCAGCCTATGCGACAGCCGGGTCTGCCGGTCTTGATTTGCGAGCCTGCATTGATGAAGACTTAACTATTCAACCGGGGCAAACTGTTTTGTTGCCCACAGGTCTATCCTTATATGTCGAAGATCCTAGCTTAGCAGCAATGATATTGCCTAGGTCTGGTTTAGGGCACAAACACGGTATTGTGTTAGGAAACTTGGTCGGGTTGATCGATTCCGATTATCAGGGTCAGTTAATGGTTTCTTGCTGGAACAGAGGAAAGGATGAATTTACGGTCTCTGTGGGTGAACGTATTGCGCAGTTAGTCGTCGTTCCAGTGGTGCAGATAGAGTTCGATATCGTCGAAGAATTTGAGCAAACGCAACGCGGTGATGGTGGTTTTGGTTCTACCGGACTTAAGTAAAAGCCTAATAAACGATACCTGAATACTGGTAGCTTAGATCAAGGAAAATCAATGGGACTCTTCAGTAAGCAAGATGCTGTTGTAAAAGAAATTGCTAAGAAAGAAAAAGAGAAGTCGAAGCAAGAACAAGTGGGGCAGTCTAAGCCAGCTTTGGCTAGCGGTCAGCGTCTTGGTTCTTGGATTTATCAGCCTGCGTTAGCGATCGTTATATTTGCGGCGCTGTTGGTGGCGTCACTCGAGTTTGTGGTCATTCAGCAGGCAGAGCAGCAGCAAGCTCAGCGCTTAACGGAAGTCGTAAGCACTGGTTTAGTCCGCAGTGCTAAGCGTTTTATCGAAGAGCGAGAGGCCTTGACTGAGGCTTTGTCTTCGTCGCCGCTGGTCGTCGAAGCGTTTGGGGATAAAGAAAAAGTTGCCAATTTAGAATCGACGTTAAAGGTGATGTATAAAGACCTGGAGTCGTTGTTTTTGATTTCGTTAGACGATCTTGGCGCTATGCGGATGAAGCATCCAACATTGACCTTCGCTAACGTTGACGCTGTGCGCAGAGTGATTGATGGGGAAGAGATTCGTATGGACTCTTTTCTAGATACAGATAGGTGGTTAATGCAGTCTGCTGCTGCAATTAATAGCCCAGAAACCGGGGATTTACTGGGGGCTGTTCTAGTCGTTCAAAACACCTTGTTGCTGAAAAAAACTTTGGCTTTGCCCTCGTCGATAGCTCAGGGGACGGTAGCACTAAAAAATAGTACGGATGCGCGTGCAAAGGCCATCATTAAGTTGGGTGATGGCGATATAGAAAAGGCGCAAGTGATTGCTGTTCCAGGTAGTTCATGGCGTATCAGTTTCGTCAGTGATGATCCTAATTTCGCTCGGGTTGAGCGGTTGTTGATATTGCTTTGTCTCGGTGGGTTTGTTGTTCTATGCGTAATGGCGGTGGTCCTTGTTTCTCGGTCTAACGTCGCGCGTATTCGGAATGATTTAATGGCCGCGTCGCAGACGATTAAAGTCGCCATTTCCGGGGAAGGAAAAAAGTCAAAATACATTCATTATGCAGAAGTTAAAACGTTGACGTCGAATCTTAGCGATTTAGCAAAACAGAAGGCTAAGGAGCGAGTGCATGACCGATTAACGGCATTGTCTAGCGGCAAAGATGTTCCTGAGGAGGCTGCGAGCCCTTCAGCGCCAAGCGATGCTCCACTTTTCGATGATGACTTGTTGGATTTAGATGTTTTAGGTGAGTCCGAGGACGGCTTGACGGGTTTTAATGATGAAGAGAATGATTCAATGGTTCAGGAAGTAGAGCAGTTAGAACTAGATGTGCCTCAGTCTATTTTTCGAGCGTACGATATTCGTGGTGTTGTTGACGAGACGCTTAGTGAGGCGATCGTGGAGCTTATCGGCCGTGCGCTGGCGTCCGAAGCGTTAGCCCAGGGGCAAACGGCATTGTGTGTTGGGTATGACGGTCGACTATCGAGCGAAGCGTATTGTGAAGCAATCACGAAGGGGATTGTGAGTACGGGCCTTGATGCGATTGTGGTTGGTCAAGTGCCTACGCCGGTTTTATATTTCGCAACGCACCACTTGAATACGGGCTCGGGTGTGATGATTACCGGTAGCCACAACCCTAGTAATTACAATGGGTTCAAAATGATGTTGGGGGGTAATACGCTTGCCGGAGAAGACATTCAAAAGCTATATAACCGTATTATTTTGCAAGACTTTGCTGAAGGCCAAGGCACCCGCTCACAGCAGTCTATTGATAGAGATTATCTAGATACAATACTCAATGATATCGCCGTTGCGGCACCATTGAAGGTGGTTGTTGACGCGGGGAACGGCGTGGCTGGGGAGCTCGGTCCAGCGTTAATCGAAGAACTTGGCTGCGAGGTGATTCCGTTGTTTTGTGAGATTGATGGCACCTTCCCTAACCATCATCCGGACCCAGGAAAGCCTCAAAATTTGCAGGACTTAATCGCGGCAGTTGAAGAGCACGATGCAGATATTGGTATTGCATTTGATGGCGATGGCGACCGTGTAGGTGTGGTAACTAATACTGGTAAAATCATTTGGCCAGATCGTTTATTGATGCTGTTTGCGAAAGATGTTGTTTCTAGAAATCCCGGTGCCGATGTTATTTTTGATGTGAAGTGTTCAAGACGCCTGAACGGGCTTATTTCAGGTTATGGTGGTCGTCCAATTATGTGGAAAACCGGACACTCCCTGATTAAGGCAAAAATGAAAGAGACTGGCGCCTTGTTGGCTGGTGAAATGAGTGGACATGTATTCTTTAAAGAGCGCTGGTTTGGTTTTGATGACGGTCTTTATAGTGCCGCACGTTTACTTGAAATACTGGGCGTTGAAGACAGTACGTCTGATGAGGTGTTCCAAGCGTTTCCGGAAGACGTCAGCACGCCTGAAATTAATATTGAAGTGACTGATGAAAGTAAGTTTTTGATCGTAGAGAAGCTATGTCAGTTAAAGAGTAGCTTTATCGATGGTAATGCCTCGACAATCGATGGTCTGAGAGTTGATTACCCCAATGGCTGGGGGCTATGTCGAGCGTCAAATACAACGCCAGTGCTTGTGTTACGTTTCGAGGCTGATGATGATGAAGCCTTGGAGAGTATCAAAGAGAAATTTAAGGCTCAGTTAGCGGTAGTTGAACCAAGCTTGAACTTAGACTTTTGAAATAGGAATAAATAACGAATGAGCTTGGATAGAGAGTCTGCGGAGCAAGTTGCTTTAGTACTCAACAAAGCATTGCCTTACATACAGCGTTTCGCTGGGTCGACCATCGTTATCAAATACGGCGGCAATGCAATGGAAAATGAGGAACTAAAGAACAGCTTTGCGCGTGATGTGGTATTGATGAAAGCAGTAGGTATTAACCCAATTGTCGTGCATGGCGGCGGCCCTCAGATTGGAGACCTACTCAAACGGCTGAACATTGAGAGCCACTTTGTCGATGGGATGAGAGTCACTGACTCTCAGACGATGGATGTCGTTGAAATGGTATTGGGCGGCCTTGTAAATAAAGAAATTGTGGCCTTGATAAATAGTAATGGCGGCAAGGCAATCGGCCTGACGGGCAAAGATGCAAGCTTCATTAAAGCGAAAAAACTCGAAGTGAAGAAGTCTTCCCCTGACGTACAAAAATCGGAAATCATTGATATTGGACATGTCGGGGAGGTCAGCTCAATTGACGCTGACGTTATTCATATGCTGACAACAGGTGACTTTATACCGGTAATTGCGCCGATTGGTGTAGGGAAAGGCGGAACGTCTTACAACATAAATGCCGACTTAGTTGCCGGTAAAGTGGCGGAAGCGCTAAACGCTGAAAAGCTTATTTTACTGACGAATATTTCTGGCCTGCAAGATAAGCAAGGAAATGTGCTGACTGGTTTGTCGACGCAACAAGTCGACGACCTGATTGATGATGGTACGATCTATGGAGGAATGCTTCCAAAAATAGGCTGCGCATTATCAGCAGTTAAGCAGGGCGTCCAAAGTGCACATATAATTGATGGTCGCTTAAATCACGCAACACTTCTTGAGATATTTACAGATGAGGGTGTTGGGACGTTGATTACGAATATGCCGCCGCAGGAGACGTCGGTTTAATCAATTCCATTGATGGAAGCCCGGTGCTTGCGATAGAGCTCGGGCTTTTTTATTGTCTATAGTTGAACGTCTGATTCATTGCCATTGTCAGGCAGGTTTTCCTCTCCCACCACCGCATCCCCATTTTTCTGAGCTTCCCGTAAACATGCGCTTGCACGGCCAAATAATTCTTCGGGGTACTCTGACGGTTTGAGGCTTGCGACGCCGCAAGAAACAGTGATTGTGCCAAGCTGTATTTTTGCGGCGCTGTCTGAAAGTGTTTGCTTAGCAAGTTTTTCACGAACATTGTCGGCAACGACTAGCGCGCCATGATAGTCCGTTTCAGGTAGCAGAATACCAAACTCATCGTCACCTAACCGAGCAATTGAATCTCCTCCTTTAATATTTTTCTTGAATAGCGTAGCGACAAACCGCAGAACTTTGTCGCCGATGACGTTACCGAACTTATCGTTAAATGTGCCGAACTTGTCGATATCAAGAATGATAAGGGTTAGTGGCTTGTTCTCTGTTGTTGCAGAGCTCATTAACTGCTCAATATCCAGATCAAAAGCGCGTCTATTACTGACTTTGGTGAGGCTATCTGTTGTTGCTTCGGCGTTAAGACGAGCGACCTCTGTTCGAAGCTTGCGCATTTCATTGGCCATTGAAGAAAGTGTTCCGCTCATTTCTTCGGTTGCGACTTCCCGTTTATGGGTCTCCTCTATCAAGGTAGAGATCATATTCTTTATGTCGGAAACGTTACTTGCTCCCTCCATATCCGAGCCAAATTGACTAAGTGCTTGTGCATAATTATTCAGGCCGCTCCCCTCAGCTAAAGAGCGCTTAAGGTATTCGGCGATAATTTCTTTTACGCCCTCGCTGAGCTTGTTCACTGCAGATTCACGCGCGCCAGCAATATAGCGGTTGTATAGATCGCGATGAACTTCCGTGGTGAATGCTGTTTTATTCAGATCTAGTAAATTAACTTCGTTTACTAAATCAGGGTTATCTCCACTGACATACTCATACCATACGGCATAGTTTTCTGGTGTCGTGGCAATGCCGCGTTTGTTCATTTCAGGCAGCGTTTGCTTTAGTAGTGCCACTGCTCGAGAAGTGTCGTTTCGATCGGTCATAGTATTTAATTATTGAATTGCCGGGTCTTGCTAAGCATGAAAACTAATGACTTAGCATAGAAAGGAATAAGTAGGACTATTTTTACAGTTGTACGCCAAAATTTATAGTTACGGAACGCTTAGAATGGAAGTATTCGCCTTTTTTGATGTCAGAACTGACTGTTGGTTGATGTTTGCTATAGTTTAAGTTCGTTCCCGATTTTCCTTTAGTGATATCTCAAGTATGAAAAAGTCATTGTTGCGTGTTTCTTTCATTTTTATTGCGCTGGTGCTCAGCTCCAAGGCAGCGGTTACTTTGTTTGGCTATCAGGCCGCAGAGGCGGCGCGCGATGCCTATGGCCAAAAAATCTCGATTTCATATGGTTGGATTTCTTCTAGCTTTGACGGATCCCTGACCTTTAAGGATGTTGTCCTGACACCTTATGCATTGAAGAGACCGCTCTTTATTCCTGAGTTAAGGCTAGAATATGGCGGGTATTTCTCGCTGATGCAAGGGCTTGTTGAGCTGAAATCTCTATCGGTTAAAAGTTTAGAGAGGGTTATTCTCAACAAAATAAGGGCGCCTCTAGAGGGCCGTGACCTTGAGGTTTTGTTGGCTAGTGAGCATGCTCCGGAAATTTCGCTTCCCTTGGCTTTGTATGGTTGTGCCGAGACCGAACGTGTGGGCCATCAAGAGCTCAAGGAGATGGGGATAGCTGAGCAGAGAGCTGATGTCGTTATAGGGTTTCCTCAATCGCCTGAGGCGTTAGCAGGGTCGATTCAATTGGATGCTGAACTCTATGAACTAGGTCGCTTAAGCCTTCGGTTGTCGCTGCCATCGGGAATCAATGACTCAGGCTGGACGCAATCAGCTATCCAAGATGTTTCGATCAGTTATGCTGACAACGGTTACTTGCGTCGAATTGCTAACTTCTGTGAGCTTCGAACAGGTTTAGCACGTAAGGGATTTGCGCAGGGTGCTGCTCTAGATTGGCAGCGAAAATTAAAAAACAGCGGGATTACTGTGAATGATACCTTAGTAAATGCGTACTATACGTTCATGAGCTTAGGCGGGCAGGTAAAAGTATCGCTGCTAGGAGAAAAAGCTAAGAGTCCTGCTGAGATGCTTACTCAGTTTGACGAGAATCTTTTTGAGGAACATGGCGTATCACTATCAGTTAATGATGCCTCCGTTGCCGGAGCGAAATTAGTCTTGGAATCTGCGTACTTTCGCCCAACGGTGAAAGTCGCCGATGTTAAGCCTGAGCAACCCGCGTTAGAGCAACGCTTCATTCCACTTGAACTGGCAGACTTGGATAAATCTTTAGGGAAACAACTTCGTGTTGTCCTGTCCTCAGGTAAAAGCTACGAAGGTACCTTGCAGGCAAGTGATGAATTCTATTTTGAGTTGGTTCCCGCTGCAGGTGGAGGGAATGTGACCTACAATGTGCAGCGCGAAGAGGTTGCTGAACTGTTTGTTTTAAGTGCGGCACGATGAGCGTCCATGCTTTCCCTAAAGTAGAGTTACCCAGTTACGATAAACTTCTCGCAGAGTTGATCGCCGTGCCTTCTATTAGTTCGCCATCAGATGATTGGGATCAGAGCAATGAAGGCGTTGTTAGGACCCTACACCGATGGTTTTCCTTGCTAGGTTTCAATGCTGAAGTGCACGATGTTCCTGGCAGTTCAGGAAAGTATAATCTGATTGCTACCTTGGGAGAGGGTTGCAATGGCTTGGTGCTAGCGGGGCATACTGATACGGTCCCTTTTGATGCCTCCAAGTGGAGTAGTGACCCGTTCTCGCTTGATTATCGTGATGGACGTTTTTACGGTTTAGGTAGCTGCGATATGAAAGGTTTCTTTCCTATCATTGTTGAAGCATTGCGTGGGTTAGAAGCGGGCGTGTTAAAGCAGCCATTGATCGTTGTAGCCACTGCAGATGAAGAAAGCTCTATGTCCGGTGCTCGCGCTATTGCGGCGTCGGCAGCTATACAGGGTCGAGCCGCAATTATCGGTGAACCCACTAATATTCGCCCAATACGGATGCACAAAGGGATTATGATGCAAGGTATCCGTATTAATGGGCGTTCAGGCCATTCGTCCAATCCGGGGCTTGGAAATAGCGCTCTTGAAGCGATGAATGAAATGATCACTGAGTTGTTGAAGTATCGTTTGTCTATTCAGGCCCGTTATCAGCATCCGGGTTTTGAGGTCACAACCCCCACTTTAAATTTGGGGCATGTGGCGGGCGGCGATAGCCCAAATAGAATATGCGGACATTGCGAGCTAAGTTTTGATGTGCGCTTACTGCCGGGCATGGACTCTTCCTCCATCCGCAGTGAAATTAATGGTATCGTGTCGACGTTGGCGGCGCACCGAAACATCGAGGCGCGTTTGTCCGACTTGATCGATCACGTTGACCCCTTTGAAACCGCTGCAGATAGTGAGCTGGTGCGCTCGTGTGAAAGCATGACTAAAACGGTTGCGGGCGCCGTATCGTTCGCTACCGAGGCGCCTTTTTTATCCAAAATGGGTTTTGAAACCGTCGTGATGGGTGCCGGATCTATCGATCAAGCGCATCAGCCTGATGAGTACTTAGCCGACTCGCAAGTGCGGCCTATGGCAAATGTGTTGCAGGGTTTAATTCGAAAATATTGTATTAGAGAAACAGAGAGTCAAGCGTGAAAGATAGTGTAAGTTCTGAGGATTGGGTGTCGTGGTTTCGCCATGCTTCGCCCTACATCAAGGCCCATCAAAACAAAACGATGGTACTGTCACTAAGCGGCGAAGCGCTGGCCAGTGAACGGCTCGAAAACCTTATTCATGACTTGGCTTTATTAAATAGCTTAGGCGTTAAAATAGTCGTTGTTTTTGGTGCTCGCCCGCAAATTGATGCGGCCATTGCTGGGCAAGGGGCAAGCTCAAACTTCCATCAAGGTTTAAGAGTCACGCCATTAGAGTCTATGCCTTTCGTGCTAGATGCATATGGACGGTTGCGCGCTGAACTTGAAGCAAAACTATCTATGGGTGTGATTAATTCGCCAATGCATGGCGCCAGTATTCGTGTCGTGAGCGGTAATTTTGTAATGGCCAAGCCAATGGGCGTTATTAATGGCGTTGACTATTGCTGCACCGGTATTTTTCGAAAATTGGATGTTGATGCGGTAAATGCGTCATTGAACAATCGCGATATTGTATTAATTCCTGCTCTCGGCTACTCCGCCACGGGAGAGATTTTTAACCTGGGTTATGAATCTCTTGCTGGCGATGTCGCATCTCAGCTGAGTGCTGATAAGTTAGTGCTATTTGGCGCCGCAAATGGGGTTCAAGAAAATTTAGGGGCCATAAAGCAGTTAGGCATCGAAACGGCGAAAAAATGCCTAGATTCGTTAACTGGAGCGGCCGACGGAGAGGTGCGAGGGCATTTGGCTGTCGCCATCAACAGCTGTCTTAAGGGGGTTAAGCGTGCACATTTAGTTAGCTACTGCCTTGATGCCGCTTTGCTGAGAGAGCTTTTCACCCGAGATGGTTCTGGCACCATGATCAGTGCCGATAGCTATGATGAAATACGGCCAGCTCGTTTAGAAGATATCAATGGAATTCTTGAGTTGATACGGCCACTTGAGGACAAAGGTGTGTTGGTTAGGCGCTCGCGTGAGCGTGTTGAATCGGAACTAGAGTGTTTTGTGGTCAATGTTCGAGACAATGCGATCATTGCGTGTGCAGCGCTCTATCCGTATCAAGAAAACCAAAGTGCGGAACTATCCTGTTTTGCAGTCGAGCAGAGCTATCGTAAGGAAGGCAGAGGGGATAGAATCCTTTTGGAAATCATAAAGCGAGCGGATAGTCTTGGCATTGATAAATTATTCGTGTTGACGACCCAGACTGAACATTGGTTCAAGGAGCGGGGTTTTGAAGGTGTCAGCGCAGATCGTTTGCCCGGAGCAAAGCTCTACAATCATGACCGAAATGCCAAAGTGTTGGTTCGGTCGTTATAGTACATAGAAAATCATCCTGTAGAGGTTTAGCTTTTTTGGGCAAGGCCTTTTCAAGATTTAAATGAGCGGATTCGAGGAATGGAACGCAGAACGAGTTATCGAAAAGCAATTCATCATGAAGCAGTCGTATGTTTACAGGGCGGTGCGAAGTGGCCCTGTGTTATTTCTGACTTTTGTGATCAGGGGATGTTTTTAACCTATGAGCTGACCGCTTCAAAGGCGATCAAGGCAGAGTTGAGCATGAGCCCGACTCAGGTTTTCTCCCTCCGATTTCTCGGCCCAAAAGGGGTCCACTATGAGGTTGCCGTAGAAGTTGCGCGGAAAATAGAATGCGCGACTGGCGTTAGGTTTATTGGTGAGTACGATGCAGAGTTTCAAGCGTTGCAGGCTATTGCGTTAACGAGCAAGCCAGCCCAAGTCGTTATCAATGATAGTAAGTTGATACTAACGGATTGTATTAAGGAAATCCTAAGCTTGTCTGACCCGTTATGGGAAAACGTTTTTCCTGCCCTTGAAGCGGCGTTAAAAGAAGAAGCGGTTGGCGCATCGACTGATCAGTCTGCCAACATGTATATGGAGTTGGTGCAGCAGTTAAAACGGAAGAATGCATCAATAACGCAACGGTTTTTCTTGGCACTTAAGGATGCTGTTTCTTTCTTGAGGACGCAGTATGTCCATCAAGCTGATGTCACAGACAACCTTAGCTTGATTGATAAAGGAGAATTTGAAGATTGGCTGACGTCTCGTGTCTTAATTACGAAAGCTGAGTCAAAGTATCATGAGTATTTATTGCCGCTAAGAGTGCGTATGGATGCAGTCGGTTTCTCTGCGGAAGAATACAAGCATAGCGTTTTTGGGCCTGAGCTATTCGTTCTTGCCTATCGTCATGCTATCCATGGCATGGTCGTCAATAACACGGTTGAACGCGTTCTATTCAAAGTGTTTGAAAATAGCTTTATGCAAGATTTAGCACCGCTTTATGAACGTTTGAATGAAGTGTTAGCTGGGCATGGTGTGCTGGCCGACTTTGATGCATCTAAACAGTTGAAAAAGACCCCCTCTAAGCTAGGCGCTAACGACACTGCTGAGGATACGCCTGCCGAAGAAGAGGGCAGCGCAAACGCGGTCGTGCCAGAACAGAATAACACCTTGCCGAAAAGCGGCGCGGGCAGAGGCTCCGTACGTCAGCGAGTAACAAATGAATTGCCTGTTTTACCCAAGGAAACACCTCAGCGACCTTATGGCTCACCACTGTCTGATGCACCACTAAAAACGGCAGAGCAGGATAGTGTGCTGGATACGTCGGCGCCGTTTCAATCTTCGCCGATGAGCAGGTCAGACGACGGTAGTGATGCGTTTCGTGCAAACCAAGCGGAAGCGCAGGCAGCGTTTGACAAAGTTTTGGGACTAATGAAATCACTTAAGACGGGTTTAGGTGATAGGCCAGACTCCGCAATTACTGCGGCAGCTAGGGAAGAAAAATATAGCGAAGATGAGATGACACAAGGCCTCTCGTTTATGCAAACAGCGTCGCAAGATATTGGCGACGAGAGTGACGAACGAAGCTTGTTGGAACGAGTATTAGGTAACCTTGAAACAGATGGAGATGAGTCAAAAGGTATCGACGAAGATCAGCAAGTCGCCATCGACGTTGTAGATCGATTTTTTGTTAGCCTCAAGCATAATCCTCGTTTGACCATTGATGCAAAAACGCAACTTAATAAACTCGAAATACCACTTCTAAAAGTCTTACTGCGGGATGAAAACTTTTTTTCTGAGTCCAGTCATTCCGTTCGGCAAGTCATGAATAGGATCGCTCAGTTAGGCGCTAAAGGTGCCCGTTTGAGTCCGTTAAATCAGTCCAAAGTTGATGGTTTAGTTAAGCAAATCCTACAAAATTTTGACCAAGATACTGCCGTATTTGATCAAGCTCTTCAGGAGCTTGACGAGATGGTATCCAAGCAAGCTAGTTCTTATACCAAAAATGTAGAGCGAGTGGCGGCAGCAGCGGAAGGGGTTTATCGCGTAGACCAAGCCAAAGCCGCGGTAGTCGAAGCGTTAAATGAGCGACTTGGTGGCAGGCCTGTACCGAAAGCCGTACAAACGCTAATTGACCACGGCTGGAAAGACTTGCTGCGCTTGACGCATATAAAATATGGCAGTGACAGTGACGAATGGGGTGATCACCTAGCGATCGTTGATACCCTAATGGAGTTTAGCGAAAAGCCCGATAGCAAATTGGATATGAAGCAGATTCTTCCTCGAATTCAGGAAGGTTTAAGGACTGTTTCAGGCAATGATCGCCCGCCAGAGGTAGTCAGGGATGAGTTGAAAAGTTTGATACAGTCTGCGCCTTATCGCAAACAGGAGATGGTTACATCTGTTATCGAAGAAGTGGAGGAGACGGAAGAAACGCGAGAAGCTCGGAATACTAAAGTCTTACAGGAGCTTAAACCTTGGATTCGACGAGCGAGATCCCTGCAAGCGGGTTCATGGGTTCAGCTCTTAAAATCGGCTGAAGACCCTCAATTCATGCGCCTAGTTTGGGTCGCCAAGGGGTATAGCAAGTTTGTATTTGTTAATCACCAGGGAATGAAAGTAGTCGAGTTGGGGCTTTTTAAATTCGCACGTTATTTGAAAAGCCAAAAAATCAAACCTGATCCAAACTATGAAGTGCCAATAGTGAACCAAGGTTTGGATGACATGATTAAGGACGTCTATGAGAAGTTAGCGTTTGAGTCGAGTCATGATCCAAATTCGGGTGTTCTCAATTACCAAGAGAGTTGTCGTAGAATTCGCTCGCAAATGCTAGAGGGGGACCGCCATGCGCCATGTGGTCTACTCTATGTCCGCCTAATGGCAGAGAAAGGTGAGGGTTTGCGCCCAGCGCCAGCAGAGACAACAAAAGATGTTGGCGGCTTGTTACTTGAATTGCGCGAAGGGGATGCGATAACGGGTCGTTTGAATGCATACGATTTCGTATTGTTTTCGATCGATGATGATATGGAACTGCTCAGCGTCAGGCTGAGTGAGCGCTTAGCGTTATATCGCGAGGATGGTAATCAGTCGGCGTTTATTTTTGAAATCGGTGAAGCTAACTCTACGTTGGGCTTTATTAACCCAGAATCGTTATTTCGGCAAGCGTCCGCTGATTTAACGCCCGTGCCTCTGACATCTATTACGGATGATGAGGTCAAACGCCCGCTTCCGACAGCTTCTCCAGCGCCCGAAAAAGATTTGATTGAGCCTTTGGAAGACCAGGTCAAGCTTGATCAGCACTTAGCTGATATTGGTTCAGAAGAGGTTTCTCATGAGAGTACCGTAGATAGCAAAGCGTTTGAGATTTTCTACCAAAGAGCAATCGGTATATCTGCAGATGCAGCGAACGATGAGCAGTGCGAATTGTTGTGCTCTGAAGTAGGCTCAGGGGTGTCATTTGTGCCAGAGCTTCAACGTGATGCAATTGCGCTGGACTGCTGGTGGATTGAGCGTATCGCGAGAAGATATCAAGAGGCGTCTCCTGACTGGGAAGGGCTGGGCCAAGTCAGATTGAAAATCAGCGGATATGCACTCAACTCGGATACTGTGCCGGATAGGCTGGCTGAGCTAGTGACTGAAGGTAAAATACAACCTGAAGAAATTTGGTTCGATATTTATGATAGCTCTGTCATTAGCGATACTCATGCTGCAGCCGATCGACTGGCACAGCTTGCCGAGCTAGGCTTTCGTTTTTGTTTGGATCAGTTTGGCACCGTTCATGCGCCGTTCTATCTCATGAAAGCACTGCCCGTGCATATGATTAAAATCGATGAAAGTTATATAGAAGCGCTAAATGGTGAGAACGCTGAGAAAGGCCCCGCAGACTCGGTAGTGGAGGTTGCTCATTACCTTGGAAAGAGCGTGTTGGCTAGCGCTGTTGATAGTGCTATTTGCCTGCAACGTATGCGAACGTTTGGTATTGATTTTGTGCAAGGGTCTACCGTCGCAGACTATGAACGGCTCTGTGACGGCTAGTAATCGCTAGGCTATCAATTTACGGCATATTGCGGGAATAGAAAATTTCCTGCATTTCCTTGCGCAAGTCACTGCTTATGGCGCCCAAGCGCTCTTCCGACAGGTTGTCTGCACTTTCTCCAAAGAGGTAGCTTTTAACGTCAAAGTCTTTGAGCAGCATTTTCGTGTGAAAGGTGTTTTCTTGGTAAACGTTTACATCGACCATTTGGTAAGCGTCTTGCGTGTCTTCGCTTAGATAGTTTTGTATTGAACTGATTTCGTGGTCAATGTAATGCTTTATTCCATCAATATCTCGCGTAAACCCTCTTACTCTGTAGTCGAGCATAACAATGTCGGAGTCGAAACTATGAATGAGGTAGTTTAGCGCTTTCAATGGAGAGATTAGGCCGCAGGTCGACACGTCGATATCTGCCCGGAAAGTACTAATGCCATTAACTGGGTGGCTTTCTGGATAGGTATGGACCGTGACATGACTTTTGTCGAGGTGTCCGACAATCGTATCGGGCAGAGGCCCGGGAGCTTCCGTCGTATCATTATCTTCCGGGGCGACTTCGTGCTCTGCGATGAGCATGGTGACGCTTGCGCCATGAGGGTCGTAGTCCTGTCGCGCAATATTCAGAATGTTTGCCTCAATGATCGAGACAACGTCTGTCAATATTTGCGTTAGGCGCTCCGCGTTGTACATTTCATCAATGTAGGCAATGTACTCGCGACGGTCTTTGTCTGTTTCTGTGAAACAAATGTCGTAGATGTTGAAGCTTAGTGACTTTGTTAGATTGTTGAAGCCATGGAGCTTTAATTTTTTGTCAGTCATTTCTCAGTTCTCTCAGTTCTCTCAGTTCTCACAGATCTCAAAGCTATGGGTAATTTCGACCCCGCCTTTTTCTAGCATTATAGATGCGGAGCAATATTTTTCCGCGGATAAAGCGACGGCTCTTTTAACTAACGCTGCCTTTAAATTGGTGCCGGAAATGTAAAAGTGGATGTTGATTTTAGTGAAAACACTAGGGACTTCGTCGGCACGCTCAGCGTCGATTTCGGCGCGGCACTCAGTAATATCTTGGCGTGACTTTTGAAGAATGCTCATCACATCGAAAGATGTGCACCCACCAAGTCCGAGTAAAAGCATTTCCATTGGCCGAGGACCTTGGTCATTGCCACCATGATCAGGAGGGCCATCCATCGTAATGGAATGCCCTGATCCCGAACGCCCAACAAACTTTGCGTCACCACCCCAGTTAATGCTCACGTTCATAATCGTAGCCTGCTTTATTGTTACAAAATTGCAGCGCAGATTAACACAATAAGAAGCCCAATTATAAATGTGTATTTGGTTTCTTGGTCTATACTTTTTGTAGATCAATGGTTTGGAGAGGTTTGTTCGCAAACTTATCGAATCATTATGGAGTAATAAATGTGAGCTCAGGCGCTCCTAATGGGATGTTCCCGTCTGATGACAAGCAGCATAAAAAAGGTATCCGAAATGTCCACTATTTTAAAACCAGTAGAAAGTAAAACGAAGCACTTAGACTTCTTCTTGTCTCAGTGTCATCGAAGAAAGTACCCGAGTAAAAGCACAATTATTTATGCGGGTGATAAGAGCGACTCTCTTTTTTATATTATAAAAGGCTCAGTAACGGTCATTATCGAAGACGATGATGGGCGTGAGATGATAATGGCCTACTTGAACACTGGTGACTTTTTTGGAGAGATGGGACTGTTCGACAACATGGACTCTCGCAGTGCATGGGTTAAGGCTAAAATAGAGTGTGAAGTCGCGGAGATTAGTTACACCAAATTTCGCGAGATTTCCCAGCAAGATCCAAGAATTTTATACTTCATTGGCGAGCAAATGGCGTCGCGTTTGCGTCAAACCACTCGTAAAGTTGGCGATCTAGCATTTTTAGATGTGACAGGCCGTGTTGCTCGTACCTTGCTTGATCTTTGTAAAGAGCCTGACGCGATGACGCACCCTGATGGCATGCAAATTAAGATTACACGACAAGAGATTGGTCGTATTGTAGGTTGTTCAAGGGAGATGGTTGGGCGCGTACTGAAAACGCTTGAAGAGCAGGGCCTTGTTCAGGTGAAAGGAAAAACGATGGTCGTTTACGGGACCCGCTGAGCTAATTACTAGACATAAAAAAACCGGTGTTTGTCACCGGTTTTTTTATGTCTGAAGGTTAATCTCTTTCTTGCATGCGAGTACTGCCTCGCGACTCCCAATTAGACAAATAGATGTTACCTACCGTGCGGTCACCATCATTGTAATCGCCACGAAGATTTTCGAGTTTCAATAGGTCGATTTTGAGGTCGCGCGTGTGAACGACCGACCCATCGCCAAGGAAGTCAGCCTTATGGCTAAAACCTTTAGTTTTGTACTGAATCTCGCTCGACGTTTTGAATGCGCTTGCTGTTCCGATTGTTTGTGTATTTTCTTCGATAGCCGTTTGTGCATCTTCAAAGCTATCAAAGGTAATTACTTGCTCGCTACCCGTTTCAGCGGTTCGACGCTCTTCGTCTTTAAGCGCGACATCGGCCGCGTCTTTATTGCTCGTGTCCGCGCTTTCCGTTGAACCTTCGCTTGGATCTATATCGTCTTCTAGACCCGCGGCTGCAGGACCAAAAATATCCAAAATATTTTGACCGATTTCAGCAGATACATTATCCATATCAGCTTCAGTGAGTGGTTGAACAGCACTAACCATACTTGATGCGAACAGAAGAAGAGCGCCTAGTATTTTTTGGCTATTCATATAGAGCAAAGACATGTTGACGTATCTCTCTTGAGTTACTTGATATTGCTGTTAACTGAACTTAATTAAGTTTGAAGTGTACATGAAATGATCAATATTCGCATTTAAAACATTTGTTTGATAGAAAAAATACTGAAAGTGGATAAGGCGGTCGATAGCGTGAAGCATTCTGCTAGTTAGGGTCTACACTGATTAACGGGAGAACCTTAGATTCGCATTTCACTACGAACTCAAGGGAGAGTTTAATGTTGGAAGATAATGACCCTATTGAAACCTCTGAGTGGCTAGAAGCCCTTCAGTCACTTATCGCGGCAGAGGGTCCGCAACGAGCACGCTTTATTCTTCGACAGCTCGCCGAGCAAGCAAAAAATTCTGGTGTAGAGGTGCCATATGGTGTCACTACAGCCTATCGGAATACGATCCCTAGAGATCAAGAAGCAAGAATGCCGGGCGATCTATTTATGGAGCGGCGTATACGCTCTCTTGTTCGCTGGAACGCTATGGCAATGGTTCTCAGGGCAAACAAACGCCCCGGCGAACTCGGCGGTCATATCTCATCTTTTTCATCCAGTGCCACCCTATATGATGTTGGGTTTAATTACTTCTTTCACGCGGGAAACGAAAAGCGCGATGCTGACCTTGTTTATGTTCAAGGGCACTCTTCTCCAGGTATCTATGCTAGATCATTTTTGGAAGGACGTTTTACTGAGGAGCAAATGGATGCCTACCGAAGTGAGGTTGATGGCGGAGGACTTCCTTCCTACCCACATCCGTGGTTGATGCCTGACTATTGGCAATTTCCTACTGTCTCTATGGGACTAGGGCCGCTGCAAGCGATTTATCAAGCGCACGTCATGAAGTATCTGGATAGCCGTGAACTCATTGATAAGTCTGACCGAAAGGTTTGGTGTTTTGTCGGTGATGGCGAGACGGATGAGCCTGAAACGCTAGGATCAATTGCACTGGCCGGCCGAGAAAAATTAGATAACCTTATCTTCGTTGTTAACTGCAATTTGCAGCGCTTAGATGGGCCTGTTCGTGGTAACGGAAAAATTATCCAAGAGCTTGAAGGGGTGTTTCGAGGTGCCGGCTGGAATGTTATTAAAGTCGTTTGGGGCCGAATGTGGGACACCCTTTTTGAACGCGATGAACAGGGGTTCATGCAGCGAGCAATGGATGAACTTGTTGATGGCGAAATGCAAAACTTCAAAGCCAATGGTGCTGCTTACACGCGCAAACACTTTTTTGGGCGATATCCTGAGCTCGCCAAGCTTGCCGAAGAGCTGAGTGATGAAGATATTGCGCAGCTGAATCGAGGCGGACACGATCCTTATAAAATTTACGCTGCATATCAGCAGGCGGTTACGCATAAAGGGCAGCCAACAGTTATTCTTGCGCACACTATCAAAGGGTATGGTTTTGGCAAAGCAGGAGAGGCAACGAATACCACGCACTCGCTTAAAAAGCTGGATACGGAAACCTTAAAAGCATTTAGAGATCGGTTTGGTGTTCCCGTCAGTAATGATGACATTGATGAAGTGCCCTACTACCGCCCTGCACCGGATAGCCCAGAGGCTTTATATTTAAAGTCTAAGCGTGATGCGCTCGGTGGTGTTTATCCCAATCGCCGAGAAAGCAGCCCGCCACTCCAAATTCCGGATATCGATATTTTTGAATCGCAGTTGGCCGGTTCGGGTGAGCGAGAGATATCGACGACAATGGCGTTTGTTCGAATGTTGTCTGCACTCACAAAAGATAAGCGCATCGGTAAGCGTATAGTGCCAATTGTTCCGGATGAAGCGAGAACGTTTGGCATGGAGGGTATGTTCCGACAACTCGGCATTTATACCTCCGAAGGGCAAAAATATGTCCCTAATGACCGCGATCAAGTCATGTATTATCGTGAAGATAAGGCGGGCCAAATTCTAGAAGAAGGCATCAATGAAGCCGGAGCAATGGCGGCTTGGATGGCGTGTGCGACGTCTTATAGTACCCATGATTATCCGCTAATACCTTTTTACATATTCTATTCAATGTTCGGCTTCCAGCGTGTTGGCGATTTAGCCTGGGCAGCAGGTGATATGCGTTCCCGTGGTTTTTTATTGGGCGGAACGGCAGGAAGAACAACTCTTAATGGCGAAGGTTTGCAGCACCAAGATGGCCATAGTCATGTGCTAGCGAGCACGGTTCCAAATTGCGTTGCTTATGACCCAGCCTACGGCTGTGAGCTCGCGGTCATTCTGCAAGATGGAATGCGCAGAATGTATCAGGACAATGAAAGTATTTATTATTACATTACCTTGATGAACGAAAATTACCTTCAGCCTGCTTTGGTAAAAGATAGCGAAGCGGGCATCTTGGCAGGCATGTACTTGTTTGAAAGCCATGCCATGAAGGGCAAAAAGAAAACGCCAAGGGTTCAATTACTCGGTAGCGGAGCGATTTTAAACGAAGTGCGCGCAGCGGCGAAATTGTTGCAGGAAGACTACGGTGTCGAGAGTGATGTTTGGAGTGTGACCAGTTTCAACGAGCTTGCGCGCGAAGGGCAAAAAGTGGAACGTTGGAATCGACTTAACCCGGATAAGCCTGCAAAAAGTACCTATGTAGAAACGTGCTTCGAGGGACGAGCAGGGCCAGTCATCGCGTCTACAGACTATGTTCGGATGTATGCCGAGCAAATTCGCCCCTATATTGGTCAAGGCTATACCGTGCTAGGAACTGACGGTTTTGGTCGAAGTGATACGCGCGAAAAGTTACGTCAGTTTTTTGAAGTCGATCGATATCATGTCGTTGTCGCGGCGCTGGATGCATTGCGTCACAGTGGCGAAGTTGATGTGTCAGTGGTAATGGATGCGATTCGAAAGTTCGATATTGACCGTAACTGCCTCAGCCCAATGCAACGATAGGTATCAGGAGATCTCAATGAGTGAAGTCGAAGTAGTCGTGCCTGACCTAGGTGTTGAAGGGGCCGTAGAGGTGATTGAAATATGTGTGTCAGAAGGGGACCAAGTTAGTCCTGATGATGCACTTGTTGTGCTGGAAAGTGATAAAGCAACGATGGAGGTGCCACTTGAGTCGGGTGGAACCATCACGAAGCTTATGGTCAAAGAGGGAGACAAAGTAGAGCAGGGAGATTGTTTGGCGCTATTGTCTGCGACTGGCGCGCCGAAAAAACCGGAGTCTCAGTCAGTTGAACAGCCAGTTAGTGAAAGTTCAGATAAGGCTGCTGAGAAAGCGGCGACAACGACAGATAGTGCAGCCGACGAAGTTGCATCTGGAGGTGTGATGGATGTCAGTATCCCCGATCTAGGTGGAGCAGAGTCAGTCGAAGTGATTGAGCTGTTGATGTCTGTGGGTGATGTCATCGAGTCAGATCAAACAATATTGGTGTTGGAGTCAGACAAGGCGACGATGGAAATACCTAGCCCTGCGCCGGGTAGTATTGCGGAGGTTTCTGTATCGGTTGGTGACTTAGTTTCTGAGGGCGACTTGGTGGCCCGTCTGACGCTATCCGAGGACTCTGAAGGGGCGGCAGAATCGACTCAACAGAATCCGTCAGATAATGTCGCGCAGACGACTAAACAGTCCAAGATGACAGAGCCCGAGATTGAAGACCTGAAGAAAAAGAAGGCGGCAGTTCGTGATGAAAATGAGCAGTCGACGTCTACTGCAAGTGCCCATGCTGGCCCAGCGGTAAGAAAGCTCGCGCGTGAATTGGGCGTCGATTTATCGTTAGTAACGGGCAAAGGACGAAGTGGCCGGGTGGTTAAAGACGATGTTAAAGCATTCGTAAAAGGCCAGTTAAGCCAGACGGCGATTTCGGCACCGGGTGGAAATGCTTATGGCTTGCCGGCAGCGCCAGCGTTGCCCGACTTTTCTGAGTTTGGCTCAGTCGAACCGGCGGCAATGGATAAAATGCAGATTCTAACAGCAAGGAATATGCAGCGAAGTTGGTTGCAAGTTCCCCATGTAACCCAATTTGATGAAGCTGATATCACGGAGTTGGAGCTATTTCGGAAGTCTAAGAAAGCGAAGGCGGAGTCCTTAGGGGTCAAGTTAACGCCCTTACCGTTTATACTCAAAGCTTGTGCTCACGCTTTGGCCTCTCTGCCACAATTCAATGTTTCGATTGATATGGAAAATCAACTTATCATTCAGAAACACTATATCCATATAGGAATGGCCGTTGACACTCCTGCGGGCTTAGTCGTTCCGGTTATCCGAGATGTCGATCAGAAAAGCATTTGGGATCTGGCAACAGAGTGTGCTGAACTTGCGTTGAAAGCGCGTGAACGAAAACTCCGTCCAGCGGAAATGCAAGGAGGATGCTTCACTATATCTAGTTTAGGATCTCTTGGCGGAACGGCTTTTACACCGATAGTGAATACGCCTGAAGTGGCAATACTCGGCGTGTCTAAATCGTTCTACAAGCCAGTCTTTATTGACGGAGAGTTTCAGCCGCGACTAATGCTGCCGTTGTCCTTGAGTTATGATCATCGTGCGGTGAATGGCGTTGATGGCGCGCGTTTCTCATCACATGTTGCGAGTATTTTGCAGGATTTACGTGAACTAGCGATGTGACTCGTCTTGATGACTCGTTGTAAGCTTGGCAGGTGAGGGCGCTTCTGGGATAATTGCTTCGAGGCGCGGTACGATCGGGCGAAATATAACAACAATAAAGGAGCGCGGCGCACACCATGTATGAGTATCAAAACAGTATGGAATTTCAAACGCGCTTTATTAGTCATGAAGATCGGCGTATTGCCAGACAAGCTTTGTCTGGCAAACATGGATTTAAAGCACTTGTTCAAACTTCATCAGGTGAAGTTGATGCTTCGCTAAGTGACTTCTCAAGCTTGGGTTTTGCGATCACTATTGATAAAGTCGGAGCCACATCCTACGCCGTAGGTGATGAAATTAGTATCACGCTGAGTCCTTTAATTAATCATGAGTATGTGATTAAAGGTGTCGTGATTGATAGCCAGCCAACGCGGTTGGGTGGCGTCAAAGTATCTGCCGTGATTGAGCACGAACAGTCTTGTCGCCATGATAACTTTCAGCCCATTCATTTGACGCCTGAGCAAAGCCTAAAAGGCCAGATTGTTCACCCGTTTATTTACAAACAAAATAGCTACTTTGAATTAGAAAGCCTTTCGCGCAACGGGTTTTATGCAACGGGTATAAACTCCGACTTTACCTTGTTTGAAGGCATGGAGGTGACATTTAGCCTTGGTTCAATTGAGGGTATGCAGAATATAAGAGGTCGAGTTTCCAATGTTGGCCTGACGCAGGAAAATAGCATTCGCTGTTTTATTGATACCGCATATTTGACGTCTAAGACTGAAGAACAGTTGGCTCAGCACTGTTTTCATTTTGCGCAGAAAACGCCAAGAGACATTCGTTTGGCGGGACTGAACTCAGAGGCTATCCAAGAGCTAGTGCAATATCGTTTTGTCGAGACTCAGGCAGAATATGAGGCGGTACTGAAGCTTAGGCGTAAGTCTTATGCAAGCAGAGGTATGTGTAACAAGGACGACCCTATTGCGATGTTTGCCTTGAAACAGGACGCATATGGAAGAATATTGATCGTGTTTCATAATGCTCGAGTCATAGGGACAGCTTTGTTGGTATTTGCGCAGCGCGGTGAGCAACCGTTTGAGCTTGACGAACAGGTGCCACTAAGCGACTTTTCTCTTTTGCCGGCCTATGAAGAGCTAATGGAAATTACGGCGATTTTTATCGAAAGATACTACCAAGAGACCGATGTACTGCATGGCGTTTTTGAGAGCATGTATCGAGAGGGGCTTTCTGCGGGTAAAAACTACGTGATTGTTGGGTCTGAGCCTGAATGGAAAGACCGTTTCGTCAGAATGGGCTTTCGAGCGGCGGGCTTAAGTTACGAACACCCGCGCAATTGTGGTATTGAGATGCAAGTGATGGTCTTGAATAAAGACACGGGTAAGACCGGGAAAGGGATGAACCCAATGCTTTGGTGGCAAGTGTGGGGGCATGTCAGTGTTCATTTATACCAGCGTAGAATTATTGATTATTCTTGGGGCCAGAAAATGCGGGTGCAGTTTAATCGGGGTTTATACGAAGTCGTCGATGTGATGAAACGATTTCGGCAATTTTTTAATTGAAGTAGAGAGTCTTAATGCCAGATCAGCTAGAACCATTCGAATCCCTAAACGTTTTTGGCGCTGAGCTAGAGCCCTGTAGCTCTGATCCAGTGACAGGTTTTTTTCGTGACGGCTGTTGCAACTCTTGCGCGGAAGACCATGGCAGTCACACCGTATGCACTGTCGTGACAGAGCGCTTTCTTGAATATTCCCGCTTTCGTGGAAACGACTTGTCCACGCCTCGCCCTGAATTTGGTTTTGCGGGCCTAAAGGAGGGAGATTCTTGGTGTCTTTGTGCGTCTCGCTGGTTAGAGGCATACGAGGCTGGCATGGCCCCTAAAGTAAACCTCCAATCTACTCATGGAAAAGCGTTGGACATTGTTGCGCTAGATAAGCTTAAAGCGCATGCGATCGATCTTCACTAAACAATAAAAAAGGCCTCATAAGAGGCCCTTTCATGCTAGATAACAAGCTTAGGCAGGAGAAACGTTCTCGGCCTGAGGGCCTTTCGCACCATTACCTTCGGTAAATGTAACGGCCTGTCCTTCGGCAAGGGTTTTAAAGCCGTCGCCAGAAATGTTGCTAAAATGAACGAACAAATCTGGTCCGTTTTCTTGTTGAATAAACCCAAATCCTTTTGACTCGTTGAACCATTTAACGGTTCCTGAAAGCGTGTCTGACATTATCTAACCTATATGTTTACGTAATAATAAATCTTGCAGCGCGCTGATTAGCAGTGATTGAGAGCTATTTATCGCGCCGCCCTGAGAGAGCTAAAGTCTGCTGAATATAGATTGTTAAGCAGAAATTTAGCTAATAAAAAGTGTAGACAATAAATGCGTAACCCACCAAATCGCCTTGGCGAAATCTCTATATTTTTGATGTTCAATCGGCGCATTTCGGTAATTTATTTTTGAGCTTTGGGCATATCAATGAATGTTTGAGTCGTCGCATGAATAATCACTGTTTTAGATAGTAAGAAATTACCCTATAATG
Organism: uncultured Oleiphilus sp.; assembly: GCA_913020045.1. Taxonomy (GTDB): domain Bacteria; phylum Pseudomonadota; class Gammaproteobacteria; order Pseudomonadales; family Oleiphilaceae; genus PZPK01. Next base: position 27,638 of record CAJWBE010000034.1, read on the forward strand.
CGGCGCAAGTTGAAAACCCTCTAACAAATTATACAAAGACCCATGAGGTGATAAGTGAAAAATCTATTGAGAGTGATTGGATCAGTTTGGTTGGCGCTAACAGTGCTAACTGCGACGGCGGGCATGGATGACAAATCCATTGCTGAGCGAATTAACCCAGTGGGTAAGGTTTGTTTGGAGGGCGACGAATGTGGCTCTGCGACCGCTGCAGCAGCTGCGGGTCCAATGGGCCCAGCTGATATCTATCAAGCGTCATGTTTTGCTTGTCACGGCACGGGGGCGTTGGGCGCGCCTAAAGTGGGTGATGCTGCCGCATGGACCGAGCGTTCTGCTAAAGGTGTGGATATGTTGATAGCAAATGCCATTAACGGGATTAATTCAATGCCTGCCCGTGGAACATGCGCGTCTTGTTCCGATGATGATATCGCAGCGACAGTGACTTATATGCTGGATAACAGCAAATAAGCTATTTGTCCTAGACACAAAAAAGCCAGCTATATGCTGGCTTTTTTGTGTCTAAAGTATTTCCTAGTTAGCTCAGAGTGCCACAGCTAACTTAATAAGTATGACGCAGAGTAAGCTGCGTCATACGTTGTTAGCCCTAATCGTTGCTTTGTCTCTTACGTGGCTGCGCGCTACCTTTTCTGTCAGGCCGTTGGTTAGACTTTTTACGCTTAGCTTTGTAAGGCGCTTGGTTATCTTCCTCACTTCCGAGGGGGCGAAGCTTAAGTGGCTTATTGCCAACGCGCGTCCTTTCAAGCAGTTTAAACAACGCTTTTGGCATTCCTTCTGGTAAATCGACGGTGCTGACATTGTCATAGATTTCGATTTGGCCAATATATTCGCTTGATATGTCTGCAGTATTTGCAATCGCACCTACGAGTTGCCCTGGCGTAACTCTGTCTTCATAGCCAACATCTAGCTTATAACGAATGAGTTCGACTTCCGGGTGGTCTCTTAATGGGCGAACCGGTCCAGTTTTGATCTTGCTGCTTGATTTTCCTTTACGTTCTCTTCGTTCGCCGTAGTCGCTGCGGTCGTCTTCTGCTCGATTGATCTTATTGTCTGCTCGAGTATCTAGCAAAAGAGGTCGGTTGCCTTGTGCAATGCTAGCTAACGCAGAGGCGACCTTGATTGGATCCATCTGCTTCTCAGCGATCAATGATTCGATCATTTCTTGAAACAGGGAAAGGTCCGCGCTTTCGGCGCAATCTAAAATACTTTGCTTGAACTGATCGATGCGCTTTGCGTTGATATCAGAGGCGGATGGAATCGGCATCCGTTCAAGCGTTTGTCCGGTGGCATTTTCGATCGAGCGCAACATTCGTTTTTCGCGAGGTGCGATAAACAGTATCGCGTCACCGGATCGTCCAGCTCGGCCGGTACGACCAATACGGTGGACATAGGCTTCTGTATCATACGGCACATCATAATTGATGACGTGGCTGATACGTTCTACGTCTAGCCCACGCGCAACAACGTCGGTTCCAACGAGAATATCTATTTTTCCACTCTTCAGCCTGTCGACTGTTTTTTCGCGGGCGGCTTGAGCGATATCGCCATTCAATGCCGCAGCCGAGAATCCTCGAGCGTTCAGCTTTGTTGCCAACTCTTCCGTTGCCAGTTTCGTTCGGACGAAGATGATAATGCCGTCAAACTCTTCCGCTTCCAGTATTCGAGTGAGTGCGTCAAGTTTGTTAATGCCGGACGTTAGCCAGTAGCGTTGCCTGATAGTCGGCGCGGTAGAAGTCTGCGTCGCGATTTTGATAACAGTCGGTTTATTTAAGTGTGCTTCAGCAACTTTTTTAATCTCTTTAGGCATCGTGGCCGAGAATAGAGCAATTTGTCTAGTCGGCGGGGTCTGTTCGAGTACCCACTTAACGTCGTCAATAAAGCCCATGCGTAGCATTTCGTCAGCTTCGTCTAAGATCAAGGTAGAAAGCTGATCAAGTTTTAAAGTTCCGCGACGCATGTGGTCCATGACTCGCCCAGGTGTGCCGACAACAATTTGCGCGCCGCGTTTGAGTTGTCGTAACTGGTTTGTATAGCTTTGACCGCCATAAATAGGAAGTACGTGAAAGTTCTTCATGTACTTTGCGTAGCTCTGACAAGCTTCTGCGACTTGAATTGCTAGCTCTCGTGTTGGGGCAAGGATTAACACCTGAGTATGAGTTTTAGCTGGGTCGATTCGCGCAAGAGTGGGAAGCGCAAATGCAGCAGTCTTACCTGTTCCGGTTTGAGCCTGTCCGAGAATATCTCCTCCGCTCAGCAGTGCGGGGATTGCTTCAGCTTGAATTGGCGACGGGCTTTCATAGCCAAGGTCGTTGATAGCATTCAGCAGGAAATCGGGTAGACCTAGGGTTTCGAAACTGGATAAGGGTTCACTCATATATTTTGCCTTGAGACATAAATAGAAGGAGCGCTTAGCATGATAGGCTCCCGGAAAAAGGTTGGCGATTATACGCAGCTTTAATAAAAAAAGCTTTGATTATTTTTTGATCTCTTTTTTTGCCTCATCGGCCCATTCTAGCCACGCATGTTCGCCGATTATTCCCTTTCGCAAGGTTAAGTAGGGGTATTGATACTTATCCTTTTGGTGGGCGGGGAGTTGTCGATAAGACTGCTCCAGCCCTAATAGATAATCGAGCGTCTTTGTATGGGTCGCCCTGTGTCGCGCTAGCTCGGCTAATAGTTCCTCTTTGGATGAGAGGTGGCCGCCATATAGCTTTACCAGAAAAGCATCATTGGTTTTGCTTGGCTCAATTGGGGTGCTTAGCCAGTTGCACAGTGCTTGTTTGCCAGGGGCGGACAGTGAGTAGATTTTTTTATCGGGCTTTCCTGATTGAGCCTGGATGGCAAGGTGGATGAGGCCGTCTTCGTTAAGTTTTTTGAGTTGCAGATAAACCTGCTGGTGTTTGGCGTTCCAAAAGTATCCTACGCTGCCTTTGAACTTTCGCATTAGGTCATAGCCAGTGCTGGGCTCCTCATCGAGTAAGACCAATATTGCGTGTTTTAGTGACATGGTTGTCTTGTATGCGTAGTGAAATACCAAGTATATACGATGCAATAACTTGCATATAGATCGAAGGCTAGTTTAATATGCAAAAAATTGCATAAAAGGTATTCTCATGTCGACAAGGACAGGAACGCGTTTCAGAAAGAAAAAGCTGGCTGAGCACTACGATGTCATCATTATTGGTTCGGGAATTGGTGGTCTGTGCAGTGCGGCTCTGCTGTCGAAGCTCGGTAAAAAAGTGTGCGTGCTTGAGCAGCACTATACTGCTGGCGGATATACGCATGCATACGAGAGAGCTGGGTATGAATGGGATGTGGGGGTGCATTATGTGGGGGAGGTCCATAAACCTTGGACGACGCTGAGGCGTATTTTCGATGTAATTACCGATGGAGAACTTAAGTGGGCGGAGATGGACCCACTATATGATCAAATCTTTATTGGCAAAAATATGTACAGTTTTTTTGCTGGGCGAGAGGCCTTCAAAGATGAGCTCAAGCGCAGTTTTCCCGAGGAGAGCGACGCGATAGATACCTACGTTGAGATGATCTACGAGGTGAGTAAAAAAGTGCCGAAGTTTTTTGCGGGCCAAGCGATGCCAAAATTTGCCGGTGAAATGTATAACAAAGTGCGCGGAAAGCTAGTGCCGGACTTTTTTAATAAAACGGCCTACGAAGTATTGAGTCAATTGACGCAGAGCCAAGAATTGATTGGCGTGCTTTGTGGTCAATGGGGCGATTATGGGCTGCCGCCAAAGAAAATATCTTTCATGATGCATGCGATGATCGCCAAGCATTATATCAATGGCGGCGCTTATCCAGTAGGTGGTTCGCAACGCATTGCGGAGACGATTATTCCCGTCATTCAGCAGTCTGGTGGGGAGGTGTTCACTTACGCGGGTGTCGATCAGGTCTTGATCGAAAATAATAAAGCTTACGGCGTTCGACTCGTCAAAGGTGAAGAGATTACTGCAGATTCAATTGTTAGTTGTGCTGGTTTGGTGCCGACAGTGGAGCGCCTGCTTCCAAAAAGCATTGTTGAGAAGCATGGTTATGACAAAGCGATTAAGAAAGTAGAGGTGTCCTCTGCTCATTTATGTATTTACGCCGGCTTTAAAGGGACCGCCGAAGAGTTAGGGATCCCGAAGAAAAACCTATGGATTTATCCTAGCGCGGATCACGACGCAAATGTCGAGGCCTATGATAAAGATCTTGATGCGCCGATGCCGCTTATTTATATATCTTTCCCGTCGGCGAAAGATCCTAGTTGGAGCGAACGTTATCCAAATAAGTCCACAGTTGAAATTGTGACGACCTGCAATACTGAGCTGTTTGAAACGTGGAAAGGTTCGACATGGAACCAGCGAGGTGAAGACTATGAAGCGCTTAAGCAGCGCTTGATGGATCGCATGTTGGCAGTGCTTTTTGAGAAAATGCCTCAGCTAAAAGAGCATTTGGATTACGTTGAGTTATCCACGCCTTTGTCTACGCAATGGTTTCAATGGAACGATAGCGGAGAAATTTTAGGACTTGATCATACTGTTGAGCGTTTCGAACAATCCTGGATTCATCCAAAAACCAAGATAAAAAATTTCTATCTAACCGGGTCAGATGTTGTGACCGCAGGTGTTGGTGGCGCGCTAATGGGTGGAGTTATGTCGACCACCGCGATGCTGGGCCTGCAGGGGGGGAAAGTGATGGAGCTAATTAAGAGAGGGGTGGCGCCCGTCGAGGCAGATTAGTTTTCGATAGGCGCTGTGTTATGGACGAAAGATCCCGCCTAATACTTTGCTTTTTTTAGCGCCGGTCACACAAGGCATGTTGCCAGGTAGTCCGTTATAGGTTCGGTAAGCAAGCCATGCGAATGCCGCTGCTTCAACTAATTGGGGGTCCATATTTAAGCTGCTAGTTGTCCGCAGCGCTATTTGGGGGGTGTGGTGTTGTATTCTTTCAACGAGGTAGCTATTTTTTACGCCGCCGCCACATAAGTATACATCTAAGATATCGCCATGTGGGCTTGAGTCGCTAATGGCGCGTGCGATCGTAATTGCGCTCAGCTCTGCTAGCGTTGCCTGAATGTCGCAATCCGTAACAGGGGCGTTTGTTTTAATTAGCTGGGCTTCTAGCCATTCGAGATTGAACAGTTCTCGCCCAGTGCTTTTGGGGCCGTTTGCGGTAAAGTACGGCTCCGATAGTGTGGCTTCAAGAAGGGCGGTGTCGACTTGGCCAGACTTGGCCCATGCGCCGTTGTCATCAAAAGGCTTGCCGGTCTTATTGAGCGTCCACTGGTCCATCAGCGTGTTGCCCGGGCCTATGTCGTAGCCCGTAACGTCAGCGTTTGAATCTTGGGGTAGTAGTGTAATATTGCTGATGCCGCCTATGTTAATAATCGCGCGATGCGACTTTTCTGAGCGAAAGACTGCATGATGAAACGCAGGTACAAGCGGCGCTCCATGTCCTCCGCTGGCGATGTCAGCCATTCTAAAGTCGGAAATCGTTGTGATGCCGCACTCTTCAGCGATTACGCTCGCGTCGCCAAGTTGGATGCTAAAGGGGTTGGCAGTTTTTGGTGCATGCCTGATTGTCTGTCCATGACTTCCGATAGCGCATATGTCGTCAGCACTTATCTGTGATTTTTTTAACAAGGTCTTAACGGCATGCCCTAGTAGTCGCCCGCACTCTGTATTGAGGGAGCCCATTTCATTGATAGACGCATTTTGTGCGTGGCACAGTTCGGCCAGTTTGGCTTTTGTTGCGGCTGGGAATGGTATTGAATCGTTGTTGATTATTTCAAAGTGCGTTGGGCCGATTAGAGCAATGACCGAATCTATTCCGTCGATGCTCGTGCCTGACATCAATCCGATGTACAGAGCTGGCTGTATCTCGGATTGATTTTTTGTCTCAAGCATTAGTCTTTGAGTGCGACTTGATAGCTATCGCTAAAGGTGTGCAGCTGAGCTAAGTGCACTTTAGTTTGACTCTTAAAGTCAGCAAGCTGGTTACGCGGGATTGGATTTGCGTGGGGTAGCTTTACTCGCACGGGGTTTTTGTGCACTCCGTTAACGCGAAATTCATAATGGAGGTGAGGTCCTGACGCAAGGCCGGTGCTGCCAACATAGCCAATTATTTGGCCTTGCTTAACGCGCTTCCCTTTGCGAACGCCTCGTCCGAATTTGCTCATGTGAGCGTAGAGGGTTGTGAACTTTTGCCCGTGTTGAACAATGACCGTATTCCCGTAGCCGCCTTTACGTCCAGCATGGACTACCTTGCCATCACCGGAAGACTTGATCGGGGTGCCTCGGGAGGCGGCATAATCAGTGCCTCGGTGTGCTCTGATTTTATGCAGCACCGGATGCTTACGTTTCATGTTGAAGTGAGACGAAATTCTGGCAAAATCTACCGGTGTTCTTAGGAATGCTTTACGCATGCTTTTGCCGTCTGGCGTGAAGTAATTGGCGACACCGTTGGGCTGCTGATAAAGCACTGCTTCATATTTCTTACCTTGATTGGTAAAGCTGGCAGCTACTATTTTTCCGTTTTTATACTTTTCGCCATCTAAATAAAGCTCTTCATATACCAAACTAAATTCATCGCCTTGGCGTATATCTAGAACAAAGTCGATATCCCAGCCAAAAATATTAGCGAACTCCATAATTTGGCTTTGGCTCAAACCTGCGGCTTGGGCAGCCAAAAATAGCGAGCTTTCTATTATTCCTTCACTGTATGCAGTATGGATCTCGGGTTCGCGCATTACGGTTTCGCTGTTGAATGCACCGCTATCGTCGCGCTCAAGCAAAACGCTTTCGAGTTTAGAGCGAATGAGTTTTACTTTTGTAAGTGCTTGGTCAGAATCGCTGAGGAACGCGATTTTTTCGCCTGGAAATATTTTGGTTAGCTCTTTGTTCTTGTTTCCTTTACCTAGCACATTGTACATCGACCTATCGTTGAAGCCTGCTTTAGAGAACAGGCTCGATAGTGTGTCGCCACTTTTGACGGTAAATGTATCCCAGTTTTCGACTGGCGCCTTCACGATAATGCTGAGTGCAGGTGTCACGGCTTCGCTTTCAAGGTCGGATTGGTCCGACTTAAGGGTGTCAAGCACGACGGGAATGCTGGTCCTATTTGCGTTGACTTTCGAGCTGGGGCTAATGACTAATACAAGTGTGAGCACTGCGCCAATCGAGATGGCTGCAAGCATGTGTTTTTTGGGGTATGCCTGAATCAATTTATTGCCTTTAATTCAATGTGTAATGTCTTTGAGTTAACGATTGTTTTAAGTATAGAGAGTCATTTGCAAGCAGGCAAAGTAGATCTTGTATTTGTTGACTTACTTGCACGGTAAAACTGTTATAATGCCGCACTTTTCGCGCGCGGTCTTCCGCCGTGCGTTACATCTAGTTAATCGAGGTTGCTCTGTGTAAGCGGCCAGATAAGAAGTCGGAGAGCTCCGTATGACGTCCGTAGCGGATGCGTTAACGCTAATAAAGCGTGGCGCGGAAGAAGTAATTGTTGAAGAAGATCTGGTTAAAAAACTAGAGTCGGGTAAGCCTTTGCGAATCAAGGCGGGCTTTGATCCAACAGCGCCTGACTTGCACCTAGGCCATACAGTCCTGATCAACAAGCTAAAGCAGTTTCAAGATCTTGGGCACGAGGTCTTGTTCTTGATCGGTGATTTTACCGGAATGATCGGGGACCCAACGGGTAAAAGTGCCACTCGTCCTCCGTTGACGGAAGAGCAGGTTGCTGAAAATGCTCGTTCCTATAAAGAGCAGGTGTTCAAAATATTAGACCCTGACAAAACGACGGTCCTATTTAATTCGCAGTGGATGTCTAAAATGTCAGCAGCTGACATGATCAAGCTAGCTGGCCAGTACACTGTTGCCAGGATGTTAGAACGTGATGATTTTAATAAGCGCTTTAAAGGAGAGCAGTCAATTGCGATCCATGAGTTCTTGTATCCCTTAGTTCAGGGATTTGATTCAGTTGCGATGCAGGCCGATGTCGAGCTGGGCGGAACCGATCAAAAGTTTAATCTCCTAATGGGGCGTACGCTCCAAAAAAGTGCCGGCCAGGCGCCGCAGACCATTATTACAATGCCTCTGCTTGAGGGGTTGGATGGCGTACAAAAAATGTCTAAATCGCTAAATAATTATGTTGGTGTGAGTGATGCGCCGGGCGAAATGTATACCAAGCTGCTATCGATGCCTGACTCAATGATCTGGAGATACTATGAGTTGCTGAGCTTTAAGTCGCTCGAGGAAATATCTCTATTAAAGGCAAGTGTTGATAGTGGGCGCAACCCGCAAGAGGTTAAAGACCTGTTTGCGCGGGAAATTATAGAGCGCTTTCATGATGCGGAGTCTGCTGCGTCTGCGCATACCTCTGCCGGCAACCGGGTCGGCCTGGGAGAAATTCCCGATGATGTCCCAGAGGTGGAGGTTGATTCTGAGGGGCAGGAGGAGTTGCCTATCTCAGCTGTATTGCGCTTGTCGGGTTTGGTGAAGAACGGTGCGGCCGCGAAAGATGTCTTGGGTCGTGGCGCTGTCTATGTGGATGGTAAGAAAGTAGAGGCTACTTTAAAGGTGCGTGTGCGCGGTCAGTTCGTGATTCAGGCAGGTAAAAAGAAGATAGCGAAAGTTATTTTGAAATAAAGTCGTATTAGCTGTTGACCGGAAGATTGGTCTCTATATAATGCGCACCTCCTCAACGGACAGGGCTTAGAACAAGCGCTACTGAAGAGGGGTTTTAAGCTCCTTAATATGATGTAAATCATGAGCTTAGAATGTGTTGCTTGATCGAGAGATCAAGGCTTGAAAAGAAATTTTCAAGGCGGCTAAAAAAGTCGTTGACAACACGAATTG